>JBDTOO010000051.1:0-25435 GCA_039933215.1 Acidobacteriota bacterium
AAGATCCTCCGGGACGCCGCGGTGATGTCCGCCGCCGCCAACTTTCTCCGCGGCCGGATAAACGATCCCGCCACAAAGCCAGCATCCGCAGCATCCGCCACCCCCGCGCGTTCGAGAAAGAGCAAGACCCTGACGGCCTGAGGGAGTTGTGTCGGCCCCCATCGACGGCGGCCGACACGGCTCACCGCCCAGCCCTCTCCCTCTCGGCACAGAGCTTCATTTCCGCCCATCTCCCCCATCCGCTCGCATCGGGAGGAGTCTCCCGACCGAAGGGAGGGAGGAGCCTCCCGATGCGGGAGCCGGAGCGATCGCGAAGCGAACGCGGAGGCGACGGACGGAGGAGCCTCACGCGGCGGGAGCCGGAGCGGTCGCGCAAAGCGCGACCGCGGAGGCGACGGAATGGTACGGACCTTGCTATTTTGCCTTCGCCTCTTTCGATTCGAGACCGCTCCAAGCGATACTGAAGCCCCACAATTGGAATGGAGAGGAAACCCTTGCCTCACAACGTCTCGCCGCGGACCGATACCAGCCGGAAGATCGTCATCCTCGGAGCCGGTCCCACGGGCCTGGGCGCCGCCTATCGCCTTCGCGAGCTCGGCCACGAGAACTTCGTGGTCCTCGAATCCCGCGCGCACGCCGGAGGCCTCGCATCGAGCGAAACCAGCGCGAACGGATTCATCTACGACATCGGCGGCCACGTCCTCTTCTCGCACTTCCGCTACTTCGACGATCTCTTCGACCGGATGCTCGGCGACGAGTACCAGGAGCTGCAGCGCGAGGCGTGGGTCTGGATGATGGACCGGTTCCTCCCCTACCCATTCCAGAACAACATCAAGGACCTCCCGCGCGAGGCCGTCCTGAAATGCGTGCTCGGGGTGATCGAGGCGCAGAAGGCGGCGGGATCCGAAAAGAAGACCTACGAGACCTTCGAGCAGATGATCCACGGCGTCTTCGGAGCGGGCATCGCCGAGTACTTCATGATGCCGTACAACTTCAAGGTCTGGGCGCACCCGCCGCGGATGCTCGGAACGCACTGGATCGGGGAGCGCGTGCCGGTCGTCGATCTCGAGCGGATGGTGACGAACGTCATCCTCGACCGGCCCGACGTCTCGTGGGGACCCAACAACACGTTCAAGTATCCCCGGCACGGCGGCACGGGAGGCCTGTTCCTGCGCGTCGCGGCGACCCTCGAGGGGCACATCCGCTACGGCGCGCAGGCGGTCGCGCTCGACGCGAAGCGCCGGAGGGTGACGCTCGCGGACGGCTCGGACGAGGAGTACGACCAGCTCATCTCAACCGTCCCGCTCGACCGTCTCGTGCAGTCGATCTCCGACGCGCCCTCGGAGATGCTGGAGGCCACGAAGCACCTGCACCACTCGGGAAGCGCCATCGTCGGAGTCGGCGTCGCGAAACCCGCCCCGACAACGAAGTGCTGGATATATTTCCCCGAAGAGGACTGCCCCTACTACCGCGTCACGTATCTCTCCAACTATTCGCCGGAAGTCGTCCCGGACCCCGCCAGCCAGCACTCCCTCCTCGCCGAGGTCTCGAGGTCGCCCTACAAGCCCGTCGACCTCGACACGATCGTCGAGCAGGTCATCGACGGTTTCGTCAACACGAAGCTCCTCTCCTCCGAAGGGAGGAAGGACGTGATCGACACGCATCTCATCGTGCGCGATTACACGTATCCGATTCCGACGATCCGGCGGGACGACGCGCTCTCCGTCATCCAGCCGTGGCTCGAGTCGCGGGACGTCTACTCGCGGGGACGGTTCGGAGCGTGGAAGTACGAGATCGGCAACATGGACCACTCCGTCCAGATGGGCGCCGAGATCGCGGACCGGCTCGTCCGCGGCAACTCCGAGCTCTGCTGGAACGACGGGATCCTTCCCAAGGCCGAACAGGAGCTGCGGCTGTCCCCCGAGTCGCCCCGCCCCGACCGGAACCGGCTCTCCGCCGTCGTTTCCTGACCCCGGCCCGGCCGGTCACTCCTCGCAGTCGGGACAGCCGAGAAACGGAATCCGCTCCTCCGGCTGCGGGTGGGCGTCTCCTTCGATCGACGCCCAGGCGCCGCCCTGCGCGTGCCAGAGGTAGCACTCGAGCCGGTAAGCGTCGTTGCCGTTTTCCGCCCGCATCCAGCCGAAGAGGACGTTCTCGCCCGCCCCCCGCGCATGATGGATCAGGCGCTGGCGCAGGTCGACCTCGTCGCGGCCGACTCGCTCCGCCACGCGGCCGCCCGGCGCCACGGACTTCAGGAAATAGACGCCCGGAAGCCCCGGCGGGACGGTTCGGGCGACGTTGCGCTCGGTGAGCCGGATCGCCGCCTGGAAGCGCGTCGTCGGCGGGAGGGAGGGAAACAGGGACGGCTGCGCCGCGTCCATGGAGGGCTCCTCGAGCCTCGCCTTCAGCGCCGCGCGCATCGTTGGGAAACAGTGTAACCGGAAGCGGGGACGGAAGATGCGGGAATCGGCGCGCCGCGGATCAGGCCGGGAGGATCTCCATCTCATGGTGCTCGTCCGGCCACCGGCAATCGCACCACGCGAGGAGCAGCCCGTCCGGACCTCCGATCTCGAGGACCCGGCACTCGCAGTCGAAACAGATGTCTCCGACGCGCCGCCCGCTCTGGGAAAAACGGTCGAGAACATGAAACGTCACCGGAGGTGCCTCCGCCCGGGACGCTCCGCCCCGACGCTCCCGCTCCGCCCGCTTCCCGCTTTCGCTCGCCATGCCGGACCCTCCGTTGCGTCCTCGGGGTTCCACGTTCCGACGTTCAGCCCTTCACGCAGAGGAGCTGCCGCAACTGTGCCACGACCTCGACGAGATCGCTCGACTTTTCGATGACCTCCTCGATCGGCTTGTAGGCCGACGGAATCTCGTCGACGACTCCGGCGTCCTTGCGGCAATCGATCCCCGCCGTCTCCCGCTCGAGATCCTCCCGGGTGAACCTGCGTTTGGCCTCGCTGCGCGACATCGCGCGGCCGGCGCCGTGCGGGGCGCTCTCGAACGCCTCGCGGTTTCCGAGGCCGCGGACGATGAACGACGACGAGCCCATCGAGCCCGGGATGATTCCGAGCTCCCCCGGGCCGGCGCGGATGGCGCCCTTGCGGGTCACGAGCACCTCTTCCCCGAAGTGCACCTCGTCGGCGACGTAGTTGTGATGGCAGTCGACCGCCATCGTGATCCCGAGATGCGAGACGTCGCCTTCGAGCCCGAGCGCGTGGGCGAGCTGCCGCAGGACCCGGCCCATCATGAGGTCCCGGTTCTCCCGGGCGTAGGCCTGGCACCATTCGAGATCGGCGCGGTATTCGGCGAATTCGGGGGTCCCGGCGACGAAATACGCGAGATCCGGGTCTGGCAGCTTCTCCGATAGCGCCTTCATGGCCCCCTTCGCGCGGCCGATGTGCGCCTCGGCCACCGTCTTCCCGACGTTGCGGCTTCCGGAATGCAGGAGCACCCAGAGGTTCCCGTCGTCGCGGTCGGCGCAGATCTCGATGAAGTGGTTTCCTCCGCCGAGAGTTCCGAGCTGATGGAGCGCGCGCACGCCGGTAGCGCCGGATGCCGCCCGAGGTCTCTCGCGGGCCGCCATCCACCGGGACGCGGCCTCGTCGGGCTCGCGCCGGCTTTCGCGGCCCACCGGAATCTCCCGCTCGATCGACGCGCGGAGCTTTCGCAGACCGGCGGCGTCCAGGCGGTCGGAGGGGAAAGAAGTCTTGCGCGCCGCCATCCCGCAACCGATGTCGACGCCGACCGCCGCCGGGCAGATCGCCCCCTTCGTCGCGATCACGCTTCCGACCGTGGCCCCCTTCCCGAGGTGCACGTCGGGCATCGCCGCGACGTGGCGGAAAACGAAGGGCAGGGCCGCCGTGTTTTTCAGCTGCGCCATCGCCTCAGGCTCGATCCGGTCCGTCCAGACCTTCACGGGCACGCGGCCGTTCAGGACTCTCTCGATCGGCATGGAAGGTTCTTCTCCTCGCCTGGCGGAGAACGCAAAGCTGATACCGTCTCTTCCGATGCATGCGCGGCGCCCGCTGATCGCGGTGGCGGTCTGCCTGGCCGCATCGGGCTGCCGGGCCGGCGCCTCCCGAGAGCGTCCCGTCGTCCGGCCCCCTTCGGAGATCGAGTTTCCCGCGACCGTGCACGCCCGCGCTTTCGACTCCGGCTGGATGATGCCGGGCTACCACGCGGTCGTCGCGCGGGGCGGCCGCATGGCCCACGCCGCGCTGCTCGAAGCGGAGGTGTCCGACGTGTCGGTGGTCCGGGCCCTTGAGTCTCTCGGCGCGGCGCCGGGAAACAACCTCTCGATGGACGCCTGGAGGCGCCGTCGGGACTCCCGGAGCCCCGCGCCCGACGCCACGATCGCCGGGCCCGCCGTGGACGTCCTGGTGCGGATCCCCGGCCGGGCGGAGCTCGTCCCCCTCTCCGAGCTGGTCGAAGACCGGGGCGGCCGGGGGCTCGACCTTCGCTTCGGCGGGAACGAGCGGCTCATCCCCGAGTGGAGATCCGGATGCATCGTCTGCCTCTACTCCTGTCCCGGAAGCAAGATCGGCAACGCCCGGTACACGGAGCGCGACTACGTCCGCGGCGCGACCCGCTTCCGGTCGCGCGCGTCCGCCCTCCCTCCCTCCGGGACGCGCGTCGGCGTCGTGGTGCGGCTGCGGGCTGCCTCCCCGGCGGAGTCCCGCCCGTGATGGAGCCGCGGCGGGAGAGATTCTCCCGGAAGGCGCCGGACGACAGCCCGATGCTCCCCTGGAACCGATCCGGACGCGCCCTCGGGTCGTAGCGGCCCGAGGGCGATCAACCGCGGCGCCGGACCACCATCTCGAGGCCCCCGCGCGGCCGGAGGGTGATGGATGCCCAGGGCTCGACCGCTTTGCCGGGTATCGCGTGCAAGCGGAACCGCTGGACCAGGACCGCCAGCAGAAGCGCCGCCTCCATCATCCCGAACTGTGCGCCGATGCAGAGCCGCGGCCCTCCGCCGAAGGGGAAATAAGCGAACCGCGGAATCCTCGCCGAAAGACCGTCCATCCACCGCTCCGGGCGAAACGACTCCGGGTCTTCGAAGAAGCGCGGGTCGCGCTGGGTAACCCACGGGCTCACGAGGACCGACGTACCCGCTGGAATGCGGTAGCCCCCGATCTCGCAGTCGGAGGTCGCGAGGCGCGAAAAACCCCAGGCGCTCGGATAGAGGCGCAGGGTTTCGTGGAGCACGGCGTCGAGATACCGGAGGCCACGGAGATCGGAGAGCGCGGGCGTCCGGCCCCCGAGAGCCGCGTCGAGCTCGCCGGCGAGGCGCTCCTCGACCGCAGGAGCGGTCGAAAGCAGATGTGCGGCCCAGGTCAGCGTCAGAGCGGTCGTGTCGTGCCCGGCCAGAAAGATCGTCGCGACCTCGTCACGAACCTCGTTTTCGGCGGCGTCCGCGTCGGAGCCACCCGCGACCCCGACCCACCGTCCCAGTAAATCGTCCCGCGAAGAACCAGCGGCACGCCGGGCGCGGATCAAGCCGCGGACGATGCGATCGAACCGTTTCATCGCGAGGCGGAAGCGCATTTTTCCCGGCGTGGGAAAGCGCCCGGGCAGCCACGGGGGGCGGCGAAGCCGCGCGACGTGCTCCTCCATCGCCGTTTCGACGCACCGTCCGACTTCGTCGAGAAGCCCTTCGAGCTCCGCGCCGAGGAAGACGTCTCCGATGATCGCCACCGCGAGGGAGGTCATCTCGCGGTGGATGTCGCGCACCTCCCCTTCCCCCCAGCCCTCGAGGAACGTCCGGGCGCGCGCGTCCACGAGGGCGGCGTAATCCGCCATCCGATCCGGCGCGAAATAAGGGCGGGCGAGGCGGCGCCGGCTCGCCCACGCCGGCCCGTCCGCCGTCAGCAGCCCGACGCCGACGAGCGTCTGAAGGACCCCCGCGGGATCGCTGTCGAGGCTCTTGGGAAAGATCTTCGCGTCGGTGACGAGCACGCGCTCGATCGCCGCCGGGTGAGTCACGAGACAGGCGCGCTGATGCCCCAGGCGATAAGCGACCACGTCCCCGTACTCGCGCGAAGAGCGGCGGAGAAATCCGAGCGTGTCCGCGCTGTACTCGCGCAGGCTCCCTCGATTCCCGACGCCGGCCGGCCCCGGAGGCGGGCCGGTCATCGCGACGCGGAGTGCGAGATGCGACGTCCGAGAGAAGAGGCCGTGGTCAGGAATCGTTTCCCGATCACGAGCCAGCGCTCCGGAAGATGGGACTTCGCCGGGAGATGGAGGGAGCCCTCTCCGCCCCGCAGACCTTCGAGAAAGAGCGCCGCGCGGGCCCGGGTGTCGAAGTATCGGCTCGAGGCGGCCACGCAGGAGGAGAGCCCGAACCCGGGGTCTCCGGCGCTCTCGAAGCTCGCGAGGAAACGGTCCCCCGCGCCCGCGGTTCCGTAGGAGCCGCCGGACGCGACCCGGTGGCGCCGCGGCAGCGCGTCCAGGGCGCACTCGAGCGCTCGATTCCAGCCCGGGCTCATGTGGACTGTCCGGATCGCTTCGGCGGCAGCGGAGCCCTCGCTCCTCCTCAGCTCCGCGGAGGCGATCAGGGCGTCCGCCCGACGCTCGTATTCCGCCGGGGACCGGGCGTGCCCCGCGAGGCCGGCGAACGCCGCGTCGTCCGCCGAAGAGAAGATCGGCTGGACCGGGTCCCGGAAACCCACCACGGGACAACCGAGCGCCCCGACCTCGAGCGCGGCCGTCAGGGACGTCGCGGGCATCGGGTCGAGGTAGACGTCGGCCGCGGCCTGGAAATCCGCGATTTCGGCGCGCGGACCGAAGACGCGCACCCGGCCGGGCGCGCGGCGATCCGCGGCCGACTGCCACCGGCGGACGTCGTGCAGGCCAACCGCGAGAAGAATCGCCGTCTCGCGTCTCGCGAGGATCCGCGCCGCCAGGGCGAAGAAGTCGTGGTCCCCGAACGGGACGAACTTGAAATCCTTTCCGCTCGTGAGAAGGACGGTGGCGCTCTCGGGGATCTGGAGGCGCCGGCGGGCCTCCTCGCGCGGCGGCGCCTCCCGGCGTACGAGGGGGATCGGAAGCACTACCGAGCGGGAGATACCCCGCCGCTCGAGGGAGAGCCGGCGGCCGGTCTCGCGCATGTCGGCGACGACGTCCGCGGCGCGTGCTCCGAGCCAGAACGTCGCGTCGGAGTGGTTGAAGAGTAAGACGGGCGGGCCGCCGTCGACTCCGAACGCGAGCGAGGGAACGACGTCGTAGGGATGGCCGTGCAGAACGACGACGTCCGCCCAGTCGCGCGCGACCTGACGCAGTCGGGACGCCCGCCACAGGAGATCCCGCGGCGGCAGCGCGAGAGACTCGTAGAAGCCTCCGGCGCCGCGAACCGCCCGGGAGAGCCACGGGGGCAGCGGTTCCGTCTGGGCCGTGGCGACGAGCGCGTGCACGGAGGCTTCGTCGCTCCGCACCCACCGCTCGACCGCCCGCGTATGGCCGCCGACGGGGAGCGCTCGCGTCATCACGTGCAGGGTCCGGCGGCGGCCGGAGTCGCCCGGCCTCGCTCGCGACCCCGCGGGGCGGATCGGCGGCAGCGTGCGCGCGATCTCGACCAGAAGGGCTTCGAGCGCGTCACTCGCGTAGATCCCCGCGTGCCGGTATGTTGCGAAGTGCGCCGCGATCTGCGCCCAGACGGCCGACTCCCCGGGCGAGCCGCGTTCGAAATGCCGCACGGCGCGTTCGACCGTGGCGTCGAAGACCGCGCGGGCCTCGTCGACGAGCGGCGAGGCGCCGTCCGCGGCGCAGGCGGGAATGGCGGCGGCGTCCATCAGGAGAGAGTCATCCGGCAACCGGGCGATGTGCGGACGATGGGGTCACGGCGAGGAGTCACCGGCCCGCGCGGGACATCTTCTCGATCCGCGCCCACTCCGCGTCGGAGACCGGCATCACGGACAAGCGTCCGATCCGGACCAGCGGGAAGTCGCGAAAGAATGGATCCGCCTTGACCTCGGCGAGCGTCACGGGCCGCGGAAGCTTCTCGACCGGCCGAACCTCGACGGCCACGAGGCGGCCTTCGGGATCGGCCGGATCGGCGTACGCATGACCGCCGGCACGCGCGACGCCGACGATCGCCTTCTCCTTGCCCGTGTGGTAGAAAAAAATCCGATCGCCTTTCCGGACGCCCCGGAGATGCTTCTGCGCGACGGCGTTGCGCACGCCCGACCACGCCGTTTTCCCGTCGCGGACGAGATCCTCGAAGGAGTAGTGCGTCGGTTCTTCCTTGAAGAGCCAGTTCATCGGTCTTTCTCCGCGGACTTCCGGGGCCGCGCCCGGTAGCGCTCCCAGAGCCGCTTCTGCTTGTCGTTCAAGTCGAGGGGCCGCCCGTCGAGCCACGCGCCGACCACGTGCGTCCGCAGGTCGAGGACGTCGCCATCCGTCACGATCAGCGTTGCGTCCTTGCCCGCTTCGATCGAGCCGAGGCGATCTGCGATCCTCAGGATCCGCGCAGGCTCGAGTGTCATCGCGGCCACCGCCTTCTCGCGCGGAAAACCGTAGGCGACGGCCGCGGAGGCCTGGTGCGGGAGGTCGCGGACCGTCGGCGCCGTGCCCGTCTCCGCCCCGTCGTCGAAGGCGACCGCAACTCCGGCCCGCGACAGGGCGCCCGCGTTTGCGTAGGCCGCGTCGTACGGCTCATCGGCTCGGAGCGGCAGCGGCAGGGACCTGACGATCGCCGCGACTCCCGCGCGCGCGATCTCCGGCGCGATCCGCCATCCGTCCTCGACGCCGAAGAGCGTCGCGGACAGCTTCTCCTCGCGCGACCAGGCGAGCGCCGCCCGGATCTGAGCGACCGTATGGGCCTCGACGACAACGGGAATCCGGCCCTCCACGGCCGGCAGCAGGGCTTCGAGCCTGGGGTCGAAGTCGTGCCGCGGGATCCCGGCGCCGCCCTCGGCGGACCTCGCCTTGCCGTAGGCGCGGGCGTCCGAGAACGCCTCGCGAAGCTTCCGGAGAGCTTCGTCGCGCCGCTTCTCCTGGATGCGCGCCGAGAAGCGGGCCGAGGGAGACCGGTCGATCGCGAGGTCGGGCCACACGACGAAGACCGCCGCGGGAGCGAGGACCGTCGCGTCCTCCCGGGTCCAGCCGTCGAGCTTCATCGCGGCGAGGGAGCCGGAGACGATCCCGCCGATCGGGGTGATCCCGGCGACGAGGATGCCCGCCGAACGCGCGACCGGCAGGAGCTCGGAATCGAAATTGACCGCGAAGTCCGCCCGGGCCTGCGGGTTCACCTCGCCGAGCTCCGTCGTGTCGACGGTCGCCCGAACGGACTGGATCTCGACGAGACCGAGCACGGTGACGGGCGGTATGAGCGACGGGTAGAGATGCCGCCCCGACAGATCGACCCGTCGGGCGTCCGGAGGAACGGCGACCTCCGCGCCGACCGCGGCGATTTTTCCGTCGCGCAGCAGAACGACGGCGTTCGGAAGATCCCGCCCCGAGACCGTGTGCACGGTGGCGCCGGTGAGCGCGATCGTCTCCGCCCGCGCATCCGGCGCAGCCGGCACGGCGAGAAGGAGGGCCGCCGCCGCCAGCGCCCGGGCGCTCACTGCGGCCTCGCCGTCGGAACGGGCGTCGGCCGGGGGGAAACGGAGGCCGGGGCGGGAGGAGGCGGCGTCGGGTTCTTCTCCCCCTCCTCCGCCGGACGCACCGCCGCGGGGGACGGCACGGATGCGGCGCCTCCCGCGGGCGCTTCGGAGGGCGCCGCGGCCGCGCGGCCGGCGCGCCGATCCGCTTCGAGCATCCGGCGTGCTCGGTCGACGAGCTCCGCCCGCTCCCGCTCGAGGGCGGGACGCCGCGCGAGATCGTCCCGGCGGTCGAAATACCTGCGCCCTTCGATCCACGTCTGGAGCGCGATCGACGACGTCGCCAGGGGATCGCCACTCCACAGGACGAAATCGGCGTCCTTGCCCGGCTCGAGAGAGCCGACGCGCTGGAAGATACCCAGCTGTTTCGCGGGATTCGACGTCACGAACGCCAGTGCTTCCGCGGGAGGGACGTTGCCGTAGCGGACCGCCTTCGCCGCTTCCCAGTTCAAACGCCGCGCGAGCTCGTCGGAATCGGAGTTGAAGGAGACGAGAACGCCGCGCTCCCGCATCAGGGCGCCGTTGTAGGGGATCGCGTCGTAAGCCTCCGGCTTGTACGCCCACCAGTCCGAGAACGTCGAGGCTCCCGCCCCGTGCTTCGCGATCTCGTCGGCCACCTTGTAGCCCTCGAGGACGTGCTGGAACGTGCCCACCTTCACGCCGAACTCCTCGGCCACCCGGATCATCGCGAGGATCTCGTCCTTCCGGTAAGAATGGCAGTGGATCATTCGCTTGCCCTCGAGGATCTCCGCGATCGCCTCGAGCTGCAGGTCGGGGGCGGGAGGGATCGGCGAGGCCCCGCGGACCGAGGCGGCCTTCCGGTACTCCTCCTGCCGGCGCCGGTAGTCTCTCGCCGCGAGGAAGCGCTCCCGGATCAGATTGGCGACGCCCATCCGCGTGGCCGGGTAGCGGGGACGAGGGTTCGTCCAGTTCGACTGCTTCGGGTTCTCGCCGAGCGCGAACTTGATCCCGGCGGGCGCTCCGGCGAAGAAGTCGTCGTCCGGCCCGCCGCCCCAGCGCCACTTCACGACGGCGTTCTGGCCGCCGATCGCGTTCGCCGAGCCGTGGAGCACGTTGGCAGTCGTGGTTCCGCCGGCGAGCTCCCGGTACGCGGCGACGTCGAAGGGATCGATGACGTCCTGGACGCGGACCTCCGCCGAGACGGCGTGCGTCCCCTCGTTGCCCGCGCCGTCCATCGCCGAGTGAGAGTGGCAGTCGACGAGGCCCGGGGTGAGGTGAAGCCCCCGGCCGTCCACTTCGACGGCGCCCGGCGGAGCGGCGAGGGCGCGCCCGACGGCGGTGATGCGCCCGTGCACCGCGACGAGATCCCCGTCCTCGATCAGGCCGGCCGGGCCCTCCGTCCAGATCGTCGCGTGGCGGATGACGACGGCCGCGGGGGACGCGACCGGCCCCCGGTCCGGCGGGGGAAAGGCTCGCGCGTCCGGCTCGGGCTCCGGGCGCGACTCCGCGGAGCTTCCGCTCGCCCCGCCGGCTCCCCGCGCCGCCGCGGAGCCTCGCCGGTCCGGCAGGTCGTAGTGCCGGCCGTCGATCCAGATCTCACCCGGCCGCGCATTCGGCGTGAACGGCTCGCCCGTCGACGCGACGAGATTGGCGATCTTGCCGGGCTCGATCGAACCGAGGCGATCGCCGAATCCGAGCTGCGCGGCCGGCACGGTCGTCACGGCCGCGAACGCGTCCTGCCGCGACAGGCCTCTGGCGATCGCCTCCCGCACCCGCCGTGGAAACTCCTCCGGCTCGTCGAGACCCGCGGTCGTGAAGGAGAACCGGATCCCGGCCTCGCGAAGCCACGCGGGATTCGAGGGCGATCGGTCGATCCGCTGGAGCCGTTCGAGCGGGACGTCGATCCACTCCGCGTCGTCCTCGGTGCGGTACGGGCGGGGAAAATCGACGCGGAGGACGAGATCGGGTCGGGCCTCCGCGACCTGCTGCCGCAGCCTGTACTCGTCTCCCGCGCCGACGAACCGCGCCTTCAACTTCAGCTCGCGGGCGATCTTCAAGCCGCGCAGGAGCGAAAGCACGTCCCCGGCCTCGAACACCACCGTCTCGCGGCCTTCGGCCGCCGGCACGAGCGCCGCCGCACCGGGATCGTAGGGGGGCCGCGCCCGCCCGACGGGCTTCCGGCCGTACGCCGCCTCCGCGTCCCGCCACCAGAGGGCGGTCGCGAACCTCTGCCGCACGACCGCCATGGCTCCCATCTTCGAGACCGGGTAGGCGCCGCGGCCGGAACCGCTCGAGACATCCCCGCGGTCGGGATCGAGCGAGACGTAGTGCGCGCTCTCCGCGGCGAGGACCCGCTCCTCCAGGGCCCCGTCGCCGAGGCCGACGACCGCTCCCCGGCCGCGGAGGATCCCGCCCACCGGCGCCGCGGCCACGACCGCGAAGCCGACACGCCGGTACGAATCGGCCACCTTCTCGGAAACGCGGAGCCCGTCGATGACGCGCTGCTCGGCGTGCGAGGGATCCGAGGGGGACGAGGGGGACGAAGACGGCGTCGTCGCCGCGCGCGCCATTTCGGCGTCCTCGTCGTCGACCGGAGAGCGCGGGCGCTTGCCTCCCAGCCGGTCCGCCGGGACGAGCGGATCGATGAACGCGGAGTGGATCACGCGGCCGCGGCGGTCGAGAACCCGCGCGTCGGACGGGATCGGCGTCGACGCCTCGTCCCCGACGGCCTCGATGAGACCGCCGCGCACGACGACGACCCCCGGGTCGAAGACGCGGCCGGGGGCGGCGAGGACGCGCGCCTTGGTGATCGCGAACGCCGTTCGGTCGCCACTGCGAAATTCGGGAGGACGGGCCGGCGCCGGCCGTGCGACGAGCAGCGCGGCGGCGAGGATCGCGAGGGGGACCGCGATCGCCAGACCCCGCCCGGAACGCTCGAGTGCGGATCTCATCGGAAGCGCGCGAATTCTAGCAGCGTGCGAAGGCGCCGCACGTCCGGGCGGAGTGGAGGAGAGAGGTCAGAGGAGAGAGGTCAGAGGTCAGAGGTCAGGGGTCAGGGGTCAGGCGTCAGGGGTTAGAGGAGAGAGGAGAGAGAGGTCAGGGGTTCACTCCTCTCCCCTCTCCCCTCTCTCCTCTCTCCTTTCTCCTTACGTCCCCATCCGGGCTAAACTCTCGCGCGACGAGAGCCCTGATCAACTCGAACCAGGAGGAAAGAATGCAGCGTCGTCAATGGATCGCCTGGACCGCGGCCCTCTTCGCGGGCGCGAGCCTCGCGGGAGCCCAGGTCACCCCCGCCAAGCCGGGCGCCAACCCCGGCATGAGCACCACCCCGTCGACGGCGACGACGACGGCGGCCCCGGCCGCGGCTCGCCGCGCACCGAGCCCCGCGGGCATGGCCGAGGCGGTGGTCGGCGGATCGTGGAGCGCCCCCGACAAGGACGGAAACCGCCGGTACGAGGGCGGCAAGTGGATCGAGGTCGTCTACAGCCGGCCGATTCTCAAGGGCCGGCAGGACATCTTCGGCAAGGGCGCCGACTACGGGAAGACCGTCACCGGCGGAGCGCCGGTCTGGCGCGCCGGCGCCAACGCCGCGACGCGTCTGAAGACGGAAGTTCCCCTGGAGATCGGCGGAAAGCGCATCGCCGCCGGGGAGTACGACCTCTTCGTCGATCTGAAGGAAAGCGGCTGGACTCTCATCGTCTCGACGCAGCCCGCCCAGGAGAAGTACGACCCCTCGGACAAGACCCGGATCTGGGGCTCCTACGGTTACGACCCGAAGTTCGACGTCGTGCGCGTTCCGATGGCGATGATGAAGCCGGCGGTCTCGATCGAGCAGTTCACGATCGGGTTCGCGGACATGAGCGACAAGGCGGGCAAGCTCGCGATGGCGTGGGGCAACACCGCCGCGGTCGTCCCCTTCACCGTCGCCCAGTAACTCCTTCCGGGAAAACGGCGCGGACGGTCACTCGTCCGCGTCGTTCTTTTCATTCTCGGGCCCGATCGAGAGCTCCAGGGGATGGCGCAGGGCGGCCCCCGCGGGGAGCGCTCCGATGACGGATGGCTCCCGGGAGGGCGGTCCGAAGGAGATCTCCCCGGTCGGCACCTGCGCGTACACGTATTCGCGCCCGTCCGCCGGGTCCTTCCAGGTGGCGGTGGCCAGCAGGGCGGCCGCAATCGACCGGGCGTCGCTCGAGAGGAACCCGAAGATCACGGACTCGCCGTGCTGCCCGAATTCGTCTTCGAGGCCCGTGCGCGTGGAGAACGCCGTCGAGGCGAGCGCCGAGATCTTCGGCGATCGGATCAGCGCGAGCCCGTCGTCGCGGCGCTCCCGGACCTCGAGGCGAACCCGCAGGTGCCGCCCGTTCGAGCGGCCGGCCGCGGGACGCGGACAGGGCTCGTCCGCCGTCGCCGGGAGAATCGACCAGGAGAATGCTCCCAGATCGTTGCGCACCTGGCCGCTGCCTCCCTCCGGCTCGGCGACGGCCAGCGCGCGCGTGAACCCGGGACCTTCGATCGCGAGAAACCGGGTGCGCGTCACGGGCTCCCAGCCGAACGGGCTGATCGTCCAGGCCTCCTGGCCCGGAACTTCGAGCTTCCAGCCGCCGTTCTCCGGGGAGGCGAGGAGCGCGCAGAACTCGACGCCGTTGCTCGAGCCGCGAAAGACGAGCAGGCCCGGCTTCCCGGAAGCCCGGGCATAGTCCTCCACGGGCAGCCGCGGGCCGGCGGGCTTCCGCTCCGCGGACGGCCCCTCGGGAGCGGGCGCGCGGCCTGCGCGCCGGGTGGCGGGCGACGCGACGAGCTTGCCGCCTTCGATGCGGATCGAGATGCCGGTCTGTTCGCCGACGAGGTTCAAGACGCGGTCGTAGGGCATGTCCGTGACACGGACCGTGACGCTTCCCGAGACGCCCGGGTCGATCTGCACCGGAAGATTCGCGAGCGCGCCGAGCAGCGTGATGACCTCCTTGACGGCGGCGTCCTTCAGGTCGAGCGAGATCGGTTCGCGCCGATCGAACTCCGGCGCCGCCGCGCCGAGCCGGCCGCACGCGAGAAGGAGGACCGCTCCCAGAACGAAGGTCTTCATCGCAACACCTCTTTCTTTTTTTCCGGGGTCTCGGCCGAGACGGCGGCGACGATCCCTCCGGGGGTATAGGCCACGACGCCGGCCGCGTCTCCGACGATCCGATATCGCGAGCGCGGCCCGGCTCCCGGCGGGGGCCCGAACTTCCCGTTCGCGGCCAGGAGGAGGACCGCGCAGACCGCCGCCGCGGCGGCCACCCTCACGGGAAGGCCCGCCCCGGCGGACTCCGGCGCGCCGGCCCGGGCCAGCGCGCGATCGACCCGCCGTCCCTCCGACCGGCACCCGCGGCAGGCCGAAACGTGGGCGAGCACGGCGGGCGCGTCGGCGTCCGTCAGCGATGCGGCGGCGGAGACGAATTCCTCGTGCGTCATGGGTTCCTCCGGGGGCGATTGAGAAATCGACCGAGAACGGCCTTCGCCCGGCACACGCGGGCGCGGACGGCCTCCGCTGAACATCCGAGGACCGCGCCGGCCTCGGAGGCGCGCAGCCCCTCGAAGACCGTCAGAAGGAGCGCCTCGCGGAGGCCGTCGGGAAGGCGTGAGATCGCGGCCCGTGTCTCGAACGCGTCAGAAGGCGTGTCGCGCGCGGCGATCGATTCGGCGAGCGCTTCGCGCGGCTTTTCCGCTCTCCGCGACGAGGCGAGCTTGCGATAGGCGATCGAGAACACGAGCGAGCGGAACCGGCCGCGCTCCCGGTAAGAGGGCAGCAGGGCGTAGATCGCCATGAGCGTCTCCTGCCGGAGCTCTTCCGCTCTCCCGTCGTCCGGAAGGCGCCGGCGGAAATAGCCGTCGAGCACCTCTCCGTACCGGGACGCGAGCCGACGGAATGCCTCCTCGTCGCCGCGCGCGGAAGCGGCCACCAGGATCTCGTCGGAAGGGATTGCCATCATCAGGTTCTTCTTCCTGCTATCGCGCCCCGCAGCGAAACGTGACGCAACTTCGATCAATCGGCCACGGTTTATGCTCCCACCGATGCCGTTCGACTTCTCTCCGGAGGCGCTCGACCGAGAGTTCCCCGTCCGCCGCCAGCTCGTCTACTTCAATCACGCCGCCGTCGCCCCTCTCCCCCGGCGCGTCTTCGACGCGGTCGCGGAGCTCGCGGGCAACGTGAGAGACCGGGGAGCGGCGGACTGGCGCCGCTGGTACGCCGGGATCGAAGAGGCCCGCGAAAGCGCTTCCCGGTTCATCGGCGCGCGGCCGGCAGAGATCGCCTTCGTGCCCTCCACCTCCTGGGGCTTGAACCTCGTCGCGCACGCCTTCCCCTGGAAGGAGGGGGACAACGTGGTCGGCGACGACATGGAGTTTCCCGCCAACGTCTATCCATGGATGCTCCTGGAGCCGCGCGGCGTCGAGCTCCGCCTGGCGCGCCAGCGCGACGGCCGCGTGACCGTCGACGACATCGCCGCGGTGATCGACGATCGTACCCGCATGGTCGCGATCTCGTGGGTCGCCTTCCACAACGGCTGGGTCTTTCCGCTCGAGGAGATTTCCGCCCTGTGCCGCGAGCGCGGGATCCTTCTCGTGGTCGACGCCATCCAGGGACTCGGCGCGCTTCCGATCGACGTCGGGAGCGTACCCGTCGACGTCCTCGTCGCCGACGCGCACAAGTGGCTCCTCGGCCCGGAAGCCTGCGCCATCTTCTACGTCGCGGAAAGCGCGCGCGACCGAGTTCCTCCCCCGTTCGGCGGCTGGTGGAACGTCCGGCATGCCGAGAGCTACCTCGACTACCGGCTCGACTTCTTCGCAGGCGGACGACGCTACGAGGCGGGGACGCTGCCGACGGCGCAGATCTTCGGGCTCGCCGCCGCGCTGGCCCTTCTCGAGGAGATGGGCGCGGACGTCGTCCGCGAGCGCATCCTCGCGACGAACGAGGCCCTGCGCGCCGGACTGGTGGAGCGGGGCTGGCGCATCGCGTCGCCCCAGCCGCTCCGCTCGGGGATCCTCGCCGCCGTCCCCCCCGACGGAAACCCCCGAGCCGCCGCCCGACATCTCGAATCCGCCGGCATCATCACCTCCCCAAGAGAAGCCGCCGTCCGCTTCTCCCCCCACGCCAGCAACGACACCACCGAAGTCCAAAGGATCCTGGAAGCCCTGGACCGGGTCTGACCCAGCGCGTCGGCGCCGACCCGGATCCCGCTTCCTGCCAACCACACCGGCCCTCTTCCGACCAAAGAGGCATCCCTTATCCGGCAAACTCGATCATCCGCTCGCAGCGAGAGGAGTCTCCCGACCGAAGGGAGGGAGGAGCCTCTCGCTGCGGGAGCCGGAGCGATCGCGCCAGCGAGCGCGGAGGCGACGTGCGAGGAGCCTTCCGCTGCGGGAGCCGGAGCGATCGCGCCAGCGACCGCGGAGGCGACGTGCGAGGAGCCTCTCGCTGCGGGAGCCGGAGCGGTCGCGCAAAGCGCGACCGCGGAGGCGACGTTTTAGAAGGCCGAGGTGTCGGCGACGCTCGCGAGCCGGCCCTGCGGGTTCGTGTACGACCGGACGGCGCCCGTCTCGGTGTCCGTGACGGTGACCGTGTACTGGACGTCCGAGAGCGCGCCGTAGAAGACCCAGAAGTGGTTGTTCACCGCCCGACCGTCGACGACCTTGATGTTCAGCTCGAGGTTTCCGGAGCTGAAGAACCAGAAGGATCCCGTGTCGGAGGTCAGGGGCACGGCCTGCCCGACGCCGGAAGTTCCGTTGTGGAGAGCCGCCCAGTTGACCGTCACCCGGAAGCGGTTCGCGTTCAGGCAGAGCGAGACGCCGTCGGCTGCGCAGGCGCCCGCATCGGCCGCACGGATCGATTCCCGGGCCGGAGCCGGAACCGGAGGATCGGATGCGATCTTCGTCGCCGGCCGCGCGGCTGAGGCCTGGGCTCCGGGGAAGGCGGAGGTGTCGGCGACGCTCGCGAGGCGGCTTTGCGGGTTCTGGTAGATCTTCTGGACGCCCGTCGTCGTGTCCGTCACGGAGATCGTGTAGGACACGTCGGAGAGGGCGCCGTAGAACACCCAGAACGCGCCGTTGAAGGTGCGTCCGTCGACCACCTTGATCACGAGCTCCACGTTGCCGCTCGTGAAGAACCAGAAGGCGCCGGTGTCGGTGGTGAGCGGAATCGCCATGCCGTTGCCCGCCGTCCCGGCGTGGATGGCATTCCATTCGACTTCCACGCGGAAACGGTTGTTGTTGAGACACAGCGTGGTGGCGCTCGAGGTGCACGAGCCGATCGATCCCTGGAACGCGATCTGAAAGATGCTGTGCTGGATCGTGCCGGCGTAGACGACGCCGGGCGAGCGGGGATCGACCGCGACGGAGTCGACGACTTCCTCGGAGAGCCCCTCGTTCACTCCGCTCCAGCTCGCTCCGCCGTTCGAGGTGCGGAAGACGCCCGCTCCCGTCCCGGCGTAGACCGTGCCGCCCGTGAAAGTGGTAGCGAGCGCGGTAACCCCGGCCCCCTGGATGCCGGTGTTCGCGGGAGCCCAGCTGGCGCCGCCATTGGTGCTCCTGTAAACGCCCGAGCCCGTCGGCGGGCCGTTGCCGACAACCGACACCGTCCCCGCGTAAATCGTGGAGTGATTCGACGGGTCGATGACGAGAGAAGGGACGGCGAAGTTGGTCAGGCCAACGCTGCTCTCGGTCCAGGCATCTGCCCCGTCCGACGACTTGAAGACCCCGCTCGTCGTTCCGGCGTAGAGCACGCTCGGCGCCGTGGGATCGATCGCGAGCGCCTGGACGTTTCGGTCGGAAAGGCCGTCGCTCGACGCGGCCCAGGACGTCCCGCCATCCGTGCTTCGAAAGACTCCGTTCGCCGTTCCGGCGAAGACGGTCCCGCCGGGGACGGCCGCGAGCGAGAAGACCGTCTGGCTCGTGAGCCCGCCGCTCGCCTGGATCCACGAGGTCCCCCCGTCGCGGCTGCGGTACACGCCGCTGCTCGCCGTGCCCGCGTAGAGCGTGACGGGCGACGCGGGGTCGACGGCGAGGACCTGAACGGTCGAGTCCGGAAGTCCGGCGCTCGTGAAGACCCAGGACGCGCCCGCGTTGGTCGTCTTGAAGACGCCTCCGCCCGACGAACCGGGCCGGCCGACGCCCGCGTAGAGCGTGGTGGAAGACGAGGGGTCGAAGACGATCGAGTTGACGGTGAACGTGGAGAACGCGACCGCTTCCTGCCGCCACGTCGTCCCCGCGTCGGCGCTCCGGAAGAATCCGGCCGGCGTTCCAGCGTAGAGGCTCGCGCCGGAGGCAGCCGCGGCGACGGCGCTGACCGTGGACGGACTCCCCGCGACGAGCTTCCACGTCGCGCCGGCGTCGGTTGTCACGAACACGCCGGCGCCCTGGGTTCCCGCGTAGATCGTGGACGGCGCTCCGCCCTTCGCGGAGAGAGAGAGCACGGTGACGTTCCCGAGGCCGGTGTTCGCCGGCGCCCAGGTCGCGCCCGAGTCGGTGCTCTTGAAGACGCCCGAGGTCGTGAAGAGACCGTCGGCGCCTGCGTACATGACGGACGGAGCCGTCGGATCCACCAGGATCGAGCTCGACGACGTCGACAGCCCACCGGCGGGCGACCAGCTGCCGGCTGCGTCCGTCGACCGGAAGACTCCGGACGCGGTCGCGGCGACGACCGTTCCCGGGCTCGCCGGAGACACGGCCAGGCCGCGCACGTCGAACGAGCCGAGGCTCGAGTTCGCCGCCACCCAGTTGGTCCCGCCGTCGGTGGACTTGAACACGCCGGCCCCCCGCGTGCCCGCGTAGACCACGGACGGGTTGGAAGAGTCGATGGCGAGAGCCTGCACCCTGACCGTCCCGAGACCGGATCGCCGCGCGGACCAGTCGTTGCCGGCGTTGACGCTCTTGAACACGCCACCCGACGTCGCCGCGTAGACCGTCGCCGGTGTCTGCGGATCGACCGCGATCGCGAAGATCGTGAACTCCGTCATCCCGTGGTTCACCGCGCCCCAGCTCACGCCGCCGTTGACGCTCTTGAAGACGCCGCCGTCGGTGCCCGCGTAGAGGTTCGAGGTCGAGGAGGGGTCGATCGCGAGCGACCGCACGTTGCCTCCCGGACCGTAGGGACCGATGCTCGTCCACTCGTTCAATCCGGCGAAAGCGGTCGCCGGGAGCGCGGACGCGATCAAGGCGAGGACAAAGGCCCGCAGAGCTCTGAAGAACCTGCCGCCGATCACCATGGTCCAGTGTCTCCTTTGTGCCTCATTTGGCGACGCCCGAGACCCGCACTGTCCGAAATCCTCGACCGGCAAACTGCAAAGAGGGTGCCCGTAATCGGCTCCCTCCGCGCGGCCCTTTCGGCGCCCCGACCCGCGGGCTCTGCGAACGCGCTTCGCGCCCGTCCGCCGGCGGCTGCCGCGCCTTGAATCCGTGGACTCCTGGTGTCTGCGGACGGGCTGGATAGCGCCGGCCGGGCTCCGGATGAGGTTCGGGGCGGCATCGTCCGCCCTCTATCGTTTCGTCCACGCATTGTACACCGGATGGCCGCCGTACCCGTCCCGACGGCCTTCTCCCAAGAGGCGCAGGACGGCTTGCTACACTCGCTTGCGGTGACAGCGAGGCCCGAAACCTGGAAGCGGCTCGCCACGGAGGGCGTGCATCCGCGGTCGCGGAGGCTCGACCGGCTCGGCCCCGCCGGCGTCGTGGCCCTCATGCAGTCGGAAGACCGGCGCGTCGTGAGCGCTCTCCAGAGCGCGCGGGGACCGATCGTCCGGGCCGCGAAAATCCTCCGGGACGCGTACGCGTCTGGAGCCCGGTGCGTTCTCTTCGGCGCGGGAACGAGCGGCCGGCTCGCGGTCATCGAGGCTGCGGAGCTCCCGCCGACCTTCGGCACGGACCCCTCCCGGGTGCGAGCGGTCATCGCGGGCGGCCCGCGCGCGGTCTTCCGGGCGAAGGAGGGCGCCGAGGACCGCGAAGACGAGGGCGCTCGCGGCGCGTCACGGCTTCGACCGGGGGACGTCGCGATCGGCGTCTCGGCGAGCTCCGTGACGGCGTTCGTCCGCGGCGCTCTGGCCCGCGCGAAGGAGCGCGGCGCGCACACGGTCCTCGTCACCGCGAGCGCCGCGGCACGTGACGCCGCGGACGTGGTGATCCGACTCGCCGTCGGATCCGAAGTGCTCGCCGGGTCGACGCGGTTGAAGGCGGGAACGGCGACGAAGCTCGCGTTGAACCAGATCACCACGGCGGCCTTCGCCTCCTCCGGCCGCGTCTACGGGCCCTGGATGGTCGACCTGCGCGCCGGCTCCGCGAAATTGAAGGATCGCGCGCGCCGCATCGTCGCCGCGGCGTGCGAAACGACGCCGTCGCGCGCCACCGCGCTCCTGACGCGGTCGGGAGGAGAGGTCAAGACGGCCATCCTCATGGGCCGGCGGCGGATCCCCGCGGCGCAGGCGAGACGGCGCCTCGAGCGGTCGGAGGGCGATCTGCGCGCCGCCCTCGGCGAAGAGAGGCCATGACGCCGAGCCGGAGACCGGATGGCACCGCCGTTGCTCCGGCGAACCGGGGGGACACGATGCCGCGAAGAGCGCCCGCAACGAGTGTGGACGGCCTGACCCGACGGGCGGGCGGGCGGCGAGAGAGTTTCTGACCACCGGCCGGAAGAGCTCGAAAGCCAGGCCGCGGTCCGCCGCCGGCCGCACCGCCGAGCGGATCGCGCCGCGCCCCGAGGCGCACGGCTATCCGCGGCCGCAGCTCCAGCGCAGCAACTGGATCTCGCTGAATGGCCCCTGGGACTTCGCGCTCGACCCGGACGGCGGCTGGACCCGGCCCGGCCAGGTCCGGTGGTCGTCCGTGATCCAGGTCCCGTTTGCCCCAGAGACTCCCGCGAGCGGCATCGGCGACACCGGCTATTTCCGCGCCTGCTGGTATCGGCGGACGTTCGCTCCGCCCCGCCTGGGCGCCGAGCGCCTGCTCCTCCATTTCGGGGCGGTCGACTTCGCGGCGACGGTCTGGATCAACGGCTCGCGAGCGTGGTCCCACGAGGGCGGATACACGCCGTTCACCGTCGACGTCACCGAATACGTCGAGGGATCGCCGGCGCTCGAGATCGTGGTTCGCGCGGAGGATGATCCCGCCGACCTCGCCAAGCCGCGCGGGAAACAGGACTGGCAGCTCGAGCCCCATTCGATCTGGTATCCGCGCACGACGGGCATCTGGCAGACCGTCTGGCTCGAACGCGTGCCGCGGACCTGGATCGAAGAGATCCGGTTCACGCCGAACCTCGAGCGCTGGGAGATCGGGCTCGAGGCCCGCGTTGCCGGCGTGCGGAGCGAGGGCCTGTGGCTGTCGGTCAAGTTTCGCGCGAACAACGTGCTGCTCGCGGACGACAGCTATCGCGTGATCTCGGGCGAAGTGCACCGACGCATCGCGCTCTCGGATCCGGGAATCGACGACTACCGAAACGAGCTGCTCTGGAGCCCGGGACGCCCGCAGTTGATCGACGTCGAGCTCCAGCTCTGGGCGGGCCGCGGCGATCTCGTCGATTCCGTCCGGAGCTACACGGCGCTGCGCTCGATCGCCGTGCAGGGCGACCGGATCCTGCTCAACGGACGCCCCTATGGACTCCGGATGATCCTGGACCAGGGCTACTGGCCGGAGACGGGGCTCACGGCTCCCGAGGACGCCGCCCTGAGGCGGGACGTCGAGCTCGCGCGCGAGATGGGCTTCAACGGTGTACGCAAGCACCAGAAGATCGAGGATCCCCGCTACCTCTACTGGGCGGACGTGCTCGGCCTCGGCGTCTGGCTCGAGATGCCGAGCGCCTACCGGTACACCGACCGGTCGATCGAGCGCGTCACCCGGGAATGGACGGAGGCGCTGCGCCGGGACTCGAGCCACCCCTGCATCATGGGCCTCGTGCCGTTCAACGAATCCTGGGGCGTGCCGAACCTGCCCGACAGCCCGAAGGAGCGGCACTACGTCCGGGGTCTCTATCACCTGACGAAGACTCTCGATCCGACGAGACCGGTCGTCGGCAACGACGGCTGGGAGAGTGTCGCGACCGACATCATCGGCATCCACGACTACGACCCGAATCCCGAGAACCTGAAGAAGCGCTATCTCTCCGAGGAAACGTCGCCGAGGCTGTTCCAGCGCGAGCGGCCTGGCGGGCGCCTGCTCGTCCTCGAGGGGCAGACCGACCACCCCGTCGTGCTCTCCGAGTTCGGGGGCATCGCGCTCTCGGAAGACGAGCGAGGCACATGGGGCTATTCGCGGGCGGGAAGCGCGGGCCGCTTCGCCGACAGCTTCTGCAAACTGCTCGAGGCGGTCCGCTCGATCCCGCTCTTCGCCGGTTACTGCTACACGCAGTTCGCGGATACCTACCAGGAAGCCAACGGGCTCCTTTACGCGGACCGCACCCCGAAGATCCCGCTCGACGTGATCGCGGAGGCCACGCGCGGCGTGGCCGGACCCATCTCGAATCGGGATCCCTTCCAGGACCGGCTCCCCTTCGCGAACGACCCGGAGGCCCCGCCGAACGTGCTCGTCGAAATCCCCCAAGCGGACGAGCCGTCCGAGTGAGGCCTTCGTGCACCGCCGCGAGCTGACCAAGCCGGACGGACGCCGGCTCATCCTCTACGGGCGCGCGCCGATTCCCGAGGGGATCACGGCGCCCGGGCCCGCGGGCGGGGCGCCGACGCCGGACTCCCACCTGCGCTGGCACGCGCTGCGGGGAGAATGGGTGGCGTACGCGACCCACCGCCAGAACCGCACGTTTCTCCCGCCCCCGGAGTACAACCCGCTCGCTCCCACGCGCGATCCCGCGCACCCGACCGAGGTTCCGGCCGGGCCCTGGGACGCGGCCGTGTTCGACAACCTCTTCCCCACGCTGACCGAGGCCGCGCACGAGGCGCCCCCGGAGATCGTCGAGACGCGGCCGGGGCGGGGCGCGTGTGAGGTGGTCGTCTACACCCAGGACCCGAAGTCGAGCCTCGGGGCGCTTCCTCTCGATCACCTGGAGCTTCTCCTGCAGGTCTGGGCGGAGCGGTACCTCGAGCTCGGCGCGCGGCCTGAGGTCGAGTACGTCTTCCCCTTCGAGAACCGGGGCGTGGAGGTCGGCGTGACGCTCTCGCACCCGCACGGGCAGATCTACGCCTACCCCTTCGTCCCGCCCATCCCCGCGCGCGAGCTCGCGCTGCAGCGGGCCCACTTCGAGAAGACGCGCCGCGGCCTCCTGGAAGAGACGATCGCCGCGGAGCTCGCGGACGGTCGCCGCATGCTCTATTCGGGCCCTCATGCCGCGGCGTGGATTCCCGTGTTCGCCCGATACGCCTACGAGGTCTGGGTCGCCCCGCATCGCGGCGTGCCGAGCGTCGCGGCTCTCTCGCCTTCCGAGCGGAAGGATTTCGCTCGGGCCCTGAAAACGGTGCTGCTCCAGTACGACGGCCTCTGGAAGAAGCCGTTTCCCTACGTCATGGTGTTCCACCAGGCGCCGACCGACGGGAAGCCGCATCCCGAGGCGCATCTGCACGTCGAGTTCTATCCGCCCCTCCGCATGAAAGACCGCCTGAAGTACCTCGCCGGCAGCGAGCTCGGCGCGGGGACATTCACCGCCGACACGCTCCCGGAGGAGAAGGCCGCCGAGCTGCGACGGGTCGAGATCGATGCCGACGTCGGTTGAAGCCGCTGATTTCGTTCGCCTCTTCCGGCGGCCTCCGGAGGCGGCGCGCGAGGCGCCGGGGCGCGTCAACCTGATCGGAGAGCACACCGACTACAACGGCGGGTTCGTGCTCCCGACGGCGATCCCGCAGACCACGCGGGCGGAGATGGCCCGAGCCCCGGGCCACCGCGTCCGCGCGGCGAGCGCCCAGGCGGACGATGGCCGCGTCTCCGAATACGTTCTCGGTGAGGAGCGCCGGCGCGGGACGTGGATCGACTACGTGCAGGGGGTCACTCAGGCCGCCTCCCGCCAGGGCGCCGCGGTTTCCGGCTTCGACCTCTGGATCCGCTCGGAGATCCCGCCGGGCAGCGGCCTGTCGTCGAGCGCGGCGCTCGAGATCGCCGTCCTCCGAGCTCTGCGGGATCTGTTCGATCTGCCGCTGGATGACGTGGCGCTCGCGCTCGCCGGCCGCAGCGCGGAGAACGATCTCGTCGGCGCTCCGGTCGGCATCATGGATCCCATGGCGTCGAGCCTCGCCGGTCCGGGGTTCGCCCTGTTTCTCGACACCCGCACCCTGGAGTTCGAACGGATCGCGATTCCGCCGGACGCCGAGATCGTGGTCATCGACTCGGGCGTCCGGCACGACCACTCCTCGGGCGACTACCGGGTGCGGCGCGCGGAATGCGAGGAAGCGGCGAGGCGGCTCGGGGTCCGGGAGCTGCGGGACCTGCCGGAGGCGCGGCGCGACGCCCTCGAGGCGCTCCCGCAGCCCTATCGGCGGCGCGCCCGGCACGTCGTGACCGAGAACGCACGCGTCCTCGAAGCCGCCGATGCGCTGCGGCGGGGCGATCTTCCGATGTTGGGCGCCCTCTTCAACGCATCGCACGACTCGCAGCGCGACGATTTCGAAGTGTCCGTCCCGGAAGTCGACCGCATCGTCGAAGCCGCCCGAGAAGAAGAAGGCGTCCTGGGAGCGCGTCTGACGGGAGGCGGCTTCGGAGGAAGCGTCGTCCTCCTCGCCCATGCTCCTTTCGGAAAAACCGCCGGCGAGCGAGTCGTGGCGCACGTGGGCGCCCGGACAAAGTTGCTCGTCTCCTAACGGAGCGGTCGAGGCTGAGCCGAGCCGCGGTTGATGCCCGATATGAGCTCGACAAGCGGCACAAACCCAGAAGTGCCCCGGTCGCATCGCGAATAGTCTCCGCGCGATTCCGCGCGGAGG
>JBDTOO010000052.1:0-25256 GCA_039933215.1 Acidobacteriota bacterium
AGTCGAAGAGCCGCGGCGGATGGCCCGCGGCGCGCGCGAAATCGAGGATCCCGTCCAGCCCGCCCGGCACGCGCGCAAAAAGGAACGCGAGCGCCATCACCGCGCCGGACAGATAGATGAAAACCTGGATGAGGTCGATCCAGATCACGGCTTTGATGCCGCCCAGGAACGTGTAGAGCGCCGTCGCTCCCGCGAGCATCAGCACGGCCGCCCATACGGGAACTCCCAGAAGCAACGCGATCGGAATCGCAGGAACGGCCAGCCGGACGCTCGCGGCGAGCACGCGCGTGACCATGAACAGCGTCGACGTGAACCGGCGTGCCCCGACGCCGAACCGGACCTCGAGCAGGGCATACGCCGTCGTGAGCTCTCGCCCGAAGTACGCGGGGAGCAGAAGGAGGGAAATGACGATGCGCCCGACGACGTAGCCGAAGACGAGCTGCAGGAAGAGAAATCCCGTGCGGTACGCGTCGCCCGGGACGGACAGAAACGTGAGCGCGGAGGTCTCGGTCGCGACGATCGACGCCATGACGGCCCACCAGGGCATCGCGTGGTTCCCGAGGAAGTAATCCCGCGCGTCCTTCTGCCCCCGCCCGATCCAGGCGCCGAGCGCGTTGATCCCCGCCAGGTACAGGACGATGAGGAAAAGCGTCGGGAGGCCGATCGCGAGCGAGCCCACGTTCCCGTCTCCCGATCAGCCCGCGGCTCTCACGCGGTGAGCTCGCGATGCAGGACGTCGAAGAGAAGCGCATTCCGCCAGTATTCGAGATGCGCTCCGATGAGCGTCGTGGCGTCGTCGTCCCGCAGGTTCTCGATGCGCCGCGCGTCCGTCCCGGAAGGGAGGTCGTACAGGTCGAGGGGCCCGCTGACGATGTCCCAGGGCGAATGGATGTTCACCCACCGCCGCGGGCGGAAGCGGTAGTCGCAGATCATCGGCTGCACCGCGGCCGCCATCGCCTCGCGCCCCTCTGAGGTCGCCCGGCCCTGCATGCCGAAGATGAACGCCGTCTTGTCGAGCGGCGATCCGAACGTCAGCAGGAGCCGCGTCCGTCGCGCCGCGTCGAGAGATACGGCGCCTCCTGCGGGCGCCGCCTCGTCATCCAGGATCAGCCGGTTCAGAGTGTCGTACGCGACGACGGAGCCGAGCGAGTGGCCGACGACGGCGATCGCGGTGTACGCGAAGGACGAGCCGTCCGGCTCGCGGGCGCCGTAAACGGCCCGCGCCTTTCTCCCGACGGTCTCCTTGATCTTCGCGCGGAGGTCGTTGAAACGATCGAGGGTGTGGGAGCCGACGTACGCCGCGACGTCTCCGGGATACTGGACGAGGAGCGAACGGATCCACGCAGAGAGAAGAAAGAGGATCGGCCACGGCGCCCCGCGGCGCAGCGCCGTCCAGATCAGGAGCTCGCGACAGAACCCGGCGGCGGCGCGAATCTCGCCCACGAACGCCGCGGCGATCGCCGCGACGGCCGCGACGCCGAGCGCGTACGTCGCCGCGCGGCGGCCGCCCGCCTTCCACTCCCGCCCCGCAGCCCCGAGAAGCTTCGCCGCGCCGATGAGCAGAAACGCGGCCAGCGTGGCGGCCGCAAACGCCAGGAACGCCGTCTCGAAGATGCGGTCGAATCCGGAGACGAAACCGGAGCCGAGCGCGTGGGGAAGAAGCTCGCGGTCCGGGCCGCTCGCCGTGCACCGGATGTGCGCCCAGAAGAGAAGAGGCAGCGACAGGCCGGCGAGCGTCGTGAACGCGATCGCGAGCGCGAAGAAGGCCGCCGACAGGGCGCCGGCGGCCCGGCGGGCGCGCGACGCGGGGGGAGCCCGCCGGAGCGCGCGCGAGAGAAGAAGCGAGCCGGCGAACAGCATCGCGAGGGTCAGCACGAGGTTCACGACGGTCGAGAGGTCGCCGAAGAGGCCGTCGCCGAGCCAGCGAGGCGGGTCCTTGAGCGGCGTCCGGACGAGCGCTGCGAGTGCGATGCCTCCGTTCAAAGCCACGAGACCGAGCACCACGCCGAGCGTGGCCAGAAGCGAGAGGAGGGCGGTGCCCGGCACGTCGAACCGCCGGTATTCGTCGAAGAGCCAGCGGCGGAAGCCGTTCTTCCGGGCCGCGTTGACGATCCCGTTCGCGGCGCCGCGGAAGAGGAAGGCCACGACGTCGCGCAGCCGGACCTGTCCCTCCGTCAGCGGCGCCCAGTACGCCTCGTAGACGTGGACCTCGCGCTCGCCGCCGTCCGCTCTCGCAAGCCGCACCTCCGCGCGGGCGAGGCGCTCGCCGTCGAGCAGGACGCTCCGGACGGCCGGAGCGGGAAATGCGGCGCCGGGAGGCAGGCCGCGCCGTCGGGCGTCTTCCCGCCGCAAGCCGTCGGCGACGAGCTCGAGCGTCTGGAACGGGATCTGCTGCCCCATCCCGTGGACGACGAAGACCGCAAAACGCTCGATGCTTCCCGACGCCGGCGCGGCGGCCGCGGCGGCGTTCGTCGGTGGAGCGGCGTCGGCTCCTCCCGTTGCGCCGCCGACCTCGTACGTCGCGGGCTGCGCGGGGGCGTCGCCGGGGTCGATCGCTACCTCCGAACGTGCGCGGAGAGAGGGCCCCGCGGGGGGACGCCCTCCGGCCGGGTATTTCGGGGGCGGTGAGGAGAAAGGAGCGGCGGCCGGAACGGATTCCCGACGACGAAGAGGTGGCCGTAGTTCTGGGTGTAGACGAGCCCGTCCTCTCCGATCGAGAGCGGCGTGTAGGCGGCGCCGAGCGCGAGGTCGAGAAAGATCCGGCCGCGCAGGGACCCGTCCGGAGCGATCGCGTAGACGAAGCCATCCTCGCTGTTGGCGTAAACCGCGCCCGTGGCGTCGACGGCCGGCTGGTTGACGCACCACTCGAACCCGTCCGGATGATCCGCGACGCAGGAGATGGCGCCGTTCGACAGCCGCCGGCAGCTCTGCGTGTTCGTGTTCCGGAAGGACCATTCCGGGCGCAGCGACGCGTCGAGCGACGTGATCTCGTAACGTCCTTCCTCGCGCGGACAGAGGAGGGGGTCTCCGCAGTAGGAACCCACCTCGTAATGGTTGTCCTTGATCAGGATCGAGTAGGTGCCCCCGTGAGGGAAGACGGCCGGGGTCACGTCCCATCCGAAGTCGTAGGCGCCCGTGAAGGCGCCGGAGGCGTCGAAGCGGAAGAGATGGCCGCGGGAGAAGTTGTAACGGGTGTAGGCGCCGTACAGCACGCCGCCGTCGGGCAGCACGACCGGCGACGACGTCGAGAGATCCAGCACGGATCCCGCGGGGGCGCGATTCGTGGCGGGGTCGACGCCCGGTGACGTTCCGGCCCGGCATCCCCCGGGCGACCCGTTCGGGCCGAGCAGGACGCCGCACCCGTCGGCCAGGCGGTCGCGCAGCGAGGCCGCCCACCGGGGCGAGAGCGACGGCCCGACCGCGACGACGAATCCGTGGCGCTGCGAAAGATGCGCGCGGCTGATCGTGTAAATCGTGCCGTCGGACCCGATCGCGGGCACGACGTTCAATCCCGGCCGCTGCCGCCCGCAGGGCGCGGACGGAGGCACCGCCGCGGGGTCTGGAGGGAGCGGAAAAGTGCCGGGGAATCCCTGCTCGCAGAGGGCGCCGGCGGAGGGCGCCCCGGGAACGAGGGCGGCGAAGCTCACGAGCTGACTCGTTCCATTCGGGCGGACCGCGACCAGCCACCCGCCGCGCGCGTCGATGTGCCACGGGTCGGACGGATCGAGCGAGATCGCGTTGTAGTAGACGTTGCCGGCCGGGTCCGCGGCGAGCCCCCCCGCGACGTAGATCGAAAAATTCAGCGCGCCGAACGGGGAGATGCGCGTCGACGCGCCGCTTTCTTTTTCGACGCGGAAGACCGATCCGCCCCGGCCGGGAACGTACAGCGCGTCTCCCGCGAGGGCCGCGTGGAAGACGGGTTCCCAGCCCGACAGTCCGCCGCCGGCGTCCGGCGTCGGCTTCCAGTCGCTTTCGAACCGCCAGACGGGCGTGAGCACACCGTCGGTCCACCGGAGCTTCTGGACGTTCCAGATCTGCTGGTCCCACGCGTCCGGTCCACAGGGGGCGGGTCGCCGCGTGCCCGGCGGATCGCAGGACACGTAGCGGCCGGTCTTGGTCGCCATGTAAACGTCGGCGCCGTCTAAGAGCGGGACCGGATAATGCGCGACGAGATTTCCTCCGGCCTCGCGCGCGGCCTGAGGCACGAATGGGTCGTAGACGAAGTCGGCGAGGATGGCGCCGAGCGGCTGCGCGGAAACGGAAGCGTTGGCTCCATGGTCGGGAGTCCGGCCCCACTGGGGCCAGTCGGCCGCCCGGCCGGGCGTCGCCCACACGAAGAGCGCCGCGGCGGCGAGAGTTCGTATGAAACCGGTTATCCGATATCTTCCGGACATGAAGAGGACTTTAGGACCATCCATCTTGCGAGTAAACTCCTTCCGATCCAGGAGCGCTATGAGCACGGTTCTCGTCGTAGATGACGATCGCGATCTCCGGGACGCGCTCTGCAGCGCGCTCGAAGAATCCGGCTTTGCGGCGATCGGCATCGGGGACGGGCACCAGGCACTCGAGTACCTGAAGAGCGGCGCGCCTCAACCTTCGCTCATCCTCCTCGACTGGATGATGCCCGTGATGAGCGGCGGGGAGTTCCGGGAGCAGCAGCTGCGGGATTCCCGGATCGCGGACATCCCCGTGATCGTCATCAGCGCGCACGTCAAAGCCGACCTGTTCGGCGTGTCGCTCGGCATCGAGATGCTCCTGAGGAAGCCGTTTCCCCTGGGCGAGCTCATCGCACAGGTCGAACGGTACGCGGAGAAGCGGTCCGCCTAGCGAGTCCGGCGGCACAGCGGGGGCGCGGTCTCCCCCCTCTCCACCGCGACCTGGGGGAGTGGGCCTCGGGTGAGCGGGATATCCCGTGGGAGCGGTCGCTTTCCTGAGGTTTTCAGAGGCGCGGCCCCCTTCGGCTCGCCCCGAGTCTCGCAAGGGGCCTCCCCTCTCGAGGCAAGCCGGGACCGTTAACGCTGGGGAAGCTCCGCCTTCCCGGACTCCCGATCGTAACGGCTGCCCGCCGGCAGAACGGACATCCGCACGCCGGTCGCCCCCAGGGTCCGCGCCCCGGGCGGCGTGATCGCCGCGCCGCGCGCATCGAAGACGACCGCGGCGCTCTCCCCGAGGACCCGCCACGGGCCTTCCGGGCCCACCTCGAGCGCGGTCGATTCGTCGATCCCGATCCCGACGAGATCGGGATGTTCCAGGATGACGCTGATCAGCCGGTTGCTGCGCCGCCGGCGCACGAAGTGCTGATCGATGACCGTCCCGCCGATCAGCGAGAACCCGTTTTCCGTGATGACGTTGTCGCGCGCGATCGTCATGAACGCGTCGCCGCTTCCCTTGGCCGGGGGGCGGGCCCCGCCGGGCTTCTTCTCGTCCCCGGTGATCATCGGGGTCGACATGACGGCCGCGCCCGCGGACGTCCCGCCGAGCACGGCCCCCTCGCGGTAGCGGGCGTGGATCTCGGCCTCGGCCCGCGTGCCGCCGATCGCCGCGGTCAGCTTGACCTGGTCGCCGCCCCCGAACCAGATCCCCGTCACTCCCGCCAGCCGGGCGGCCCCCGCGGGCGTGTCCGCCGTGGCCCGATCGAGCACGACCCGTTCGGCCGATGCCCCGAGCTTGTTGAACTCCGCGGTCAGCTCGATTCCGGCGTCGGCATCCTCGCTCGCCATCGGCAGCACCGCGATGCGGGCGTGCCCGGCGCCGCCGGCGAGCTCGACGAACCGGGCGATCAGGGCGTCCGGCAGCGGGCCGCCGCCGACGATGAGCAGATGACCCCTCGGCCTCGTCTCCGCGGCCGTCTTCGGACCGCCGGACGAGGTCGCACAGCCGCCGACCAGGGCGCCGAGGAGAAGAAACGCCGGAACGGCCGCGAAGCGAATCGAGCGATTTCTGAGAAGTTTTTTCACGGGGGCCACGGTGAAGGCACGGACGGCAATTGTCAATTCCTGATTCCGTCCCCGAAAAATGCGGCTGTCCACGTCAAGAGGACTCGAAGATTGCCTCGACGATTCCTCGCGGGAATGGAATAATCGTCCGAGTTTCCCAAAACAGATGTCCCTTTTTCGCGGAGGAGGTTGCGTGATGCGCTTTCGACTTCCCGGAATCCTGCTCGCAGTACTCGCGTGGCTCGGGCTTGCCGCGGGACTCGTCGCGCAGGAGAGCAGCTCCGGAAACGTCCACGGCCAGGTCCTGGACGAAAAGGGCACCGCGGTGCCTTCGGCCTCGGTCATCCTCACCGGGGCGAGCGCTCCCTCGACGACCGTCGCCGACGTGAACGGACGCTTCCACTTCCTGGCGCTGCCGCCGGGCCAGTACCAGATCACCGCGACCGCGAAGGGCTTCGCGCCGGTGACCCGCGAGAACGTCATCGTGACTCTCGGCAAGAACACGACCGCGGACGTCACGATGGTCTCGGGCGTGGCCGAAGCCGTCACCGTCACGAGCTCGACGCCCTTGATCGACGAGCGCAAGACGGAGACGGGCATCACGTTCGCGCAGGCCGAGCTGCAGCAGATCCCGACCACGCGCGACATCTACGCGTACATGCAGCAGGTGCCGGGGATCCAGCTCGACCGCCCCAACACGGCCGGCATACACAGCGCGGACGTGGGCGGCCCATCGTTCACCTCGAAAGGCTCCAGCCAGTCGACGTACACGATGGATGGCGTGACGATCACGGACAACAACTACGGCAGCGTCGACGCCAAGACGAACGGGGCGAGCCCCGTCTATTTCGACTTCGACACGTTCCAGGAGCTGCAGATCTCGACGGGCGGCTCGAACCTCGAGATCCAAACACCCGGCGCGTCCATCAACGTCGTCACGAAGCGGGGCACGAACGACATCAAGGGCTCGGCGCGGTTCTATTACACGTCCGACAAGTTCCAGGCGGACAACACGTCCGACGAAGCGAGGGCACAGGGCCTGCAGACCGACAGCCTGCGCTTCGTCCGGGAGTACGGCGCGGAGGTCGGCGGTCCGATCCTGAAAGACCGTCTCTGGATCTGGGGAGCCTTCGCGCGCCAGGACTTCGGGATCAACCGGACCGGACTCGACGCGCTCGGCAACGCCCTCCGGAGCGACATCAAGCTCGAGCCGTACAACGCGAAGTTGAACCTCCAGATCGTCTCCGCGAACGCGATGGATTTCTTCTTCTCGCGGAGCAACCGGACCGAGCTCGGCTCCGGGGGGGGCTCGACGCGTCCCCCGGAGACGCGGCGGGACCTGCTCGTCCCGACGAACATCTACAAGGTCTCCGACTCGCAGGTTTTCTCTCCGAGCCTCTTCGCGACCGCCAACTACGCTTACGCCACGGAGAGATACGACGCCGAGCCGGTTGGAGGGCGGGACACGCCCACGCTCTGGGCCAACGATCAGTGGAACATGAGCTATCGCTGGCTGACCACGAAGCAGTACCAGCAGCAGGGCAACCTCTCGGGCTCGAAGTTCTTCAACACGGGCAACGTCGGGCACGAGCTCAAGTTCGGGTTCGGATATCGCCACCAGGTCAACGACTCGGCGTCGGCATGGCCCGGCCAGCAGGTGTTCGGGTCGGAGCTCTCCTCTTCCTCGTATGCCGTCATCAACCGCGGTGTGATCACGCGCTTCGAGCAGGAGTACATGCACACCTTCGCGGGCGATACCCTGACGATCGGAAACCTGACGGTCAACGCCGGATTGCGCTACGACTACCAGCGCGGCCGCAACCTGGCCTCAACCGGGATCGGCAACCCTCAGTTTCCCGACCTTCTCCCGACGGTCCACACAGCAGACGACCCGAACCATCCCTTTCAGTTCCACGATCTCGAGCCGCGCGTCTCGGCGACCTATTCGTTCGGGAAGGACAAGAAGACGCTGGCGCGCGTTTCCTATTCCCGGTTCGCCGACCAGCTCGGCCGATACGTCTACCAGCTGAACGGGTTCCCGCGATCCGGCGGCCTCTATTACTACTGGGACGATGCGAATCACGACCACATCGTCCAGACATCGGAGGTGGGCGATCCGACCGGCGGGTACTACGGGGTCAACCCTCTGTCCCTTCCGGATCCTCCCAACCACCTCGCTCCGAATTTCCGGCCGGCTTCGACGGACGAGGTCGTCGTCGGGCTCGACCACCAGCTCATGGAGGACTTCGCGGTCTCGGCGGCCTATACGTACCGCTCCTTCAACCACCTGCAGTACATCGTCCCCACGGGAGCCGACGCGACGACCTGGACGCAGGTGGCGAGCGTTCAGGGAAGCGTCACGGCCGCCAACGGGCTCACGGTCCCCTTCAATGTGCCGTTCTACGGGTTGACCCTGGACGAGACACCCTCCGGGAACACCTATCTGAACCGACCGGGATGGTCCCAGACCTTCCACGGAGTGGATCTTCAGCTGAACAAGCGCCTGTCGCACAACTGGATGGCGCGGGCGAGCTTCGCCTGGCAGGACTGGAAGCAGAACCTCACGGCCGAGTCGATCCTGAATCCGAACAACGACTGGTATCTCGGCAATCCCAACACGGACGGCGGCATCGCCACCGGGTACGGGGCGGGAACGATTTCCTTCAACGCACGCTGGCAGGTCAACGTGACGGGTCTCTACCAGGCGCCCTTCGGCATCAACGTCGGCGCCAACTTCTTCGGCCGCGAGGGGAATCCGGCGTCGTACTACGTCCGCGCGCGGATCCGGAGCGGCAATATCGCGGGGGCCCTTCCCGAGTTCGACGTCCGAAACACGATCGGGCGGGTCGACGACTACCGGCTGGACAACGTCTACGAGCTCGACATGCGGTTCGACCGGCCGTTCAAGATCGGTGAGGTCTCGATCATTCCCTCGGTCGACATCTTCAACGTCACGAACGCAGACACCGTTTTGCAGCGCACGAACGAGGTCGGCCGGTATACGACCGAAAACCGTGCCAACAACCCCAACTCGTCGTTCGTTCCCAACGCGAGGTTCAATCGAATCGTCGAGACCCAGAACCCGCGAGTCTTGCGGGTGGGGCTCCGCGTCGCCTTCTAGCTTCTCCTTCCCTGGAGGGCCGCCTTTCCCGAGGCGGCCCTTTTTTGTCCCTATATTCTCCGACTCCAGGAACATGCTCCGCGTCCGTCCCCCCACCCTCGTCACGATCCTTCTCCTCGCGGGTCTCTCCGCCTGCGCGCGTTCCCGGCAAGCGTTTCCCGGCTCGTCGATCTTCGTGATCTCCGTCGACACGCTCCGCTCCGACCACCTTCCCGCCTACGGGTACCGTTCCGTGGAGACGCCGAACATCGACGCCCTGGCCGGCGACGGGATCCTGTTCGAGCACGCGTACGCGCACGTTCCCCTGACACTCCCCTCGCACGCCACCCTCTTCACCGGACTCCTCCCGGCGGACAACGGGGTGCGCGACAACGTCGCGTTCACGCTGCCGGCGGCGCGGGAGACGATGGCGGCATTCTTCGGGGCCCGGGGATACGCGACGGGCGGCGCGGTGTCCGCCGTGGTGCTGACCCGCGGCAGCGGGATCGCGCGCGGATTCGATTTCTACGACGACGCCGTCGAGCCAACGCGGGTCCGCGAGAGCCTCGGCCGAGTGCAGAGGAGCGGCCCGGAGACCGCCGGAAAGCTCGTCGACTGGATCTCTTCGCGCGCCGGGGAGACGAAGGGCCCGAACGCGGCGCGCCGGCCGCTGTTCGCGTTTCTTCACATCTACGAGCCGCACTCGCCCTACGAACCGCCGGAGCCTTTCAAGAGCCGGTACCGCGACCGGCCCTACGACGGCGAGATCGCTTCGGCCGACGCCGTGGTCGGGGCGTTTCTGGCGGAGCTCAAGTCTCGCGGTCTCTACGACGGCGCGATCGTCGTGCTCCTGTCCGACCACGGCGAGGGGCTCGGCGACCACGGCGAGGCCGAGCACGGAGTCTTTCTCTACCGCGAGGCCCTCCAGGTTCCGGTGATCCTGAAATTGCCGGGCGCACGGAGGAAGGGAGAGCGGGTCTCCGCTCCGATCGGGCTCGTGGACCTCTTCCCGACTCTGGCGGCGGCAGCGGGTCTGGCGCCGCCCGCCGGTCTCGCCGGGACGCCCCTCGAACCGGAGATTTTCGGCGCCCGCGCTGCCGAGCGCGCCGTCTACTCGGAGACCCTGTACCCTCGTTTTCATCTCGGCTGGAGCGATCTCGCCTCGCTGACTACGGGAACGCACCAGTACATCGAGGCGCCGCGGCCCGAGCTCTACGACCTGCGGACGGACACTGCGGAAAAGAACGACCTCGCCGCTTCCCGCCCGCCGGAATTCCGACGCCTCCGCCTGGAGGTCGCGCGGATCCGGAAGCCCGCCCCGGCCCCGGGAGCGGGTGACCCGGAGCAGGCGCGCAAGCTCGCCTCCCTCGGGTACCTGACGCAGACCGCGCCGCAGCCGGTCGGGCCGTTGCCGGACCCGAAGGACGGGATCGGCGAAGTCGAGGAGCTGAAGACGGCCTTCGGGCTCTTCTCCGCGGGCGAATTCGAACGAGCCGCGGCGCATCTCGCGTCTCTCGTGGCGAAGCGACCCTCGATGGTCGACGCCTGGCAGATCTACGCCCAGACTCTGCGGCAGCTCGGCCGCGACGATGAGGCGCTCGACGCTTTCCGCGCCGCCGACCGCCTGGCGCCGGGAAATGCGCCGCTCTTGCTCGAAATGTCGCAGTTCTTCCTCGAGACGGGAAAGCTCGACGACGCGAGGAAATACGCGCGCCTCGCGGAGGCCGCGGGATCACCGCAGGTCCACGAAACGATGGCGAGGATCGCCCTCGCGAGCCGCGACCTGCCCGGCGCGGAATCGGAGGCACGCCTCGCCCTCGGGGACCGGCCGGGCCGGCGCGTGCCGCTCCTGATCCTCGCGCAGATCGCCCGGGAGAGGGGAGATCTGCCGGGCGCGCTCGCGCATCTGGACGAGCTCGCGCGCCTCACCCGCGAGAAGAACCTGCTGTCGATCTCCGCCGCGAGCGGCTTGCGCGGAGACATCCTCGCGCGTCTCGGCCGGGATGCCGAAGCGGAAGCGGCGTTCCAGGAGGAGATGCGCGTGTTTCCGGAGAACGCGCAGGCGTGGTGCAACTTCGCGCTCTTTTACGCGAGCCAGGGACGGCCCGAGCTCGCGCGGCGCACGCTCCTCGCCGGAGTCCACGCGGCGCCGGGCGCCGGCGCCTACCACGCGGCCATCGAAACCGCGCGTCTCGTGGGCGATCGAGAAACCGCCGCGTTTCTCGAGCGCGAGGCGCAGCGGATGGGGCAGTCCCGGCGGCCCGTCCGGCAGCCGGCCCGATGAGGGGCGTGCGGACCGCGCGAGGGATCGCGGCGGGCTTCCTCCTGCTGGCGGCCGGGTGCCGCCGATCTTTGGCTCCGGCGCCGCCGCCGCCTTCCGTGCGCGATGTCGTCCTCGTGACGATCGACACCCTGCGGTACGACGCGGTTGGCTTCGACGGAAGCGCCCGGGGGACGACGCCGGTTCTCGACCGGTTCGCGTCGGAGGGCCGTGTCTTCGCGCGCGCGCACGCCCACAACGTCCTGACTCTGCCGTCTCACACGAACATCCTGACCGGCCGGTACCCCTGGCAGCACGGCGTGCGGGACAACACCGGCTTCCGGCTGGACCGGGGCGTCGCGACCGCCGCCACCCTGCTCTCGGAAAAGGGCTTCGAGACGGGCGCCTTCGTCTCCGCGTTCGTCCTCGATTCCCGCTACGGGCTCTCCCGGGGGTTCGGCACGTACGACGAGCTCTACCGGCAGGTCGACCACCCGCTCGAGCTCCAGATCGAGCAGAGCCGGGGCGCGGAGGTCGTCGCGGCCGCGCTCGACTGGTATCGCGCCCGCGCGGGAAAGCCGCGTTTTCTCTGGGTGCACCTCTACGATCCGCACGCCCCGTACGATCCGCCCGCCGGTTTCCGCGAGCGCTTCTCGGACGATCCGTATCTCGGAGAGGTCGCGTATACCGACTCCGCGCTGGCGCCGCTGCTCGATGCCGTGCGCGAAACGCGTCCTGCGCCGCTTCTCATCGTAACGAGCGACCACGGCGAGGCGCGGGGAGACCACGGGGAGCTCACCCACGGCCTGTTCGCTTACGAGCCCACTCTTCACGTGCCACTCTTCGTCTGGTGCCCGGGCGCCGTCGAACCGGGCCGCGACGCGGCGCCCGCGCGCCACGTCGACATCCTGCCGACGATCCTGAAGGCCGCCGGAGCGGACTCCGGCTCCGACCGGCCGGGCGTTTCCCTTCTCGGGCGCCGGGAAGGGGAGGGGGGCGACTCCTACTTCGAGTCGCTCTCCGCCAACTTCAACCGAGGCTGGGCGCCGCTGCGGGGCCTGGTGCGGGGCGAGCGGAAGTACATCGATCTGCCCCTGCCCGAGCTCTACGACATGGCGAAGGATCCCGGGGAGCGAAACAACCTCGCGCCGGCACGGCCGGATGATCTTCGGCGGATGCGGAAGGACCTTCTGGCGATTCCCGCGGGGCCGACGCAGCCGGGGCCGGTCGGATCCGAAGAGGCGGCGAAGCTGCGGTCCCTGGGGTACCTTTCCGGCTCATCGGAGCCGAGGTCGTCGTACGGGCCCGAGGACGATCCCAAGAACCGCATCGCCGTCGATCGTCAGCTCCACCGGTTCGTCGAGCTCGTGCAGAGCGGCGACAACGCCGGCGCGCTGCGGCTGGCGAGGGAGCTCGTGGCCGAGAACCCGCGCATGCGGATGGGATACGAGCACCTCTCTTTTCTCCTCCGCGAGAAGGGGGACCTCGCCGAGGCGATGCGCGTCCTCGAGCAGGGCCGCGCCAACGGGGCGGGCGCCGAGACGCTCGACCGGCGGCGCGCGCTGATCCTCTCCGAGATGGACCGGCCGAAAGACGCCGTGGCGGTTCTCGCCCCGTACGAGAAGAGCCTCGACACCGAGACCCTGAACGCCCTCGGCATCGCGCTCTCGGACTCGGGACGGGGCGGCGAGGCTCTCCGCGTCTTCGCGCGCGTCCTGGAGATCGACCCGGGCAACGCCTTCGCGTACCAGAACTCGGGCATCGCCCTGCTGAAGGTGGGAAGAGTCGCCGAGGCCCGCGACAACCTGGAGAAGGCGCTCGCCATCCACGAGCGCAACCCGCGGGCCTGGAACGCGCTCGGTGTCGCGCTCATGCAGAGCAACGAGCCCGCGAAGGCGCTCGACGCCTGGTCGAGCGCCCTCAAGCACGATCCGAAGCAGTACGACGCGCTCTACAACGTCGCGCGGGTCGCGATGCGTCTGGGCGAGCGGGCCCGCGCGCGGGAGGCCATGGAGCGGTTCGTGGCGACCGCGCCGAAGGCGCGTTATGCGCGGGACATCGCGGAAGTGCGCGGCGCTCTGGCGATCCTCGAGAAGGGGGGCGGCGCGAGTGGGACGAGGGGTAACCCCGACCGCTGACTCGCTGAGCTCTCCGACGGCCGTGTCCGAAAGGGGAGGATCAGCGCCCGCGGTCGAGAGAGGCGAGGACGGCGCGGACCTCCCGGATGTCGTTGGCGTAACGTTTCGGCGGGGCGGTGTCGACGAACTGCTTCAAGGCCTCGCGCGATCGTTTCCAGTCGCCGAGCTCGCCCGCGACCCGGCCCAGGTTGTAGAGGGCGTCGTACTGCTGCGGGTCGACGCGTACGCACTTCGACCAGGCGTCGACCGCCTTCGCAGGCTGACCGAGGCGGGACCAGACGACGCCGAGGGCGTTCAACGCGCGGGGGCTGCGGCGCGAGATCGAGAGCGCCGTCTCGAGACTCTGGCGGGCCTGTTCGAGCCGCCCGAGCTTCAATTGCGCGATGCCGGAATTCAGGAACGCGAGCGCGTTGCGGGGCTGGAGCGTGAGAGCCCGGGAGAACACGACGAGCCCGTCCTCCGGCCGGCCCGCGTCGGACAGCGCGATTCCGAGAGCGTTCAGCGTTTCCAGGTCTTCACTCTCGCGATGCGGCTCGAGAAGCCGGACCGCATCGTCGGGCCGGCCGTTCTCGGAGAGCACGAGAGCGCGCTTGCGATCGAGACTCTCGCCGCCCAGACCGTTGGCGGCCGCCTTCTCGTAGACCGCGATCGCGCCGTTCGGGTCGCCGTGCTGCTGCAGGAGATAACCGAGCTGGAGATATCCCGCCTTCATCTTCGGATGTTCGAGGACGAGCTTCCGCGCGATCGGAATCGCCTCCGTGCTCTTCTGCTGCTGGAAGAGCTCGACGATCCGGTGGAGCTGGCGGTCGACGTCGATCAAATTCTTGGGGTCGTCCGCCGGTCCGTAGGACTGCCGCGCCGCCGCGGACCCGGCGAGGTAGCCGAGACTCCGGAGCTTCGCCGCCTCTTCCGCGCCCACCGTCGCCCGGTCGAGGGAGCCGGCCGGGATCTCCGTCAGCCGCTTGCGCAACCGTCGCAACGCGTCCGGCATCGTGCCGCCTGCTGTCAGGTTGTGCGCCTCGGCGGGATCCTTCTCGAGGTCGTAGAGCTCGGGCACCGGCAGGTCGATGAATTTCTCGGCGCCCAGGGTCAGGCCGCGCAGCGGCGCCCAGCCGCGGTTCAGCGTCGCCGAGAGCGACTCGAAGTAGGAGTCGACGGGCGCCTTGCCGTTTCGGCGGTCGGCCAGGAGCGACCGGCCGTGGAGGTCCGCGGGCTTCTCGACACCGAGCACGTCCAGGACGGTCGGCAGGTAGTCCACGTGGCGGGCCGGCTCCGTGTCGCGACCGGGGGAGACGAGGTCGGGGCACCAGACGACCATCGGGACGTGCAGCGTCGCCTCGTAGGCGAAGAGCCCGTGTGTCAGCTCCCCATGCTCCCCGCGCGCCTCGCCGTGGTCACCCGTGACGACGAGCAGCGGCGACGGCCGGACGGGCATGACCGCCGAGAGAAGAGGCGCGAGGGCGGAGTCCGTGTAAGCGACTTCGCCCAGATACGGGTCATCGGGAAACCGGCTGCCCCAGGCGGCCGGCGGGTCGTAGGGCGCGTGCGGATCGTAGACGTGGACCCACAGGAACCGGGGCCGGCCGGACTGGCTTGCGTACCAGTCGATGGCCCGCGCGATAACCTCGCCGGCGCGCGCCTGCTGGATCTGGAAGTCTTCGGGCTCCTCCGTCTGCTTGTACATCTCCTCGTAGACGTCGAAGCCGGTCGCGAGTCCGTATCGCGAGTCGAGCGGGAACGCGCCGACGAACGCCCCCGTGGCAAAGCCGCGCGCCTTCAGTCGCGTCGCGATCGTCTCGACCTTCGCGTTCAACCGAAAGCCGGCGTTCTCCCGCACTCCGTGTTCGTAGGGGTAGAGCCCCGTCAGGATGTTCGTGTGCGACGGCAGCGTGATGACGTTGTGGGAGTGCGCGGATGAGAAGACCCGGCCCGCCGCGGCCATCCGGTCGAGGTTGGGGGTCGTGCGCCGGGAGTTCCCATCGAAGCCTGTCGCGTCGTAGCGGAGCGTGTCGATGGTGATCAGGACGACGTCCCGAGCCGGACGCGCCGAAATGCCCTTCGCGGTCGACCCGGCGGCGGGCGCTTCCGCGCGCCGGCACGCCGCCGCAGCGGCGAGGCCGAGCAGGGCGAAGAGGAGAGCTCGAGAGTTCACCGGGTTCAACAAAAAGCAAGGGCCCGTTCGGGAATTCCCGAACGGGCCCTGAAGAGTACGCCGGATTCCAATCAGAAGGTGATGCGTCCCCCGAGACGTAGGATGCGCGGACTCTGGGTCTCGAGGATCTCGTTGAACGAGCTCGTCTGCGTGAACGTATTGCGCCCCGGGCGGTTGTCGAAGTCCCCCACCCGGCTTCCGCGCTGCAGAACGGTGTTGTTGTTGGCGACGTTGAAGAGCTCGGCCGTCGCCGAGAGCGCCACCGGTCCGATGTTGAACGTCTTCTCGAGCCTCACGTCGAGCTCATAGACGTTGTCGAGCCGGAAGGAGTCGATGTTGCCGATCAGGTTGCGATAGCGCGTCCCGTCGATGTCGGCGCATCGGGAGCACGCGCGGACGTAGTAGGACTGCGGATAGCCCTCGCGGCCGAAGAAGTTCGCGCCGAAGTTGATTCCCAGGGGAAACTGATAGAGGCCCGTGACGTTGAACTGCCAGCGGGCGTTGACCCAGATGGTGGACTTGCTCGAGAAACCGACGACGGGCCCGCCGTCGGTGTTCGGTCCCGCCCGGCCCCAGTCGTTGTTGGGGTTGATGACGGCTTCCGGCGGGATGTTCTGCGTCCAGTCGTTCCACCCCCCGCTCGCCCGCAGCATCCACTTGTTCGAAAGCCTCTTGACGAGGGACACCTCGACGCCGTGGTAGTTCTGCGTCGCCGCGGGACGGTTCAGGAACAGGTCGCCGGATGGCGGATCCGTGAGCGTCAGGTAGTAGAACGGCACACTGAACGGGAGCGTGAACCCGTTCGCGGCGACCGCCGTCCCGGTCGCGTTGTTGCGGAAGTCCCATGTCGACGCGTCCGCGCCCAGTGGCAATCGAGCCTGGAGATCCTTCGCGTGCCGGTATGTGTAAGTCCCCGAGACGGCGAAATCCGTGAAGAGCTGGTGGTCGAGTCCAAATGTGAGCTCGTCGGTGGTCGGCGTCTTGAAGTTGGACGCGAGGGCGTTCGGCGGATTGGGAGCCACCGAAGGATCGACGTTGTAGAAGGAATTGAAGCCGTTGTCGAGATCGACCTCATCTCGTTGAACCCGATGGTCGCCGTTGGCGTCGTTCCAGTCGTAGTAGAAGCCGCTGACGATCGGCAGGCCGTTAATCTGATACGTGATGAACCCGAGCTGATCGGCGTATCTCGCGTAAGAGGCGCGCAGGAGCGTCTTCTTGTTCTGTCCGAGCGCATAGGTGGCGGAGAGCCTCGGCTCGAGGTTCGAGAAGTGGAAGGGGTAGCCGTCGTTGCCGTTGAACTGGACGGCGGGCAGAAGATCGGGAAACACGGTGTTCGCGGCCGCCGACGATGGCAGGTTGCGCCCCCGCTGGTAGTCGTAGCGCAGTCCCGCGTTGACCGTCAGGTTGCCGGTCGTGAGCGTGTCGCCGAGCGTCGCGGTGTAGTACTCCGTCTTATAGATCGCGCGGACGCCGCGCGTGATCTGGGCGAGGCTCGAATATTCCGACGCGACGATCTGATCGCCGGGCCACGCCGACGACGAGTCGTTCACCTGCCGCCGGTAGTTGAAGGAGAACTTCAGCTCGTGGTTGACGGAACCCGTGTTGAAAAACTTCGAGACGTTCGTGTTGCCCTGGTACTGAGGATTCTTGGTCGTGTAGAGGAGATAGCCGTTATGGTAGACGCCGTCGACGTCGTAGACGACCTGGGCGTTCGGCCCGCTCACCGGAATGCTGTCGTAGTGAGCGTCCTGGTAGCTGATGAAGACGTTTCCGACGAGACTCGGCGAGAAGATGTGGTTGTCTTCGAGCTTGTAGAAGTTCGTGGGAATCGAGAGGTTTCTCGTCGTGTCGATCGGCCGGCTTTCCGAGAGGCCCCGGTTGGTCTCCTCTCGGTCGCTCCGTTGGAAATAGAGCGAGGCGGAGTTCGAGCTCGTGATGTTGAGGTTCAGCTTGGCCGTCCACGGCTTCAACACCGCCGTCGAGACGGCCGGGCGTCCGGTCACCGGGTTCAGGTCCGTCAGATTCAGAGAGATGTCCTGGCGGGACACCGATCCCCAGAACCAGAGGCGATCCTTCAGGATCGGTCCGCCGATCTCCGCGCCGTACTCGCGGATGAATCGCGTGCTGTCCGTTTCGAAGCCCTGCGTCACCGCCTCGTCCGGCGTGTTCGACGCCTGCCAGCGGTCGGACGCATAGAGAAACCGGGCAGACCCCTTGAGGTCGTTGGTGCCGCGCTTGGTGACGACGTTGATCGTAGTCCCCGGCGTCTGGAGCTCGAGGAGCGACCCGCCCGTCGAGACCTGGACCTGATCGAACGTGTCGAAGTCGAAATACATGCTCGTACCGCCGTTCTGGCGGGCCTGGCCGCCCTGGAACGCGCCGTACGAGTTGTCGGTCACCGTGGCCCCGTCCACCTGGTAGGTGACGTTGCCCGATCCCTTGGTCGTGAAGTCCGGGCCTCCGATCGAGCCGCTCGCGGCGCCGCCCACATTGACCGTATCGAGCAGGATCCCCGGGACCTGCTGCATGAGCGAATAGATGTCGCGGGACGTGGGGATCTGGGTGAGCTCTTCCTGCGTGAACGTGATGCCCGTCTCGACCTTGCGCTCGTCGATGAGCGGGGTGGAGCTCGTGACGGTCACCGTCTCCGAAATCTTCGAGAGAGCCATGGGAACGTCGAGGTTCGTGTCTTTGCCCAGGGTGACGACCACGTTCTCGAAATTGACGGTGTTGAAGCCGGGGATCGAGACCGCCAGCTTGTACCGGCCCGGCGCGACGCGGAGGAAGCGGAAGTAGCCCTTCTCGTCCGAGACGGTCGAGCGCGGAGCGAACGCGCCGGTCAGGGTGGCCGTCGCTCCCGGCACTCCGTTGTTCTGGTCGTCGGTCGCGTGCCCGTACACGTTTCCGGTGTTCTCCTGCGCCATGAGGCCCGCAGCCATTCCAATGAGGAGCACCACGGCTGCGACGGCTGTTTTCATTTTTCGACCTCCATGGTTCGACAGGAGTATTGGAGAGATCTCGGTTGCGCCGCGAATTATCTATCGCGCGCGTGCCGCGGCCAATCTATTTCCCGCGAGGAGGTGGAGCGGGCGCCGCCGCCGCCCGAACAAAAAATTGAACGACGGATCAAGAACCTGAATACCCGCCTGGACGGATCCGAATCCGTTCCGTCCACCGCGATAGGCTCTCGGGGAATTCGACTCGCCGTTTCGGCTCCTTTTCAGGAGGTCTTATGTTCCGAAAAGCCCTGGCCGCCGGAGCGCTGCTCCTCGCGGCGGGTCTTCCCGCCTCGGCCGAATCCTTCCGCGTCACCGGGGCCCGGGTGGCCGACGGGACGGGCCGCCCGCTCTCGAAACAGGACGTCCGCGTCGAGGGCGACCGGATCGTCGAGGTCGGAAAACTCGCGCCCCGCAAGGGGGAAACGGTCATCCGCGGCGACGGGCTGGTGCTCGCGCCCGGGTTCATCGACGTCCACAACCACTCGACGGGAGGGCTCTCGACCGATCCTCTGGCCGCGACACAGGTGTCTCAGGGCATCACCACGCTGGTCGTGGGGGCCGACGGGGAGTCCCCCTGGCCGATCGCCGACTACCTGGACGCCCGCCGGAAGTCTCCGGCCGCGGTGAACGTGCTCGCCCTGGTCGGGCACGCGACCGTCCGCGAGATGGTGATGGGCAAGGATTTCAAGCGCCCGGCCACGGCGGCCGAGGCGGCCCGCATGAGCCAGCTCGTCGCACAGGCAATGCGGGAAGGCGCCGTCGGCCTCTCCTCGGGGCTCGAATACGAGGTGGGAAGCTACAGCGAGACGCCCGAGCTCGTGGAAATGTCGCGCGCGGCCGCGGCTGGCGGCGGCTTCTACATGACCCATATGAGGGACGAGGCCGACAAGAGCTTCGAGGCGCTGGAGGAGGCCATCCGGATCGGCCGCGAGGCCCGGATCCCTCTCCAGATCTCCCATATCAAGCTCGCGACCGTCGGTGTCTGGGGACGCGCGCGGGATTTCGCCGCGCGCATCGAGAAGGCGATCGCGAGCGGACAGGACATCCTGGCGGACTGCTATCCGTACGAGGCGTGGCACGCGAACATCGAGGTCCTCGTTCCCAACAAGAAATATGACGACCCGGCGAGCGTCGAACGGGCGCTCGCGGACGTGGGAGGACCGGACCGCGTCACGATCACCGAATGCCGCAAGCACCCCGAGTTCGTCTCGAAGAACATGGAGCAGATCGCGCGCGAGCTCAAGATCACCCCCGTCGAGCTCTTCATCCGGATCGTGAAGGACGGCGGGGCCGACATCATCGGGCACTCCATGAAAGAAGACGACGTCCGCGTCTTCTACAAGAGCCCCTGGGTCATGGTCGCGAGCGACGGAGGGATCGGATCGAGCCACCCGCGCGGCGCGGGCACCTATCCGCGGGTGCTCGGGCGGTACGTCCGCGAGAATCACTGGTTCTCGCTCGCGGAAGCGATCCGGAAGATGACGTCTCTGCCGGCACGCCGGCTCGGATTGAAGGACCGGGGCCGGATCGCCGCCGGCATGAAGGCCGATCTCGTCCTCTTCGATCCCGAGACCATCGTGGACCGTTCGACCTTCGAGGATCCGGGCCGGCTCTCCGAGGGCGTCCGCGTCGTCTGGGTCAACGGGCAGAAGGTGTGGAACGAAGGCCGCACCGCCGGCGCGCGCCCGGGCGAGGCCATCTCCGGGAAGGGCACGGCGGCCGCCGCCGGATCGGGGGCCTCGAATGCCGCGGACGCGGTCGACGCCGTGTTCAGCGCCTATGACCGGAACGACTCTCCCGGTTGCGCCCTCGCCGTCGTCCGCGACGGGCGCGTCGTCCGCGCGCGCGGATACGGGATGGCGAGCCTCGAGCACGGCGTGGCGATCACCCCCGACACGGTCTTCGACATCGGATCGGTGGCGAAGCAATTCGCGGCGGCGAGCATCGTCCTTCTGTCCCGGGACGGGAAGCTGTCTCTGGACGACCCGATCCGCCGCCACGTTCCCGAGCTGCCCGCTTGGGCGGACCCCGTCACGATTCGACATCTCCTCCATCACACGAGCGGCCTGCGCGATTACACGAACCTGCTGTCGCTCGCGGGAGCGCGCTCCGCCGACGTCACGACCGACCGGGAGGCGCTCGAGATTCTCTCGCGCCAGAAGGGCGTCGATTTTCCGGCCGGGTCCGGGTACCGCTACAGCAACACGGGCTACTTTCTCCTCTCCGTCGTGGTGGAGCGCGTTTCCGGGAGGAGCCTGCGCGACTTTGCCCGCGAGCGCATTTTTCGGCCGCTCCGCATGCGGAGCACGGAGTACATGAACGATCACCGCCAGATCGTCCCGCGCCGCGCGACGGGCTACTCCTCGCGCCAGGAGGGCGGATTCCGCGTCGCGATGTCCGACTGGGAGCAGAACGGAGACGGCGGGCTGAACACGACCGTTCTCGATCTCGCGCGGTGGGACCGCAACTTCGAGCAGCCGGTCGTCGGGGGCCCCGAGATGCTCACCGAGATGCTCCGACCGGGCGTCGCGGCCGGAAAGCCGATCGACTACGCGCTCGGGCTCCGCGTCGGCACCGATCGGGGCCTCCGGCGGGTGCACCACGGCGGAAGCTGGGTCGGTTACCGCGCCGAGTTCCTGCGGTATCCGGAGAAGCGCGTTTCGGTCTTCGTGCTCTGCAACGAGCGGGACGCGCAGCCGGGCCGCCTCGCGCGGTCCGTCGCCGCCGTCTACCTTCCCGAGCTCGGCCAGGCCGAGGAGGCCGCCGCCGGCGCTCCGCCCGCCGGGGACGCTCCACCCGCCCCCGGCGCTCCGGGGGACGCCGCGTCCTGGGCCGGTGTGTACTGGAGCCCGTCGGCTTTCGAAGTCCGGCGGATCCGAGCGGCCGACGGCCGGCTGCTCTACCAGGCCTCGGGCGCGGAGCACCCGATGGTTCTCCGCACGCCGGGACGGTTCGGGATCGCCGGCAGCTCGATCGACCTCCGGCTCGAGGCCCCCGCCGGCGGCGCCGTCCTGACGGAGAGCTATTCCGAGAGCCCGGACGAAAAACCCTCCGTCTGGAAGAGGGTCGCCCCGTCCCCCGCCGGTGCGGATCTCTCCCGCTATGCCGGCCGATATTTCAGCGACGAGCTCGACGCGGAGTACCGCATCGCCGACGAGGGCGGCCGCCTCGTGCTCCACCGGCGCGGCGCCGATCCCGAGCGGCTGGAGCCGCTCTTCGCGGACGCGTACCAGGACCCGGAAGTCGGCGTGATCCTGTTCGAGCGCGACGGGTCGGGCGCGATGACGGGACTCGTCATCGGAGCGGGCCCCTCCCGGATCCCCTTCGCGCGCCGCCGCGGCTGACGTTTTCGCCCGTTTTCCGGCGTTTCGGCGCCGATCGGCGGGCCCTTTCGTCCCGCTTTCCCGCCGTGTCGTCCTGCCATCCTCCGTCTTCGTCCCAAGGTCGTTGCCGGAAGCTGCGCCCCCTCTTAGCTTTGCATCCGTCAGTGCCTCCTTAGTCGGGCGGCTCCGTTTCGGAGCCGCCCGCATTTTTCCCGGGGCGAGGGGCACGCTGGGACGTTTCGGCGCACCGACGGTGGAACGGCTTCGAGGAGGTGCGGCATGTACGTGCAGGCCGGCTCGGGTACCGACAGCGGGTCGAGCGCCGCACGCGAAGGCCGCGAGGTTTCGAGCCAGCTTCGCGGCCGCGAGACCGCGGGCCGCGAGTTCGCCGTCCAGCACAAGCTCCTCCTTCTCGAAACGCTGTACGACGCGGGGCTCTCCCTGGGAGCGCTCCCGGACGAGAACGCCCTCGTCGAAGACGTGCTCGGCCGCGCCGTCGGGGTGCTCGACGCCGCCCGCGGCTACCTCGCGACCTTCGGGGAAGGGGGCGAACGCTTCGCGGAATCGCGCGTCGGCTTCCCTCGCCGGCTTCCGGATCCCGCGGTTGCGGAAGACGAGTTCCTGACGTCCGTGGCCCGGTCGGAGGCCGCGGTTCTCGCCGGCGACACCCGCGTGCTCCGGACCCCCGTCTGGGCGGCGATCGGCGTCGCGATCCGGGCCGCCGGGCGCACGGTCGGCGTGCTCGTCCTGGCGGACAAGGAGATCCGGCGGGGAGGGCGAGCCGCCTTCGACGAAGAGGACGCGCGGTTTCTCTCCTCTCTCGCGGGCCTCTGCGGGATGGCCATCGAGAACCGCCGGCACTTGGAGAGGCTCACGCGCGAACGGGAGCGCCTGGAGGAAGAGAATCGCCGGCTGCTCGACGCGACGGGGCGGTCGGCCGCCGGCCGCGTCTTCATCGGAGACTCGCCGGCCGCGCGCCGCGTCCTCGATCTCGCCGGACGCGTCGCGCCGTCCCGGACCTCCGTGCTGATTCGCGGCGAGAGCGGGACCGGCAAGGAGCTGGTCGCCCGGATGATCCACGCGCGGAGCGACCGCGCGGAAAAGCCGTTCGTCGCCATCAACTGCGCCTCGCTTCCGGAGACTCTCCTCGAGTCCGAGCTCTTCGGCATCGAGCGGGGCGTCGCCACGGGCGTCGACGCGCGGCCCGGGAGGCTCGAGAGCGCCAACGGCGGGACGCTTTTCCTGGACGAGATCGGCGACATGCCGCTCGGGCTCCAGGCGAAGCTCCTGCGCGTGCTCCAGGAACGCGAGTTCGAGCGCGTGGGCGGCCGCAAGAGTGTCTCGATCGACGTCCGCGTGCTCGCCGCCACGAACGCTCCGCTCGCGGAGCGCATCGCCGAGGGCCTCTTCCGCGAAGACCTCTACTACCGCCTGCGCGTCGTCGAGATCGTTCTTCCGCCCCTGCGCGAGAGGCGCGAGGACATCCCGCGCCTCGCGCGCCATTTCCTCGAGCGGTTCGCCGCCCGCGAAGGGCGGGAGCCGCTGTCGCTCGAGCGCGAGGCGTTCGCCGCCCTTCTGTCGCATCAGTTCTCGGGCAACGTCCGGGAGCTCGAGAATCTGCTCGAAGGGGCGGCGACCCTGGCGCGCGGCGGGGTCATCCGCATCGAGGACCTCCAGTGGCTCCCGGGAGCCGGGTGGGCCCAGGCCTCCGGGGCGGAAGCCGCCCCCTCGGACGCGACACCGAATCTGCGCGCGCTCGAAGAGCAGCACATCCGGAAGGTCCTGAAGCTCGCCGGCGGCAACAAGAGCCGGGCCGCCCGGATGCTCGGCATCAGCCGCCGGACGCTCTACCGCAAGAAGCACCTCCGCTAGAGCGTCCCGGCGGAGCCTCCATCCAAACCCTTGGATCCGGTGGGGCCGACGATGCCGCCGGAAGTCCCGCCTGGGCCTGAAACTCGCACCCCCGCCTTTTCGTAACCCCCACGAGAGTTGGTGCGTTCGGCGAACCGGAGTTGGTACGCTGGACGGGAAAGGCCCAGCGATGAGCCAAGCCGTCACCCGGGCACCGAGGCAGGGACAGCGGATCCGCACGCTGATCGTCGACGACGAGCCGCCGGCGCGCCAGTGGCTGGGCGGCCTCCTCCGCCAGGAGGAAGAGATCGAGGTCGTCGGGGAGTGCGCCGACGGATACCAGGCGATCGAGACGATCGAGCGGCTGCAGCCCGACCTCGTGCTCTTAGACATCGAGATGCCCGGACTCGGCGGATTCGACGTCGTCCGGATGCTCGGCGCCGCGTCGGCCCCGGCGATCGTCTTCGTCACCGCCTTCGACCAGTACGCGGTTCGCGCCTTCGACGTCCGCGCCGCCGACTACCTCCTGAAACCCGTCGATCCCGAGCGCATGCGCCAGGCGCTGCGGCGCGCCGCCGCGCAGATCGAGAGAGGGACGCCGCCCGCCGAATCGAAGCCCGCAGGACCCGCTCCGCGCCGCTGGCCCGAGTGGCTTCTCGTGAAAGCCGAGGGGCGCAGCCGTTTCGTCCGCATCCGCGACATCGACTGGATCGAGTCGCAGAAGAACGACGTCGTGCTGCACGTCGGCACGGCCGAGTACCTCTACCATCTCTCGACGGCCGGCATCGAGGCCCGCCTCGATCCATCCCGCTTCCTTCGGATCCACCGTTCCCACATCGTCCACATCGAGCGGATCAAGGATCTCTATCCTCTCTTCAACGGCGACTACGGCGTCACGTTGAAGGACGGTACGACGCTGACCATGAGCAGCACGTACCGCCGCCGGCTGGCGGCGTTTCGCGAGGGGATGATCTAGCCGTCGAGCCCCGACTCCTCTCCGCGCGGATTGCGATCCCGTACTTCATCTCCCGTCGCACCTGACGTAGACGCCCCGGGTCCGGCTGCGCCCCTTGCGTCGGCAGCGGCGAGGCCTCTGGGCCACGACCGCGCCGCCGCTGGTTGGTTCGGTCGCAGACGCCGCGAGGCTCTTGTTTCAGCGGTGTGCTCCCTGCCTCATCGCCTCCTCCGGGGGCCGCTCCGGCCCCGGGGCTCCCATTCCGGCTAGATGAACGCGTCGGAGAAACCGAAGTCCGTCAGGTGAGTTCCGCCGAACTTAAACATCTGTTCGCCGCGGCAGCGGTCGCCTCCGCAGGGCGACCGCGGAGGCGACGGTTTACGCGGAGACGCGGCGGCTCGCGGCCTCGTCGCGTCCGCGGGCCTCGACCTCACGTCGCGGTGCCAGCAGGAGCGGGATCTCGATCGCGGCTTCGCACCCGCCCTTCTCGAGGTTATGAACGGAGAATCGGTGCCGTCTGGGATAGAGCGCTTCGAGGCGGC
>JBDTOO010000053.1:0-25139 GCA_039933215.1 Acidobacteriota bacterium
CGTCTACGACACCGACCGTGACGACGACGCCCCCGGCCGGCGTCTCGACGCCGACTCTCACTCCCACACCGACCACGACAGTCGGGGTCCCCACCGTGGCGCCGTCTCCGAATCCCGGCGGCGGACCGGGGGGATCGATCCCGACGCTCTCGGAATGGGCCCTGGCAGGCTTCGCGCTGCTGCTCGCCGGCGCGGGGATCCTGGTGACGCGCAGGTAATCCGTCGCCTCCGCGGTCGCGCTCACGCGCGACCGCTCCGGCTCCCGCCGCGTGAGGCTCCTCCCTCCTTCGTCGGGAGACTCGTCACGCGGCGAGCGGATGGTTCGGATCGGCGGGAAGGGCGCGGCTTCTCATCTTCCCCTCTCTCCTCTTTCCTCTTTCCTCTCTTGAACGCGTTAGAGTGCGCGCCGTGGCTGTCGTTCCCCCGGAACCGAAAGATACGGCAGGCTTCGCGCGGGTCCAGCCTCCCGAGCCCGAGCCGGACGAGCGCGTTTTCCTCGAGGGGCCGAAGTCCCGGAGCCGCGAGCTCTACTCCGTCGGCAAGATCCTCTGGGAGCTCATCAAGGGGTTCCGGGCGCTCCATTTCGTCGGGCCGTGCGTGACCGTCTTCGGCTCCGCGCGCTTTCCCGAAACGCACCCGTACTATGAGCTCGCCCGCAAGGTCGGCTCAGCGCTCGCGCGGATGGGGTTCACGGTCATGACGGGCGGCGGGCCCGGGATCATGGAAGCCGCCAATCGCGGCGCGCGGGAGGCCGGCGGTCCCTCCGTGGGCTGCAACATCGTCCTGCCGTCCGAGCAGAAGCTGAACCCCTACCTCGACACGTACGTGACCTTCCGGTATTTCTTCGTCCGCAAGGTCATGCTCGTCAAGTACTCGTACGCCTTCGTCGTGATGCCCGGAGGCGTCGGCACGATGGACGAGCTGTTCGAGGCCGTCACGCTCATCCAGAACAAGAAGATCGAGAGCTTTCCGGTCGTCCTGATCGGGAAGGATTACTGGAAACCGCTCGTCGCCTTCCTCGAGGAGATGGTCCAGGCCGGAACGATCAGCGCGGACGATCTCCATCTGCTCCTGTTTACGGATTCCGTCGAGGAGGCGATGGCGCACATCGAGAAGCACGCGATCGAGCAGTTCGGTCTCGAGCGGCGCAAGATCCCCCGCAGCGCCCCCATCCTGGGGGAGCGGCGGCTGCGCCGGAAAGAGGCGCGGTCGTGAGCCTCTACCGGGAGGCCGCCGCCGTGCGTTCACCCGCGCCTGCGCCCGCGCTCGCCCCCGCGTAGCCCGGGCCGCGCAGCGCGCGCCCCGGAGTCTTTCCGGTGATCTTCCCGTCGTCCACGACCAGGACTCCGTTGACGGCGACGAAGCGGAACCCCTCGCTGTACTGGTTCGGCTCGGTGAAGGTCGAACGGTCGCGCACGCGCGCGGGATCGAAGACGGCGAGATCGGCGGGGAAGCCGGTCTTCACGAGGCCGCGATCCGCGAGGCCGGCCGCCTCCGCGGCGAACGACGTCATTTTCCGCACCGCCTCTTCGAGGCGCAGGACCTTTTCGTCGCGGACGTAATGCCCGAGGATGCGGGCCGCCGAGCCCCACCCTCGCGGATGCGAGCCCTCTTTGGAAAGGATGCCGTCGGTGGCGTGCGCCCCGGAATCCGTGCCGAAGGAGACCAGGGGATGCGCGAGGGCGGCGCGCACGTCGGCCTCGTCCATGATCGAGATGATGCAGGACGTGTTGGCGCGGTCGGCGAGGACGACGTCGATCACGACGTCCCGCGGGTCCTTGCCCTGCTGCTTCGCGATCTCCGCGATCGTCTTGCCCTCGAGCGGCTTCAGCTCCGACGCGAGAACGCTCGCGATCATGATGCCGTCGGCGCCCCCCGAGCCTGCGTACTGGTTCTCCCAGTCGGCGCCCGTCCTGTCCATGTCGGCCTTGACCTTCTCGCGCACGGCGCGGTCGGAGAGGCGCTTCAGGAGGGCGTCCCGCCCGCCTTCCCGGACCCAGGGAGGCAGGCAGGCGTCGAGGCCGTTCGACGCGCGCGTATAGGGGTACTGGTTGGCGGCGACGTCGATGCCCGCCGCGCGCGCCTCCTCGATCCGCTTCAGGACGGACGGCATGCGGCCGAAGTTCGGTTTGTATGCCGTCTTGAGATGCCAGATCTGTGTACGGACGTTCGCTTCGCGCGCGATGCGGAACACTTCATCGAGCGACGCGTCGATGCGGCCCGACTCGGAGCGCTGGTGGGTGAAGTAGGCGCCGCCGTAGCGCGCGGCCACCCTGGCGAGCGCGATGAGCTCCTCCGTCGACGAATAGATGTTGGGGATGTACTGGAGCGAGGAGGAGACCCCGAGCGCGCCTTCCTTCATCGCGCGGTCCACGATCTCCTCCATGCGCGCAATCTCCGCGGGAGTCGCCGGCCGGTTCTCCCTCCCGACGACCATCGCGCGGATGCCGCCCGAGCCGACGAACGTCGCCATGTTCACGGCGGTGCCTCGCTTCTCGAGCGAGCGGAAATATCCGTCGAGCGTCGTCCAGTCGGGCGTCACGCCGTACTTCTTCCAGGTATCGGAGCCTTCCTCGAGCGCTTTCTGGTCGATCGGAGCGATGGAGTCTCCTTCGCCCGTCACCTCCGTCGTGATCCCCTGGGTGATCTTGGAGGCGGCGCGCGAGTCGACGAGCACGTTGTACTCGGACTGGCCCAGGAGGTCGATGAACCCCGGCGCGACGATCAGCCCGCGCGCGTCGATCCGGCGGTTCGCGGCCCGACCCCCGAGGCGGCCGATCGCGGTGATCCGTCCGCCCCGAACGGCCACGTCGGCGAAAAAGACCGGCGCCCCGGTGCCGTCTGCGACGCGGCCGCCTTCGAGGATGAAATCGTCCGGCTCGGCCGAAGGCGAAGCGGAGGCCCCGCCGGCCGGGAGAGAGAGAACGATCGAGAGGCCGGCCAGGGCAGCGCGCGACAGAAGTTTTCTCATGTCGCAAGTCTATGATCAGAAGTCAGGTGACGGGGGCAGGTGACGGGTGACGGGGCAGGTGACGGGTGACGGGGCAGGTGACGGGTGACAGGTGACAGGTGACAGCAGCCGACCAAGTCGCCGCGGCTGCCGGCGCTGCCGTCACCTGTCACCCGTCTCCTGACACCTTCCCAGCGGTTCACTTTGAGTTCACTCGCTTTGCCATAGGCTCCGGTCGGATGAAACCTGCCCTGGCTGCATCGCTTCTCCTCCTGGCGCTCGTCCCGGCGGCGCGGGGCGCCGCTCCCGCGACGCCTGCGCCTCGCGCGCGGACGCACGGTGTCGCGCTCTCCGGCCGGATCTCCCGGGTCGACCGCGCGAAGATGACGCTTCTCGTTCGGGACGCCGGCGGCCGCGAGACGGCGCTCTCCTGGACGGCGGCGACGAAGATCAACGGCGGAGAGTTGAAGCCCGGGGAAGCCGTTACCCTGCGGTATCTCGACAAGGACGCGAAGCACATCGCGACCTACATCCGGATCAATCCGCATGCCGTCGCCGCGCCGCCCCCGGCGGCCGCGGCGAGCCCGACCGCCCGCCCGCTGTAGCCTCCCGGACGACCCCGCCCGGTCAGTCGGCGACGGAGACCGAGGCGGGCGCCGCATCCGGTGGCGGGATGGCGGGCAGCAGCGCGCGGAATACCGCGCCTCCGCCCTCGCGGGCGTCGACGACCACGCGCCCGCGGTGGGCGCGGGCGACCTGCTCGACGATCGCGAGGCCGAGGCCGGAGCCTTCCGGGTTCTGGGCGCGCGCGGAATCGAGCCGCACGAAACGGTCGAAGATCCGCTCCCGTTCGTCCGGGGAGACTCCGGCTCCGCGGTCCTTCACCTCCACGTAGGCCTCGCCGCCCTCGGTGCCGGCCGTTACCTCGACGACCGTGCCGGGCGCGGTGTAGAGCACGGCGTTCGAGACGAGATTGACGGCGAGCCGCAGGAGGCCGGCGCGCTCGCCCTGCACCCAGCCCGGGCCGTTCCGGCGAAAGACGCAGCGCACGTCCCGCGGCCCGCCGAGCGGCTCCGCGGCGTCCACGGCATCCTCCGCGACGACGGACAGGTCGACGGGAGCGAGGACGGAGGGCGCGGCCGAGTCGCCCCGGGCGAGCAGAAGAAGGCTGTCCACTTCCCGCGCGAGGCCGCGGGCGACGCGCTCGATCGTCTCGAGCGACTCGCGTCGCGCCTCCGGCGTGGCGTCGGGCCGCAACGCTTCCTGCGCCTCGCCCATCAGGACCGCCGTCGGCGTCTTCAGCTCGTGCGCGGCGTCGGCGATGAGCCGTTTCTGCGCGCGGAAGGCGAGCTCGAGCCGTTCGAGGAGGGAGTTGATCACCGCGGCGAGCCGCCGGAACTCCACGCCTCCCGCGAGCACGCGCACGCGGCGGGAGAGATCGGTGGCTTCCACCTGCTCGGCGGTCTTCGTGACCTCTTCGACGGTCTTGAGCGCACGCGTGACGACGCCCGCGAGGATCGCCGCCGTGCCGAGGAAGCCGAGGACCACGAACCCGGCGAGGGCGCGATCGAGGCGCGACAGCGACCGGAGGTTCGGGCCGATCCAGCGGAACAGCACCAGTGTCGCGCCGTGGGCCTTCCCCTGCAGGTGCGTCACGAGAAAGCGGCAGATTCGATTCTGGCCGCTGTAGGGCTCCACGGCGGTGTACGGGACCTCGGGGCGTTCGCGATACGGCGTGATGCCGCCCGGCAGGCGCGTCTGAAGCAGGGTTCCCGACGCGGCCACCGGCGTGTCGTCCTTGAAGAGGATCGCCGAATGGTTGGCGAGCCGGAACTCGAAGGCGTTCACTTCGAGGCCGGCCTTCAGCGTGTCGCGCTTCGACTCCTCGAGGCCCTCGAGCTCGAAGCTCGATCCGAGAGCGACGGCGAGCGTGTAGAGCTCCTCGTCGATGTCGGCGAACGTCGTCGCGCGAACGGAGCTGCGGGCCCCGAGCGCGAGCAGCGAGAGGAAGAGGGCGGAGAGCAGCGCGCCGGAGATCGCGAGGCGCGTCCGGGACCGCTCGAAGCGGAAGAGCCTCACTTCAACCGGTAGCCCATGCCGCGCACGGTCTCGATCCGGGACGGGCCTCCGGCCGGGTCGATCTTCTTGCGGAGCCGGGCGATGAGGACGTCGATCGTGTTGCTCATGGGCTCCTCGCGCTCGCCCCAGGCCTGCTCGAGGATCTCCTCGCGCGAGACGACGGCCCCGGGATGACGCATGAGGGTCTCCAGGATCGTGAACTCGCGCGCGGTCAGCGAGAGGGCATCGGTTTCCAGAGTCGCGGTCCTCCGGACGGAATCGAGACGCAGGTTTCCGGCGACGAGCTCCTGCGAAGGACGGTTCGCGTTGCGGCGCAGGAGCGCCCGGGCGCGAGCCGCGAGGACTTCGAGATCGAACGGCTTGCCGAGATAGTCGTCCGCCCCTTCGGAGAGGCCTTCCACGGTCGCCTCGACGTCGTCGCGCGCGGTCAGGATGAGGATCGACCGGAAGAAGCCGTCCCGGCGCGCCTTGCGGCAGACCTCGAGGCCGTCGCCGTCGGGCAGCCGCCGGTCGAGCACGAGGAGGTCGTATTCATGGAGCGAAAGGAGCTCGTCGGCTTCGTCGATTCGCGCCGCTTCGTCGCAGGCGAGACCCGCCCGGGTCAGCGTCCGGACGACGAGCGACCGCAGCCGCCGGTCATCCTCGAGGACGAGGGCTCTCAACGGCGGTGGCTTCTCACGGCGGAATTCTAACCGTCCGTCGCCTTCGCGTTCGCGCGACGCGCGACCGCTACGGCTCCCGCCGCGTGAACGTCGCCTCCACGTTCGCGTTCCGCGACCGCTACGGCTCCAGCCGCGTGAGGCTCCTCCCTCCTTCGTCGGGAGACTCCTCACGCGGCGAGCGGATGGGCCAGTTTCCCGGAACGAGGCCTTCTCTTTCGATGGGGAGAGGGGTCGAAAAGGTGAAAGCGACGGGCGGGCAGCGCGGTTTTGGCGTCGGTAATAGGATCCGGGCGGCGTTGGCCACAGTCATGACCAAAAAAGAAAAGAAGCGGATGAGCGGCGGGTTTGTTGCCGTCATTGTTTTCAAGTGGGTGAAGGGAATCGCCTTCGTGATTTTCGGGGTGGCGGCGCTCCGGCTCTCGCGGGCGTCACCGATGCCTTCCGCGGTTCAGATCGCGAAATTCCTTTCCGTCTCGAAGGAGAACGAGCTCGTCCGCCGCGTGGCCGAAATCATGAGCACGGTCACGCCGGGGCAGGCCGTCGGTGCCGGCGTCGCGTCGCTCGCGATCGCCGTCGTCTTCTTCGTCGAGGGCATCCTGCTCGCCGCGCGCGTGTGGTGGTCGACCTATTTGACGATCGCACTGACGGCGATGGGCATCCCCCTGGAGCTCTACGAGATCTTCCACAAGCCCGACTCCGTGCGCCGGTACGTTCTGCTGGCCGTCAACGCGGCCATCCTCCTGTTCCTGTGGACCCGCCGCAACGAATTCCGAAAACCCACACTCCAAACCCCTGAGCGCCGCGCCGCCAGCGGCTAGGACTCCTTCTCGCCCCGCCGTCCGGGCCGAGCGACAGGTTCGCGGGGCACGCAGTCGGCATTATCGAGATCCCCTTGCCCTCTTTCAGCCGCCAGAGCCGCTGCCTCCGGGCAGACTCGTCCATCCGCTCGCCGCGTGAGTAGTCTCCCGACGAAGGAGGGAGGAGGCTCACGCGGCGGGAGCCGAAGCGGAGCGCAGCACCGTGCAGGCGACGGTGTACGTCAGCGTACCGCTCGACAAGGGAATCCTCCGCCGCTCACCGAACGTATACTTTTGCGTCGTCGATTCGTTTTTCAGGCAGGGAGGACGGGACTTCGTTTCACGGTGCGGGGTCCCGACGCCGCCGACGGGGTTTCGATGCAAAGCGACGTCCAGGGAGATCGAAAAGCGACGGGAGCTCCCGCGACGGAGCCGGCGATCGCCGCCGCCCGGCGGTACCTCCTTTCGATCCAGAACGAGGATGGCCACTGGTGCGGCGAGCTCGAGGGCGACACCATCCTCGAGTCGGAGTACGTGCTCACTCTCCATTTCCTGGGCCGAACCGGCGAGCCGCGCGTCGGGCGGGCCGCCGAGTACCTCCGCCGCCAGCAGCTGCCCGAGGGCGGCTGGACGAATTTTCCGGGAGGCGCTCCCGACGTCAGCATCTCGGTCAAGGCCTACTTCGCGCTGAAGCTCGCCGGCGACGACCCGGACGCTCCGCACATGGCGCGGGCGCGCGCCACCATTCGAAGCCTGGGCGGCATCGAGGCGTGCAACACGTTCACGCGCATCTATCTCGCGCTCTTCGGCCAGACGAGCTGGGAGGACTGCCCGGCCGTTCCGCCCGAGCTCCTGCTCCTGCCGAACTGGGTCCCGTTCAACATCTACCGGATGTCGTCCTGGTCGCGCGCCATCTTCGTCCCGCTCTCGATCATCTGGGCGACGAAGCCCTTCTGCGCCGTTCCGGAAGGCGCCGGAATCGCCGAGCTCTCGACGGGCGCCATGCCGGCCGGCGAGCGCACGGCCCGGATGTCGCGGCAGGAACGCGCGTGGCGCACGCTCTTCTTCGCCGTCGATTCCGCCCTCAAGTGGGTCGAGGCACGCGGCTGGACGCCGCTGCGCCGCCGCGCCGTCCGGGCCGCTGAGCGGTGGATCCTCTCCCGACTGGAAAAGAGCGGCGGTCTCGGAGCGATCTTTCCGCCGATCATCAACACGATCCTCGCGCTCCGGTGCCTCGGGTACCCGCCCGATCACCCCGTCCTGCTCTCCCAGCTCGAGGAGCTCCGCCGCCTGGAGATCGACGACGGCGAGGCGCTCCGCGTCCAGCCCTGCTTCTCCGCCGTGTGGGACACCGCGATCGCCCTCCTGGCGCTGCGGGAATCGGGTCTTCCGGCCGACGGCCCCGATCTGCTCCGTGCGGCGTCGTGGCTTCTCGAGCGCGAGGTCCGGCAGCCCGGCGACTGGCAGGTTCGCGCGCCGGGCGTCGCGCCCGGCGGGTGGTTCTTCGAGTACGAGAACGAGTTTTATCCGGACACCGACGACACCGCCGAAGTCCTCTCCGCGCTCGCCTCAGTGCGTTTCCCCGACCCGCGCCGCGAGGAGCGCCGCGTGGCGGCCGTCGAGCGCGGGCGCGACTGGCAGCTCGGCATGCAGAACCGGGATGGCGGCTGGGGTGCCTTCGATCGCGAGTGCGACAACGAAGTCCTGACCTGGATTCCGTTCGCCGATCACAACGCGATGATCGACCCGAGCTGCGAGGACATCACCGGCCGGACCCTGGAGGCGTTGCAGCGCCTCGGATTCGCCGCGGGGGATCCCGCGGTGCGGCGCGCGGTGACGTTCCTGCGCCGCAAGCAGCAGCCGGACGGCACCTGGTATGGCCGCTGGGGCTGCAACTACATCTACGGAACCTGGCTCGCGCTGCGCGGCTTGAAGAGCGCGGGGGTCGATCTCTCCGACGACCGATGGCAGCTGGCGGCCACGTGGCTGCACCGGCATCAGAACCCCGACGGCGGCTGGGGCGAGCTTCCGCGATCGTACGAGGACGTCTCCCAGAAGGGGATCGGCCCGAGCACTCCGTCGCAGACGGCGTGGGCCCTCATGGCACTCTTCGCCACCGGCGACCGGGACTCGACGAGCGTCGAGCGCGGCGTGCTCTACCTTCTCCGCAACCAGCTCTACGACGGGTCGTGGCAGGATTCGCACTGGACGGGCACCGGGTTTCCGAAGGTCTTCTATCTGCGCTACCACCTGTACGCCACATACTTTCCTCTCTGGGCTCTCGCCATGTACGAGGCGGAGCGCGGACAGGAATCCATCGAAACTTCCCCCGCGCTCTGGCGGAGGGACGAGATTTCCGCCGGGACCGCCCCGGGGGCGGAGGACGCCGGCCGATGAGATTTCCCCTGCATCTCGCGAAGGACACGATCGTCAACCAGACGCGCAACGCGCTCGCGGGGCGCAAGCGCTATCCGTTCGTCCTGATGCTCGAGCCCCTCTACACCTGCAACCTCGCGTGCATCGGCTGCGCGATCGAGCGGCACACCGGCAAACTCTCCGACCGGCTTCCGCTCGAGAAGTGCATCGAGGCCGTCGAGACCTCGGAGGCCCCGGTCGTCTCGATCTGCGGAGGGGAGCCCACGATCTACCCGGAGCTTCCCGAGCTCATCTCGGAGATCATCCGCCGCAAACGGCATATCTATCTGTGCACGAACGGGCTGCTGCTCGACAGCCGCGTCTACGGCGTGATTCCTCCGGCGCGCCGGCTGACGATCAACGTGCATTTAGACGGCATGCGCGAGACGCATGACCGCGTCTGCGCGAAGGAAGGCGTGTTCGACCGCGCGATCGAGATGATCCGCGAGGGCCGCCGGCTCGGCCATCACATGATGGCGAACATGACGATCTTCAAGGAGACGGACGTCGCCGAGGTCGAAGAGCTGTGCGCGCTGCTGACGAGCCTCGGCGTCGAAGGAATGCTCGTTTCGCCGGGCTACCAGTACGAGTCCGTCACGCGCGACATCTTCCTGACGCGCGCGGAGATCCAGAAGAAGTTCCTGAAGGTGCTCGAAATCTCCCGGAAGTTCCGCCTCACCTCGACGCCGATGTTCCTCGAGTTCGCCGCCGGCCTGCGCGAGTACGACTGCTCTCCCTGGAGCACCGTGACGTTCACGCCCCGCGGTTGGAAGGGGCCCTGCTACCTGATCGGCAAGACGCACTCGTTTTCCTGGGACGAGTTCTGGAACGGAACCGACTGGGGATACTGGGAGTCGAGGCAGGACGACCTCTGCCAGAACTGCGCGATGCACTCGGGCTTCGAGGCCTCGGTCGTGCGCGAGCTTCCGAAGCATCCGGGGGACATGTTCCGACTCGCCGCCTGGAACCTTCTCGGATGAGCCCGCGCGCCCGAGCGCGCGCGCCGTACGATCCGCGGGGGCGGGACCCTTGGATCTCGTAACCGGCGGAACCGGATTCGTCGGCGCGCACATCGTTCGGGCGCTCCTCGCGCGCGGGCGGACGGTCCGATGCCTCGTGCGGCCGGAAAGGCCCGGCTCGAACCTCGACGGCCTTCCCGTGGAGCTCGCCGCCGGCGACGTGACCGACCCCGTCTCCCTGGCGCGCGCGGCGGCGGGATGCGCCACCGTCTATCACTGCGCCGCGGACTACCGGCTCGACGCGACGGACCCCCACACGGTCTTCGCGGTGAACGTCGGCGGCACCGAGAAGGTCCTGCGCGCCGCCGCGGAGGCGGGCGCCGGGCGCATCGTATACACGAGCACCGTCGGAGCTCTCGGGCTCCGGGAATCGGGCCCTCCGGCGGACGAGGAGACGCCGCTCGACCCGGCGACGCTCGTCGGCGCCTACAAGCAGAGCAAGTACCAGGCGGAGCGGGCCGCTCTCGCGGCGGCGGCGGCGGGCGCCCCCGTCGTGATCGTGAATCCGTCGACGCCCGTGGGCGAGCTCGACGTGAAACCGACACCGACCGGGCGGATGATCGTCGACTTCTGCAACGGGCGGATGCCGGCCTACGTGGATACCGGATTGAACCTCGTCGACGTGCGGGACGTCGCCGAAGGTCACGTCCTCGCAGCGGAGCGCGGGCGCGTCGGACAGCGGTACATCCTCGGAGACCGGAACATGACGCTGCGCGAGATCTTCGAGGCCCTGTCGAAGATCACGGGGATTCCCGCGCCGCGCGTCCGGCTGCCGCACTGGGTCCCGCTCGCGGCGGCGACGGCCGACCGCGCGATCTCCCGCTTCCGAGGCCGTCCGCCGTCGATCTCGCTCGATGGCGTCCGGATGGCGCGCCACCGGATGTTCTTCGACGCCGGCAAGGCGCGGCGGGAGCTCGGGCTGCCGGCCGGGTCCGTCGAGAGCGCGCTCGCCCGCGCCGTCGCGTGGTTCCGGGAGAACGGGCATGTCCGCGCCTGAAGCGATTCTGATCGTCACGGCCCTTCCCGAGGAGCTCGAAGCCGTGCTCGATCGCGCGAAGCCGCTGCGCCGCATCGCCGCAGGAAGCCGGCCGATCTGGGAAGGGATGCTCGGCGGTCATCCGGTCGTCCTCGCCCGCACGGGCGTCGGAGAGAGAAACGCCCGCGAGGGGATGACGGAGCTCACGACGCGCCTCGCGCCGGCGCGCTGGATCGGCGCGGGGCTCGCGGGGGCGCTCTCGCCGGAGCCCGAGCCGGGCGAGCTCGTCATCGCCTCCACCGTGGCGGACGGGGCGGGCTACGTGATGCCCCCTCCCGACTCCGGCTGGGCGGAGCGCGCGCTGGCCTGCGCGCCGGCCGCCCGTTCCGCCCGGTTCTTCTCGACGACCCGCATCGCCGGGAAGGCGGCCGAGAAGGCGGCCCTCCGCGCGCTCCACGGCGGCGGAGCGGTCGCCGCCGTGGACATGGAGTCCGCCGCCTGGGCGCGGGCCGCCGCAGCCGCGGGGAGCTCGGCCCCGTATCTCCTCGTCCGGGTGATCTCCGACGCCGCCTCGGAGGAGCTGCCGGAGATCGTCGCGTCCGCGGTCGCCGCCGACGGCGGCATCGACCGCGGCCGCGTCGTGCGACGCGCGCTCCTCCGGCCCGGAGCCGTTGGTAAGCTCCTCGCCCTGCGCCGCCGCGCCCAGCTCTCCGCGCGCCGGCTCGCGGAATTCCTGGAGCGCTGCGCGGCGGCGGGATTCTGACGGACGGAGGAGAATGACCGATCGAGGCGGTGCGGCGGCGGATCTCGACCGGCTCCTCGCCGAGACGAGCCGGACGTTTGCGCTGTCGATCCCGCTCCTGCCGGAACCCACGCGCCGTGAAGTGACCGTCGCCTACCTGCTCTTCCGGATCGCCGACACGTTCGAGGACGCGTCCCACTGGTCGGTGTCCGCGAGGAGAGACGCGCTCGCCGGCTTCGGCGAGCTCCTGCGGCGTCCTTCCCTTCCCGACGCGCGCCGGCTCGCGGCGCAATGGGCGGCGGACCGCCCGTCGGAGCATCCGGGATACGTCTCGCTCGTCGCGGAGATCCCCGCCGTCCTCGAAGATTTCCTGTCGCTCTCTCCCGGCGCGATCGCTCCGATCCGCGATCACCTGCTGCGCTCGGCCGAGGGGATGGCCGGGTTCGTCGGCCGCACGGACGAAAGAGGCGAGCTGGCCCTCGCGAGCCTGGAGGAACTGCGCGACTACTGCTACACCGTCGCGGGGATCGTCGGCGAGATGCTGACCGAGCTCTTCCTCCTCGGCCGGAGCGGGCTCGAGGCCGGGGCCCCCGTCCTGCGGCCGCGCGCGCGCCTTTTCGGCGAAGGCCTGCAGCTCGTGAACATCCTGAAGGACTCGGACTCCGACGCGGCGGAGGGGAGGCGATACGTCCCGGACTCCCTTCCTCGCGCCGAGGTCTTCGTTCTCGCGCGGCGCGACCTCGAGGCGGCGGGCGAATACATCCTGGAGCTCCAGGCCCGAGGCGCTCCGTCGGGCATCCTCGGCTTCACGGCGCTGCCCGTTGAGCTCGCCTGGGCCACCCTCGAGCGCGTGGAGGTCTCCGGGCCGGGCGCCAGGATCTCGCGTCCCGAAGTCGCGGCGATCGCGGCGGCTCTCGCGGCGCGGCTCGGAACAGGTCGGCCGGCCGTAAAAGTCCGCCGACAAAGCTGAGACCCGGCGACGGCTGTCCGACCGGACGGCCCGGCGCCGCCGGCTAGCGCTTCAGATCGAGCTGGAAATCCGCTCCGAGGAAGAGGCTGGCTTCGGGCGATCCCAGGGACTTCGACAGGCCCGCCCCGTAGACTCCCCGGCGGTCGACCTCGAAGCGCCGCGGGGCGCGCGCGCCTTCGGGATCGGTCAGCGTCACCGTCTCCTGGCCCCATCCGAGGCGAAGCGAAGCGCGCAGCCGGACGGCGCGGGCAACGGCGTACCGCGCCGTCACCGCCGCGAAGATCTCCCGCGACCGCGTGTCGGGGTGGAGGCCCTCCTCGAACGCCGACGTCTCTGCTCCGAGCGGCGCGAACGCCACGAATGGAAGCCGGGATCGATCCCAGGTTCCGGAGACGAGCGCGTCCGTGCGCGCGCCGCTCCAGAGCGCTCCGATCTGGTACGCCTCGACCGAGGCGCGCGGCGAAGATTCGTGAGCCCGGAAATCGGGGGTGCTCTCCTCGTGGACGTCGAGCGATCCGGCCGCGCGCTCCGCGCTTCCCCAGAGGGTCCACGGGCCCCGGACGGCGCGGATCTCGAGGCCTGCGCCGTAGAGCGGGCTGCCCGCGATGCGAAACGTCGCCGCGGTGCCCATGCTGCCGCTCGGCTTGACGTATCGAGCGGACACCGCCGCTTCCAGTCCCTTCCAGCGGTGGCGCCAGCCGACGCCGAGGTCGATCCGCTCGGCGGAGAGCGTCCGCTCTTCGCTCAGGACGAAGCGCTCGCCGCCGAGGTGGACGAGGTCGGTCGCCTTGTGCGTCTTGCGCAGGGCGCCGATCTCGATCGAGTCGCGCGCGCCGGCGGGCAGCCGGACGAGGAGCGCGAAGTTCTCATATCGCCCCGTGCCCGTGGTGACGACGTTCTCCGTGGAAAACGGCGTCTGCGTCTGCTCGTCGTGCGACGGCGCGAGCGCGACGCGGACGCGCCACTCGGCCGCCGGCGACCCCGCCCCCAGGCCCGGGGCCGGCATCCGCGCGCCCCCGAGGCCGACGAGGACGAACTTGGGAGTGACGTCCGAAATGTCCTGCCGGCCGGGGCCGGGCTCATACCGGCGCGCGGCCGTTCCGTAGGAGAAGCCCACGTCCACGCCGAAGCCCGCCGGCACCGGGGTGTCGATCCCGAGAAGGAGCCCCGCGCAGAAGACACACGCGCTGACGAGGTCTGTCGACATGGGCGGTCGCTATTCTGCGCTTTGACGGGACGGGTACGTCGGCCGGCTCGGATGAGCTCAGATCCGGAAGAGCGCCCGCGGCCGCCGGGCGGCCGTCAACTCTCGGTCCTCAGCGTGCCCTCTCCTCGTCCGCCCGGCATGAGCCTCAGCGCGGCGCGCACCGCGCCGGGAGTCAGAACCGGACGCAGGAGCCGGGCGTCGTACGGCGCCAACCGCCGGGCATTCTCCGCGAGGCAGAGGGCGAGGAACGGGCGCAGCGAGAAGTCTCCGAGCGCCGCGTGGGACTTCATGGTGAAACCGGTCTGCGTGCGGGATCCCTTCATGGCCATGGCGCCCCGCATCCGGTCGACCGCCTGGGCGACGACGTTCCAGGCGCGGCGGGCGTCGAAGGCTGGCCGCGCGATCCAGGGCCGCCGCGCGCGCAGGTCCGCCGCCCAGTTCACGAGGAAGAGGATGTGGCGGGCTTCCTCCTGCATGATCTGGTCGAAGATCGAGATCAGCTCGTCCGGGAAGAACCGCGTCCGCCGCCCGATCTCGAAGAGGCCGAACGCGAAGAAGGAGTCGAGACACTCGCCGTAGCCGGTGCGCAGGAACGTCCACGTGGGATTCTTCGGGACTTCCGGCGGCGGGAAGCTGTCGACCGGGATCCCGTAGTGGCGGGTGAGAAGGGCGATGACCGAGGCGTGCCGACCCTCCTCGTACCCCTGCAGGGAGATCGCCTCCGCGAGCACGGGATCCTTCTCCTCCCGGCCGAGAGTCTGCACCTTGACCGCCGTCGCGGCTTCGGTTCGGACCGCCTCGTTCCAGACCGGGAGCGACTTCAGCCGTCCGAGGCTTTCGGCGTCGAGATCGGGCCACGCGAGGTCTTCCGGCCGGTAGGGCCGGTGCGTTTCGATGAAGGTGCGGCAATAGAGCCGCCGGTGTTCGTCCGAGCCGATCGCGAGCGAGGTCATGCCGCCTCCGAGGCCCGGAAGTATAGGGTGGAACGCGCGGCCGGGAGGGCGCGGAGGGGGCCGTTGTGCGCCTGCGTACACGGCCCCGTTGGTATATTTTGAGCCTTCGGGCCGGGGCCCCGCCGCCGTCTGCATCTTCGATCGGCGGCCATTCGTATTTCGGAAGCGTGCACCATGAAGAAACCCGATCCAGACTCTTCCGGTCCGAAAGACGGCGCCCCCCCGCGCGTCCTCGACCGCGTCGATTCCCCCCGCGACTTGAAGCGCCTTTCCGGCGAGGAGCTTACGGAGCTCGCCAGCGAGTGCCGCGGCGTGATCATCGAGACCATCACCAGGACGGGCGGTCACCTGGCCTCGAACCTCGGCGTCGTCGAGCTGACTCTGGCCCTCCATCGCATCTTCGACAGTCCCAAAGACCGTCTCGTCTGGGACACCTCGAATCAGTGCTACACGCACAAGCTCGTCACGGGGCGGCGCGACGGATTCGCCTCGATCCGGACGCCGGGCGGGCTCTCGGGGTTCGCGGAGCCTTCGGAGAGCGCGCACGACACGCTGGCCGCGGGCCACGCCGGCACGGGACTCTCGTACGCCCTCGGCATGTCCGCCGCGCTTCAGAAGGACGCCTCGGAGCCCTGGGTTGTCGCGATCGTCGGCGACGGAGCCCTGACGTCCGGCACGAGCTACGAGGCGCTGAACAACATCGTCCACTTGAAGCCGAAGCGGCTCGTCGTCGTCTTCAACGACAACGGCTGGTCGATCTCCGAGAACATCGGCTGGCTCACGCACTGGCGCAACCGGATCATCCTGAACCCGAAGTACCAGAAGCTCACGGAGACCGGGCAGAAGCTTCTCTCGAAGCTGCCGCTCGGCGAAGAGGCGTGGGAGATCGCGCGGAAGATCAAGACTTCCGTGGAAGGGCTGTTTCTCCCGAACGTGATCTGGGAAGAGATGGGGCTGCAGTACATCGGCCCGATCGACGGCCACAATCTGCCGGAGCTCGAAGAGGCGCTGCGGAGCGTGCGGGAGATCTCCCGCGACGGGACGCCCGTCGTCCTGCACGCGTTGACGCACAAGGGGCGCGGGTTCAAGCAGGCGGAGGACAACCCGCTGAAGTTTCATCAGCCGGGAAGCCCTTCGCCTTCGGCGGGGCCGGGCGCGCGGTACACGTACTCGCAGGTCTTCGCCCGCACGATGATCACGATGATGGAGTCCGATCCCACGATCGTCGGGATCAGCGCCGCGATGCTCGAGGGTACCGGTCTCGCGGAGGTCAAGAAGCGATTTCCGGACCGCGTCTATGACGTCGGCATCGCCGAGGAGCACGCCGTGATCATGGCGGCGGGCATGGCCAAGGAGGGGTGGAAGCCGGCCGTGTCGATCTATTCGACTTTCCTCCAGCGCTCTTTCGACCAGCTGATCCACGACGTCGCCATCCAGAACCTGCCGGTCACCGTCTGCATCGACCGCGCCGGTCTCGTCGGAGACGACGGGAAGACCCACCAGGGCATCTTCGACATCGGGTTCACGCGGTGCATTCCCAACATGACGGTGGCCGCGCCGGCGGACGAGAACGAGCTGCAGCACCTTCTCTTCACCGCGATCCGGTCGGGCCATCCCTGGGCGATCCGCTACCCGCGCGGCCTGGGGCTCGGGATTCCCCTGGACGAAAAGCTGGCGGAAGTTGCGGTGGGCCGGGGCGACATCGTGTCGGAGGGGACGGACGTCTGCCTTCTCGCCTACGGGTCGATGGTTCCCGTCGCCGTCGAAGCGGCCGCTCTGCTCGCGGCGAGAGGGGTCTCCTGCGGCGTCGCCAACGCGCGATTCGCCAAGCCTCTCGACCAGGAGCTTCTCTCTCGCGTCCTCGAGATGGCGCCGCGGGTCGTGACGGTCGAGGAGCACCTCGCCGCGGGCGGCTTCGGAAGCGCGGTCCTGGAGGCCTGCCAGGCGCTCGGCGCCCACGCCTCGCACGTGAAGATCCACGCGATCCCTGACCAGTTCGTCGAGCATTCTCCGCAGGCGCTGCAGCGGAAGAACTTTCAGCTGGACGCCGAAGGCCTCGCGGAGCGCGTGCTTTCTCTCTCGCCCGAGCTCGCGCGATCCGCCGCGGGTCGAGAACAGAAACGCGCCCGCGCCGACGGGGACCTCGTGGAGACCGTTTCCTGGTGAACGCCGCCCCCGAGCCCGCCTCGAGAACTCTCCTGGTCGCCGGTCTTCGCGGCTTTTGCGCGGGAGTCGTCCGGGCGATCGACGTCGTCAAGCAGGCGCTCGACGTGTGCGACGGTCCGCTCTACGTCCGCAAGGAGATCATTCACAACCGCTTCGTCGTCGACGAGCTGCGCGAGAAGGGCGCGATTTTCGTCGAGGAGATCGACGAGGTTCCGGACGGCTCGTGGCTGATCTATTCCGCGCATGGCGTGGCTCCGGCCGTGCGCGAAGACGCGCGGCGCAAGAAGCTGCGCACGATCGATGCGACGTGTCCGCTCGTGACGAAGGTCCACATCGAGGCGATCCACTACGCCCGGCTCGGGTACACGATCATCCTGATCGGGCACGAGGAGCACGACGAGACCGTCGGGACGCTCGGCGAGGCGCCCGATGCCATCCGGCTCGTCGGAACGCGGGAAGAAGCCGAAGCGGTCGTCGTGCCGGATCCCGAGCGCGTCGCGTACCTGACGCAGACCACGCTCTCTCTGGACGACACGCGGGAGATCGTCGGCGTCCTGCAGCGCCGGTTTCCGAAGATGGTCTCGCCCGCCAAAGGGGACATCTGCTACGCGACGCAGAACCGCCAGGACGCCGTGCGCGCCATGGCGCCTCACGTCGAGATGCTCCTCGTTCTGGGAGCGCCGAACAGCTCCAACTCGCTGCGGCTCTGTGAGGTCGGCCTCGCCCAGGGAGTTCCGTCGCATCTGATCGAGCGTGCGAGTGACATCGACCCGGCCTGGCTCGATGGCGTGCGGATCCTCGGCCTCACCGCGAGCGCGTCGGCTCCCGAGGTCCTCGTTCAGGAGGTCGTCGCGCACGCGCGCGAGATGTACGGCGTCACCGAGGTCCGCGAGTTCGAGACCGTCCGCGAGGACGTGACGTTTTCGCTCCCGCCCGAGCTCAAGACCCTTCTGCCCACGCGGCCGGGCACGTCCTCCTCTTCCTCCTCCTCTTCGGCCCCATCCGCCGGGAGCCCGGATATCGGAGAGAGCGCCGCGCCGGGCACGGACAGCGGGCCCGAGACGGATCCGGCGGGCACCCGGGAAAAGGGAGCCGCGGGCGCCGGCGTCGACGATGGGAGCCGCGAGCCGTCCACGCCCGAGTCCGCGAGCTTCTCCCGGCGCGCGAAGCCCTTTCTGATCGCGGGAGGGCTCGCGCTCGTCGCCGCGGTCTTCGGGCGCATCGGCTGGCGAGAGATCGCCGCCCATGTCGCGACCGTCGGCCCGTGGTTCGCGTTTCTCGTGGCGATCTACGCCGTGTCGCAGGCGGCTTTCGTTCAGGGATGGCGCAGCGTGTTCGATTCTCCGCCGCCGATTCGGCAGTTCCCACGGCTCTACGGCCTGTACCTCTCGGGATACGCGGCAAACTCGATCGCGCCTGGCAACGTCGCCGGCGAGCCGCTCAAGATGCACATGCTCCGCGGCGAGACGGGCGGCGAGGGAGCCGTGGCGTCCGTGACGCTGCACAAGCACGCCGACCTCCTCTCCCAGTGGATCTTCATCGCGGTGGGAGTCGTCGTGGCGCTCGCGAGCTTTCCTCTCCCGCGCGCAGCCCGCATCGCCGCGGTGGGAGCCACGGCCGGTCTCGGGCTGTTGCTCATTCTCATGACGTGGGCGCTCGCGCGCGGAGCCTACTCGCCGATCCTTCGGCGGTTGTCCGCATTCCGGCCTCTCGCGCGCCGGCTCGAGACCCTGCGGGGAGCAGCAGGAAACGTCGACGTTCGTATCGCCCGCTTCTACGCAGAGCATCCCGGCCGTTTCGCGGCTTCGACAGCGTGGTGCTTTGCGGGATGGTGCGGCGGCCTCCTCGAGACGTGGATCCTCCTGCGCCTGCTCGTGCCGGGCGCCGGGTGGCCCGCGGCAATCGCCGTCGAGTGCCTCGCGATGACGCTCAACAACCTGTTCCTCTTCATCCCGGGCCGCGTCGGCAGCGCGGAAGGCGTGAGGGTGGGCGTGTTTCTCCTTCTCGGGCTTCCCGCCGCTCCGGGGGCCGCTTACGGCCTTCTGCGCCGGGCGCGCGAGATCGCCTGGACCCTGCCGGGGCTCGTCCTGCTCTCACGTCCCCGATGGATCTCCCGGCCGGGGAGAGGCCCGGCCCTGGGGCCGCTCGTTTCAGGCGGGGGCAGACCGTGACGGCATTGTCCGGAGGGGCCCCCGAGGCGCTGCTGTTCGACTTCGGCGGAACCCTCGACTCCGACGGCGTCGCCTGGAAGGACCGGTTCTTTCCGATCTGGAGCGAAGAAGTCGGGAGCCTCGAGCGGGAGAAATTCGATCGCGCCTTCTACGGCTCGACCGACGCACTCGTCGGAGCCGTGCCTCCCACCCTTCCCCTCTCCGAGACCGTCGACCGGATCGCCGCGGGCGTCGCTTCTCGGCTCGACGCCGGGCACGGCGCTCCGTCCGCGCGCGCCGCCGCCCGCTTCACCCGCGAGACGCTCGCCACGCTGGACCGCCGCATCACATGGCTCTCCGGCCTCGCCTCTCGATATCGCCTCGCGATCGTGTCGAACTTCTACGGCAACCTCGCCGCCGTCTGCGAGGAGTCGGGCATCGCGCCCCACTTCTCCGCAGCCATCGATTCGACCGCCGTCGGATGCACGAAGCCCGGGCCGGCGATCTTCCGCGCGGCGCTCGACGCGCTGGGGGCGTCGCCCGACTCCGCCGTCTTCATCGGTGACTCCGTGCCTCGCGACATGAGCGGAGCGCGCGCGCTCGGGATGCGCCACGTGCTGCTCCGGCCCGCGTCCTCCGACGGCGCGCCGCCGTGCTGCTGCCCGGACGACCCCGTCATCCGGCGTCTGGAAGACCTCTCGGAGATGCTGGCGTGACCGCCGCCGGGCCGCTTGGTGCCGCCGGGGAGGCCACGCAGGACCGGCGGATCGCCGGAGGCGGGATCCTCGCCGCGGGGCAGGGCAGCCGGCTTCGCGGGGACGGCTATCGCGTGGCGAAGCCGCTCGTTCCCATCGGCGGCGTGCCGCTCGTCGAGCACGCGATCACGAACTTCGCGGCCGCCGGGATCGCGCCCCTCTCGATCATCTTCAACGAGTCGGAAGACAACTGCGTGCGGTTCGTTCGCGGCCGGTTTCCGCCAGTGGCCTCCGGTATCGTGGTCCGGACGACGGCTTCGACGCTCGAGAGTTTCCGGGAGGTGTCGGCGCGGATCCCGCGGGGACGGATGCTGCTCGCGACCGTCGACGCCTGGTGCCCGCGGGAGGAGTTCCTGCGTTTCTGCCGCGAGGCGGCGGCGCTCGCCCCCGAGGAGACGGCCGTTGCGATGAGCTCGCCCGCCGGGGACGAGAGGCCGCTGCGCGTCCGGCTCGATCCGTTCGACCCGGGCGGCCGCATCGCCGAGATCGGCGGAGAGACCGGGGAGGGCGTGACCGCCGGGATCTACCTCGTCTCGGATCGCGCGCGGCGAGCGGAGGCGCCGGCCGGCGTCGACCGACTGCGCGGCCTCCTCCGGTGGCTCGTCCAGACCGGCGAGCCGATGCGGGCGATCCCGGTCGAAGGCGTCGTCGACGTGGACCGGGGCCGTGACGTGCTTCTCGCCGACGCCCTCGCCGGGCGCGCGTCCGCCGGGGTCAGGTCATGAGCTCCGATCGGACTCCGGCCGCCAGGACCCCCGCCTGGGGGATCTTCCGCGAGCTCGAGCATTCGCCGGGGCGCGAGACCGACGACGCGATGGTGCTGCGCGCGGTCGCCGCCCGGCTCGAGGACGAAGGCTTCGCCGTGACCCTGAAGACCAGTGAGGAGGTTGCGTCGGGGGAGTCGGACCCGCCGCCCTTTCTCTTCGTCATGTGCGAGCGTCCGGAGATCCTCCACACGCTCGAGCGGTGGGAGGAGAGGGGAACCTACGTCGTCAACCGGCCCGAAGCCGTCCGCAACACGAACCGGCACCGCACTGCCGCGCTGTTCGCCCGCGACGCCATCCCCTTTCCGCGGAGCGTCCTCGTGTCGACCGCCGAGCGCGAGCCGATCGGCCCTTCCGGCACGACCGACCTCGGGGGCTGCTGGATCAAGCGCGGCGACGCGCACAAGACCCAGACGAGTGACGTGCAGCGGGCCGGCGACAGCGCGGCCGCGCTCGACGCGCTGCGCGATCTCGCCCGCCGCGGTATTCCGCGCGCGCTCCTGCAGGAACACGTACCGGGCGACCTCGTGAAGTTCTACGGTCTCGGCGGCGGGACGGCGGACCCCGCGACCGGGGAGCCGGGGTGGTTCGAATGGTTCTACCACCGCGACCAGGCTCTCTCCCGCCACCCGTTCGACGGGGAGGCGCTGGCGGCCATCGCCCGGCGCGCGGCCGGAGCGCTCGGGCTCGAGGTCTGGGGCGGCGACGCGGTCGTCGGCCCCGACGGCGTTCCGGTTCTGATCGATCTGAACGCGTGGCCGAGCTTCGCCCTCTATCGCGACACCGCCGCACCACGCATCGCCTCGTGGATCGCGTCGCGCTTTCGCCAGCCCGCGTCCGACCGGGTGCGCCGCACGGCGGAGAGATCTCCGTCGTCCGCCGCGTCCGAGGCGTGAGCGCGGGAGCGGGACCCGTGACCGGCCGCGCCGCGGGCGTTCTCTGGGTCGCGCCGCCCCCGGCGGATGGAATTTCCGCGAGGACGCGGCTCCTCGGCGTTCCCCTCGCGCGGCGCGTCGCGGTGGCCGCCGAGCGGGCCGGTTTCGAACGGATCCTCTTCGCCGCGGCGCCCGGGCTCGCGGAGTCGCTCGCCGGCACGCGCGCCGAGGTCGTCGAGGGCGGCCCGCCGGCGCCTCCCCCCGAAGGCCCCGCCCGACTGGTGGTGCTGCCATTCGGGGTGCTGCCGACGTCCGCCTGGCTGCGCGGCCGTGTCGACGGAACCGACGGACCCCGCTCGTCCGACGCTCCGGCCTCCCGCGCGGGGCTGATCGAGATCGCTTCGGGAAAAGATCTTCCGTCCGCCGAGCGGCGGCTCCTTCAGAGCCTGATCAAGGACACCGAGGGATTCTTTTCGCGACACATCAACCGGCGCGTCTCTCTGGCCGTCACGCGCCGGCTCGCCGGGACGCGGATGACCCCGAACGCGATGACCGCCATCTCCGTGGCGATCGGCTTGGCCGGCGCCGCCTTCTTCCTGTCGGGCGAGGCCCGCTTTCAGTTTGCGGGCGCGCTCCTGTTCCTGCTCCACTCGATCTTAGACGGCTGCGATGGCGAGCTGGCGCGGTTGAAATTTCAGGAGTCGCGGCTCGGTGGAGTGCTCGACTTCTGGGGCGACAACGTCGTCCACTGCGCCGTCTTCGCGTGCCTCGCCGTGGGATGGAGCCGCGACACGGCCGACCCGCGGCCCCTGATCGCCGGGGCGCTCGCTGTCGCCGGGACCCTGCTCTCGGCGGGCTTCGTCGCGCGGCACGCGCTCGGACACGCGGCCGGCGGCCCGCAGTTCACGTCCGTGACGCGCCGCGCGCAGACGCGGACGTCCCGGATCGCCGACATGCTCGCCCGGCGCGACTTCATTTACCTGGTCGTCCTTCTGTCCGCCTTCGGCAAGGCGCGGTGGTTCCTGGCGCTCGCCGCGGCCGGCGCGCCGATCTTCTTTTTCACCCTGCTCGCGATCGAGGCGGCCGGACGCCGTCTCGGAAGGGACCTGCCATGACCGACGGGCCGTCGTTCTACCCCGATCTGAAGCGAGACATCGCCCCGGCGGCGGGAAAGCTCGGAGTGCTGCTGCCCGGCCTGGGCGCCGTCTCGACGACGCTCATCGCCGGCGTGCGGCTGATCGAGAAGGGGCTCGCCCGGCCGATCGGTTCGATCACGCAGATGCAGCACATCCGCCTCGGAAAGCGCACCACGCCGAAGTTCGTACCGATCGGGGAGCTCGTCCCGCTCGCGGGTCTCTCGGACCTCGTGTTCGGCGCCTGGGACATCTTTCCGGACAACGCCTGGGAATCCGCGCTCGCCGCCGGTGTGCTTCCGAAGGAAATGCTCGAAAAGGTGCGGCCCGAGCTCGAGGCGATCGCGCCGTGGCCCGCGGTGTTCGACCGCGAGTGGGTGCGCCGGCTGGACGGGCCGCACGTCAAATCCGCCCCGACGAAGCGTCATCTCGCAGACCTCCTGATGCGCGACATCGACGACTTCCGGGCGGCGCACGGGCTGGCGCGCTGCGTCGCGCTCTGGTGCGGCTCGACGGAGGTGTACGTCAAGCCCGGACCCGTGCACGAGACCCTCGCCGCGTTCGAGAAGGGCCTGGAGCGCAACGCGCCCGAGATCTCTCCCTCGATGATCTACGCGTACGCCGCGCTCTCGTCCGGCGTGCCGTTCGGAAACGGGGCTCCGAATCTCTGCGTGGATTTCCCGGCCATGACCGAGCTCGCGCTGGAGAAGGGCGTCCCCATCGCCGGGAAGGACTTCAAGACGGGGCAGACCCTGATGAAGACCATCATCGCGCCGGGACTGAAGGCGCGGATGCTGGGATTGACCGGGTGGTTCTCGACGAACATCCTCGGCAACCGCGACGGCGAGGTCTTGGACGATCCGGGGTCCTTCCGCACGAAGGAGGTCAGCAAGACCTCCGTCCTGGACGCCATCCTGCAGCCCGAGATGTACGGCGAGCTCTACGGCGACTACTTCCACAAGGTGAGGATCGAGTACTACCCGCCGCGCGGCGACGCGAAGGAGGGCTGGGACAACATCGACATCGTCGGGTGGCTCGGGCAGCCGATGCAGATCAAGCTGAACTTCCTCTGCCGCGACTCGATCCTCGCCGCGCCGGTCGCGCTCGACATCATCCTGTTCCTGGACCTCGCGCAGCGCGCGGGCCTCGCGGGTATCCAGGAGTGGCTCTCGTTCTACTTCAAATCACCGATGTCGCGGCCGGACCTGAAGCCCGAGCACGACCTGTTCATCCAGCACCTGAAGCTCTCGAACACGCTCCGCATCCTGGTCGGCGAAGAGGTCCTGAACCATTCGGGTCTCGACTATTACGAGGGCGGCGCATCCGTCGAGGATTTCTCCGCGCGTCGCTCGACGGGCGGGGAGTGAAGCCGGACCGAGACACGTCCGGGGGCGGTCCGTCCCGCGGATCGAGAAAGCGGCTTCTCGCCGCGGGCGCGCTCGTGGCCGTCGTTCTCGTCCTGGCCGCCATCCTGCTCCGACGGCCTTCCGGGACCTCCGTCGAGACCGCGCGGGCCGCGCGGCGCGGCCTGGTCGTCCCGATCCTTTCGGACGGCACGCTCGAGCCGCCCCCCGGTGGCGAGGCGCGGTCTCCGGACGCCGCCACCGTCGCGGCGATCCTCGTTAAGGATGGCGACCGGGTGCGCCGCTCGCAGGAGCTCGTGCGGCTCGAAAATCCCGAGCTGTCAGGCTCGGCGGGCACCGCGCGCGCGGCGGAGCTCGAGCTCGCCGCGGAACGCGCCCGCACGGAAGCCGATCTCGCGGACGCGAAGCGCCAGGCGGAGCACCTCCGCCGCGTGGCGGAGTCGAACCGCCGCCTGCTCGCCCAGTCGGCGATCGCGGCGGCGGCGGTCGAGGACGCCGAGCTCGCGGCGCGGCAGGCGGAGGACCGCGTACGCGGCGTGGAGGCCAGGCTCGCCTCCCTCTCCGGCGGAAAAGAGGGCCGGTCGCGCGTCGCGATCGCCGACGAGTCCGCGCGGGAGCTCGAACGGCGCGCCGCCGCTCTGGTCGTCCGCGCGCCCTTCGACGGCGTGGTCTACGGCCTTCCCCGCAAGACGGGCGAGCCGGTCGTGGCCGGCCAGATCGTCGCGAGTGTCGCCGACCCGCAACATGTCCGCATCCGGGTGCGGGTCGACGAGCCCGACCTGCCGCGGGTCGCCGCGGGCCAGCGGCTCCTGGTCACGTTCGACGGACTGCCGGAGCGCCGGTGGGAGGGCCACGTCGTCGAGGTCCCGAGCGGCGTCCGCGAGGTCGGCGGCCGGCAGGTGGGGGAGATCGTCGGCGAAATCGGGGACCCGGGATCGAAGCTGCCGCCGAACGCTTCCGTGAACGTCCAGATCGTCGCCGGGGAGAAAGCCTCCGCGCTCGTGATCCCGCGCGCGGCCCTGATGCGGGACGGCGAGCGACGCTATGTCTGGCTGCTCGAGAACGGCCGCGCGAAGCCCCGGGACGTCTCGACGGGGCTCGTCGGTTTGAACGAGGTCGAGATCACCCGCGGGCTGTCCGAGGGAGACACGGTCATCCTTCC
>JBDTOO010000054.1:0-23987 GCA_039933215.1 Acidobacteriota bacterium
AGAGACTTGGTCGGGGCGAGAGGATTTGAACCTCCGACCACTCGGTCCCGAACCGAGTGCGCTACCAGGCTGCGCTACGCCCCGAGGAGGGTGGGTTATATCCGTTCGGCGCCGGCGGTTCAAGGCGGCCGCCCGCCGGAAGAGCGGCGCCGCGCTACTGGACGCGGGCGGAAAGCCGGCCGTTGACGTAGTCGAGGCGCAGCGTCCGCGTCTCGCCGCCTCCGACCTGGGCGCTCGCGGAGGCGAGAAGCGACGACGGGATATCGGGTCCGGAGAGCCATACCTTCACGCTCACCGGCCCGGCCTTCACCGGGATCGACTCGTCCACGGTGCCCCGCTCCTTGACCGTCTTGAACAGGCCTTCCTTGTGCTTGAAGGAGAACTGCTTGCGCAGAAGGATCTGATCGTTCACGGCGACCATGACGTGCCCTTCGGACACGGGCGAGTCGAAGAGAAGGCGCAGCATCCCGCTCGTCGAGACGGACGGTGCCGGGCCGAGCGTCGGCTGGGCGGAGTTCTGGACCGGGCGCGCCTCGGGGACGGGCGGCGCCACGGCCGCGCGCTTGACGGGCGCCGCGGTCGGCTTCAGCTTCTTACGGGCGGCCACCTCCGCCTCGGCGATCTTCTCCGACGCCTGCTCGCGGAGCTGCTGGGCTTCGACGCGCCCGCCGTCCAAGGCCAGGACGTCGTCGGCGCGCTTCTTGGCCTCTTCGAAGTTGCCGGCGGCCATGGCGGCCTGCGCTTCCTGCAGCGCCTTGTCGGCGTCGGCGCTCTTGCGCTGCTGCTCCTGCTTGCCGCTCAGGGCGCTCTCCGCCATCTGGGCGTACTGGCGCGCCTGCTCGTTGTTCGGGCTGCGCGCGAGAAGCCGGCGGAAGAGAGCGAGGCTCTCCTCGTACTTGCCGTCCGCGAAGAGCTTCTTGCCCTCTTCGATCGATTGCCGCCGCTCGCGCGTCTCCTTTTCGAGAGCTGGATCGACGGGGGCCGTCGGGCGCGAGACCATCGCCCGGCGGATTACGAGCGCGCCGACGATCAACCCGACGAAGAGAAGGACGATGCCCACCGTGCGAAAAACCCAGAGTGGGTTGACCTCGGATTTCGAGAGCTGCCGCCAGTCCTGCTTGCGCAGCTCGCCGGCCTTCTGGGACCAGGTCTGCCAGATCGGGGGCTTTTTGCCCTTGCTCGAGTCCAGGGGAGGCGACACGCGCGCCCTGGGGATCGGCAGGGGCTCCGTTTTGCCCACGCTGCCGGCCGCGGAGACGGCGGCCTTGCTCGAGCCGCGGCCGCGACGCCCCGTCGCAGCGGCCGGAGTCTCGGCGGGCGGCGCGGAGGAGGCGTGCGGTGAGGAGTCGGATGCGGACGAGGGGGAACCGCCCGCTTCACCGGTCGCCCCCGCCGACGCGGAGGCGGGTGCGGCGGGGGCGCCGTTCGACGGCCGCGGGATGGCCTGCGTGAGGTCCTCGACGGGAACCGCCATCGGAGGGAGAACCTCCGTCGTCCGTCCGGAGGTCGGCAGCGACCCGGAGAGCCTCGCTTCCTCGGCGCCCTCCAGAACGAGCTGGTCGACGTTCGCGAGCTTCAGGGTCGGCATGAACTCGGCCTGCGAGACGAAGGTCCCGAGATCCTGGAGCGCCCGCTGCTCCTCGAGGTGCGCCCGCAGCTGATGCAGGGCGAGAGCGAAGTCCTTGCCGCGCTGGTAGCGGTTCCACGGATCCTTGGCCATCGCGCGCGCCACGATGGGATTGAACTCGGTCGGTACCTCGGCCGCGAGCTCCGCGGGAGGCGTGAAGTCCTCGTGGACGATCTTGTACGAGATCGCGGTGAGGTTTTCGCCGACGAACGGCTTGCGGTGCGTCAGAAGCTCGTAGAGCACGACGCCGAGCGAGAAGATGTCGCTTCGACCGTCCACGGGCGCGCCCGACACCTGCTCGGGCGACATGTAGTTCGGCGTTCCGAGAAACTGGCCCGTCGTCGTCAGATTCGACGAGGCGACCTTCGCGATGCCGAAGTCGGTGATCTTCACCTTTTCGTCGGTCGTGATGATGATGTTCGCCGGCTTGATGTCGCGGTGGATGATCCCCTTGCGGTGGGCGTAGTCGATCGCCTCCCCCACCTGCGCGATCATCTCGGCGATCTGGTCGTAGGAGAAGTTTGCCCGCTCCCCGAGAAGGGACTTGAGATTCTTCCCCTCGATGTACTCCATCGCGATGAAGGACGTCTGGGTTTCCGGGTCTTCCCCGATGTCGTGGATCGTGACGATGTTCGGGTGGGAAAGGATCCCCGCAGTCTGCGCTTCGCGGGTGAACCGCTCGCGAAACTCCCGGGACTCGGAGTCGTCGTCGCCCATCATGGTGGATGCGCGGATGGTCTTGATAGCGACCATCCGGCCGATGACCGGGTCCTTGGCGAGATAGACGATCCCCATCGCGCCCTTGCCCAGCTCGCTCAGCACCTCGTAGCGGCCGAGCTTGCTCAGCCGGGCCCCCGCGATCCCTTTTTCCCCCATTAGGCTCGAAGAGACTCCTTTCTCTCGAAGGGCAGAATGCTGACGACCGACCTACCAGGAGACACGGATCCTAAATTCTAGCTTCCGCCGGGCGGGGGGGTCAATCTCGGAGACGCCCGAGAGGCGATTTGGAGCGCGATTTTCGGCCGTCGGGCCAGCGGGGGCGTCTCAATCGCCGTTCTCCCGGGGCGAAGGAGGCTCTCCGTCCTTCCGGACCGGGATGCGGAGGCCGATCACCACGGCGGAGAGAACGAGGAGAACGACGGCTAGAAGGAACGCGATGCCGATGGCCAGGCACGAGAGGATGGTCACGCGCCGCGGGCTCCGATCCCGCGTCTCTCGACCGGCCGTCGCCTTTGCATGGGGATCCCTGAATATAATCGGTTCATGAGAATTCTATCGGCTTCCGAGCTCCGAAACGTGGCGGTTCTGGGCCACAACACGGTCGGAAAGACGACGCTGGTTGCCGGACTTCTTCACGCGGCCGGCGCGACGACGCGACCGGGAAAGATCGACGAGGGCACCTGCCCGACCGACTTCGACGGCGAAGAGATCGAGCGGAAGATCTCGATCAACCTCGCGGTGGCGCACGCAATCCATCGCAACGTGCGCATCAACTTCCTGGACGCCCCCGGATACGGGATCTTCTCGCCCGAGGCCCGTTCGGCGGCGGCGGCCGCCGACTCCGCCCTGATAGTTCTCGACGCGGTCTCGGGCGTGGAGGTCCAGACCGAGAAGGCCTGGAAATTCGCCGCGGAATTCGAGCGCCCGGTCCTCTTCGTCGTCAACCGGTTGGATCGCGAGCGCGCTTCCTTCGATCGCGTCATGGAATCGCTCTCGGGCCGCTTCGGCCGTGGCGTGGTCGCGCTCCAGATTCCGGTGGGCGAGGAAAAGGCATTCCGCGGGACGGTCGACCTCGTCCGCATGGAAGGGCATCTCCACGAAGGCGGGAAACGCGTCGACGGCCCCATCCCGGACGATCTTGCCGAGCGTGCCCGCGCCGAGCACGAGAAGCTCGTCGAACTGGTCGCGGAGGGGGAAGACGGCCTCATGGAGAAGTTCTTCGCGCAGGGCACTCTCGATCCCGCGGACCTGCTGCCGGGATTGAAGGCGGAGGTCGCCGTACGCAAGATCTTCCCCGTTCTCTGCGCATCTTCCCTGCTCGGCATCGGCCTCGTACGCATCCTGGATGCCTGCGTCGCGATCCTGCCTTCGCCCGAGGGAGGATCGATCGCGGGCGTCGGCCGGGACGACAAACCGGCGAAGGTCTTCACGAACGAGAAGGATCCCGCGGTCGCCCAGATCTTCAAGACGGTCTCGGACCCCTTCGCCGGACGCATCTCATATCTCCGCGTCCGCTCCGGGCACTTCCAGTCGGACGGGAGCTACTGGAACTCGACGCGCGGCATTCCGGAGCGTTTTTCCGGGCTCTTCCTGCCGCAAGGCAAGGAGCACGTCAACGTCGCGGAGGGGCGCGCGGGCGACATCGTCGCCGTCGCGAAGCTCAAGGAGTCGACGACCGGCGACACGCTGACGGCCAAGGATCATCCCGTCGTGATCCCCAGTCTCAAGATCCCCGAGGCTTCGATCGCCTACGCCATCGAGCCGAAGACGAAGGGCGACGAGGACAAGATCTCGACGGCCCTCCACAAGCTGATCGAGGAAGACCCGAGCCTCCACTTCCAGCGCGACGACGAGACGAAGGAATTCCATCTCTCCGGCGCCTCGCAGCTTCACGTCGAGATCGCCGTGGCGCGCCTGAAGAAGCGGTACGGCGTCGAGGTGATCCTCCACCCGCCGAAGGTCCCCTACCGCGAAACCATCAAGGGGAAAGCGGACGCCCACGGCCGCCACAAGAAGCAGTCCGGTGGGCACGGCCAGTTCGCCGATTGCAAGATCCGCGTCGAGCCGCTGCCCCGGGGGGCCGACTTCGAGTTCGTCGACGACATCTACGGCGGGTCGATCCCGCGCAACTTCATCCCGGCCGTCGAGAAGGGGATCCAGGAGGTCCGCCGGAAGGGGTTCCTGGCCGGCTTCCCGATGGTCGATTTCCGGGTCACTCTCTACGACGGCCAGTACCACGACGTCGACTCGTCCGAGCTCGCTTTCAAGATCGCGGGATCGCTCGCCTACAAGGAAGCCATGGAGAAGGCGAAGCCGACGCTTCTCGAGCCCGTGATGAACGTCGAGGTGTCGACTCCGAACGAGTACGTGGGCGACCTGATGGGCGACCTCTCGTCGCGGCGGGGCCACGTGCAGGGCATGGAGACGGAGACCGAGGACACGGTGATCAAGGCGCAGGTGCCCATGGCCGAGATGCTCACCTACGGCGCTCAGCTGCGGTCGATCACCCAGGGGCGCGGGACCTTCCACATGGAGTTCTCGCACTACTCCGAAGTCCCGCACGCGGCCCAGGAGAAGATCATCGCGCAGTCGAAGGCGAACCGCGAGGCGGCCGAGAACGCCTGACGGCGCGGGCGATCAGAGCTTCGATCCGGCCGCCTCATCGAGCAGCCAGAGCAGCGACCCTCTCCGAGGCCGGATCCGCGCCGCGGGATATCGGCCGGCGCCGCGCGCTCTCCGGATGATCGCGGCAGCCGGCTCCGCTTTCTCCGGCCCGGCCACGACGAAGAGGACGCGCCGCGCCGCGTCGAGAACGGGATAGGTCAGGGTCAGCCGCCACTCCCGCAGCGCCGGCACCCAGTTGGCGGCGGCGAGGCTTCGGCGCTCCACGAGCGCGAGGGTTTCGGGGAAGAGCGAGGCCGTGTGGCCGTCCGTCCCGAGGCCGAGGAGCACGAGATCGAAACGGGGCCGCCCCCGCTCCCCCGCAAACTCCCGCGACAGCTCGGCCTCGTAGCGGCGCGCCGCGCGTCTCGCGGGATCCTCTCCCCGCATCCGAAACACGCGATCCGGAGGGACTCCCAGCGGGTTGAAGAGCGTCTCGCGGGCCATCCGGTAGTTCGAGCGGTCGGAAGCCGGCGGAACGCAGCGCTCGTCCCCGAAGAAGAAGAGGACGCGATCCCAGTCGATGCCGCGGCGGAAGGGTCGTCGGGTGAGCCGGTCGTAGAGCGCCCGCGGCGTCGAACCGCCGGCGAGCGCGACCCGGAAGACTCCGCGCTTCGCGATGGCTTCCCCGGCCGCCTCGCGAAACTCGCGCGCGCCGGCGAGCGCGAGAGCCGCCGCACCGGGAAGAACGCGCGCCTCGAACCGCGGCGGCGCCTCTCCCGGAAGGGTCTTCACAGCGTGCGCCAGCGCCGTCCTTCCCGCTGCAGGAACCGGTCCGCGGATTCCGGCCCCCAGGTCCCGGAGGCGTAGTTCGGGAAGTCCGCCGGCGCGTTCTGCTCCCAGGCCTTGAGAAGCGGGGTGACGACGCGCCAGGCCTGCTCGACCTCGTCGCCCCGCGTGAAGAGCGTCTGGTCGCCGTGCGTGACGTCGAGCAGAAGCCGCTCGTATCCGCCCTGGATGGGGGCCCCGAGCTTGCTGTAGGGGAAATCCATGTAGACGGACTGCACCTGCATCACGGTGCCGGGGATCTTCGCGTCGAACTTCAGGGACACCCCCTCGTCCGGCTGGATGCGCAGCCGCAGCACGTTCGGGTTCAACTGCCCCGCGGCCTGGCTGAAGAGAGTGTGCGGGACGCGTTTGAACTCGATCGCGATCTCCGAGACGCGCTCCGCGAGCCGCTTGCCGGACCGCACGTAGAACGGGACCCCGGCCCAGCGCCAGTTGTCGATGGCGAATTTCACCGCGGCGTATGTCGGGGTGTTCGAGCCATCGTTCACTTTTTCTTCGCTCCGGTAGCCGGGGACCGGCCGCCCCTCGACGACGCCCGGTCCGTACTGGCCGCGGACGGCCCAGTCGCCGATCGAATCCTCGGGGATCGGCCGGATCGACTGCAGGACTTTGACTTTCTCCGCGCGGACGGCGTCCGCCTCGAAGGCGACGGGGGGCTCCATGGCCGTCAGCGAGAGCAGCTGCAGGAGGTGGTTCTGGAACATGTCCCGCACGACTCCGGCGGTCTCGTAGTAACCGGCGCGATGGCCGACGCCCACGGTCTCGGAAACCGCGATCTGCACGTGGTCGACGTAGCGGTTGTTCCAGAGGGGCTCGAACACGCCGTTGGCGAACCGAAGCACGAAGATGTTCTGGACGGTCTCCTTGCCGAGATAGTGGTCGATCCGGTAGATCTGGCGCTCCCGGAACACCGTGCGAAGGTCCTCGTTCAGCTGTTTTCCGGATTCCAGGTCGTGGCCGAAGGGCTTCTCGACGACCACGCGCGCCCAGCCGTTCTCGGGCGTCGCGAGGCCCTTCTCGCCGAGCCACTTCACGATCGTGGGATCCGCGTCCGGCGGCGTCGCGAAGTAGAAAATGCGGTTGCGCGGCCCGCCGCGGCGGCTCTCGATCGCGTCGAGCGCTCCGCCGAGCGCGTCGTAGAGCGCCGGATCGTCGAAGTCTCCTGCGACGTACTTGACGACGGCCGGCAGATCTCCCGGCCTGCCCTGCGTGGGGGGCGTGAACTCGCGGGCGCCTCCGTCGAGATACGCGCGGAAGTCCTGGTCCGTCATCGTGGAGCGTGCGCAGCCAATGATGGCGAGGTCCGGCGAAACGGCCCCGTCCCGCAACAGGTGAGCGATCGCCGGGGCGAGCAGACGCCGGGTCAGATCTCCGGACGCCCCGAAGATGACGAGCGTGCAGGGGGGCCGGATCTCCTCCTCGGTCTTCCCCTCTGGCTCGGCGGCCGCGGTCACCCGGGGCGCTCCCGGCGCGACGGCCGCGCTCACCGGTTCTTCACCGCGTGCCCGCCGAACTCGTTGCGCAGCGCGGCGTTCACTTTGGCCGCGAAGGCGTCGGGCTGGCGGGACGCGAAGCGGGCGAAGAGCGCGCCGGCGAGCCCGGGCATGGGAACCGCCTTTTCGATAGCGTCTTCGAGAGTCCACCGGCCCTCGCCGGAATCCTCGACGTAGCCGCGGATCCCCTCGAGGCCGGGGTCTTTCTCGAACGCGAGGACGAGCAGGTCGAGAAGCCACGAGCGGACGACCGATCCTTTCGTCCAGAGCCGCGAAATCTGGTCGAGTTTCAGGCCGTAGTCGCTGCGGCTCAGAAGCTCGAACCCTTCCGCGTAGCCCTGCATCATCGAGTACTCGATCGCGTTGTGGACCATCTTCACGTAGTGCCCGGCTCCGGGTCCGCCCACGTGCGCGTATCCATCCGGCGGAGCCAGCGTTTTGAAGGCGGGCTCGACGCGCGCCACGTGCTCCGGCGCCCCTCCGACCATCAGGCAGTACCCGTTCTCGAGCCCCCAGACTCCGCCCGACGTGCCCGCGTCGACGAATCCGATCCCCGCCTCGCCGAGCTCCCGGGCGCGACGTAGAGACTCCGTGAATCGGGAGTTTCCGCCGTCGACGATGACGTCCCCGCTCGCCAGAAGGGGCCGAAGCGCGGCGATCGACTCGTCCACGGGCCGCCCGGCCGGGATCATCAGCCAGATCGCTCGCGGCGCGGGAAGCTTCGCCACGACTTCCTTCAGGGAGGAGGCGCCCTCGGCTCCGTCCGACACCGCCGTCTTCACCGCCCCGGCGTCCCGGGCGAACGCCACGATTTCGTGGCCGCCCGCGATCAGGCGCCTCACCATGTTCCCGCCCATCTTCCCGAGGCCGACGAACCCGAGCTTCATGCGCGCTCCTTGTCTTTGCCGGTCTTCTCCGCGGAGCCGTCCGGGACAGCGCCCGCCAGGGCCGCGCCCACCGCCCGATCGAGCTCCGCCAATCCCCCGGCGACGTCCCGTCCGAGGTCGACGCGGAGAGCGCGGCGATTGCGGGACACGAGCGCGGCGAGATCGCCCGCGGCCTGCGCGGCCAGGACCCGACCGAATCCGAACGGCCGGCCCGGAATCGGGACCTCGTCGGCGGGATCGGCGGTGACCTGGAGGAAGACCCCGGTCGGCGGTCCGCCCTTGTGGAACTGCCCGGTCGAATGGAGGAATCGCGGCCCGAATCCCACCGTGGTCGCGACCGCCCGGGCGTCGCGAACCCGCAGGCGCGGACGGGAGAGCCGCTCCTCGTTCTCGGGTGATGCCTGGACGTACGCCATCATCGCGAAGTAGTCGCCGGGCCCGATCGACGCGAGGAGGCGCGCGAGCGCGTCCCGGTCGATGCCCGGACGGACTTCCTTCTTCACTTGCTCCGCGGTTCCCTCGCCGGCCAGGATCTCGTTCGTCCGGTCTTTGGCTTCCTGGACGTTCGGCTGGTCGAAGGGATTGATGTCGAGGAGCCGTCCGGCGACCGCCGTCGCGAACTCCCAGAGGAACATCTGGCCTCCGAGGTCGGCGGCGTCCTCGAAGTCCATCCGGATTACGGGATGACCGTTCGCGGCGAGACGCGAAAGCGACTCCGCGGAGGCGTCGTCATTCTTCTGCCGGATCGCCACGAAGACCCGGTCGGATCCATAGGACTCCGGAGGACCCAGAAGTTCCCCCTCGACGGGCAGAATGCCGCGGCCCTCCTTCCCGGTGCTCTCCGCGACGAGCTGCTCGATCCACATGCCGAAGCGGGGAATCGGCGCCCCCACGTCGAAAGTCAGCTTGTCGCGGCCCTGGAGCGCGAGCGAGCCGAGAGCGGCCCCGAGGAGCAGGCCGGGATTGTCGGAACCCGTCCGCCGGCAGGCTTCCTCCATCGCGCGCGCGCGGCGCAGCAGGAGCGAGACGTCGGCGCCGCAGAACGCAGCGGGCACCAGGCCGAAGTGCGAGAGGGCCGAATAGCGGCCGCCGATCGCGGGGTCGCCCGGGAAGATGCGGCGGACGCGACGGCGCCCCGCCTCCTTCTCGAGCGCGGAGCCGGGATCGGTGATGACGACGAAACGGCTTCCCGCGGCTCCGCCGAGCTCCTTCTCCGCCTGGTCCCAGAAGTAATCGAAGAGGATGTTCGGCTCGAGAGTGGTCCCGGACTTCGAAGACACGACGTAGATCGTCCTGGACGGCGGGCTCCGCCGGGCGGTCGCGAGCACGCTCTCCGGGTCGGTCGAATCGAGGACTTCCAGCCGCGGACCGCCCGGCTTCACGGGAAACGAGTCGGCGAAGACGAGGGGCGCGAGGCTCGAGCCCCCCATACCCAGAACAAGGACCCGCTCGGCTCCCACCGCCGCCTCCGCGGCAAACGCCTGGAGACCGGCCGCCTCCTGCTCCATCCGGCCAGCGATCGTCAGCCAGCCGAGGGCGCCCTCGATCGACCGGCGGTGCTCCGGCTCGCTCTTCCAGAAGGCGCCGTCTGCCGCCCAGATCCGCCGGACCGCATCTTCCTTCGCGAGCCGGTCGACGGCGGCCCGCTGCGCCTCCGCGGCGGGGCCCAGATCGAGCTTCAGGCGGCCCCCACGATCCTCTGTTTCTCACCGAGAGTCCGGAGGAGCGAATCGAACGAGTCCGAGAACTTGCGGATCCCCTCCTCTTCGAGATCGCGAAAGATGCCGGCTTCGTCGATGCCCAGCTCGGTCAGGCCGCGGAACACCGAGTGTGCGCCCGCCAGGTCATCGCCGATCCGCACCTTCGGGTCGCCATGATCCCGGTAGGCGACGAGGGTCTCCGGCGGCATCGTGTCGACCGTGTCCGGAGCGACCAGCGCCTCCACGTAATAGAGGTCGGGCAGCGAGGGATCCTTCGTGGAAGTCGACGCCCAGAGCGGTTTCTGCCGCGCCGCGCCATTCCCGGCGAGCGCCGCGAAGCGCGAGCCGCCGAAGATCTCTCCGAACGCCTGGAACGCGATCTTCGCGTTGGCGATACCGAGCTTTCCGCGCAGCTCCTTCGCGAGCGAGCGCTCGCGTTCGGACGCCGCGGGGTCGGACGCCAGGGCGTCCAGCTTCTTGTCGGCCATCGTGTCGACGCGGCTCACGAAGAAGCTCGCGACGGAGCGGACCCGGTCGGATGGCTTCCCGTCGCGGGCGCGCGCCTCCATGGCGGAGAGGTAGGCCTCCATGACCTCGCGATAGCGGGCCACCGAGAACAGGAGCGTGATGTTGATGTTGATCCCCTCCTCGAGACACTGCCGGATTGCGGGGATGCCCTCCTTCGTGCCGGGGATCTTCACCATCACGTTCGGCCGGTCGCAGGCCTGCCAGAGGTGGCGCGCCTCGGCGATCGTTCCCTCGGTGTCGCGCGCGAGATGCGGCCCGACCTCGATCGAGACGTAGCCGTCGTCCCCCTCCGTGCGATCGTAGACGGGACGGAAGAGGTCCGCCGCCGCCGACACGTCGCTCACCGCGACGCCCTCGAAGGTCCGGAAGCCCTCCCGTCCGTCGCTCGAGAGCCGGCGGATGTCCTCGTCGTACAGGGCGGAGTCGGCGATCGCCTTCTGGAAGATGGTCGGGTTCGACGTCATCCCGGTCAGCGCGTCCTCGCGGATCAGCCGCGCGAGCTCGCCTCCCGACACGAGATCGCGCCGGATGTAGTCGTACCAGATGCTCTGCCCGAGCTCATGGAGTCTCTGCAGCGGATTGCCCGTCATGGATTCCCCTTTCGATCGAAGACGCCGGCTCGCGCGTCCGCCTCGATCTGATGGACTTTGTTCAATCGACGGACGTGACGCTCGGCTCCCGAGAATTTCGCCGAGAGAAACGCCCGCAGCACCTCCGCCGCGAGCGACGGGCCGATGACCCGTGCCCCCAGGCAGAGAACGTTCATGTCGTCGTCTTCGACTCCCTGGCGGGCCGAGAACGTGTCGTGGCAGAGAGCCGCCCGAATTCCCGGGATCTTCGTCGCCGCGACCGAGGCGCCGACTCCGCTGCCGCACAAAACGATCCCGCGCTCCGTCTCGCCGCGCGAGACAGAGAGGCCGACCGCTTTCGCGAAATCGGGATAGTCGACGGGCTCCGTGCCGTCGGTGCCGAGGTCGATCACCTCGTGGCCGAGCTTCCCGAGAAGGGTCCGGACCTCCTGCTTCAGGGGAAATCCGGCATGATCGCAGCCGAGGGCGATCTTCATCCGAGCAGAGCCTTCGCCCGGCGGACCACGTTCTCGACGGAGAACCCGAGGTTCGAGAGGACGGTCTCACCGGGGGCGGACGCTCCGAAGCGGTCCAGCGTGACCGTGTCTCCGCGGTCGCCGACCCAGCGCGACCAGCCGAGCGAGACGCCCGCCTCGATCGCCAGGCGCGCCGTGACGGCCTTCGGCAGGACGCGCTCCCGGTACTCCGCGTCCTGCTCGGCGAACAGCTCCCAGGAGGGCATTGAGACGACCCGGCACCGCACGCCCTCGCCTTCGAGCTTCTCGCGCGCGGCCAGGGCGAGCGAGACTTCGGATCCCGTGCCGATCAGGATCAGGGCGGGGGGCGAAGACGAGGACTCGGCGAGGACGTACGCTCCCTGCGCGAGGCCCGACGCGGCGCCGAGGGCGGAGCGGTCGAGGACGGGGAGCTTCTGCCGGGAGAGTGCGAGGCCGATCGGACCGGCCTGCCGCCTCATGACGAGGCGCCAGGCCTCGACCGCCTCGTTCGCGTCTCCCGGGCGGATCATCGTCATCCCGGGCATCGCGCGCAGTGACGCCAGATGCTCGACGGGCTGGTGGGTGGGACCGTCTTCGCCGAGACCGATCGAGTCGTGCGTCCAGACGAAGATCACGGGAAGGCGGTTTAACGCCGCGAGGCGCACCGAGGGACGCATGTAGTCCGAGAAACAGAAGAAGGTCGCGACGAAGGGCCGCAGACCTCCGTGGTAGCAGATGCCGTTCGCGATCGCCGCCATCGCGTGCTCGCGCACTCCGAAATGGACGTTTCTTCCGGTTCCCGTCGCCGCCTCGAAGCTCGAGTACTTCTTCAGCACCGTGTTGGTCGACGTTCCGAGGTCCGCGTCGCCGCCGACCAGCCAGCCGACCGTATCCGCGATCGCATTCATGGCTTTGCCGGCCGCGGTGCGGGTCGCCTCTTTTCCTCCGGCCTCGAAAACCGGAAGAGCGGCGTCCCAGCCGTCGGGCAAGTCCCCATCGTGGAACCGACGCCATTCGACGGCAAGCTCCGGGTGGGCTTTCTCGTACGCGGCGAAGCGCTTCTCCCAGTCATCCTTGACGGCCTCTCCCTTCGGGACCGCCTCCCGGAAATGGGCGAGGGCTTCCTCGGGAATGAAGAACGGCTCCTGGGAGACCCATCCCAGCGCCTTCTTGGTGCGGACCACCTCGTCCGCGCCGAGCGGGCTGCCGTGCGCTTCGGACGTCCCCCCCTTGTTCGGGGATCCGTAGCCGAGCGTCGTCCGGATGACGATGAGCGAGGGCCGGCTCACCTCGGCGACCGCGGCCGCGATCGCGTGGTCGAGGGCGTCCAGGTCCGTGTTGCCGTCCTCCACGTGGAGCACGTGCCACCCGTAGGCGCGGTAGCGCTCGGCGACGTCCTCCGTGAACGTCACGGAAGCCGGGCCGTCCAGAGTGACCTCGTTCGCGTCGTAGAGATAGACGAGCTTTCCGAGACCCAGGTGCCCGGCCAGGGACGAGGCCTCGCTCGAGAGCCCTTCCATCAGATCTCCGTCGGAGACCAGCGCGAACGTGCGGTGGTTCACGATCTCGTGCTCGGGACGGTTGAATCGGGCGGCGAGCATCCGTTCGGCGATCGCCATGCCGACGGCGTTCGCCGTCCCCTGCCCGAGCGGCCCCGTCGTCGCCTCGACCCCGGGTGTATCCAGGTACTCCGGGTGGCCTGGCGTCTTGCTGCCCCACTGGCGGAACTGCTTGAGATCGTCGAGGGAGAGGTCGTAGCCGGTCAGGTGGAGAAGGCAGTAGAGGAGCATGCAGCCGTGCCCGGCGGACAAAACGAAGCGGTCCCGGTCCTCCCACTTCGGAGCGCGGGGATCGTGCTTCAAGTACTTCTGCCAGAGCACGTAAGCCATGGGCGCGGCCCCCAGGGGCAGGCCCGGATGACCCGACTCCGCCTTCTGGACCGCGTCGATCGCCAGGGTGCGGATCGTGTCGACGCAGAGCTCGTCCACGGTTTTCTGGACCGTGCTCACTCTTTCCCCTCTCTCGGGAGCGCCGGGAACGCATTGGTTGGGAGTTTCGATCGCAGGGACGGCAGGAGCTCCATTCGGCCTCGCTTCCGATAAACCAGATCCGGTCAAATCTTATTACGCCCTTCACCGAGGGTCAGGATTCCGTCAACGGGACTCGCAAGAAGCCCGCCGGAGTACGGCAGGGCCACGCCGATTGAGAGAGAATTCGCCGGTGGCATTGGGAAACACCCGGGACCGCATCCGGCCAACGGCGGGACCGCTCGTCTTCGGGGCCGAAGATCTCGGGGATCGCGAGAAACGGCTCTCGCTCGAATGGGTGGAGGCCGACGGGCTCGGCGGGTTCGCCTCGGGGACGGTCGCGGGCGCCCGGACCCGGCGGCACCACGGCTGGTACGTACCGGCCATCCCGCCCCCGCGGCGCCGTTGGCTCTTCGTCGCGTCGTGCGAGGAGTTCGTCACCGCGCGCGGCGAGGAGACCGGCATCTCGACGCAGATCTACAGGGACGCCGTCTACCCCGAGGGCGACGAGAATCTGGTCCGCTTCTCCCTCGATCCCTTTCCGCGGTGGCTCTACCAGACGGATCGGTTCGCGGTCGAGAGGGCCATCTGCCTCGTTCGCGAGCGTTCCGTGACGATCGTCCGCTACCGCAACTGCGGCGACGAGCCCGTCACCCTGACGGCGCGGCCTCTCCTCCGATGCCGGAGCGTCCATGAGCTGCGCTCCGAGTCCGACGAGATCGACCCGTCGACGGAGGTCCGCGGGGAAGTCTCCTGGGTGCGGCCCGCGGCTTTTCTGCCGCGCCTCTACCTGCGCGCGACCGGCGCGGCGACCGAGGTCGAGCCGCTCTGGTACCGCAACTTCCATTACGCGGCGGACGCGGAGTCGGGGACCTCGGGAACGGAAGATCTCTGGAGTCCCCTCCGGTGGCGCTGGGAGCTGCCGGCGAAAGCCGAGGCCTTCGTCCTCTTTTCGCGCGAGGAGATCGCCGCGGATCCCGTGCATCTCATCGAGGGCGAACGCCGGAGACGGCAGAAGTTCCTCGCACTCGGCGATCCGTGGCTCGATGAGCTCGCCAGGCACGCGGAGGCGTTCCTCGTCGATGGAGAGGACCGCGACGGCTCGATCCTCGCCGGTTATCCGGCTCTCGGAGATCGGGGGCGGGACGCCATGATCGCCGCGCCCGGAATCGCCCTGGCGACGGGGCGATTCTCGTCGGCGGCGCGGGTCGTCAACACCTTCGCCTCGATGCGGCGGGAAGGGCTCATCCCGTCCCGGTTCGTCGATGAGGAGGGCGAGGCCGAGTATGACTCGGTCGACGCGCCGCTCTGGATGATCCTCGCCGTCGAGTGGTTCGGCCGATGGCGGCGCAATCCGACGCGGGCCTCCCCCCTTCTCGGCGTCGTCCGGTCCGCGCTGTCCGCCTACGCTCTCGGCACGCGCTTCGGGATCCGGGTCTCCTCCGATGGGTTGTTGGAGACGGGCGACGCACCGGGCCGTGCGCTGACCTGGATGGACGAGGTCGTCGACGGGAAGCCGGTCACGCCGCGCATCGGCCGGCCGGTCGAAGTGAACGCCCTCTGGTACGCCGCGTTGAAGTCGGCGGCGCGCCTGGAGCGTCTGGCCGACGAAGGCTCCCGCGCCCGCGAGCTCGAGGCCCGGGCGTGGCACGTCGCGCGCCGGTTCAACGAGACGTTCTGGTCCGCCGAGAACGAATGCCTTCACGATGTCGTGGGAGGGGACGGACCCGACTCGAGCATCCGGCCGAACCAGATCTTCGCCGTCTCTCTGACGAGCGACCTTCTGCCCCCGCACCGCGCCCGGGCGGTTTACTGGACCGTCCGAAGGCGTCTTCTCACCCCCTTCGGACTGCGGTCGCTCGATCCCAGGGATCCGCGCTACCGCGGCCGGTCGGAGAAGAACCCCGTGGGCCGCGCCCTTTCGGCGCACCAGGGCGCCGTGTGGCCGTGGCTCATGGGGGCTTTCGCGGACGCGCACTTCCGCGTGCTCGGGCGGACGGACGAGTCGATCAAGACATTTCGGAAATCGATGACCGCGCTGCGAGCCCACATACGCGAAGCGGGCGTGGGTTCGATCTCGGAGAGCTTCGAAGGGGATCCTCCGCACGCGCCCCGCGGCGCCTTCGCGCGCGCCGTCAGCGTGGCGGAGATCGTCCGCGCCCTCGCCACGCACTTCGGCGACGGCGCCGTCCCGCCGGATCCCGCCGACGCCCGTCCCTGATACGGTCTCCCCGTGCGCGTCCTCATGTTCGGGTGGGAGTTCCCTCCTTATCTGAGCGGAGGTCTGGGCGTCGCTTCCGAGGGGCTCGTGCGGGGGCTCGTCGCGCGAGGCGCCGAAGTCGTCCTGGTCCTCCCCCACCATCCGTTCTCGACGCCCTCGGGCCGCCTCTCGATCGTCGATGCGGGACAGGTGAGCGAGGCGGAGAGGTCTCCGCGGCGCAAGCGATTCCTCCTCCGCCTCCGCCGGGTCCCGAGCCTTCTGCGGCCCTACATGACGGAAGCCATCTACGAAGCGGAATGGACCGCCGCGCGCGAAACGAGGACGGCCTTCAAGGGTCATTACGGGCCGAATCTCGCGAGCGAGGTCATGCGCTACGCGGAAGTCGCCGGGACGATCGCCCGGCGCGAACGATTCGACGTCATCCACGCCCATGACTGGCTGACGTTCCTGGCGGGGGTCGAGGCGCGCCGCGTCTCCGGCCGCCCGCTTGCCGTGCACGTGCACGCGACGGAATTCGACCGCGCCGGCGGGGACTCCAACCGCTTCGTCAGCGACATCGAGCGCCTGGGGCTGACTCTCGCGAACCGCGTGGTGGCCGTCTCCCGCTACACGGCGGGACTCGTCGCGGATCGATACGGTGTTCCGGCTTCGCGGATCCGCGTCGTCCATAACGCGATTGACCGGCGGGAGGCCGCGGTCGGGGAATGGCGGATCGGCGAGAAGGAGCCGCTCATCCTGTTCGCCGGACGCATCACCTGGCAGAAGGGGCCCGGACACTTCGTCGACGCCGCCGCGCTGGTTGCCCGCGAGATCCCCGACGCCCGCTTCGCGGTCGCCGGCGCGGGCGACGGAATGACGACGATGATCGAGCGGGTCGCGGCGCTCGGCCTCTCGGACCGGTTCCTCTTCACGGGCTACCTCGCGCCGGCGGAGCTCGGCGCGCTTTACGCTCGCGCGGACGTCTACGTGATGCCCTCCGTCTCGGAGCCCTTCGGCCTGACCGCCCTCGAGGCGCTCCAGCACGGGACGCCCGTCATCGTCTCGCGGCACGCGGGCGTCTCCGAGGTCATCCGCAACGTGCTGCGGGCGGACGTCGACGAGCCGAACGACCTCGCCTCGAAGATCCTCTCGGTGCTCCTCTTCCCGCCGCTGTCCTCCGCCCTCTCGGAAGGCGGGCGCGCCGAGGTTGATCGCCTCTCCTGGGCGGGGGCCGCCGGGCGGTGCCTCGAGATCTACGAGGAGATGATCGCCGAGGGCACCCGATAGCTGGACGCGAGCGCCGGTAGAATCGACCGCCGATGATCCCCGTCTGCCTCTATTTCCAGGTCCACCAGCCCTACCGCCTCCGCCGCTACAACTATTTCGACGTCGGCCGCGTGCACGACTACTTCGACGAGGGCAAGAACAGGGCGCTCCTGCACCGGATCTCCGAGAAGTGCTACCTGCCCGCAACGGCGATGCTGCTGCGGCTGCTCGAGCGCCATCCGGCGTTCTCCGTTTCGTTTTCGCTGTCCGGCTGCCTGCTCCAGCAGTTCCGCGACGACGCCCCCCACGTGCTCGCGGCCTTCCAGGCGCTCGCGCGGACGGGTCGCGTCGAGTTTCTCGCCGAGACCTCGCACCATTCGCTGGCATGGCTCGCCTCGCGCGACGAGTTCGTGGCGCAGGTGGACCTTCACGAGCGACGAATCCGCGAGGACTTCGCGGTTACGCCTCGGGTCTTCCGCAACACGGAGCTGATCTACTCCGACGATCTCGCCCGATTTCTCGAGGAACGCGGGTACTCGGGGGTTCTCGCGGATGGCGTCGAGCCGCTCCTCGGAGCCCGCTCGCCACAGTTCGTCTATCGCGCCGCGACGCCCCGGGGTCTTCCCCTGCTCCTTCGCGACTATCGCATGTCCGACGACATCGCCTTCCGGTTCTCCAACCGGTCCTGGAGCGAGCATCCTCTGACGGCCGAGAAATACGACCGCTGGGTCTCGGCGCTCGAGGGAGACGTGCTCTCGCTGTTCATGGACTTCGAGACGTTCGGGGAGCACCAGTGGAAGGAGACGGGGATCTTCCACTTCTTCGAGTCGTGGGTTGCCCTCTACCTCTCCCGTCCGGGGGCCGGATTCCTGACGCCCTCCGAGGCGATCGGGAATCTCGCGAAACGCGACGTGCTCTCCGCGCCCCGTCTCATCTCCTGGGCCGACGAAGCGCGCGACCTCTCCGCCTGGCAGGGCAACGAGCTGCAGCGGGATGCGCTGCGCCGGCTGTTCCAGCTCGAAGGGCCGGTCCGAGCGACCGGATCGGAGGTCCTGCTTCGGGACTTCCGACGGCTGACGACCTCCGATCACTTCTACTACATGGCAACGAAGTCGTACGCCGACGCCGAGGTCCATGCCTATTTCTCGCCGTACGAGTCGCCGTACGAGGCCTACATGGCCTTCATGCACATCCTCTCCGACCTCGATCGCCGCGCGGCCCGTCCCCGCCCGTCGTCGGTCCGACGCCCGCAAACGGACGCCTGATCGGATGCCGCCGCCGGTCCTTCTCGTCATCTGCGACGGCTGGGGCGTCGCCTCCCCATCCGAGGGCAATGCGATCGCCCTCGCGCGGACTCCCGTTTTCGACCGCTGGCTCCGGGAAAGCCCCTGGACGACGCTCGAAGCCTCCGGCGAGGCCGTCGGGCTCCCGGCGGGGATGATGGGAAATTCCGAGGTCGGACACCTGAACATCGGTGCGGGTCGCATGGTTCCCCAGGACCTCCTCCGCATCGATCTGACGCTGCGCGACGGATCGTTCTACGAGAACCCGGCCCTCGTTTCCGCCGCGGAGCACGCGCGGCGAGCCGGATCGCCTCTCCACCTTCTGGGCCTGCTCTCGGACGGAGGGGTGCACTCGCACATCCAGCACCTGTTCGGCCTCCTGGAGCTCGCGCGGCTGTGTGGAGCCCGGCCCGTCGTTCACGCGTTCACGGACGGCCGGGACACGCCCCCCCGCTCCGCTCTCCGGTACGTCCGCGAGCTCGAGGAAGAGCTCGGCAAGTGCGGAGGAACCATCGCCTCGGTCACGGGGCGGTACTACGCGATGGATCGGGACAACCGCTGGGACCGGACGGAGCGGGCCTGGGCCGCGCTCGTTCGCGGCGACGGCCGGCGCGCCGCCAGCGCCCGGGAGGCCGTCCAAGCGGCATACGCGCGGGGCGAGAACGACGAGTTCATCGAACCGACCGTGGTCGCCGGATCGGACGGGCCGGTCCTTTTCGCCGGGGGCGACGCGGCCGTTTTCTTCAATTTCCGCGCGGACCGGGCGAGGCAGCTCACGCGCGCCCTCACGGACCCGGCCTTTCGCGATTTCGCCCGCGGCCCCGCCCCGGGGATCCGACTGGTGACTTTCACCGAATACAAGCGCGAGTTCGGTCTCCCGGCCGCCTTTCCTCCCGTCCCGCTGCGAGAGATCCTCGCCGACGTCTGGTCCGTCCGCGGGATCGCGAACGTGCGGATCGCGGAGACGGAAAAGTACGCGCACGTCACCTACTTCTTCAACGGGGGCGTCGAGCGTGCGTATCCCGGTGAGGAGCGGGTCCTCGTCCCGTCGTGGCGGGAGGGGGCGACGTACGACCTCCACCCGGAGATGAGCGCGGAAGCGATCACGTCGGAGGTGGAGCGCGCTCTGGCTTCGGGGCACTTCCCGGTCACGGTGGTGAATTACGCGAACGCCGACATGGTGGGCCACACGGGCCGGCTCGGTCCCACCGTCGCGGCCATCGAGACGCTGGACGCGGCGTTCGGACGGCTCGACGAGGCATGCCACCGCGCCGGAGCGATCCTCGCTCTGACGTCGGACCACGGGAACGCCGAAGAGATGATCGATCCCGTCACGCGCCAGCCGCACACGGCGCACACGACAAACCCGGTCCCCTTCGTGCTCCGCGGCGGCCCGGCCGGCCTCCGCCTGCGCGCCGACGGCGCCTTAGGCGACGTCGGCCCCACGATCCTCGCCCTCCAGGACGTTCCCGCTCCCGTCGAGATGACGGGCCGGAGCCTCCTCCTGCCGGAACAGAGCGACTCCCGGGACTGACGGCCCGCGCCCGCGGGTGGGTCCTCAAAGCCTCAGAAGACGTCGAACGGGACGGAGCTCTCCGACGTTCGGCCGGTCTTCGGGTCCTGAAGGCGGACGGCCAGCGCGTAGCGGCCCGGATCGAGACCGGAGGGCCGAAACTGGAGCAGGAGCTTGTGCTCGCCGCCGCGCTCCCGATCGGAGGCCCTTAGAAGCTTCAGCTCCGCCTTGCCGTGCGCGCGGCCGTCGAGGCCGAGAATCCGGCCCGCGTAGGAAAGAGTCGACGCGTCGGACGAGAAGTTGTACGCGACGAGGCAGACCTGTGCGGCGGCCCCGCTGCGCATGGACGCGAGCGCCGTGGGTATGAAGGCATCGCCCCCGATCGCGAATGGATAGCCCAGCGCCGGGTCGTCCGAGGCGCGGGCCTTCCCCTTCACGAGGATCCACGAGCGGTTCTCCTCGAGGAATAACGGCGGAGTTGCAAACGGGGCGTCCGTTCCGGCGGGCACCGTGAGCGGCGTGATCGTCAACCCGACGCGGTCCGCCTCGTTGTCGCGAATGAGGGTGCGCAGCGTGTAGTCGCCCGCCGGAAGGTGAAGCTGCCCGTAGAACTTGATGCCCGTCTTGCGAAGAGCGTCGCGCACTTTGGTCAAGTCGATGCCGATCGGCTGGTAGAGGTAGTCGGCCGTCGCACCCTTCGAGTCCACGGCATAGACGAAGACGTCGAGGTTCATCGAAACGTCTTTGTGCTTCTCCAGGAGCCGGTCGCCCGGGATCTCGACGATCACCGGCACGCGCGCCATGCCCTCTCCGGGGAACGCCGCGGCCAGGACCCAGGCGGGGATCTCCGTCTGGGGAACGGCGGAGGCGATGACCGACGAGAGCGCGAGCTTGCGCTCCATCGGCGTGACCTGCTCCCGCCGCTTCGGCTCGTAGTACCCGCTGCGGGCCGAGACGCGATAGGAGTGGCCCTTCACGCGGACCTTCAGGTTGTGGAACTTTCCGTTCTCCGGGATCCGGACGGGTTGAAAGGCGAGGACGTAGATCAGGCCTGTGCGCTCGAGCAGCCTGTCGAAGCTTCCGGACAGATCGTTCGCATTCTTCAAAAACTCGCCCCCGGTCTCAGACGCCATGAAGTTCAATGCTTCGTGCCCGTTGACCTGCTCTTGAAGGCCGGAGTTGACGTCCGAAGCGGCGCGCAGCCCGCCGATGTCGACAGTGTGGACGACGCAGTCGGACCGGCTGAAGAGAGCCAGGTCCTTCTGCATCGTGAATCCCAGTCCCGAATTGCCGAAACGCGTGTCGGAGTCGACTTTCCAGTTATCGCCCTGAACCACCCACTCCGATTCGAGGGCCCCTCCGCTGTCCGACCCGCCCGACAGCTCACGGCCGTCGAATCCTTCCGACAGGAAGAGGACGTGCTTGCGCCCCGGGATGCTGTCCAGAGTCCGCGCCATGTCGCCGAACGAATCGAGGAAGCGCGTCACGCGCTCCCGGTACGCCGCCCGCTGGCTGCGCGAGCGCAAGACCTGCATGTTCTCGAGCATCTCCGCGATCGCGGCATCGTTGCCCGAGGTCCCGGCGCCGCTCCCCGTCGGCACGGCCGAACCGAACGAGTTCGACAGGGAGGGCGGTGTGATGACGAATCCGAGCGGGTCGGGCTGGCGGTCGGAGAGCGTCGGGAACCCGAGCGTGTCCACGGCGGCCGCGAGCTGGCTCCGATCGCGGGTGAACGTCACCAGCAGGCGCATCCCCTTCTCGATGGAATATGTCGCGACGGCCGCCTGATCCAGGTCCTTCATCCGCGTCACGACGAAATCGCGCGCGTACTTGCGCGCGTTCAAGATCCCGCGTGGCGACGAGAACGTCATGTCGAAGAGGAGGAGGAAGTGTCTGCGCGCCGCCGGGTTGATGGGGGGGTCGCCGGGCTTCGGAGCACGAACGTTTGCGCGCTGATCCAGGACGTCGAGCCCCGTGATCGTCTCCTTCTTGCCGTCGTCGAAGATTTCGAAGTCGTCGGCCGTCAACCCTTCGACGGGCTTTCCGTCCTTGTCGACCACGTTGACCGGCACTTCGACGACGGTGACCCGGGCCTCTTCCCGGATCCTCTCCTCCGGCTTCGGTTTGGCGGCCGCACCCCGGACGACGCCCCCGCCGATGAGAATCGCTCCGCCGAGCACCGCCGCGACTTTCGATCGGAATCGCATGGGTTTCCTCCTTGGACCGCGACCATCTTCCTCCCCCCGCCGGCCCCGCGCAACCGCGAAGACCCGGGCGCCGGGACCAGGACGCTCGTCCTGCTGGATCGGCCTCCCATCCGCGCTCAGGAGGGCCTCAGCCCAGTCCCTCTCGTCGCTCCCGCGCCTCGGGAAAACGCTGCCGGAGCTCGCGGCGCAGCTGCCCCGCCCGGCCCGCGTCGCCCAGGACGTCGTACGCCTTGATCACGGCAAAGTAGCTGGCCGGCGTCTTCGCCGTCGAAACACACCGCTCGAGCGTGCGGCGGGCCTCGGGTTCCCTCCCCTCGCTCGCATACAGGAGCGCGAGACCGGTGAAGGCCTGTGCAGAGCCGGGGAAGTCGCGCAGCTCCTGCTGAAAGGCGGCTTCCGCGGCGCGGTTGTTTCCGAGCCGCGCGAGGACGTCCCCGCGAAGGAAGTTGACCGCGAAGAGCGCAGGCTCATCCGGCCGCGACAGCCGCGTTGCCGTCTCGAGCTCGGCCAGAGCCCCCAACAGATCGCCACGGTCTCTCAAGGCACGACCGAGAATCAGGTGCGGGATTCTCCGCTTCGGGTAGAGAGCGAGCGCAGCCCGAGCCTCCGATTCGGCGGTTCGATGGTCCCCCTCGACTGCCGCGATCTGCGCCAGGCGCTCGTGGGCATCCGTGCCTCCGGCGTCGCGCGCGAGCTCGGCATGGCGGCGGGCCTCGGCGAAATTCCCCGTCTCGAGAAAGTAGTCGGAGAGACCCAGAAGGACCTGGGGGTTTCCCGGGGAAAGGCGCGCCGCTTCGACGAGCGCGCGGTGGGCCTCGGCGTCGTTTCCGACACGCAGCTCCGCCTGCCCCAGAAGCTGCCAGACATCGAGCATGGCGGGGTTCTCGCGGACGAGATCGCGGAAGATCTTGCGGGCGTCGTCGAAGCGCTCTGCCTTGAGCGCGCCGAATCCGTTCTTGAGCTTCTCCACAACGCCGATCCGGTCCTTGGGGTCGGGAAGCGCCTCGCCCGGCCGCACGACAGGGCTCGCGCTGATGTACCCGAGGGCGGCCAGCTTCTTGACCTGCTCCGGGTCGGATTGCCCGGGCGGCTGCACGGGGCGGCTCATCCGGCCGAGCTCGGCCCGCAGAGACCGAAACGCCGGCGGCAGGCCCGCGGAGAGATCCTTCAGCTCGCCCGGATCAGCCTGGACGTCATAGAGCTCCGGTCTCGGCGCCTCGATGTAGTGATAGCGGGACTCGGTGAGCGAAGCCAGGTCCGACCATCCATAGTGGATCTTCGGGTAGAGGGTCTCGCTGTAAATGCGCCTCGGCGGAACGTCGTCGGACGCGAGATGCGGTCCCAGGGCGATGCCCTCAAGACCCTTCGGGCTCTCGAGCGCCGCGAGCGCGACGAGCGTCGGGAAGACGTCCGTCAGACCGACCGGACCGCGCACGGTCCGGCCCCCGGAGTGCGACGCGGGCAGCTTCACGAAGAGCGGCACGTGCAGGGTCTCCCGGTACAGGAGGACGCCGTGTTCTTCCTCGCCGTGGCCGCCCAGTCCCTCGCCATGATCGGACAGAAAGACGACGATCGCGCGGTCGTACAGGCCGCTCTTCTTCAGCTCGGCCAGGAACTGGCCGACGACTTCGTCCGTGCGCGCGATCGCGCCGTCATACGCGAGCGGATAGCGGCTCCGGAATGGTTCCGGCGGCTCGTAAGGCGTATGCGTATCGTAGAGGTGGAGGAACGCAAATACCGGCTTAACGCTCGCCGACGCGATCCAGCGGGAAAGATTCGCCGCCGTCGTTCCGCCCTCCCGGCGAACGCGGCCGAGCGACGGGTTCAACTCCGTCGGTTCGACGTCGTCGTCGTAGAAATCGAATCCCCGGTTGATCCCCGTCGTGTGAGAGAGCACGATTGACGAGACCGCGGCACCGGTCGCGTATCCGGACCCCTGGAAGAAGCCGGCCAGAGTCCGCGCGTCGGACGCCACGCGGTAACCGAGGTTGTCCCGCACGCCGTTCTCGGGAGGCAGGAG
>JBDTOO010000055.1:0-23848 GCA_039933215.1 Acidobacteriota bacterium
GGCGACATCTACCACCTCCCGGGGCGGGGACCGGGCCGCATCGTCGAAATGAACCCGGCGCTCGACGTCCTGCGCGTCGAGATCGCCGGCACCCGCCTTCCCCTCTCGCTCGTCTCCGCGGAGAGAACCCTGGAGCGCGTGCCGGAAAAGCACTTTCTTCGCGACAAGCTCGAGCGTCCGGAGGAGCTGAAATCTCTCGCGGCGTCGGATCCCTCGGAAACTGTGCGCCGGATCCTGGAGAGCATGGGGCGGCCGTTGACGCTCGCCGAGATCAAGGAGCATTTGTCGGGGATCGTCGAAGAGCCGCGCTGGACGAGCTTCTGGACGGCCGCCAAGAAACACCCGCAGCTCCTCGTCGCCGGGTCCGCCAAGTCCGCGCGTGTCTCCTGGTCGGAGAGCGCCGGCGCGGCCGACGATTCGATCCGGACGAGCTTCTTCCGGGCCGAGCCCCGCCGGCAGATCGAAATCGCCCGAAAAAACGGGAAGCGATCCAAGGCGCTCGCAAAGGAGTTCGCCGTCCGCCTCGCCGAGCGGGCGGCGCAGGCTGCCTCCGGCGATCCGGCTCTCGCCTGGGAGCTCTCACAGACGGCGCTGCGCCTCGTCCCCGGCGAGCCCGAGGCGTTCCCGGGAGACCGGCTTCTCGCCGCCGGAGACCCGTCATCCGTGATCGGGCGCATCCACGACGCGGGAGCCCGGGAACGGGCGCTCGAGGTCGTGCGCTCCAGCGCGGCGCGATGGGCGGATCTCTTCGCCGAGCAGTTCCACCGGGAAGAGGACTCGCGCGTGCTTGGATACCTCTTCCGTGAGCTCGCGTCGGTTCCTGAGAAGCGCGAGGAGATCGTCCGCCGAATCCTCCGGTCGCCGCGGATGGCCCCGCGGGCTTTCGTGTGGCTCGCCGAGCGCATCCAGGAGGAGAACCTTCCCGCCAACCCGGGGCTCTTCCTGGTTCTCGTCGACGCCCTGCGTCAGGAGGAGTTCTCGGCGCTGCGCTCCCGCGTCAAAGAGTTCTTCGACCCGGGCCACCTGGCCGTCCGGCTCGTGCGCTCGGGAACGGAGGAGGAAGCGCGGGATTTCCTGACCGCGCTCACCCGGGCCAACAACCTCGAGGAGCACCGGCGATCCGTCGTTCGGGAAGCGCTGCTCATGGCATGGCCTGACCTGCGGACTCCCGCGAAGGAATACCTCTACGGAACCGCCGAGTCGATCGAGACCCGCCGCAAGGAGCTCCTGCACTTGAAGCAGGTGGATCTTCCCGCGAACGCCGAGGCGATGCGGACCGCCAAGGAGCATGGCGATCTCCGGGAAAACTTCGAATATCAGTCGGCGCGGCAGAAGCACGAATACCTCTCGGCGCGCATCGCGAGGCTCGCCGACGAGCTCTCGCGCACGCGGGCGCTCGATCCCTCGAGGATCGACAGCTCCGAGGTGCGGGTGGGAACGCGCGTCAAGGTGCGGGAGATCGAGAGCGGGTCGGAGAGAGAGGCGACGATCCTCGGACCGTGGGACTCGAGGCCCGAAGAGAACGTGTATTCCTACGAGTCGGAGTTCGCGCAGGGCCTCCTGGGCCGGCGCGCGGGAGAGCGGGTGTCGCTGTCAGGGATCCCCGCCGAGATCGTCGCGATCACTCCCTGGAAGGACGTCGAGCAGGAACGCTGAGAGCTTCGCAACCGAGGGGGGCCGGGCCGCCGGCGCCCGGCCGGCGGCTCGCCCCACCCGACTCGTCCTTCACCGCATCGCGGTCCGCTTCTCCGCCAACGAACGGAGCACGGCTCCGGGAAGGGTTCCCGTGACCGTCACCGCGTCGCCGGAGCTCTCGATCCGGAACCGCCGCAGCGCGGACACGAGCTCGGGCTGCTTCTCCTGGACGGCGAGGCGCCACATCGCGACGACGCCCTTCAGCGAATCCTCCAGGAGCTGGCGCGTGTCCGCGTCGGGCGAGACGCCGCTCGCCGCGAGCGTCAGCTCGTCGGTGTGGACGGTCGCCTGGAACGAGAAGAGCGTGACGGACTTCATCGCGCCGATCAGCGCGCCCGCGGCCTCGCTGCCGCCCTGAACGGACCGGTTCATCCCGCGTTTCACCGAGGGGTACCGGGTGACGTCAACCAGCGCCCATACCGAAGAGGTCCGGTCGATTCGGGAAAGCTGTCCGCCGAGACCCGCGCCGGAAGCGAAGGCCGTTCCGCCCGACGCCCGCGCGGCGAGGGCCTGCTCGACGGCGGAGGGGCCGCCGGCGATCATGAGCCGGGGACTCGCGAACGCAACCGCCGCGGCCGAGGAATGACGGCCCTCGTTCCGGGGAAGCAGGTAGTAGTCGCCGGACGCGCCGGCGATCTTCGACGCGCCGCGCGTCGTCGCCGCGGCGGCGAGGCGCTGCGGGTCGAACCGTCCTTCGAAGAGGGCGAGAACGGGCGCATCGGTGCCGCCGGCAGCGGGCGAGAGGCCCACGATGACCACGGTGTCGACATCCTCCCGGGGCTTCAGATTCGCCTCGTCCATGAACCGGGCGGCCTCGCCGTTGCCGGACATGTGGTCGACGTCGGTGAAGAGCCGGCTCGCGAGCGGGCTCGATCGCAGCTCGTTGAATCGAACGACGGCGACGGAGGCCGCGTCCGGCGGGACGAGAGAGATCGCGTCATCGGCGGCGCGTAAGGCGGCCGCCGCGGGGAGCGCGGCGAGGAGCAGGACGGCGATGCCGAGGAGTCCGACGCGGACCCGGCGGAGCGGAAGGCGCGGGCTGAACATTTCAAAAATCCTTTCTGGAAAAGAGCCACGAAGCGAGTGCGAGTGTTGCGATTCCGAAGAGCGCCGTCGAGCCGTAGGCGGCGAGAAGGTTCACGTCGCCGACCCCCCGGAGGAACCCGGAGCCGCCCGACACGTGGACGACCGTCGCGCGGAGAAGCTGCGAGGTCTTGGGGAAGATCCAGTAGAGGGCGTTGACCAGCGTCGCGGCCCACTCCTTCGACATCGCGGCCTCGATCTTCTGGTGCGCGGAGAGGATGGCGGACAGGAAGAAGATCGCGTAGGTCGCCATGAGCGACACACCCGTCGACGACGTCACGACGCCGACGAGAAACGCGAACGCCAGGAGCGTGGCGATCGTGAACAGGATGGACAGACCGGCCAGGAAGAAACGCGGGTGGGCGATATGCGTCTTCCAGACGATGATCAGCCAGAGCGATCCGATCAGGTACAGGAGGTTCGCGGCGGCCAGGAGAAGACCCGCTGCGTACCTCGAGAGCAGCAGCGGTACCCGGCCGACCGGGCGGGACAGGTAGAGATCGATCGTTCCCTTTTCCTGCAGCCGGGGCACGAGGTGCGCCGTGGCGAAAAGCGCGAGAAACGTCGCGAGGAAAAAGAGGACGCCGGAGAATCCCGATTCGAACCCCAGGACGATCTTGTCGATGTCGACCGACGTGCTCCCGATCTCGACCGTCTGTCCGAAGAGCTTCGCGCCGGCGAGGGCGCCGTTGACGATGTCGAGATTCACCGCGGTCGCGAACAGAAGGATGAAGAGCGTCGAGAGGGCGAAGTAGGCGATGAGCGTCCATCGCGCGGCGGCCTCGCGAAAGACTTCCTCCACGCTGGCGGCGAAGGCTCTCATGGCTTTTCCTCCCCGGCGGCCGCCGGCTCGTCCGGCGGACGGATCAGATCGACGAAGACGTCCTCGAGGCTCGCGCGGAGCGGGGAGAGCTCCGAGAGAAGGCCTCCTCCGGCGCGAACGCGGTCGACGACGGCGTTCAACTGGGCGAGATCCTTCGCGGTGAGCTCCAGGTGGCCGTTCACCCGGGTGACGCCGGCTCCGGTCTCGCGCAGAGCGTCGACCAGGGCGTCGTCGATCGGCGAGACCGCCAGGCGGTACCGCGACGCCTGCGCGGTCAGCTCGGCGACGGTGCCCTGCGCCGCCACGCGCCCGGACCGCAGAACCGCGACACGGTCGCACGTCTGCTCGATCTCGGAGAGCAGGTGGGAATTCACGAGGATCGCCCGGCCGCGCGCCGCCTCCTCGCGGAGGAGGTCGCGGATCTCGCGGCGCCCCACCGGGTCCACGCCGTCGGTCGGCTCGTCGAGCATCAGGACCTCGGGCTCGTGAATCAGCGCCGCGGCCAGGCCGAGGCGCTGCGTCATGCCCTTGGAGAACTTCCGGACGCGGACGTCGCGCCACGACGCGAGGCCGACGCGCTCGAGAAGCGGACCGGTCCGCCCGCGGAGCGTGGCGGAATCGACGCCGGACATGCGCCCGAAAATCGTGAGCGTTTCGCGGGCCGTCAGGTAGCCGGGGAAGCGGTGCCCCTCCGGGAGATATCCCACCCGGCGGCGGCTCTTCGGATCGGCCGAGGGGATGCCGAAGATCCGGGTTTCCCCGGCGGTCGGGCGGGTCAGCCCGAGGAGGATCTTGACGGTCGTGGTCTTGCCCGCCCCGTTCGGGCCGAGAAGGCCGAACAGCTCGCCCGGCCGCACGTCGAGGTCGAGTCCGTCCAGCGCGAGGACCGGTTTGCCTCTCCAGGAGGATCGGTACGTCTTTCGCAGTCCGCGAGCTTCGATCGGCAGGGCGGTCATTGACTTCCTCTAACGGAAAAAGCGGGACAAAGTTCGCTCCGGCCGGGCAGAAATGGCACGCTCCCGGGGGGAAACAGCCGCGGCCGACCCGGGATTCCGCCGCGGGGGAGGGGTCATGAAGGTACCAGGCGACGCGGCGACCTGGCTCGTGACGGGCGCCAATCGGGGTATCGGGCTGGCTTTCGCCGGCGAGCTCGCCCGGCGCGGTGCGCGCGTGATCGGCACGGCCCGGGACCCGGGACGGGCGGAGGACGTCCGCGCCACGGGGGCGCGGGTCGAGGAGCTCGACGTCTCGGATCCCGGGAGCATCGAGGGTCTGGCGGGGCGCCTCGCCGGAGAGCCGATCGACGTCCTCGTCCACAACGCCGGCCGCGGCGACGGCGCCGGCCAGGTCGCGCGCGTCGAGGCCCCCGAGCTCACGGCGTTCTTCGCGGTGAACGTGATCGGGCCCATGCTTCTCACCCGGGCTCTCCTCGGCAACCTCGAGGCGGGCACCGGGCGCCGGGTCGCCGCCATCACGAGCGGCCTCGCGTCCATCGAGCAGAGCAACGGCGGCTGGTACGGCTACCGGGCGAGCAAGGCGGCCCTCAACATGTTCGTGCGGACTCTCGCGGCGGAGCTCGCCCCGAAGAAATTCGTCTGCGTCCTGCTCTCCCCCGGCTGGGTCCGAACGGACATGGGAGGCGCCGGGGCGCCCCTGTCGCCGGAAAAGAGCGCCGCCGGCATGATCGGCGTGCTCGAAAAGATCACCCCCGCCGAGAGCGGCTCGTTCCTGGACTACAGGGGGCGCGCGCTGCCCTGGTAGGCCAGGACGAATCTGAAAGACGACGCCTTCCGGCGCCGTCTTCCCATCCGGCCATTTGTCGGCGATCGGGTGATCGGGTCATCGGGTCATCGGGTCATCGGGCCATCTGGGAATGCGGCTCGCGATAGGCCTTAAACCCGTAAGTCCGGGCCTGTGAGGGCGGTTCCTCCGCCATCCGCGTCGTTGACGGAGCTCCCCCGTTTCGGGGCTCGCCTCCTGGCTCGACTCCGTCACGGTGGCGGAGGAAAGAAGATCCCCCTCACCCCAATCCGTCGGCCTTTGGGTCGCTACGCGACCGTCGGCCTCCCGCATCAGGACGAGGGCCGCAAGGAAGACGCTTCCGTGCCGATGCCGCGGCTCGGCTCAGCCTCGACCGCTCCGGGTAGCCTTTCCTGAGGGGCGTTCCTTCCGAATCGCTGCCCCATATCAGTCGATCTGAAACATCCGCTCGCAGCGTGAGGAGTCTCCCGACGAAGGAGGGAGGAGCCTCACGCTGCGGGAGCCCCAGCGAACGGAGGGACGAGCCGAACGGTCGAGCCTTCAGGCGAGCCGTTCGGCGGTGCCGTTCGCCCCGCGAACGGCACGTCCCGCAGTGAGCGGAGGCGACGGGTTGGCGCGCCGATTGCGGAGAGTCCTCCGAATGACGAAGAAAACGGGATCCCCGGGACGTTCCCGTCGGGGAACGCGCGGAAGCGGTGCGGGCCGCGCGGGACGCCTCGCGCTGCGGATCGCGGCCGGAGTCTTTCTCCTCGCGCTGGTTCTCGCGGCCGCCGCCTCTTTCGCGATGCACCGGATTCTGGTGACCGGCAAGGTCAAGAAATGGGTGAGCTCCGAGCCCGAAAAGCTGCGCCTCGAGTACGCCTCGGCCTCCGGATGGTTTCCCTGGGCGGTGCGGGTACGAGGGCTCGAGCTGCGCAGCCGCGACCCGAACGTCGAGTGGTGGTTCTCGATCGACGATGCGCGATTCTCCTTCTCCCCGCTGGCGCTCCTCGGCCGGCGCTTCCACGTGACGAAGCTGCGGGGGACCGGGTTCCAGTATCGCCTTCGCGTCCGGGCGGCGCCTCCCGAGGCGTCCGCCGGGCACATGGCAGCGCTCCCGGAGATCCCCGGCTTCGGAGCGCGTCCGAAGCCGCCGCCGGAGGAGGCCGCGCCGACTCCGAATGCTCCGCAGGATCCCGACGGCGCGCCCTCCGCGCCGGCGTCCGCGACCGCCGCGTCGGACAGCCACCCCTTCCGGATCCAGATCGACGACCTCTCGATCGACGCCGTCCGGGAGGTCTGGATCGACATTTATCGCTACGCCGGCGGAACGGGCTCGGTGACGGGATCTTTCTCGCTCCACCCTCCCGTGCGCGCCCGGATCGGACCGGCCCGGGTCCGCCTCGAAAAGGGCGATCTGACTCTGGGACGGGACACGATCTCGCGCGGGGGAAGTTTCGAAGCGGGCGTCACGATCCGGGAGTTCGATCCCCGGCTCGTCCGCGGGGACGCCGTGTGGCCCTACATCTCGGGGAAGGCGAGCCTCGACGGTCCGCTCGGCGATCTTGCCTTCCTGAACCATTTCATCGGCGGGGAGCCCCGTCTTTCGGGCGGCGCCGGGGCCCTGCGATTCGCGCTCGACGTCGAGAAGGGGCGGGGAACGGGAGCCGTATCGCTCGACGCCCGAAACGTGGCCGCCCGCTACAAGGAGGCCTCGATCCGCGGCCGGGTCGGCGTCGCCGGGCGCATCGTCTCGTGGGACATGGAGAAGAACGCCATCGACCTGAGCGGCACGCGCATCGAGCTGAAGGACATTTCGTCCGGCGGCGCGCCCGGTCCGGATTCCCGAAACTGGTGGGGCCGCTTCGATCTGAAAACAGCGGACGTGAAGCCGGGGCGGGCTGCCGCCTTCCGGACGCAGGTCGCCGTGAAATGCCGCGACGCCCGGCCGCTGTTCACGCTCTTCGAAGTCGGACTTCCAGGATGGGCCCGCGGAGTGCTCGAGCTCGAAGGCCTCGACGCATCGGCGAAGGTCGGTCTGGGCAAGAACACGACCGAGCTCGAGGATCTCGATGCGAGTGGCGGCGGGTTCCGAGTCCGGGGGCGCTACCGCGACCGGCCGAGCTCGAAGCGCGGCGCGTTCCTGCTCGAAAAGGGAGTGCTCGCCGTGGGCCTCGAGATCGAAGGCCCGAAGTCGTCGCTGAAGCTCCTCGGCGCGAGGGCCTGGTTCGCCGGTCAGCCCGCGGAGGCCGCTACTTCGCCGCCTCGACGATGACCGCCGTCCCGTAGGCGAGCACTTCCGCGACGCCCTGCGCGATCTCGTTGGCGTCGTAGCGCATCCCGACGACCGCGTTGGCCCCGACCTGCTCGGCGTGCTGCGCCATCAGCTCGAATGCCTCTCCGCGCGCGTGCTCGCAGAGCTCCGACCAGATGGTGATGTTCCCGCCGATCAGGCTCTGAAGCCCCGCGCCGATCGTTCCGATGACGCTGCGCGAGCGGACTGTGATTCCGCGAACGACGCCGAGGCTCCGAACGACCCGATAGCCGGGCAGATCAAACGTGGTGGTGATGAAGGCGCGATTCAGCACGGCTTCCTCCCCTTCCTCGTCAGGATCCCGTTCGTTCGATCTTCGGCGCGGGCGTCAGCCGCGGGATCTTCTGTTCCTCCGCCGCGCGTGAGAATTCCGCCACCTCGGACGCCATCAGGCGGTCGAACTCGGCGACGACCGCGGTGAGGCGCTCCTTCAGGATGTCGTAGTAACGCAGCGAGGCCGGCGTCGGCCTCGCGTCGGCGCTCGCGACGATCCCGGCGAGGTTCGTGAAATCGTGGTCGAGCTTCGGCTCGTAGTTCAGGTCGTCCTCGTCCGCCTTGATGTTCGGGTTGATCAGTTTCTCCTCGATCGCGGTCAGCTTCTCCGCCAGAGCGGCCGCCCGGCGCGAAAGGGCGTCGCCCTTCCCGAGGCGCGCCGCGCGCTCCCCCAGGTCCTTCGCCTGCGCGCGCACGTCGCGGATCTTCAGGACCGTCGCGTGCGCCTCGGAGAGCCGGTCGCGGATCGCCGTCAGGAGTCGGTACTGGGCGGAGAGATCCTCGGCGCTCGCGAAGCCGGCCGGATGGGGCGCGACCACGGCGTTCTCGGTGAGCGTCGTTCCGGCGGCCGTCAGCCGGATCTGGTAGGTGCCGGGGCCGACCTTGGGCGGCGCCTTCTCGCCTTCGTTGAAGACGGCTTTGGGGACGAGCGTCGGCCGCAGCACCCGCATGTCCCAGACGAAGCGGTTCAGACCCGCGACCGGCTCGATCGGCTTGTCCCGGTCCTTCTCCTCTTCCTCGCGCTCCAGCTGCTCCTTCAGGTCGCCTTCCTTCTCCGGCTTCTGGTTGGTGAAGGCGCGAATGACCTTGCCCTCGGAGAGGACCTCGATCGTGACCTTCTCCTTCTCGGCCGGCTTGTCGCGAAGCCAGTAGTTGACGACGACGCCGTTCGGAACGTTCTTGCCCACGCCGCGGAGCGGCTCCTCCTCGGGGACCGGCGCCGTCTGCATCCGCACCGACGTCCTCGGAGGGAACAGGAACGCGGCGGACGCGGGGATCTGCTCGCTCCACCGCCGCAGGGGCGTCAGATCGTCGAGGATCCAGAATCCCCGTCCCTGCGTCGCGACGACGAGGTCTTCGTTCTTGACCACGAGATCCGTGACCGGGGTCGCCGGCAGGTTGCGCTGGAACGCGCGCCAGGACCCGCCGTCGTCGAAGGAGACGTAGAGGCCCGTCTCGGTTCCCGCGAAGAGCAGACCGCGGCGCTGCGTGTCTTCCCGCACGACCCTCGTGAACGCGTCCGCCGGGATCCCGGAGACGATCTTCGTCCACGTCTTCCCGTAGTCCTTCGTCTTGTACAGATACGGCGCGAAGTCGTCGAACTTGTACATGGTCGCCGCCACGTACGCGGCGCCCTTCTCGTGGGGAGACACGTCGATCGCGTTGATCTGGATCCATTCGGGAATGCCCTTCGGCGTGACGTTCTGCCAGGTCTTCCCGTTGTCTCGCGTGACGTGGACGAGGCCGTCGTCCGAGCCGGCCCACAGGACTCCCGCCTCGATCGGGGATTCGGTCAGGGCGAACACCGTGCTGTAGAGCTCGACGCCCGTGATGTCTCGCGCGATCGGCCCGCCCGAGTCGCCCTGCTTCGCCGGATCGTTGCGCGTGAGGTCCGGGCTGGCCTCCTCCCACGTCTCACCGCCATCGCGCGTGCGAAGGAGGAGCTGCGCGGCGTGGTACAGCGTCTTCGGATCGTGGCGCGAGAGGATGATCGGCGCGTTCCACTGGAACCGGTACTTGAGGTCGCGCGTGGCATGGCCGTCCGCGAGCTGGGGCCACGCCATGATCTCGCGGGCCTGACGCGTGCGGTGGTCATACCGCGTGATCTGCCCGCCGTACTCGCCGGCGTACACGACGTTCGGATCCTTCAGATCGGGCGCGATCCACCCGCTCTCCCCGCCGCCGGCCGCGTGCCAGTCTGCGAGATCGATGCCCTGGCCCGAGGTGCCGCTCGGCATCGTCACGTTCGAGTTGTCCTGCTGCGACCCGTACACCCAGTAGGGGAACTGGTCGTCCACCGCGACGCGGTAGAACTGAGCCGTCGGCTGGTTGTTCTGCGTCGACCACGTCCGGCCGCCGTTGAAGGTGATCGTGGCCCCGCCGTCGTTGCCGACGATCATGCGATTCGGGTCGTCCGGATCGATCCACATGTCGTGGTTGTCGCCGTGCGGCGCGGTCACCGCGGAAAACGTCTTCCCGCCGTTGGTCGACCGGTGGAGCTCGACGTTCGGCAGGTACACGGTATCGGCGTTCTTCGCGTCGAGATACACCCACGAGTAGTACCAGCCGCGCTCGCGGATCTTGTGCTCGTCGTTGACGTGCTTCCACTTCTTGCCGCGGTCCTCGCTGACGAAGAGCCCGCCGCCTTTTTTCGCCTCGATGAAGGCATAGACGCGGCCGGGCTGCGCGGCGGACGCCGCGACGCCGACCTTCCCCCAGATCCCCTCGGGCAGTCCTTCGCCGTCGAGCCGCTTCCACGTGTCCCCGCCGTCGGTCGACTTCCAGAGCGAGCTACCGGGTCCGCCATCGACGAGCTCCCAGGGATGCCGGACGACCTGCCAGAAGCCCGCGTAGAGCGTCCTCGGGTTCGTCGGATCCATGGCCAGGTCTGAGGCTCCCGTCTTGTCGTCGACGAAAAGGACCTTCTCCCACGTCCGGCCGCCATCCTTCGACCGGTAGATCCCGCGCTCGGGATTCGACGCCCAGACGTGCCCCTGCGCGGCGACGTAGACGAGGTCGGGGTTGGAGGGATGGACACGCACGCGCGCGATCTGCCGCGTCTCCTTCAAGCCCATGTTCTTCCAGGTCGCGCCGCCATCGGTCGACTTGTAGACCCCGTCGCCGTGCGAGACGTTGCCGCGGATCGGCGCCTCTCCGGTCCCCACGTACACGACGTTCGAATCGGACTCGGAGATCGCGATGGCTCCCACGGAGCCCGTCTTGAAATCCTTGTCCGACAGGCACTCCCAGTTCGAGCCTCCGTCCGTCGTCTTCCAGACGCCGCCGCCCGTGGCGCCGAAGTAGAACGTCAGCGGTTCGTGGCGGACTCCCGCGACGGCGACCGAGCGGCCCCCGCGAAAGGGCCCGATGTCGCGGAACTCGAGGCCCTCGAAGAGATCGGAAAAGGTCTTCGGCTTCGATTCGACGGCCGGGCCCGGAGCCGGGCGCTTCGCGGCCGCGGCGCCCGACATCGGCAAAGCCATCGCCGCGACGGCCGAAAAGACGAGCGCATTCCTCAGGTTTCGCAAGGGACCTCCTCGTGTGGCGTCAACTCGTGTGGCGTGAAATGTATATCGAGCTTCGAACCGCGTCACGCCCTTCGAAAGGCGAGACGCGCCCGAAGTCCGCCGTTTCCTCCCGATGCGGCTTGCGTTTACCATGGAGCACTCCCATGTTCTTGCTGCGGAGGATCGGGGTTGCGCTGCTTCTGGCGGCCTGGAGCGGCGGGTGCGCTTCGGTCCAGGTCAGCCATGCGAAGGCGGTCGCTTCCGCCGGGACGGCCTGGGCGACGGCGATGGACGGGCTGTTGCGGCTGGTCGAGGAGACCTCGATCGACGCCGACTCCGCGCGGGTGCTCTCGGAGGGCCGGAAGCTGACGCGCGACGAGCGGCGGCAGGTGCTCGGAAAACATGCGGCCATCTCCGCGACGGTCGCGGACCTCGAGCGGCTGCGGAAGCACGCGCGGGCCCTCGGCCGCTACTTCCAGGCGCTCCATGCTCTGACCGAGACCGACGCGGACAAGAGCGCCGAGGCGGCGGCCGCGCGCGCGGCGGGAGCGGCGTCCGAGCTCGGCAAGGAGCTCGCCGGGTCACCTCTCCTGACCGCCAGCGAGCGGGATCTCATCGGCAGAGCGGCCGGCGCCGTGGTCGGCGGCGTGCGCGAACAGGCTCTCCGGCGCGAGCTCGAAGCGCGAGGCGCCGTCATCGCCCGCGAGCTCGACATCGAGTACGCGGTGCTCGTCGCCGTGAGGCGGCAGGTCCGAGCCGACGCGGCGTCGGTGCGCGAGCTCGGGCTCGCTCGCGATGTCACGGAGCCGTATCTCGAGGGCACGGTCACGGACGCACACGAATGGATCTCACGGCGCCGCGAGCACACCCTTCCCGAGGCGGCGGCGGAGGCGCTCGGCGACGCATCCGAGACGGCTTCCCGGTTGAAGACGGCATGGGGGGCGCTGACACAGGGCCGACTCGACGACGCGGCGTGGTCCGCGATCCTCGCGGATGCGGAGAGCCTCGTCACGTGGGTCCGTGACATCGAGAGGGCGAGGCCGTGACCGCGCGCGAGGAGCTCCTGGAGAAGCTGCGGACAAAAGTGCGCGCGCCAGTCGAGCGCCATGCGGACGCGGTGCTGGACGCTTTCGTCGACGACAACGAGGGTCTCGCGACGTTTCAGCTCGCCCGGGCGGACCTCGACGCGCTGATCACGCGTCTCGAAGCGGACGAGCTCTCGGGACTCGCGCATCAGCTCGCGCTTCACGAGAGCGATCTCTCCGCGGGAATCCGCGAGATGTCCGAGAGCCTCCGGACCTCGAAGACGCTCACGCACGCCGCCGAGACCTTTGCGACGGTCGTCGGGCTCCTCGCGCGCATCGTCGCCCTCGCGTAGACTCCGCTTCCGGCCCGCGACGGTTTCGAGCGGACGCCGGATCAGGAGGACTCGTGGAGAGTGCCCCGCCATCCCGCTTCGCGCGCACCGTGCAGGACGCGAAGACGAGAATCTCCGAGATCGCCCCGGAGGAGCTGAAGGCCCGCCTGGACTCCCGCGGCGCTCCGGTCGTGGTCGACGTCCGTGAAGCCGACGAATACCGGAAGGAACACGCGGCGGGCGCGATCCACCTCTCGAAGGGCGTTCTCGAGCGGGACATCGAGAAGGTCGTGCCGGATCCGTCGGCTCCGGTCGTCGTCTACTGCGGAGGAGGCTCACGCGGCGCCCTCGCCGCCGACGCCCTCGGGCGAATGGGCTACACGAACGTGTCCTCCCTGCGCGGCGGTCTGCGGCGGTGGCGCGAGCTCGGGCTTTCGACCGAGAGCGGCCCGCCCGAAGCGAAGAAGTCGTGACGGTCTCGGTCGGGCTCATGGGGCTCGGGCGGATCGGCCGCAACGTCTTCCGGCTGCTCCACGACCGGGAGGACATCCGGCTCGCGGCCGTGAGTGAGATCGCGGATCCGGCGCCGCTCGAATACCTGCTTCGCTTCGACACGGTCCTGGGCCGTTTCCCGGGGGAAATCTCGATCCGGGAGGGGCACATCTACGCCGCGGGCCGCCAGATCCCTTTCCTCTCCGAGGCCGGAGGCGCGCAAACGCCGTGGGGCGAGCTGGGGGTTCACACGGTGATCGAGGCCACGTCGCGACCGAGGCCGCGGCGCGAGCTCCAGAAGCATCTCGATGCGGGAGCGCGGCGCGTTCTCTCCCTCGCTCCTCCGGATCCCGCCGATCCGCCGGACGCCGTCGCGGTGCTCGGCGTCAACGACGACCGGCTCGACGCGTCGCAGAAGATCGTCTCGAACGCGTCCTCGACGGTCCATTGCGTCGCCCCGATCCTGAAGATCCTGAGCGGCGCGCTCGGAATCCGCCGCGCCCTCTTCACGACGGTCCATTCCTACACGAGCCAGCAGAGGCTGGCGGATGTCCCCGCCGAGGACAAACGCCGCGGCCGCGCCGCCGCCGAAAACATCATTCCGCAGGCCTCGCGATCCCCCGCGATGCTCGCGGACCTGCTTCCGGAGCTGGCCGGGCGGGTGACGGGCTCGGCGATGAGCGTTCCTGTCCGGAACGGGTCCCTGGTCGACCTCGTGTGCTGGCACGAGAAAGCGGCGACCGTGACGGCCGTCAACGAGATCCTGCGCACGGCGGCGTCCACCGACCGCTGGCGCCCGTACCTGCGCTACGAGCACGATCCGATCGTCTCGAGCGACGTCGCGCAGAGCCCGTTCTCCTCCGTCTTCGACTCCCTCGCCACGATGACGATGCGGGAAAGCGTCTCGAAGACCGTCTCGTGGTTCGACTCCGGCTTCGGCTACGCGCACCGGGCGATCGAGCTGCTCGGCCGCTACGACGCGCTCGACCGGAAGGCGGCGCCGTGATCCGCGTCGGCATCAACGGCTTCGGCCGGATCGGCCGGTCGGTCTTCCGGATCCTCTCGGACCGCCAGGACGTCGAGGTCGTGGCGATCAACGATCTCTACGAGAACGACCAGCTGGCGTATCTGCTGAAGTACGACACCGTGATGCGGGTCTTCGACAAGGAGGTCTCCGCGGACGCCGACTCCATCACCGTCGGCGGCCGGAGCGTTCGCATGACCGAGGAGCGCGACCCGGCGAAGCTGCCGTGGGGAGAGCTCGGCGTCGACGTCGTCGTCGAATCGACCGGCGTCCTCCTGAGTCGCGAGAAGCTCGAGCCGCACCTGGCGGCCGGGGCGAAGAAGGTCATCCTGACGGTGCCGCCGAAGGACGACCTGGACGCGATGATCGTGATCGGCGTCAACGAGGACACTCTCCTGCCGTCTCATCGTCTGGTCTCGAACGCGTCCTGTACGACCAACTGCCTGGCGCCGCTCGCCCGGATCCTGGACGAGACCTTCGGCATCGAGGAGGCGTTCATGACGACCGTCCACGCCTACACGAACGACCAGCGTCTGGCGGACGTCCCGCACAAGGACCTGCGCCGCAGCCGCGCCGCGGCCGAGAACATCATCCCGACCACGACCGGCGCCGCCCGGGCGGTCGGGAAGGTGTACCCGAAGCTCGCCGGAAAGCTCGACGGGATGGCCATGCGCGTGCCGGTGCCAGACGGGTCGATCGTGGACCTCTCGTGCCGGCTGTCGCGCGCCGCGGGCCGGGACGAGGTCAACGAAGCCGTGAAGGCCGCGGCCGCCGGCCCCCTCCGCGGGATCGTCGAGTACAGCGAGGCGCCCCTCGTTTCCTCCGACGTGATCGGGAACCCGCATTCGTCGATCTTCGACTCGCTGTCGACACAGTCGGAGGGCGACGGATGGGTCAAAGTCGTCAGCTGGTACGACAACGAGTGGGGCTACTCGAATCGCGTCGTCGACCTGATCGGACTGCTCGCCAAAAGCGGCGCGTGAGCGGCCTCGCTCTACGGCCTGGGGCCGAATCGCGCGCGCATGCCCGCCACCCGCTCCTGCGCGTGGGGCGAGGCTTGCACGACTTTCTCCACGTTCAGAAGGAGCCGCGCGTTCAGCTCCTTGCGGATCGCGGGGACGAGAGGCTCGAGCTTCGTCCAGACGACCAGCATCTCTCCGCCGGATTCGAGAAAGAGGTCGCTGTCGAGAACTCCGTGGACGATCAGCGACGCGGCCATGTCCCAGTAGGTCGTGACCATGCGGTAGGAGGCGTTCTCCGGGCTTCCGGCCGGGAGCCCGCGGACGTCGTCGAGAGTTTTGGGAGAGAACCTCTGGACGAACCAGTCCCGAGCCGCGCGCAGCCGTTCTTCGCGCCTCAGTTCGTACAGATCGAGGACGAGACGGGCGTCGTGATACGTGGCAACCGATTTCCTGGGCATGGATGCCTCCTTCCAGGTGATGTCGAACGGTGTTCTATCATCGCGGTCGAAACTTCGGAGGATTCCCCATGCGCTCTGCGTTCCCCGCGCGGTCGGTCGCGTTTCTCGCGCTCGCGGCCATGTTCGCCCCTCCCGCGGCCCCGGCTCGACCGGCTCCCGCTTCGCGCGCCGTCCCGGATTCCTCCGGCATGAACGCCGTCGCCGAGTCCTACGTGCGGCTGGTCCTCGCCCTCGGCCGGCACGACGCCGACTACGTGGACGCGTATTACGGCCCTCCCGAGTGGAAGGCGGAGGCCGAGAAGAGCCGCCGGCCGCTCGAGGAGATCGCCGCCGAGGCGGACGCCCTCCTCGAACGCCTTTCGAAGATCGCGGAGCCCGCCGACGAGATGCTCCGGCTGAGGCGCCAGTACCTCACCAGGCAGATCTCCGCTCTCCGCGCCAAGACCGAGATGCTCGGCGGCAAGAGGTTCACGTTCGACGAAGAGTCGCGAGCGCTCTACGACGCCGTCGCACCCACGCATCCGGAGGAGTACTTCCGTTCCCTCCGGGACCGGCTCGCCGCCCTGCTCCCGGGCGAGGGCAAGCTCGGCACTCGGTACGAGGAGTACCGCAAGGGATTCATCATCCCGCCGGCCCGCCTGGACGCGGTGTTCCGCGCCGCGATCGAAGCGGGGCGCGCGCGGACGAACAAGCACATCCCGCTGCCCGCCGGCGAGAAGTTCCGCGTCGAAAAGGTCACGGGGAAATCCTGGAGCGGCTACAACTGGTACCAGGGCGGGTTCCAGAGCCTGATCCAGGTGAACACGGACCTTCCGATTTACATCGATCGCGCCGTCGACCTCGCCTGTCACGAGGGGTATCCGGGCCACCACGTCTACAACGTCCTGCTCGAGAAGAACCTGGTCCGGGATCGCGGGTGGGTCGAGTACACGGTCTATCCGCTCTTCTCGCCGCAGTCGCTCATCGCGGAGGGGAGCGCCAACTTCGGGATCGAAGTGGCCTTCCCCGGCGAGGAGCGCACGAAGTTCGAGCGCGAAGTCCTCTTTCCGATCGCAGGCATCGCGCCGTCGAAGGCGGGCCGCTATGCCGAGATCCAGAAGATGGTCGAGGGGCTCTCCTACGCGGGCAACGAGGCGGCGCGCCGATATCTGAACGGGGACATCGACGCGAAGGAGGCGGCGGCCTGGCTCGAGGAGTACGCCCTCGCTTCCCGCCCGCGCGCGGAGCAGCGGGTGCGCTTCTTCGACCAGTACCGCAGCTACGTCATCAACTACAACCTCGGCAAGGACCTCGTCCGGCAGTGGATCGAGTCGCGCGGCGGAACGCCGGATCACCCGGAGAAGCGCTGGGAGGAGTTCGCGAAGCTCCTGTCGTCGCCTCGGTTGCCGTCGGACCTAACCGTCGCCTCCGCTGGCGCTCCGGCTCCCGCACCGTGAGGCTCCTCGCACGTCGCCTGCGCTGACGCTCCGGCTCCCGCACCGGGAGGCTCCTCCCTTCGCGACGCTCGGGAGACTCCTCCCGGTGCGAGCTGATGGTTGAGTTCGACGGAAAGCGAACTTCCCTCTGTCGGGAGAGGGTGGGTGACGGCGATGCCTCCGACGTGAACATGACCGGCGCGGCCGGGGGGAGTGAGGGATAAAAAAAGGGAGAGCCGGGCGGGCTCTCCCTTTCGAAGCGAGAGGCTGGTTCTTAGCGAGAGGCGGCGGCCGGTTTGGCCTTGCCGGAGACTTTGGCGTGGATGTCCTGCGCCATCTTCAGGTGCTCCTCGAGCGTCGGGAGCGTCCTGGTCGCGAAGCCCTGGATGTCCGCGTCCTTGCCCGACTTCGACTCCTTGCGGAACTCGGCCACGTCCTTCTGGTGATCCTTCAGCATGTCGGCCATGTAGGCGCGGTCGAATGCGTCGCCCGTCAACTTCGACATCTTGTCCATCTTGGCTTTGTGAGCGGCGTCGACGGCGGACGGGAGAGTCATCCCCTTCTTGCCCGCGACCTCCTTCAGCTCATCGTTCGCCTTCGTGTGGTCGTCGACCATCCGCTGGCCGAACTGCTTGACCTCGGCGTTCGTCGCCTTGTCCGCCGCCATGCGGCCCATTTCGACTTCCATCATGCCGCCCTTGGCCGCCTCCATCGCGAACTTCGCGTCGGGCGACGACGTCGCGGATTTCGCCATCGCGGCGTGATCGTGGTCGCCGGACGTCGCCGGCGTCTGACCGGCAGCGCCCGCCGCGGCGAGCCACAGCGCACTGGCCGCCGCTCCGAAGAGAATGACCGGAACTTTCTTCGTCATCGATTCCTCCCTGGAGGTAATTGAAGGTTTTTGTTGCGGCAGGCGAGCGACCCGGCGCCGCTCGATCCCGACGCGCTACAAGTACGAGCAACCTTGGTGCCACCCGAGGGCGTCACCTCGGAGGAGGAGTCTCCACGAATTTCGGGCATTCCACCACCGGTTGCGGAGGATATCGACGAAACAGCGGACAGAAGATGAAGATCGACCGCCGCGTGCGAATGTAGCGCGGAGGCGCGGCGCACCGATGGCAGAGGCTGTCGGGAAAGGGGAGTTCCGAGGGCGGTCCGGAAGGGCCCCCTCCGCCCGGCTCGTCCTCGCTCATGAGGGGTCAGGCACGCATTTCGACACTATGGAAAACGTGCCCTCCTTCCGAGTCCGGGAGGGCGCCCTACGCGAAATGGCGAAACGCGTGCCTGGCACCCACTAACGAACCCCGCGAGCGTGGATGAACCAGTCCACCTTGCGCGCGGCGAGGTCGAGAGGCACCGCGCCGCTCGAAAGAATCATGTCGTGGTAGCGGGGCATGTCGAACTTCGGGCCGAGCGCCGCTCTCGCCTTGTCGCGGAGGGAGACGAAGTGGCGCATCCCCATCTTGTAGGCGAGCGCCTGCGCCGGCAGGTCGCACGCATAGCGGAGCGTCTCGGTCGCGATCTCCGTCTCCGACTGGATCGTGTTCTCCCGCATGTACGCCATCGCCCGCTCCCGCGACCAACCGAGGACGTTCATGCCGGTGTCGACGACGAGCCGCGAGGTCAGAAACGCATCGAAGAGGAGACGGCCGCAGAGGTCGTAGGGGTCCGCGTACATCCCCATCTCGCCGGCGAGGAAGGACGCATAGTCGCCCCACCCCTCGACGAACGCCGTGTAGAACACCGACTCCCTCCGAAAGGGAGACAACCCGGCGTTCTCGTACTGGAGGTTGAATTGCATGTGGTGACCCGGCATGAGCTCGTGCGAGATCAGCGATCCGGCCCCGATGAGTGACCGCTCGTCCAGGTGCGTGCCGTTGTACTTGTAGTAGCCCTTCGGATCGGCCGGCGTGGGCACCTGGTAGTAGCCAAACGTCAACGCGCCTTCGAGCTGGGCTTCGAGACGCGCCACCCCGAACGGCGCCTTCGGCTGCCGCCCGAAGAACGCCGGGAGCTTCGGCAGAATCCGGTTCTGCGCCGCCATGAGACGCGCGCCCGTTTCATCCGCGCTCTTCGCGTAGAAACGCCGGTCGCGCTTCAGCGAATCGCGGAACTCGGCGAGCGTCCCGGGGAAGCCGAGCTTGCGACGGATCGCGTCGAGCTCGGCGTTGATCTTCGCCATGGACTCGATGCCGATCCGATGGATCTCTTCGGGCGTAACGTCCAGCGTCGTCGACTGCCGGACGAGCCGGCGGTAATAGTCCGCGCCCCCCGGATACTGGCCGAGGCCCACGGCGCCGGGCGCCTGGGAGCTGTATTCCCCCGTCAGGTAGGCGACCAGGGACCGCACGGCGGGGCGGATCTCGCCCTCGATGCGCGACGCGACGCGCCCGGCGAAGGCTTCGCGGTCCGCCGGAGCGAGCCGTCCGAGCCGCGAGGGCGCCACACGGAAGAGGTTCTTTTCCTTCTCGGCGCCGGCGGGAGCGAAGACGCCCGCGACGAGGGGAATCTCGGGACCCGGGAGGACGATCCCGTGCCGCGCCTGTTCGCGCAGCCGCGCCTCGATCGATCGGATGAACTCGGGGTACCGGGCGAGGAGCTTCTCGTAACGGTCCGCGTCGGCAGCGTCGCGGAACGGATGCTGCGTGAACGCGGGATGCACCCCGAGAAACTGAAACGTGTACGGGGTCATGGGAAACGTCAGCCAGTACCGCCCGGGCCGGTCGACCAGGACGGCGGCCTCGCGCCGGAGGATCTCGAGCGTCAGCTCGTCCTCGTGGGGCAGGTCCGCTCCTCGGACGGACGCGAGGGAGCCGGCGAGGGTGCGGCCGAACGCGCCGTCGCGCTCCGCCTTCGCGAGCGAGAGATCCGGCAGCGCCTCGATCGGAAGCCCGCGGCGCATCCGGAGCTCGAGATCCTCCCGCTCCAGGTAGGCGGCATACGACGACTCCGCCGCCCGCACCGCCGCCGCGGCGCCGGACGGCGTCGGGGAGGGCACCGCGGCGAGCGCGCCGAGAGCGGCGGCGAGGAGCACGGAGGCGGCGGCGCTCCGGCTCACGACGCGCCCCCCTTTTCGCGCGGCCGCGCGAGGGAGAAGAGCGCGTCCGGAGCCTTCTCGCCGGAGACGGCGCGCGCGACGACCTCGCCGACCGCGGGGCCGTGCTTGAACCCGTGGCCCGAGCCCCCTCCCGCGATCCAGACGTTTTCCGCGCCCGGATGGCGGTCGATCACGAAGTGGCTGTCCGGGCTGTTCTCGTACTGGCAGACGCGCGATTCGACGAGCGGAGCGCGGGCGAGCGCCGGAAAACGGCGCGCGATGTATTCCCGCGCCGACTGCAGCCCCCCGGCCGAGACCACCCGCTCCCCGTCCGTGGGGTCGAACGGCTCACCGCGCGAATCGTCGGCGATCTTGAAACCGCGCCGGTCGTTGCCCGGGATGCCGTAGAAGAAACGCGGAATCTCGACCCACACGGGAAAGCGGTTCTCGTCGAAGCGGCGATCGCCGTCCGGCGTTCCGAAGTAGAAGACTTCCTGCCGCGTCGGCCGGATCCACGAGCCCATGACGTCCGGGAAGATCTTCGGGAGCCATGGGCCGCACGCGAAGACGTAGGCGTCGGCCGTCACGGTCGAGCCGTCGGACAGTCGCAGGCGATCGAGGCGGCCGCCCTCGATCGACCCCGGCGACGCCGTTGCCACGCGGTACTCGCCTCCCTCCGCGACGAAGCCTTCGACGACTCGGGCGCACGCCTGTCGCGCGAGAAGGTACCCCGCCTCTTTCTCGTAGAGCGCCCACGCGATGCCGTCGAACGAGATCTGCGGATGCCGGCGAGCCGCCTCCGCGACCGTCAGCTCTTCGTAGGCGAAGCCGTTGTCGCGCAGGATGGGCATCGCCTCGCGGGCGTATTCTCCCGCGTCGGAGATCATCCAGAGGGCGCCCGTCCGATGGTAGAGGCGCGTCTTCCATTTCGCTTCGTGGTCGTGCCACAGCCGGAACGCCCGGGCGGCCATCTCGGTGTAGATCCGCTGCCCGCCATAGACTCCTCGGATCACCCGCGTCTCGCCGCCGGAGCTCGCGCGCGAGTTGCCCGGGCCCCATGCGTCGAACAGCGTGACCTTCCACCCGCGCCGGAGGAGCTCGAGCGCCGAGAAGCCTCCAAACGCGCCGGCGCCGACGACGGCCGCGCGGCGGCCGGAACCGCCGCGGCGGGAGGGGGCGGGACCGGCGGGAGCCTTCGCCGCGACAGCCGCTCCCGCCACGGTTCCGAGGAACGCGCGGCGCGAGAGAGAACCGGAGCGAGTGTCGTCGTCCGACATGGATTGCGTGAGCGAAAGTCTACACGCGCTCGTACGCCGCGCGCCTCTATAATCCCCCGCGTCTCGGAACGGGCGGAGATCCGCACGGCTCGAGCCCGGACGGAGAAAAGGAGCCCACGATGTCTTCCCGCCTCGCCCCGAGAATCTTCGCATCCTTCCTCGCCGCGGCCCTCTCGGCCGGCAGCGCCGCGCTCGCCCAGGCGGACCGCGAGCCGAAACCGGCGGAGGACGCACGCCCCGCCGACGTCCGGACGCCGGACAAGAGCCGGAAGGGCGACGACGCGGAGAAGGCCCCGCGCGAAGAGAAGCCGACCGTCACGCATCACGAGATCCGGCTCGACGGGAAGCCCCTGCGCTACACGGCGACCGCCGGGTACATGCCGATGAAGGACGAAGAGGGCAAGCTCAAGGCCAACGTGTTTTACGTCGCCTACACCCGCGACGGCGCGCCCGGCCGGCGCCCCGTGACCTACACGTTCAACGGCGGGCCGGGGTCCTCGTCCGTCTGGCTTCACATGGGGCTCGTCGGTCCGAAGCGCGTGGTCATGGCGGACGACGGACAGCCGCTCCCGCCGCCCTACCGGCTCGTGGACAACGAGTGGAGCTGGCTCGCTTTCACCGACGTCGTCTTCATCGATCCCGTGACGACCGGCTACAGCCGCCCGGCGGCCGGGGAGAAGCCCGAGCAGTTCCACGGCGTCGAGGAGGACGTGCAGTGGGTGGGCGATTTCATCCGCCTGTGGACGACGCGCAACGCCCGCTGGGCGTCGCCGAAGTTCCTCGCCGGCGAGAGCTACGGCACGACCCGGGCCGCCGGACTGTCCGGATACCTCCAGCAGCGCCACGGCATGTACTTGAACGGCATCACGCTCATCTCGACGATCCTGAATTTCCAGACTGCCGATTTCCAGGTCGGCAACGACCTGCCCTACGTGACCTTCCTGCCGACCTACACGACGACCGCCTGGTACCACAAGAAGCTCGCGCCGGAGCTCCAGGCGAGCTTCGAGAAGACGCTCGAGGAGTCGAAGCAGTTTGCGGCGACGGATTACGCGGCGGCGCTGATGAAGGGCTCGAAGCTCCCCGACGCCGAACGCCAGCGGATCGTGCAGAAGCTCGCGCGGTTGACCGGACTGTCGCCTCAGTTCATCGAGGCAAACGACCTGCGCGTCACGCTGCCGCGCTTCTCGAAAGAGCTGCTCCGCGCGGAGCGGCGCACGGTCGGCCGGCTCGACAGCCGCTTCCAGGGGATCGACCGGGACTCGGGCGGTGATTCGAGCGACTACGACCCCAGCATGGCCGCCATCCTCGGTCCCTACGGCGCGACCGTCAACGACTACCTCCGCACGGAGCTCAAATACGAAAACGATCTTCCTTACGAGCTCCTGACCGGACGCGTGCGTCCCTGGAACTTCGGTCCCGCGCGCAACCGGTTCCTGAACGTCTCCGAAACGCTCCGCGACGCGATGAGCCAGAACCAGGCTCTGAAGGTCTTCGTCGCGGCCGGCTACTACGACTTCGCCACGCCGTTCTTCGCCGCCGAGTACACGTTCGATCACCTCGGGCTCGACCCGGCTCTCCGGAAGAACGTGACGATCGAGCACTACGACGCGGGTCACATGATGTACATCCACAAGCCCTCGCTGATGAAGCTCACCGCCGACGTCGCGGCCTTCTATCAGTCGGCCGTTCCCGAGAAGTAGACCGGGATGCGGGCCGCAGCCGGCGGTCGGGGTTCGGCGCTGCTCGACCTGACGGGCCGTCTCGCGCGGTGGCCGCTTCCCCGCCCCGAGGAGGGCGGCGGCAAGGACGAGCGCGCGGATCTGTCGCGATCCCGCTGACGGGCGTCCGCGGGAGGAATCACCGCCGCGTCAGTTGACCTGTTCTTCCGCTTCCTCGCCGCCATCTTCCGGCGATGCGGAGGAGTGGTGGTGGACCATGCACCAGTCGCTGCCCTCCCGCTGGAAGACGTTCGTCGCCTGCATGCGCGCCGGGTCGTCGGACGGCGCGGAACCGAAGGGTTGGATGAGCTCGACGCAGCGCACCCACGCGACGTCGCCCGCCACGTCGATCCGCACGTCGGTGCAGGTGACCGTCCAGGGGCGCGAGCTCGCGAAGATGTTTTCGAAGGAGCGCCGGATCTCGTCCCATCCGTCGAGACGATGCCAGCCCGGATGGACGCAGCTCGCGAGCGAGCCGTGGGTCCAGACGAGCTCCATCGCGGACAGCGAGCGGGCCTCGAGCGCGCGGTAGAACGCGAGGTTTGCGGCAGCCACGGCGGTCTCCTCGGGCATCACCGGCGCACTCTCAAGCGACCGCCGCGACGGCGGAGATGTCGGCGTTCCCGCCGGAGACGAGCGCCACCACTCGCGAGCCGCGCTCGACACGGATGCGCCCGTCGAGGAGCGCCGCGACCGCCGCGGCCCCCGCTCCTTCCACCCAGAGCTTCGCGCGCGTCATCAGGAGACGCATGCCCTCTCGGATCGCTTCCTCCGACACCGTCGCGACCTCGACGGCGAGCTCCCGGGCGATCCCGAGGGGCAGAGCGCCGACGAAAGGCGGCGTCATGCCGTCGGCGAGCGTGTCCGCCGGCCGCGCGACGGGCACGGGTTTTCCGGCGGCGAGCGCGGGCCCGAGGCCGGGCCCCGCTTCGAGCTCGACCGCCACGATT
>JBDTOO010000056.1:0-22936 GCA_039933215.1 Acidobacteriota bacterium
GATGACAGGAGACAGGTGACACGTGACAGGTGACAGGTGACAGGTGACAGGTGACGGGTGTCCGCAGAACCGGGCGCCGAGCTGCCGTCCACTCAGAGTGGATCGCCGCTGTCGGCAGTGTCGCCAGGACCGGGTGGCTGCAGTCACCTGTCACCTGTCACCTGCCACCTGTCACCTCCCCTCTCCCTCATCTCTCGCGAGCGCGATCGCGTCGATCTCGACGAGGACGTCCAGCGGGAGTCGCGCGACCTCGACCGTCGTCCTCGCCGGGGGCTCCGACGGGAAGTAGCGGGCGAAGACCTCGTTCATCCGGGAGAAGTCGTTCATGTCCTTCAGGAATACGCCGCAGCGCACCACCCGGTCGAGCCCGGTTCCGGCAGCCTCCAGGATCGCCGACAGGGTCTGGAGCGCCCGGTCCGCCTGGGCTGCGATGCCTCCGGAGACGAGCTCGTCCGTCCGGGGATCGACCCCGATCTGGCCCGAAACGAACACGAGACCGTTGGCCCGAATCGCCTGGGAGAAGGGCCCGACGCCCCGGAAGGCCCCCTCGGTCGCAATCACCTCGCGCATCGATCCTCTCCTTGTGTCCAAGCGGCCTTCAGATGCGGGCCGCCGACCGCCGGAGTGCCCGGATCCCGGCGGCGTCCCGCTTATAAAAGATCCATTGCTTGATCCGCTTGCCGCGCACGAGACCCGCCTGCGAAAGGACTCGCATGTGCTCGCTCAGCGTCGGCTGGCTGACCTTGAGTTTTCGCGCGATCAGGACCGCGCACACGCCGTCCCGCACGAGGTCGCCGTCGACCTGCGGCGGGAAATGAGCCCGGGGATCCTTGAGCCACTCGAGGATCTGCCGGCGGCGGTCGCTGGACAGGGCCCGAAAGACGGCTGTTTCGATTGCCATATTGCAAATTAGCCAATTAACGATATAAATGTCAAGAAAGATCGACGCTCTCTCAGAAGGAGGTCCCATGTCCGCCGACGCCGCGACTCGAGACTCGCAGACAGAGGCAATCTCGAACATCGAAACCGCGATCGACCGCGGGCGGATCTCCGAGATGGAGCGACACATCCGGCCCTTCATACGCCGGACCCCCACGATCGAAACGGACGCCTTGGACTTCGGGATCGCGCCCGCCCCGCTGACCTTCAAGCTGGAGCTCTTCCAGCACGCGGGCTCCTTCAAGACGCGAGGCGCTTTCGCGAACCTTCTGACACGGTCGATTCCGGCCGCCGGCGTCGTCGCGGCCTCCGGGGGCAACCACGGCGTCGCCGTTGCCTATGCGGCGCGCAAGCTCGGCGTGCCCGCGAAGATCTTCGTTCCCCGCGTATCGTCCCCGGCCAAGATCTCCCGCATCCGGGACGACGGCGCCGACCTCGAGATCGTGGGCGAGCGCTATGCGGATGCGCTCGCCGCGAGCGAGCGCTGGGCGGCCGACTCCGGCGCGCTCCCGGTCCACGCCTTCGACCAGACGGAGACGCTGCTCGGCCAGGGCACTCTCGCGATGGAGATCGAGGAACAATCCCCCGCGCTCGACACGATCCTGGTGCCGGTCGGCGGCGGCGGCCTCCTCGGCGGGATCGCGTCCTGGTACGAAGGCCGGGCGCGGATCGTCGGCGTCGAGCCCGAGAACGCTCCAACCCTCACCCGGGCCCTGGAGGCGGGCCGGCCCGTCGACGCCGAAGCGGGAAGCGTCGCCGCGGACTCGCTGGCCCCGAGCCGCATCGGAGCGATCGGATTTTCCATCGCGCGGCGGGCCGTGGACCGCGTCCTTCTCGTGAGCGACGAAGAGATCCGCGAGGCGCAGCGCGCGCTCTGGAACGCGCTGAGAGTCGTCGCCGAGCCGGGGGCCGCCGCGGCGTTTGCCGCGCTCCTCTCGGGCCGCTACGTCCCGCGGTCCGGAGAGCGCGTCGCGGTCATCGTCAGCGGCGGGAACACGGTGGCGGTCGATTTCGGCGAGCGGAGGGTAGGCGACGCTCCTTCGGCGCGTTGACGCGGCGGGGTGCGGGGCTCTATGGTGATTGCAGAGAGACGCTCGCTGCGCCCCGCGTCGTTTCGGATCGAAGTCCCGTTGTGGGGTAGTTGAATTGGTACAACGTCCGGCTGTTAACCGGAAGGTTGGGGGTTCGATTCCCTCCCCCACAGCCAACACGTCGCCTGCGCTTCGCTCCGGCTCCCGCAGCGTGAGGCTCCTCCCTTCGCGACGCTCGGGAGACTCCTCACGCTGCGAGCGGATGGGCGAGTTCGCCGGAAATGAAGCCGCGCGGTTTCCCCTCGCTCGGCGTCCGGGGCTCACTCGGATCTGAGCACTTCGAGGGGGTTGACCTTCGAGGCACGCATGGCGGGGATGGCGCTGGCGGCTAAAGCCACCCCGAAGAGGATCAGGGTCACGGTCACGAAAGTTTTCGGGTCTCTGGGGGCTACGCCGTAGAGGAGGCCTGACATGAGCCTCGTGAGGAAGAGGGCCGCCAAGATTCCGGACGCTATGCCGGCGCCTGCCCAGGCCAGGCCCTGTTGGACGACCATGCGGACCACGCTGGCGCGCGTGGCGCCGAGCGCCATGCGAATTCCGATCTCCCGGCGCCGGCGGCTCACGAGGTAGGCGAGGACGCCGGAGACTCCGACCGCCGCGAGCATCAGCGCGAGGCCGGCGAAGATCGAGAGGAGGCCCGTCGTCAGGCGCGGCGTCGAGAGCGACGCGCCGACCACCGCCTGCATCGACCTCACGTCCGCGATCGGCAGCGCGGGGTCGACGGCCCGGACGGCCGACCGGATCGGGCCCAGGATCGAGAGCGGCTCGCCGACTGTCCGGACCACGAGCGTCATGTCGCGCGGCGCGGTCTGCGCCGAGAGCGCGAACTGCGCGTGCGGGACGTAGAACTTCGACTTGATCCGGCCCGTGAGGCCGTTGTGGCGGACGTCGCGGACGACGCCGACGACCGTCATCCACGGACGGCGCGAGTCCGCCGACCCCATGCGCACGCGCCGGCCGATGGGATTTCGGCCGCCCCCAGTACGTGCGGGCGAACATCTCGTTGACGAGAACCACGGGAGCCGCGTCCGGCCCGTCGGCGCCGATGAAGGACCGTCCCTGCGCAACCCGCTCGCGCAGCGCCTCGAGCGCCCCATCCGAGATCACCTGCCAGTCGCCCGTCGCGTGGGCGCCGGCCGGGGCGACCCAACCCTCGACGGTCAGGCCGCGGTCTCCGATCGAGCTCGCCAGGGGAAGCGAGCGCACGATACCGGCCGCCTGGACGCCCGGGAGCTCGCGAACGCGCTCGAGCACCCTTCGGAACAGGCCGACGACCTTCTCCGGCCTTTCGTAGGCGACCTCGTCCGGACGCAGGCGGAGCGTCAGAACGCGGTCCGGATCGAAGCCGAGGTCGATCCGCATGAGGGCGTCGAGGCTGCGCATCATGAGACCCGCGCCGAGAAGCAGGAGCACGGCGAGACCCATCTGCGCCGCCGCGAGCGTGCGCCGCAGGCTCTGCCCCTTCCGGCCCGCGGAGGTGCTCGACGCGAAATCCCGCAGCGATTCGTTCAAGTCGAGCCGCAGTGTCCGAAGAGCGGGAACGAGCCCGAAGACGAGAGTGGTGATCGCCGCCAGGATGCCCGCGAAGAGAAGCATGCGGGGCTCGATCGAGATTCGCTCGATCGAGGGAAGTCCTGTCGCGCCCCGAGCGGCGATCACCCGGACTCCCGCCCACGCGAGCGCGAGCCCGAGCGCGGCGCCCGCGGACGCCAGAACGAGCGATTCCGTCAGGAGCTGCCGCACGAGACGGCCTCGTCCTGCGCCGATTGCGGCGCGGACGGAGATCTCTTTCTGGCGTCCCTCCGCCCGGGCAAGGAGGAGATTGGCGACGTTGGCGCACGCCATCAGCATCAGGAATCCCACCGCGCCGAAGACGAGGATCAGGGAGCGCCTGGCCGTGCCCCGCACTTCGTCTTCGACGGGCACCGCGAAAGCCGTGAATCGCATGGACGCCGGATAGACGCCGCGCCGGGTGAGACTGGCGGTCACGGACGCGAGCTCGGCCGTCGCGCGAGCGGCGGTCGCCCCGGGGGCGAGCTTCGCCGCGGCGTAGTAACCGTGCGAGTCGTGGCTGATCTCGGCCGGATCGAGGCGGAGCGGGACCCAGACCTGCGAGGGCTCCGAGGCGTCGACCGTGAAGTCGGTCGGGAGCGCGAACGCGCGCGGCATCACGCCGACGATTCGGCGTGGAACACCGTCGAGGCGGATCTCCCGACCGAGCACGCCCGGATCTCCCGCGTAGCGGCTCTGCCAGATCCCGTATCCGAGCATGGCAACGGGAGGGCCGCCGGGCCGGTCCTCGTCGGCGGAGAACACGCGCCCGAGGAGAGGTCGCGAGCCGAGCGTGTCGAAGGTCCCGGCCGTAACGCTCCCGATGCCGACCCGGACGGGGTCGCCTCCGTCCGTCACGTTCGCCTGGCCGGAGTCCCAGGCGGCGACGCTCTCGAAGCTCGCGCAGAGCCGGCGGTAGTCGTCCACCTCCGCGTCCGCGACCCAGGTCTTCTCGAAGGCAGTCCAGCGGCTCCAGATCATCACCCGCCGCTCCGGATGGTCCCAAGGGAGAGGAGAGAGAAGGACCGCGCGGATGACGGAGAACACCGCCGTCGTGGCGCCCATCCCGAGGCCGAGCGTCAGGATGGCGGCAGCGGCGAAACCGGGCGAACGCCGCAGATGGCGGAGGGCGTAGCGGATGTCCTGAAGAAAGGTCTCCACGAAATCCTCCTCGCCGGTCGGACCCTGCCGGGCCGGCGGCTTTCCTCAGGATACGGGACGCCGGACGACAGGTTCCTCGATAGACTTCGCCCATGAACAGAAGAACCCTCATCCAGGGCGCGGCCGCGGGCGCCGCCACGCTCGCCCTCCCCTCCCGAATCCTCGCCGCCGCGACGAAGACGGCCGACGCCTCCGCCGTTCTCGCGCAGGTCGAAAAGAACCACGACGAGGCGGTGCGCCGGCTCCAGGAATGGATCCGGCAGCCGTCGATCGCCGCGGAAAACCGCGGGATGGGGGAGGGCTGCGATCTGCTGATCCGGATGCTGCGCGACGCCGGATTCGGCAAGGCGGAGCGGGTGCCGACCGACGGGCAGCCGGGCGTCTTCGCGACCCTGGACGCGGGCGCTCCAAAGACCCTCGGCGTCTACTTCATGTATGACGTCAAGCAGGTCGATCCGTCCGAGTGGTCCTCGCCGCCGTGGGACGCGGCGCTCGTCGACAAGCCGGGCCTCGGCAAGGCGGTCGTCGGCCGAGGCGCCGTCAACCAGAAGGGGCCGGAGGCAGCCTTCATCGCGGCCCTGCACGCGTTCCAGAAGGCGGGCCGGAAGCTCCCCGTAAACCTCGTGCTGGTCGCGGAAGGCGAGGAGGAGATCGGCTCGCCGCATTTCCCGCAGATCGTGGGACGACCCGAGATCCGCCAGGCGTTGTCGCGCTGCATCGGCGTCTTCATGCCGCACGCGTCGCAGGGAATCGATGGAATGGTGACGACGACGCTGGGAGCAAAGGGCGTCATCGAGCTCGAGCTCGTCTCGAGCGGCGAGAAGTGGGGCCGCGGCCCCCGCCTGGACATCCACTCGAGCAACAAGGCGAGAGTGGACAGCCCGGCCTGGCACCTCGTCCAGGCCCTCGCGACGCTCGTCTCCGCCGACGGGAACACGCCGGCCATCGAGGGGCTCGCCGATCGGGCGAGGCCCATCTCCGCCGACGAGAAGGCCATGGTCGCCGCGGGCGCCCGGCGGATGGACGAGGCCCTCCTGAAGAAGCAGATGGGAGTCGAGCACTGGGTGCACGACGAGGATTTCGTCGCGTCGCTCGAGCGGCTGGTCTCGCAGCCGACCGTCAACATCGAGGGGCTGGTGGGCGGCTACACCGGCCCCGGCGGAAAAACGATCCTTCCCCATCGCGCGGTCGCGAAGATCGACATGCGGCTCGTGCCCGACATGAGGGCGTCTGAGGCGCTCGAGGCGCTGAAGAAGCACCTCGCCAGGAAGGGATTCGGAGACATCGAGGTCAACATGACGGGCGGCTACGATCCGACGAGTACGCCGGGCGACGCCATGGTCATCCGCGCCGAGACGGCCGTCTACCGCCGGTCCGGAATCGATCCGATCCTCTGGCCGCGCAACGCCGGTTCCTGGCCCGGTTATGTCTTCACGGGAGAGCCGCTGAAGCTCGCGGCCGGCCATTTCGGTCTCGGCCACGGTTCCGGGGCGCACGCTCCGAACGAGTATTTCGTGATCGAGTCGGCGAACCCGAAGATCCAGGGGTTCGACGGAGCGGTGCGCTCCTACATCGAGTATCTGAACGAGCTCGCGACGACGAGTTGACGATATCGCCGGCCCGTTTTGTCGTCCGCCGCCGGCTCGCCGGCGCGATCCTGGCCGCCGGGCTCGCGGCCTCATTCGCGCGGGCGGCGGAGCCGGAACCGGAAGCGCGCGCCGTCGAGAGCCTCGAATGGGAGCTCGTCGCCGCGATCTCACGCACGGACCTCGCCGCGTACGACCGGATCGTCGCGGACGACTACGACGTCGCCAGCGCTGACGCTTCGGCTCCCGCAGCGGGAGGCTCCTCCCTTCGCGACGCTCGGGAGACTCCTCCCGCTGCGATCTGATGGTCGAGTCTGCCCGAATCCGCGTCACCCCGGTTTGAGACGGGTGATGCCGGTCGGAGGACGCTCGAGGTAACTTCCGGGCGTCCGGTTCGTATGGAGAGCCTCAGGGAGATCTTCATGAACGGACCGCTCTCTCGACTGGCTCTGGCCGTGGGGGCATTGATGTTTGGGGCGAGCGGCCTTCTGGCCCTGGAACGGCCCGAGCCTCCCGGACGGCTCGTCGATCTTGGAGGTCATCGCCTCCATATCCTTTGCTCGGGCGCCGGTCGGCCTACGGTGGTCGTGGAGAACGGCCTCGGCGATTTCTCGTTTGACTGGGCGCTCGTGCAGTCGCGCGTCTCCCGGTTCACGCGGATCTGCACTTACGACCGAGCGGGCTACGCGTGGAGCGATCCCGGGCCGATGCCGCGCTCGTACGCGCAGTTGAACCGCGAGCTGTCGGATGGCCTCGCGAAGCTCGGCGAGAAGGGTCCGTTCGTGCTCGTCGGACACTCGTACGGCGGACCCGTCGTCCGGAACTTCGCCGCCACTTATCCCACGAACGTCGCCGGCCTGGTCCTCGTCGACAGCGTTTTCGAGGACCAGCGGGTCCCGATCCAGGGCCGGGCGATCCGGCTGCGCGACGGGGCGAAAGGAACGCCGATCCCCCCGCCGCGAGAAGACATGCGGCCTTCGGACACGCCCGCGGGCTCCGCCGCCGCCGGCACTCCGCATCCCCTCGACGCTCTCTACGAGCGCCTGCCGCCGGCCGAACAGGCTTACCACCGATGGGCGCAGGAGCAGACAGCGATCGATGCCGCCGAAAACAGCCAGCGCGAATGGTCGACGGAATCGCTCGCGCGCATGGCGGCGACTCCTCAGGACGGCACGCTCGGCGCCCTCCCTCTGGTCGTGCTCATGCGCGAGCGCGGCGGCTACTCGAACAAGCTGGACGTCCCCGCGGAGCGGCTCGATGAAGAGCGCAAGACCGGGCAAGCCGGGCTCGCGCGCCTTTCCCGGAACAGCCGCCTGACGGTCCTCCCCTTCGGACACAACATGCACATCGAGGCGCCCGACGAGGTCGCCGCGGCCATCGGCGACGTGGTTCGCGCGGTTCGCGACCGCAGGCCGATCGGAAGGACCGAACGGAACGCGTCCGTCCGGAGCTCGGGCGTCGTCGCCGGATTCGCTACTCTTCCGGCTCTCCGAAAGGAACCATGATGTCTTCCTCCCGGCTCGTCCTCTCCGCAGCCATCGCGCTCGCCATTTCCGCGGTCCCGGCCGGCGCCGCCCCGACGCCGTCTCCCGAGTCGAGGGCGAATCCCCTGCTCACCGCGAGCCCCCTTCAGTTCCAGGCGCCTCCGTTCGACCGGATCCAGGATGGCGATTTCGCGCCGGCCATCGAAGAGGGAATGAAGCGCGAGCTCGCCGAGGTGGAGGCGATTGCGAACAATCCCGAACCTCCGACCTTCGCCAACACCATCGAGGCGATGGAACGCTCCGGCGAGCTCCTGACCCGGGCCCGGAGGATCTTCCAGAACCTGACCCAGTCGAACACGAACGAGAACCTGCAGAAGATCAAGGCCGACCTCGCGCCCCGGCTCGCCGCGCACCGCGATGCGATCTCTCTGAACGCGAAGCTCTTCGCGCGGGTCCGGAAGCTCTACGAAGGCCGCGAGTCGGCGGGACTGGACCGCGAGTCGCGGTATCTCCTCGAGCGCACGTGGCTCGAGTTCGTGCGGGCCGGAGCGCAGCTCTCGGACGCGGACAAGGCGGCGATGACGGCATTGAACCAGGAGGAGTCGAAGCTGACGACCGAGTTCAACGCAAAGATCCTCGCGGACACGAACGCATCCGCCGTGGTCGTCGACGACCGGTCCCGGCTCGCCGGCCTGAGCGAGCAAGACGTCGCGGCGGCCGCCCAGGCCGCCAGGGAGCGCGGCCTCGCGGGAAAGTGGGTCCTCACTCTTCAGAACACGACCCAGCAGCCGGTCCTCGGATCCCTCACGAACCGCGCGCTGCGCGAACAGGTCTTTCAGGCTTCCGTGCGGCGAGGCAATCACGGCGGCGCCAACGACACCGGGACGACAGTCCAGCGGCTCGCGAAGATCCGCGCACGGCGCGCGAAGCTGCTCGGATATCCGAGCTACGCCGCTTATGTCCTCGACGACCAGATGGCGAAGACGCCGGCGAACGCCGTAAAGCTGATGACGGACCTCGTGCCGGCGGCGACCTCGCGCGCCAGGTCGGAGGCCGCGAAGATCCAGAGCATGATCGACTCCGGGAAGGAGAAGTTCGCGCTCGGCCCGGCGGACTGGGAGCTCTACGCGGGCCGCGTCGGCAAGGCGGAATACGATCTGGACGAGTCCCAGGTGAAGCCGTATTTCGAGCTCGATCGCGTGCTCAAGGACGGCGTCTTCTTCGCCGCGAACAAACTGTACGGCATCACCATCCGGGAGCGCAAAGATCTGCCGGTCTACCAGCCGGACGTGCGCGTCTTCGAGGTCCTCGACTCCGACGGCAAGCCGCTCGCCCTGTTCTACGGCGACTACTTCTCCCGCTCGAACAAGAGCGGCGGCGCATGGTGCGACGTGTTCGTCAACCAGAGCGGCCTGCTCGGGACGAAGCCGGTGGTCGTCAACGTGACGAACCTGACGAAGCCCGCTCCCGGCCAGGCGGCCCTTCTCGGATTCGGCGAGGTGCGGAGCCTCTTCCACGAGTTCGGGCATGCGCTCCACGCCATGTTCCAGAACGTGCGGTACCCCACACTCGCGAACGTTCCGAGCGACTTCGTCGAGGTCCCTTCCCAGATCAACGAACACTGGGCGATGGAGCCCGCCGTCTTCGCGAGCTATGCCCGCCACTACAAGACCGGCAAGCCGATGCCGCAGTCCCTCGTCGACCGGATCCGCAAGGCCGCAACGTTCAACCAGGGATACGCGACGACCGAGTACCTCGCCTCCGCGCTTCTCGACATGGCGTGGCACGATCTCTCCGCGGACGCCCCCGACCAGGACCCGGCCGCCTTCGAGGCCGCCGCGCTCCGCCGCTTCCGGATCGACCTTCCCGAGGTACCTCCCCGGTACCACACCTCGTACTTCTCCCACATCTGGGAAGGGGACTACGCGGCGGGCTACTACGCGTATCTCTGGAGCGAAGTCATCGAGGACGACGCGTTCTACTGGTTCAAGGAGCAGGGCGGGATGTCGCGCCGCAACGGGCAGCGATTCCGCGACATGATCCTGTCCCGCGGCGGAACGGACGACGTGGCGGCGATGTACCGGGCCTTCCGCGGCCGCGATCCCGTCGTCGAGCCGCTTCTCCTGGAGCGGGGTCTGAAGCCCGCGGCGTCGCCGCCGAACGTAAACTAGGAGACGCGGCCGCGGCGGACGCGCCCGCCGCTCAAGAGCGCAGGACCTTGATGAGCCTCGACGTGTCGAGCTCGAACCCGAGTCGGTCGTAGAGCCTGCGCGCCCTCGCGTTGTCTCCGAAGACGTTCAGCGACAGGAGACGGTGGCCGCGTTCGCGGGACCACTTCTCCCCCGCCGCCATGAGCGCGCGGCCGACCCCGCGCCCCTCTCCGTCCGAGGCCACGACGATGTCCGACACGTGCCCGTGGGTCTCTCCCGTGAAGTAGTCCGTCAACTCGTGCATGTGGACGAACCCGAGCGGACGCCCGTCCGGATCCTCCGCGACGAAGACGGGAGCGTCGGCGGAGCCCGCCTTCAGGGCTTCTCCGATCGCGCGCGCGACGGCGGCGTCCATCTCCGGCCGGTCCCGCCAGCGCGGCGGGCCGAAATCGTGGAGGCGGGCGGATAGCGGCAACAGCCACGCTTCGTCTTGCGGCGTCCCGCCGCGGATCCGGAACGCGCCGGTCATGCCACCGTCCTCGTGGGAGGTCGTCTTCGGGAGAAACCGGGGAAAATCAGGTTCATGCGTCGTCCTCGAAGCCTCCGTGTACCACAGCGGCGATCCGCCGATCGCCGCCGCGGCATGAAAGCCCACCGGAGTGTGTTCTGATATTCGACATGAAACGAGCGCCGCTCCTGCTGGCGATCCTCTTCCTGGGAGCGCTCGGAGCGTCCGCCGCACCGCGCGAGCCCCAGCGCTTCTCCAACCCCCTCCTGGACGACGTGGTCGAAATGACGAACGCGGAGGTCCCCGACGCGACCGTCCTCGCCTTTCTCCGCGCCCGGCGCTCCCGGCTCGGCGAAGACGTCACCGCTCAGGACCTCATCCGGCTCCACCGCGCCGGAGTGGCCGACGCGATCGTCGCGTACATCGCGGGCGAGGCGGGGCTCGATGCGCATTCGGAAGAGGAGACATCGCCGTCCGTCGCGGAGACTCCACCGGAGCCGGATCGAGACGCGAGCAACGCGGAGCCGGTCCCGGTCGACGACGGCGGGCTCGTGTCGGGCGTCTACGATCCCATTCCCATCAACGACTATCCCTGCTGGCCCCCGGGCTGGTGGAGCTATTCGGACGCATGCGGCGGACCGGTCTTCGTCGGCGGAGGCGAGATCTCCGGCGGAATCCGCTTCGGCGGCCGGGGACGCCGCCGTGAAGCGATCGGCACGAAGGACGGCCGGGACGACGGGTCGGGCCCGGGCTCCCCTCGCGGCGACCGGCCGGAGAGAGACCGGGGGGATCGCGGAGACCGAGGAAGGCACGGGGCGGCGCCCGGCGGCGTCTCCCATGACGGACATCGCAGCTCCCCTCCGGGGGGCGGACACGGACGGCACTGACGGCCGCGCGGATGCGCGGCAAACCGGGAGGAAATCTTCGGCCATGACCACCATCCCCAGAGCTCTCGCGCTTTCTTCGATCCTGTTCCTCTCGTCGCTCGCCGCCCACGCCGTGCCCCGCTCTCCGGCGCGTTTCGAAAACGCGCTCCTCGAGGACGTCGTGCAGATGACGCGCGCCGAGCTTCCCGACGCGACGATCGTCGCGTACCTCCGGGCGCGGCGGGCGAGGCTCGAGAGCGACGTCACCGCGGCGGACCTGATCCGGCTGCGCCGCGCGGGTGTCAGCGAGAAGGTCGTCGGCTACGTCGCAGGCGCGGCCGACGTCACGATGCCGGACGACCGGTTCGCCGGCCGGGAGGCAGACCGCGACAGAGACCGGGATCGCGACCGCGACCGCGACCGCGACCGCGACCGCGACGTCGAGTACGACGGGACCGATGACTCCCTTTACGCGGTCGATCCCGACGCCGGCGACGCGGACGGAACCGTCGCCGTCGACGGGTATCCGAGGTACGGATACGGGTACGGGTACGGGTACGGGTACCCCTACTGGTACGCCTTCTCGCCGTACGGGTTCGGAGGGTCTCTCTACTTCGGAAGCCGCTTCGGCGGATTCGGCGGATTTCATGGAGGGTTCCACGGAAGCGGCTTCCACCGCGGCGGAGGCCATTCCGGCGGACATCGCGGCGGTCACGGCGGCGGCTCGCACCATGGCGGCGGCAGTAGCCACTCCGGCGGCAACAGCCACTCCGGCGGCAGCCACCATGGCGGCATGCACGGCGGAGGCCACGGGCGGCACTGATCCCGGGGGCCTCCTTTCGCCCGGAACGATTCCTGCTGTGCCGGTCTCCGGCATGCAGCACTTGATGAAAGGGGGTCCAACATGCCGCGTCGCGTCCTTGTCCCGGTCCTTCTCTCCGCCATCCTCGCCGCGTTCGCCGCTCCCCTGCTCGGCCAGTCGGAGAAGCCCGTCGAGACCTTCACGGCCTTCGCCGCGGCTCTCGGGACCGGCAAGACGAGCGTCATCGACATCGTGGTCAACCGCTGGTCGACGGACCGGGAGCGCGACATGCTGCTCACGACGCTCCAGGAGTTCGGTCACGACAAGCTGATCGAGACGCTTCAGAAGATCCGCCCGCGCGTCGGCTACATGCGCACGCCGAATTCGATCGGCTACGACCTCTACTACGCGCGCGACCACGAGGCTCCGGAGGGAGGCCGCCGCATCGTCCTCGCGACGAACCGCCGCGTCAACTTCCGCGAGGCCATGAACAACACCCGCTCGATGGACTATCAGCTGACACTGATCGAGCTCCATCTCGACGCCTCCGGGAAGGGAGACGGCAAGCTCGTTCCCGCCGCGAAAGTCTCCTGGGATCGGGACGCCAAACGGATCGAGGTCGAGAACTACAACGCGCTTCCCGTCGACCTCATCCAGGTCGTGTCCAAAAAGCCCTGACCCCGGCGGATTCCCCGGCTCCTCGAAGGCCGGGGAATCTCTTCCGTCAGACCGAAGAGTCCCGTCGCCGACCCCCGACCCTCCCCCGGTCTGCTGTCACCCGTCACCTGTCACCTGTCACCCGTCACCTGTCTTCGTCCCGTTCACACAGTCCCGGGTACCGCGTGACGAGCCCGCTGTCCTCGACCTCGAGGTCCGCGGTGAATCGCCCGCCCGCGCTCTCATAGCGCCAGGCTCGGTCCCCCGTTCGCCGATAGGTCTGCTCGAGCGGCTCGAGGGCGAACGACGGGAAGCGCAGCCATGCGGCGCGCACGGAAATCTCGCGGCCGACCTCGGGGGACAGCCGACGGATCGGAAGCAGGTTCGTCGAAGGGCTGAAGTTCAGGTCGACGTCCGCGCAGCCCTCCACCGCTTCCACCGGGACGCCGTCCATGAGCCAGCGGCGCGTCGGGCCGGCCTCGATCGCGAGGCGGATCGGCCGGCTCCCGACCCAGCCTTCGACGCTCGCCGAGACCGTGTTCCAGGAAGCATCCGTAGCGACCGCGTAGTCGAGACGGCAGGGAGAGCCTTCGTGGAGAAAGAGGGCGCTGCCGGAGAGCCGCCACCCGCCCGGCACTCCCTCCAGCCGGCACGCCTCGTGGCCGGGCCGGTCCAGGCGACGCCAGAGGATCGAGACCGGCTCGGGGAAGGCCCGGGCGGAATCCCCCGTCACCACCCGATCCCGTAGTCCTCGCCGTGGTCGCTCGATCCGCCCCACATCGTCCCATGCGCCCGGTCGAGCCAGATCGCATTGATGGGCCCGCTCGTCTTCGCGCGGGGATCGAGCTTGTAGCCCATCTTCACGAGCTCGTCGCGGACCCAGGGAGGCAGCGATTCGTGGATCATCAGATAGCCGGGCTTCGACTCGTGCGCGCCGAAGGAGCTCCGCATCTGTTCGCTGTTCACGTTCGCGGCCTCGACCGCCTGCTGCGGCGTCATGCCGAACTCGACGACGTTCAGGAAGAACTGGAGGAGGTTCTGATCCTGCGAGTCGCCGCCCTGCACGGCGAAGGCCAGGTAGGGCTTTCCACCCTTCATCGCGAGGGTCGGGGTCAGCGTCACACGCGGGCGCTTGCCGGGCTCCAGCACGTTGAACGGGTTCTCGGCGCGATCGACGACGAAGCTCTGCATCCGCTGGCTCATGCCGATGCCCGTCCGTCCCGCCACGACCGCCGGAACCCATCCGCCGCTCGGCGTGACCGACACGACCCAGCCTTCCGCGTCGGCGGCCTCGACCGACGTGGTGCCCGCGTAGAACTCCTCCTCGAAGGAGCGGGCGGCGCCCCGCGCGGACGCCTCGGTGGAGGTGGCGCCGGCTTTCTTCGGCGCCGGCGGAGGCCATTTCGCGAGGAGGTCCGCATAGGGGTTTGTCCCTCCCTGGAAGGGATACGGGTCGCCGGGCTTTGCGTGCGCGTCGTTCTTCGTCCAGTCGATCCCCGCGGCGCGGCTCTTCGCGTATTCCTTAGACAGCAGCCCGCGTGTCGGCTCCTCGGGGGGAAAGCTCGGATCGCCGTAGTAGAAGTCCCGGTCCGCGAAGGCGAGGTTCATCGCCTGGTAGACGGCGTGAATGTATCGGGCGCTGTTGTAGCCCATCGACTTCAGGTCCACCGTCTCGAGGATGTTCAGCGCCTGGAGCATCGCCGGTCCCTGCGTCCAGACGTCCAGCTTGTAGACGTCTATCCCCTTGTACGACGTCTGGACGGGCTCCTCGATCCGCACCTTCCACCGCGCGAGGTCCTCGACCGTGTGCAGGCCGCCCACCTCCCGGGACCCGCGCACGAACTCGCGCGCGATGTCCCCGCGGTAGAACCGGTCGTTCGCCGCGAGGATCGCCTCCCGGCGGCTCTTGCCGGCGGCGAGCGCCTGCTTCTCGGTCTCCACGAGCTTGCGCAGCGTGGCCGCGAGGTCCGGCTGCCGGAAGATCTCGCCGGCCGCGGGCGGTCCGTCCTGCGGGTGCGGGAAGAAGGTCCGGCGGGAATCCGGCCACTGGAAGAGCCAGTCTTTCTGCCGGACGATCGTCGAGACGAGCTGCTGCTCGATCGGATAGCCGTCCGCCATCTCGATCGAGGGCGCGAGAACCTCCGCCAGGGAGAGCTTTCCGTATTCCGCGAGCATCACGAGGATTCCGCCGGGCGTGCCGGGCGTGACCGCGGACAGCGGCCCGAACTCCGGCGGATAGGGCATGCCTTTCGAGCGGAACAGCTCGGGAGTCGCTCCCGTCGGCGCGACGCCCAGGGCGTTGATCCCGATGACCTTCCCCGTGTGGGGGTTGTAGATGAGGGCCTGCGTCTCGCCGCCCCAGGAGAGCGTGTCCCACATCGTGCAGGCCGCCGCGATCATCGCGCACGCCGCGTCGACGGCGTTGCCGCCCTTCTGGAAGATCATCGCTCCCGCGGTCGCCGCGAGGGGCTTGCCGGTGATCGCCATCCATTTCTTCCCGTGCAGAGGAGGCTTGTTCGTGGCAGCGGCGGACACCGCCGCGACAGCGGCCGCTGCCGCGACCGCGGCGACGAGGACGCGGCGAGGAATCCAGGCCGCGCGAGAACGGTTCATGCGTCTCTCCTTCTCGTTCGAGGGTGCTTCGATCCCGCGGATCGTAACCCGCCGCCGGTGCCCGCGGCGCTCCCTCCCTCGAGCCGGAGCTCCCAGGTCTCGGCGACGAGATCCTTTCCGAAGCTGCGATGGGTCTCCTCGCGAACGAGCCGGAACCCCGCCTTCACGTACAGGTGACGCGCGGAGGAGAGCACGCTCTGGGTCCACAGAACCAGCCGCTCGTATCCCAGCGCGCGGGCCTCATCGACGCACGCGGAGACGAGGGCCGCCCCGATCCCGAGACCCCGCGCTCCGGGCTCGACGTAGAGGAGCCGGAGCTTCGCGACCTTCGCGGACCGGCGCACCAGGAAGACGGATCCCAGAATCTCGCCCTGGCGCTCAGCGATCCAGCAGCGCTCCCTTTTCGGATCGAACCGCAGGACGAACTCCGAGACGATCCCGCCGACGAGCGCCTCGAAGGTCTCGTCCCATCCGTACTCCTCGGCGTAGAGCGCGCCGTGCCGGTGGACGACCCAGCCCATGTCCCCGGGTCGGGGAGCACGGAGGCGGACCGGCGCTGTGGCCGCGGCCGGCCTGCCAGGATCCAGCAGCGCCTCGATCCGGCCCATCGCGTCCACGAGGGCTCGCCGCCGCGACGGAGGCATCGTCTCCAGCATCGCGGCGACCTGGCGCGTGGCGCCGGCCTCGAGCGGCTCAAACGCTTTCCTCCCCGCCGCGGTGAGCGACAGCGGGCTCTCGCGGCCGTCCGAGGCCGAGCGCCGCCGCCGGACGAGCCCCCGGCGCTCGAGCCCGCCGACGAGACGCGAGACGTAGCCGCGATCCAGGCCCAGGTCCGCGCGGATCTTCGCGGCGGTCGGACGATCGCGATGGGCGATCTCGTACAGCAGGCGCACCTCGGCGAGAGAGAACGGGCTGCGAAGAAGGGTCTCCTCGAGCACACCGATCCGGCGCGTGTAGAACCGGTTGAAACGCCGGACGGCGTCGGATTGCCGGTCGAGCGGCGCGGTGGCGGGCATGGGGGGTCCTCCCGACCCGCATCCTGAGAGAATTGGTTGCTTTTGTCAACTTATTGGAGACGCGGGCGCGCGTCGCCGAAGACACACCGCGGCGGCTACAATGCGCCGGATGATCGGACCACCGGAACGCTCCGAGACGGCGCGATACTACGACCGCTACATCGATCGCGTGCAGGAACCGGACGTCCTGGCGGCGCTCGAGAGCCAGCTCGAACGAACCTCGAAGTTTCTGTCCGGGATCTCCGCCGAGGACTCCGCGCACCGCTACGCTCCGGGCAAATGGAGCATCCGCCAGGTCTGGAGTCACGTGAACGACACGGAACGGCTCTTCGTGTTCCGCGCCTTCTGGTTCGCGCGCGGCTTCGACAGCCCCCTGCCGGGCTTCGATCAGGACGTCTCGGCCGCCGCCCACGACGCCGACGCCGTGGCCTGGGAGCGGCATCTCGAGGAGTTTCGGGCCGTGCGTACGGCGACGTTGAGCTTCTTCCGGAACCTCGCCCCCGAAGCCTGGATGCGCCGCGGCATCGCCAGCGACTCCCCGTTCAGCGTCCGGGCGCTCGCCTGGATCACCGCGGGGCACGTCGAGCACCACATCGCCGTCCTCCGGGAGAAATACCTGCCGGATCGCCCTGTTCCGGACGGCAGCTAAAGGATCCCGCGGAATCGTTGAAACAGGCGGAAGCGGGGCCCGCGGAACAGCCTCGAAAGGGAGGAACCATGCGCTTGCGACCCGTCTTCGGTATCGCTGCCCTGCTCTGCGCCGCCGGCGGCGCTCCCGCGGTCGCGGCGGTCTCGGACGCCGGCGAGACCGGTTTCACCCTTCGCGACACCGTGACCCTGTCGGTTCCGCCGGCGAAGGCGTACGCCGCGATGGTCGAGGTCGGCAAGTGGTGGTCGTCCGAGCACACCTACTCAGGAGACGCCGCGAATCTTTCGCTCGAAGCCCGCGCCAACGGCTGCTGGTGCGAGCGGTTGGCGGGAACGGGCGGGGTGCGGCACATGACCGTGGTCCTGGTCATCCCCGGGAAAGTAATCCACCTCGAGGGAGGACTCGGGCCGCTGCAGACGATGGGCGTGGCCGCCAGCATGGAATGGAAATTCGAGCCCGCGGAGAAGGGGACGAAAGTCGCCGTGCGCTACGTGGTCGGCGGGTACAACCCGGGCGGATTCAAGGAACTCGCCGCGGGCGTCGACGCGGTGCTCCACGCCCAGATCGAGCGCTACCAGCGCTACGCGCAGACCGGGAAACCGTAGCGGCTGCCGGGCGGCGCGCCGCCGCCGGGCGAAGGGTGGGTGCGGAGCCGTACACTGGCGGAGTCCATGCTCGACGACTTCTCGCTGGCGACCATCCTCCCCGCCGTCCTGTTCGGCCTCGTGGGCTTCGCGGCCTACCGGCACGGGAAGAAGAACGCAGAGCCGCGACCGCTCTTCCTCGGCATCGCCCTCATGGCCTACGGCTACTTCGTCTCGAACGCCTGGATCTCGTGCGCCATCGGGGCGGTCCTGACTCTCCTGCTCTTCTTTCCGAAGTGACGCGCCGGCTCGAGTGGGGCCAGCCGGGCGATCCTGGCCTCTAGGGATCGGGGGCCGCGAGCTCGATCCGCCAGAGGGGCCCGCCGGCGTAGAAAGGCCCCTCGGAACGCACGAAGCCGGGGGCTTCTCCTTCCACGATCCACACCGCCGTGTCCTTCGGCTGCTTGCCGATGAGCGGGGCGATGAAGCCGGCGATGCCGCCGATCTCGACCCGGACGTTGAAGCGCGCCGCCCGATGCGGGGCAGGTCCGACCGAAAACTTCTCGTCTCCCGCTCCGGTGATGACGAGGTGGACCAGCCGGGGCTTCGGAGCCGCGACCACCATGGACACGGTCGTCGGCGTCCCGGACGGCGCGATGTTCTTGAGCAGCGTCAGCACCATTCCGTTGGCGAGATCGGACGGCAGCTCCATCCGCTTTTCGATCACCTTTTCGGCGCCGCCTCCCTCCCCGTGGCGAACGGCGACGCGCCCGGACGCGGCGTCGATCGCGACGTCCAGCGGATAGGGAAAGCTCGGTCCTCGCTGAATGAGGTGATCGCTCACGAGCCGGAAGTGCCCGCGCTGTGAAAAGACGGCGGTCTCGTCCTGGAGAGAACCGTCCCGAAAGCGCAGGACGAGCCGACTCGTCACGCGATCCCCCCGCGAAGTCTGGAGGAGCTCCCCATGCCCGATCAAAGCCCCGCGCTCGCCAGCCCGTACCCGGAGAAACCCGTGCACAACCCCCTCCGCATGCCGCACAGGAATCTCCGAAGCCCCGAGGACGGCAGAGGCCCCCACCAACCCGACAACGAGACCAACGAGCCGAACTGCCATGGAACCCGCCGGAGCAATCCCACTGCCACCAACCGAACCCCAGGCCAGAAACGGCACCGCCAAGTCCGGAATACTCCTTCAGGCATGCGCCGAACCGCATCCTGAAGACTTCAAAAAGCGTCGAGCACGGACGCCCTTTTCCGGCCGAGCCCCGAGCCGCGCAAAGACCTTTCCGGCGAACTCAACCATCCGCTCGCACCGTGAGGAGTCTCCCGAGCGTCGCGAAGGGAGGAGCCTCACGGTGCGGGAGCCGTAGCGTCAGCGCAGGCGACGTGCGAGGAGCCTCCCGCTGCGGGAGGCGTAGCGGTCGCGCACCGCGCGACCGCGAAGGCGACGTGGGAGGAGGCTCACGCTGCGGGAGCCGGAGCGGTCGCAAAGCGACCGCGGAGGCGACGTATGCTACGCCCATGAAACGCCTCGCCGAGCTGACGGTCGCGGACCTCGTGGCGAGCCCGGTGTGGCGATACGAAGGGGGAAGCGGCGCAAGCGCCCGCGTCGCCGCGACCGACCGGCAGACGCTGTTACAGGCGGACGACGAGGTCTTTCTCGCCGCCACGGACTTCGAGCTCGCCGACGCCAGCCGCCACTTCGGCTTCTGCTTCCCCGCGGACGACTCGGGAATCGATTACCTCCAGCCGGTCATCGTCCACGGCGCCCGGCACGTGAGCTTCTGGTTCGACGGCCCCGTCACGCTCGAAGCGCTCGCCAGCCAGTGGAAGACGCTCGGCCGCGCCCCCGAACGGATCTTCCCGGTCCTCTTTCGGTGCCTCGTGCCCGTGGACGGCCGCGAAGTCTCCGGCCGGATCACCGGCGTCGAGACCTCGCAGGGCGTGGCCGCCGGATGGCCCGCGAGCCCTCCCGCGGCCGAAGCGGAGGGGGTGTCCGGCACGCCGAATCCGACGCCCGCGCTCGCGGCACGCCCCGTCGAGGCCCGGCGCCGGGGAACCGGCGCCGTCGAGAAGAGAACGGCGCGCCGGCGCAAGACGGAGATGACCGTCGAATTCAGCCAGGACTCGTTTCAAGGCCGGGGAATCACGGGGGACATCTCCCGGCGGGGGATGTTCGTGCGCACGCCCCAGATTCCGGGGACGGGCCCGGCGTTGAAGCTCACCGTGCACCTGCCGGATGGCCGGGAGCTCATCCTGCGGGGGCGCGTCGTCCGAACCGCTGCCGAACCGGTCTCCGCATCGGGCGACCGGGGATTCGGCCTCCGCCTCGCCGACGACTCGCCGGAATTCGACGAGCTGCTGTCGAAGCTGCGACGACGATCCGAGTAGAGATCTCTTCGCTTCGAACGGGGATGGGGACCTAAGGACGACTCAGGGCCTGTCCAGGTTACTCATCCGGAACGACCGGTAGATCATCGTGCGAGTCTGGATCGAGAAGACGATGTTTCCCGCCGCGTCCGTCTGGAAGGAATACGCCGACGGCGGCGACGTCGGGGCGGCCGGGTCGACGACCCAGCCCGCGAGGAAATGGTAGCCGCCGTCCTCGAGCCTCTGCGCCGACCCGAGCGCCAGCGAAAAGTACGGAAGGTGCGCGTCGAGAACGAGCCGCGCCGTCTTCGCGCTCTCGTCGACCCGGATCGACAGCCCCCGGCTCACCTCCCCGAGCACCGAAGCGGCGCGGGTGTTGCCATTGTCGAACATCGTGATCGCCGTCGGGTCCTGCGGATCGTACCTGGCGTCGTGCTGGTGGGAGAACCACGCATGGTCGTCCGGAGGATCGAGCGCGAAGTCTCCCCCTCTTCCGAGCTTCCAGAGGACGTCGCCGTCGCCGGCCCCGTCTCTGTAGTCGATCTTGATGACCCAGTCCTGGTGGCGCATCGAAAAGAGAAGATTCCCGTCGGGCGTGCGCTGCACCGAGTTCCCGTGGGTCCAGTCGTTCGCGGTCGGGCTCAGATAGTGGGGCGGGCACCCTCCGCTCGTGCACGTCTCGCCGAGGACCGCCGCGCGCGCCGGATCCAGGTGGTCGAACGTGTCCCACGTCCACACGACCTGGAGGTCACGGTCGAGGACGAGGACCATGTCTCCGATCACGTCCACGGGCCCGGGTCCCTGGACGTCCGTGAGGATCTGCTCGACGCTGGCGAGGACCAGGACGTTGCCGTCGGGAAGACGGCAGGCCTCGTGATGGAACCCGCTGATCGTCCTGCGCCCGAGCGCCGAGAGCTGCTCGTTCATGCGGGCGACGTTCGTCTCGGAGACCGTCATGCCCGTGAGATCGAACTCGCGGACGACGTCGCGCGCCGGATCGATGCCCGCGAGGATGACTCCGAAAAAGCGCCCTCCGGGCTCGGGTCGGGTCAGGTAGGTCAGATCGGACGGGCCGTACCAGAGCAGGTTGCCGCTCAAGTCCGTAGCCGTGCTCCGTGAGAAGAGATTCGCCTGCAGGAGGATTCCCTGCGACGACACGGGCGCCGCCAGCACCGTCGTCGTGGCGGGGACGTTCGCCGGGGCCGACCCGGTCGTGAACGTCACGGGGGCCACGCTCGTCTGGAAGCCCGGATGCTCGGTGACGAGGGTCGCCGAATAGGTCGTCTCGGGACGCAACGCCCCGAGCAGAAAGTTCACCGTCCGTCTCGCCTGGCACGGCTTCGAGACGCTGCTCAGGACGCCGGAGTTTGCGGCCACGTAATCGACGCGCAGGTTGCCCGATTCGCACCGGGGCGCGCTGTACAGGACGACGAGGGGGTGCGCCGTCGGAGTCACCGTGGGCTGGTCGGTCGCGCGGGGGGCAAAGTGCACGGTCGTCCGCGCTTCCCGGGTCTCCCCGGTCTTCCGATCGCGCACCGAAAGCTCCATCTCGTAGTCGCCCTCGAACTCGAACGTCGTCCATTCGAGCGATGGGAGGGGGCCGTAGTCGCGGATGGTGCGGAACTCACCGGCTCCCTCGCGCACGCGGAACCGGTACCAGAGAGAGCCCGACGAATCGGCGATTTGACCCTTGAACCGGACGAGGTCGCCGACCATCACCGGCCCGGGCGCCTTGGCGACGAGCGTGACGTCCATCGCCGGAAGAAACCGCGACAGGGCCACCATGGCCAGGGAAATCCAGAAGGCCCTACCCGCTGCGCCCTCCGGGCGCCCCCTGCGACGCCTGAGTCCTGCCATCTCGTTCAATCTCATGGCGCTCCTGTATCACGATGTCCGGCCCCCGCGGAATGCGTTCTCGAAAGGCACGACCCGTGCCGCGCGAAGGGGTTTCATCCGGATTGGACGACTCCGGCGGATGGAAGATGACGGACGAGGCTCCGCTGCTGCGGAGGTGGTGGCGGGCTTGGTTGGAGGGAGACGACTCTACCTGTAACTACGGTCCGGGCAAGCGATCCGTTTCACCGATCCGCGATCGAATATTTCTTTCCGGATCGCCGAGTTGGGGAATCCCGGAGGTCGCCCTCGCGTTCCCGCCCGGCCGTCGCGCCCGACTCCCGTGTTATACGAGCCGTCCTCGTGTCTCGAACGGAATCTGCCGGAGACGGCGCAGCAAATGGGAGCAACACATGAAACGGATTCTCGCCTCGATTCTCCTGGTCTCCGTCGCCGCGACGGCGTCGGCGCAAACCTTGACGGCGGCGGACCGCGACAAGGCAATGAAATATCTCGCGAGCACGAAGCAGGCGGTGCTCGATGCGACGTCCGGGCTGTCGGAGGCCCAGTGGAACTACAAGTCGGCGCCGGACCGCTGGTCCGTCGCGGAGGTGTCCGAGCACATCGCCGCGGCCGAAGACCTGATGCGCGGCATGATCGAAAACCAGGTCCTCAAGTCTCCTCCGCCGCCGGAGGGGGAGGACGTGGCGGCGCTCGACGACCTGGTGCTCCAGGCCATCCCGGATCGCAGCCACAAGGCCCAGGCGCCGGAGCCCCTGAAGCCCACCAACCGGTTCGGATCGGGGGATCAGGCGGTCAAGCACTTCGCGGAATCGCGGGCGAAGACCGAGTCTCTGCTGAAGGATCACGACGACCTGCGCGCGCATGCGATGGACAGCCCGATCGGCAAGAAGCTCGACGGCTACGAGTGGGTCCTGTTCATCGGCGCCCACAGCGCACGGCACACGAAGCAGATCCTGGAGGTCAAGGCGGACCCGGGCTTCCCGAAGAAGTGAGCCCTGGATTCAGGAGAGAGGTGAGAGGAGAGAGGTCAGAGGGACCGGGGTCCGGGCCTC
>JBDTOO010000057.1:0-22523 GCA_039933215.1 Acidobacteriota bacterium
CTCCAGATGGATCTCTTCCAGCCATTGCTCGGCTCCATTCTGGTACCAGGTCCACCGGGTCGAAACCCGGCGCGGCGACTCGAAGCGAAAGACCGCCTGATCCATGTGCCCCCGGTTCCGGTCCGCCAGATTGCCGCCTCCGTCAAACGTGAACGTGACGGTCGCGCCGTCCTCCGAGAATGCCGTCGCGCGAAGACGGGGCTGGTTCTTCGCGACGCAGTAGTGCGTCAGGACGAGATCCTCGCCGTCGAGATGGAAGACGGTCAGCATCGTCTCCTTCGGATGCGCGTCGAAGGATGTCTCGACGAGCGCCGAGCCGCCGGCGATCATTCGGAACGAAACCGACTCCCGCCACCCCTTCGTGCTCTCTCCGACCCACGTCCCCTCGAGCTTGCGGAATTTCTCCCAGGCCGAACGTGCCGGAGAGACCGCGCGGGAGTCCCCCCCGGGGGCCGCCGCGGCATAGGGTGCGGGAAGGACGCCCTCGGCGCCCGCCAGCAGGGCCGCTCCCGCGAGGATGGCCGCAATGGTGCGCATGGATCTCTCCCTCCTTCCCTTCTTCGTGGCGCTCTTCCGCAAAAAGGTTGCGCGGAAAATGGTCCCGGGCCAGACGGCGCTCGTCCGCCTTGTCCCGGCCTTCGTCCCGCGGCGAGAATGCCCCGTGGAGATTCGTGTTCTGGATGCTCCGGGATGAAGCTCGGAAGCGGGTGTCGGCGGAGTCGGTGCGGGCGGGTCCCGCGGGCGATCGCGCGCGCGCGCCTCTCCCGCAGGCCGGCGGCCAGGCTCTTCCTGGCCCTGGCCGCGCTGATCCTTTCGGCCCGCGCTTCCGTCGCGCGCGCCGAGGCCGACTCCTATCCGACGGGGAAGATCGTCGAGAAGATCGTCTGCCGCTCGGACCCCAGGTTCAGCTTCGCGCTCTATCTCCCGGCGCGCTTTGACCCCGCGAAGCGGTGGCCCCTCCTCTTCCTCTTCGACCCGCGCGGGCGGGGCGCGGCGGCCGCGGAGCGTTTTCGGGAGGGCGCGGAAAGGTTCGGCTGGGTCATCGTCAGCAGTAACGAGACGCGCAGCGACGATCCCACGGCTCCCAACCGGGAGGCCATTCGGGCTCTCTGGGCGGAAGCCCCGGCGCGCTTTCCCGTCGACCCGCGCCGCATCTACGCCGGCGGTTTCTCCGGAGGAGCCCGGCTCGCCTTCTCGCTCGCGTTCTCCGGCCGCGGAATCCTGGCGGGCGTGATCGCCGCGAGCGGCGGCCTTCCGACCACCCCGGCAGCGAGCCATGACGTCAACTTCCCCGCCTTCCTGACCGCCGGCTGGACGGATTTCAACTACCAGGAGATGAAGGCTCTCGATCGGACGCTCGAGAAGCGGGGGTCACCCCATCGGCTCCGGACGTTCGACGGCGGTCACGACTGGGCTCCGGCGGCGATCGGCACGGAATCGATCGGGTGGCTCGAGATCCTGGCCATGAAGGCCGGGCTGCGGCCGCGGGACGAAGCGCTCGCCGCGGCCCTCTTGAACGAAGACCTCGCCCGCGCGGAGGCCCGCGAGAAATCCGGGGATATCCAGGCCGCGTTCGAGATCCACGCGCGGGCCCTGATCGACTTCGACGGCCTGGCGCCCGTCGACGCATCCCGCGACGCGGCGGCGCGGCTCCGGGACGCCGCGCGCAAGGGCAACGACGACGAGGCCCGGCGGGACGCGAGGGAGAGCGCCGAAATCCAGCGGCTGCAGGGCGCGCTGGCCGCGATCCTCGATTCGGCGGAGCCGGTGCCACTCCCTTCGGCCGCTCACCGCCTCGATGTCGCCTCTCTTCGCGAACGCGCCGCGTCGAAGGACCCCGCCGAGCGTCTCTCCGCGAAGCGGACGATCTCGAGTCTCTTCGTCCAGACTTATTTCTACAGGCCGCGCGATTTCTTTGCCGCACAGGAGCCCCGGCGGGCCGCGCAGTCCCTCGAGATCGCGGCGGCATTCGAGCCGGAGCGCGGCGCGGTCTGGTACGACCTCGGCTGCGCCCGCGCGCGGGCCGGCGACGGCCGGCGAGCCGTCGAAGCGCTCCGGACCGCATTCGAGCGCGGCTTCACGGACGCCGCGCACATGGCGGAGGATCCCGATCTCGTCTCGATCCGCGGCCGGGCGGACTACAAGGCGCTCGCGGCGGAAATGGCCGCCCCCCGCTGATCCCGTCCGCGAGTCTCGAGTCCGACCCGGGCTTTCCCGGAAGCGTCAGACGATCCAGCCCTTGCTCTGGTACTCCATGTAGAAAGCGGTCCTCTCGGCCACGGGCCGCCCGTAGTAGCGCTCGACGACGCGCAGGGCGAGGTCGATCCCCGAGGTCAGTCCGCCGGCGGAGGAGATCTTCGGCCCCTCGACGAACCGCACACCCTTGCGCACGCGCACGTCCGGGAACTGCTTCGCGAGCCGGTCCTGGAAATCGTGATGCGTCGTCGCGTCGAGGCCCGAGAGAAGGCCCGCCTTCGCGAGCTGGAAGGCTCCCGTGCAGACGGACATCGTCATGTCGGCCGTGCGGCTCGCCTTGCGCAGCCACTCGTGCAGCGCCGGGCCGCCCGTCTGCGCGGGGATCACGATGACGCGCGGAGCGGGCGCCGTGGCGAAGGTGTAATCCGGCACGAGCTGCAGGCCCGCCGATCCGCGCAGAGGCGCGAGGGTCTCCGCCACTGTGTAGAGCTCGAACGGCTGTTCGTCTCCCACGAGCGACACGTCCTGGAAAACCTCCCACGGCCCGCAGAAATCGATCACGGTGACCCCGGGTGAGATGGTGAACGCCACGGGGATCCGGCCCCGCTCCGGGGGAACCAGCCGGCCGGACAGCGCGGCGGAACCGGCCCCTCCGGTGCCGGCCCGCGACGCTCCACGGACCCCGGAAGCCACGAGCGCGGCGGCCACGGCCGCCGAGCCCTTCAGGAAATCGCGTCTCAGCATGATGCTTCCCCCTTCTGTAGGCATTCGACAAGACGACAAACATAGCGCTCCTCCCTGTAGGACGTCAACAGGAGCGCCTGTGCCTGCCCCGGGAATCGCCGGCCGGGCCCGGCGGTTCTCGCGGTGTGGTGCGACGCCTCCCCCTTTTACGTTCCGTCCGGCGCTTCCTGCTCCTCGGGATGCCGCTGCTCGCGGCGGCCGGTCTGCGCGCGGCGAGTCCCCCCGAAGACCCTCCGCTTCCGGAGCTGCGCCCCTTTCTGGAAGAGGTCCGCTCCCGTCTCCACAGCGACGAGTCGCTCCTGGAGGACTACACATTCACGGAGAAGCACGTCGAAAAGGAGCTCGACTCCAGGGGTGGCGTCAAGAAGGTCACGTCCGAGATCTACGAGGTCTATCCGTCCCTCGATCCCGGGCACACCTATCGCCGGCTCGTGGAGCGCGACGGCCGGCCGCTCACCGAAGAGGAGCTCGCCCGCGAGGACCGGAAGCACGAGAAGAAAATCGGAGATCCGGATCCCGACGCGGCGGCGCAGGCGAAGCTCGCCGAGAAGCGGCTGGAGTCGCGGCGCAAGGAGGCTTCCCGCATCGAGGAGCTCTTCCGGATCTACGAGATCCGCATCGCCGGGCGCGAAATGGTCGACGGCCGTCCGACGATCCGGCTCACGTTCGATCCGCGGCCGGCCGTCGAGACCTCGGGCCGGGCGGGAAAGGTCCTCAAGACGTTCGCGGGTCAGGCCTGGGTGGACGAGGAAGATCGCCAGGTCGTCCGGGTGGACGCGGAGCTGATCGACAACCTCTCGTTCGGCCTGGGCGTGCTCGCGAAGCTCCACAAGGGCAGCCGCGCCTCCCTGCTTCGCCGCAAGGTCAACGGCGAGATCTGGCTGCCGGCAGTTGCGAGGTTCACGGGGAGCGCGAGGATCCTCCTCTTCAAGGGGATGCGGATCGACGCGGTGAGCGAATACTCCGACTACCGCAAGTTCCAGGTCGCCACGTCCTCGGACGTCACCCCGGAGGCCCCGCAACAGTGACGGAGCCCGGCGCCGCGATCCGCCCCCTCCTCCCCTCTGATCTTCCGGGCGTCTCCCGCCTCGCCGCCCAGCTCGGCTACGCCTCTCCCGTTCCCGCGTTCTCCGATCGCCTCGCCGCCCTGGCGGGATCCCCTTCCCACGGGCTCTTCGTGGCAGAGTCCGCCGGCGGCCGGGTCGCCGGCTGGATCCACGTCGCGGCGTCGCGCGCCCTGATCCACGACCCGGAGGCGGAGATCATCTCCCTCGTCGTCGAAGAAGAAGAGAGAGGTCGGAGGATCGGAGCCGGTCTCGTCGCCGCTGCCCGCGCGTGGGCCCGGTCCCGGGGGCTGCGGCGGCTGCGCGTGCGCTGCCGCGTGGAGCGGGAAGGCGCGCACCGCTTCTACGTCCGCGAAGGGTTCCATCGCGACAAGACCCAGCACGTCTTCTCGCGCGCGCTCGGACTGGAGGACTGAGCCGGCCGATTACCCCCGGATCGGCTGTGCGCCTCCCCGCATCGCATCGACGCTCCAGATCCCGGCCCCGCGCGCCGCCATATAGAGAAAGAGGAAGCAGAAGAGGACGGCGGGCTCCCCGTGATTCACCGCGGGCCATGGGCTCGAAGGCGCATGGGCCATGAAGTACGCCGTCGCCATCTCGCCCGACGCGATGAAAGCCGCCGGCCGGGTCAGGAGACCGATCGTGATCAGCAGTCCGCCGACCAGCTCGATGATCGCGGCCACGAGCATGAGCGGCTTGCCGGTCATCGCCGGACCGCCGAGAAGACCGAATTTCTGGGCTCCGTGGTAGGCGAACAGCAGACCCGCCACGATCCGCAGGATCGCAAACGCGACCTCTCCCCATCGGCCTCTCATCTCGGTCATGGTGTTCCTCCTCTTTTCCGCGTTTCGGTGCATGTTTCGGACCGGACCGGCGCGAAACCTTTTCCAGGAGCGATCGTCTCCCGACCCAGGGCCGCCCGGATGGTCGGCCCGCAAACCCTGGAAGGAGCCCGAACATGACGCTTCATTCGAAGATGATCCTCGCGGCGTTGCTCCTGGCGCTTCCGCTCCCCTCGCACGCCTCCGAAAGAGACGACTCCCCGAAGGTCGTCGTCATCGACCAGGGAGACGCGATCGAGATCGACGGCGGCCAGCGCCACCGCACCCGCGTCTTCGGCCACGGCAACCGGGCCTGGCTCGGCATCGACCTGATCGAGGTCACTCCCGAACTGCGCGTCCACTGGGGAGCGCCGAAGGACGCGGGCGTGCTCGTCGGAACGGTCGAGAAGGACGGTCCGGCCGCGCGCGCCGGGGTTCAGGTCGGCGACCTCGTGACGTCGATCGACGGGAAGCGGGTGTCCGAGACCCGGGAGCTCATCCGCGCGATGCGCGACAAGAACGCGGGGGACGCCGTGCAGCTCGATCTCTCGCGGCAGGGTGCCTCGAAGAGCCTTCGAGTGACCGTCGCCGCACGCCCGGAACGCGACTTCGAGATTTCCGGGTTCGGCCCCCGGCTCGAGCGGGAGATCGAGAGGAGCCTTCCCCGCGAATTTTCTCGCTGGGTCGACGCGCCGGACGGGGTTCGCGGCGGACGCACCGACGAGATGCGCCGGATTCGCGAGCGCGTCGAGTCGCTGGAAAAGCGGCTCCGCGATCTCGAGGGCAAGGGCGCTCACTGATCGAGTCCGCAGGGGGCCGGCGGTTTTCCCGCCCGCCGGCCTATTCCGGCTTCCGCCTGGATTTGACGACCTTCCAGTGTCCGACGGCCCGGCGGCCGCCCTCGCGGGATTGGGTGGACGTAAAGCTCCCCTCGATCGCGTCGCCGGCGGCGCTCATCCGGCCGTTGAACGACGTCGCCGTCTCGCATTCGCAGTCGGGATCGACATAGGGCGCGAGATCGCCCACGAGAGCGCCCCCCGACGCCTTCGCGAACTGGATCGTCAGCATCTGCGGCATGTCCTTGAGCGTGTCGGCCACCGCAGGCTTCGCCGGGCGGACAGGGCCCGCCGCCCCCTTCGGCATCATCAGCACGTCTCCGTAGGCCGTGTCTCCCGACCGGAACTCGAAGACGATCGTCCCGCTGCGGCCGGTCGCGGCACTCTCGTAATCGCCCTCCCATCGGCCCTCGAGTCTCCTCAGGTCCGAGGGCGATCCGGACACCGAGAACCCCGGGGCGGGCGGCGGCGGCGAGCTGGCGCAGGCGGCCCCGAGGAGAAGACCGGTGAGACCCGCGGCTCGAAGACTTCGTCGGCCCATCGCCATCCTCCGATCCGGGAACGGGGCGCGCCCCGCGTCGGCGCCGGTCGAGCCCGCTCTTTGCCGGAAGGGTATCAGGCGCCGGGACCCGAAGGCGGGCCGGCCGCGCCACTTTCCCCGCGCGCCCGGAGGCCGTTTCGCTAAGCTTCCCGGCGGAGGCGCGATGTTCATCTGCCAGTGGCACCTCGATCTTCTCTACGGGAAGCAGTCGGAAGCGCTCGCGGTCCTGAAGGCCTGGGGCGCGGAGAAATTCTCGTCCTCGGAATTCCGCCGGGCCCGTTCGAGCCGGCTGCTCGTCGGACATGTCGGGCTCTCCCCTTCGCACGTCGTCGACGAGTACGAGTTCGAGTCGCTGGCCGATTTCGAGGCGGCGCTCGCGGGCATGGGGGCGCCCCAGTTTCGCCGCCACTCCGACGCCCTCGCTCCGCTGGTCGTCTCGGGCTCCCAGCAGTGGAAGGTCCTTCGAGTCGCATGAGCGGACGCGTCGCGGAAACGCCGCGCCGGGCGGCGCACATCGGGATCGTCGCCTGCAGCGCCGAGGGGGCGGCCCTCTGCTACCGCACGATCTGCCTCGACGCCCTCGCCGTGATGGGCGAGCACGACCATCCCCGCATCACGATCTCGGCGATTCCCATGGCCCGGCACATGGAAGCCATCCGGCGGGACGACTGGAAAGCGGTGGCCGATCTGATGCTCGACGGCGCGAACGAGGTGGCGCGCGCGGGCGCCGCTTTTGCGATCTGCCCCGACAACACTATCCACCAGGCGCTTCCGGATGTCGTGCCGCGGTCGCCCATCCCCTGGCTGTCGATCGCCGACGTCGTCGCCGGAGAGGCCGCGGGCCGGGGGTTCCGGAGACTGGGCGTGCTCGGGACGCGATACCTGATGGAAGGTCCCGTCTATCGGGAGGCCCTCGCCGCCCGCGGGATCGAGATGAGGATTCCGGAGGCCCTCCGCCGCGAGCAGATCAACGATGCGATTTTCCGGGAGCTCGTCAACGCGATCTTCGAGAATCGGACGCGCGCGATGTTCTACGACGCCATCCGGGATCTCCAGAGCGAGGGCTGCGACGCGGCGGTCCTGGGCTGCACGGAGATCCCCCTCATCGTCCGGACGAACGAGTCCCCTCTGCCGACGCTCGATTCGACACGGCTCCTCGCTCGGGCCGCGCTCGACCGGGCCCTCGCGGTCGCGCGCTAGGGCCGTACGTCGGGGGGACGGGGCACGGAAGAGACGACTTCCGCGTCGACGGACCCGGCGCGCGAGATCTTGCGGGCGGCGCCGCCCCGCGTCGCGAAGAGGACGGCCGCCGTCCACGTCGGCACGAGGTCGAGGCCGGGGACGAGCTCGGCGACGAAGGAAGGGAGAAAGGCCCAGTGCCAGCCGACCAGACGCGTCAGCGCCGCGGCCACGAGGAGATCGAGCGCGTCGTTCCACGGAGAGAGCGCCCCCGGGCCGAACAGCGGGAAGACCGCGATCTGAAGGACGTCGGCCGCGATCGCCAGGCCTCGGGCGGCGCGGATCCGGCCATCCGCCACGGCGTCGATCGTCGGCACGTTCACGGGGCTCACGGGCATCTCGTCGCGCTCATTTCTGGCGGGATGCCTTGCGATATGCGCGCCAGCGCCGGCCTGCGGGTCACGGCCGGGCCGATGGTTCGAGAAGCGTCCGCGTTAGGTCGGCCGCCAGGCGCCGGAGCTCCGGAACCGCCGTGCTTTCCCAGTCCCGCGCCTTCAGGAGCGGACCCACGAGGTAGAGCACGTCGGAGGGCCGTCCCGACGCGTCGAGGACGCGCCTCGGGAGTCGACATCCCCGAGAAGCCTCCTCCGACGATCAGGACGGTCGGGACGGTCGTCTCCACCGCGACGGATTCTGTCAGACCGTCCGCCCCAAAGTATTCTTCCCCGGTGCCGACGCGACGGGACTGGTGGGACCTCATCCGGGCCACGGGCCGGGCCGTCGGCCGCAAGGACATCTCGGGTCTCTACGGCCGCGAATGGCTCCGTGCGCGGGACAAACTCACCGGCGATCACCGCGACGAGATCGAGCGCAAGGGCGGTCGAATCCGGCGCTTCTTTCGAACGACGAATGCCGTTCTCTTCGGCGTCTCGAAGAGACTCGCTCCCCCGCGGCGGCTTCTCTTCGCGGCGGCATTTCTCGCCCTCGTGCTGGCGATGCAGGGCCCGTTCGTGCACACGTCGACGGAGAAGACGAGCCGTCAGACGGTGAAGACGACGGAGTACCACGCCAACTTCGACAACATGTGGCTCTTCGTGTCGATCCTCGCGCTCGGGTCCCTGCTGGCGATGGAGCTCGTCGACAAGATCAACTACAGAGACGAGCTCGAGCTCGCCCGGGACCTCCAGGCGAGCCTCATCCCCCGGACTCTTCCCGGGGTGCCTCCCTGGGAGGTGGGCGCCTACAACCGCATCGCGAACACGGTCGGCGGAGACATCTACGACTTCGTGGCGCTGCCGGACGGACGGCTGGCGGTGCTCTTCGGCGACGCCTCGGGACACGGAATGGCGGCCGGTCTCGTCATGGCGGTGGCGCACGCCGCCTTTCGGACGCAGCTCGACGTGGACGCGTCTCCGGAAGCGGTCTTCGCGACGCTCAATCGGATCGTCTGCCGGACGGGAGGGCCCCGCGCTTTCTTCGGATGCCTGTACGTCGTCCTCTCCCCGGACGGGACGTTTCGCCTCTCGATCGCGGGGCATCCCGCCGTGCTCGTCCTGGCGCGATCGGGCATGGTGCGGGATCGCCTCGGACGCGGCGCTTACCCCCTCGGGATCAAGGCGACGCTCTCCTGGCCGGTCGAGGTCGGGGCTCTCGATCCCGGCGAAGCCCTTCTCCTCTATTCGGACGGCGTCTCCGAGGCGCGCGATGCCACGGGACGCGAGTTCGGCGACGAACGGATCGAAGCGGTCGCGCGTTCGGCCGGAGGACTGTCGGCCGAGAGCCTCGTCGGGGTGTTGTCCGGCGAGCTGCGCGTCTTCTGCGGGGACGAAACTCCGGAGGACGACGTGTCGATCGCGGTCATCCGGCGCGGGTAGCGCTGCTCGCCTCGCCGCCGCGATCCCGGGAAGCTAGGAGGGTCGTCGCGGGGTCGCGCCGGCGCCGGACGCCTCCGCCGGGACGGGAGCAGGAACCCGCCGCCGCCGGGATCCGGCGCGCGCGGCGAGGACGCCGAACACGAGGAAGAGGACGCCCCCGGCGATGCCGCCGATCAGCTGGCCACGGATGAGCCGGTCCGTCGTGTAGCGGATGACCTGCGGAAGGTTGACGAGCGCCTGAACCTGCCCGTTCTGGGGTTGGGACAGGTATCCGGCCTCGTTGTACCAGCTCAAGCCCCGCGGCACGACGTACGAAGCGGCCGCCACCCCGATGAGAGCTCCCGTCAGTGTGAAGATCAGCACTGTTTTCATAGCCAGCACATCCTACACGCCGCCGGCACTTCGCTCCGCGGGCGCTCCGGATGGACGATTTCGCAGGGAGGGATCCCCCCGCCCGGCCGGGAGGGGACTCGAGTGAGGGGGAGTTCTCTGCTCTGAGGGGAAAGACGGGCGACGAGCTCAGCGCGAGGCGCGGGGGCGGGTCCGAGTTCCGGTTCGCGGCGGCGGTTTCCTTCGGGGAGCGGGTTTTTTGGCGGCGGCTTTTTTTACCGGGGCCTTTGCGGACCTGGCGGACTTTGCGGTCGGCGGTGCGGCTTTTTCAGTCAGGCGGCGCGGGGCGATCGTTCGGTAGCTCTCGGCGATCCAGGTCTCGAGCAGCCAGATCAATGGGTCGTCTTCCTCGCGCAGCTTCGCCGTGACCCATCCGCTCTTTCCGAGGCCGTAGTGCGTGGGCTCGGTGAAGGGCAGCGCAAGCGCGGCGTCCCGGGATTCGGGCAACTTGACCGCCATGCTCAACCCGGCGGCATCCGAGCCGAGAAACACGAAGGTTTTGCCTGCGACCTTGAAGGCCCGCTCGCCCCAGGGGAACTCCTCCCGGGCTTCGGGGTATGAGAGGGCCAGTGCCCGCAACCGAGACTCGAGCCGGCCCGGCTTCTTCCGCGGTCCATGCATCCCGACGCAGTTTATCCGTCGCCTCCGCGTTCGCGCCGCGAACGCTCCGGCTCCCGCAGCGTGAGGCTCCTCCCCTCGCGACGCTCGGGAGACTCCTCACGCTGCGAGCGGATGGTCGCGCTCGCCGGAAAATGACGCTGCTGTGACTAGGGGACCAGCCGCGGTGAGCGGCCCGGCGGGAGTCGTCCGTTCTCGGCCTAGGCCATTCGCTCGTTTCTTGAGTCCCGGTAGGCGGTGAGGGCCCACACGACGAGGATGATCGCTCCGACGATCGTGTAGAAGCGGCGGGCCGGCGAGCCCGGTCCGTAACCCGCGACCGTCGGGAGGAGGATCAGGCAGATCCCGACGAGAAGCTCGACGAGCCCGTGGTACAGGAACGGAATCACCTTCCAGAGTCCCATCGGGAATCGCGTCAGCAGCGTCAGCAGAAGGTGCACGGCCGCGAGGGAGTACGCGATCAATGCCGGAGATCCGCCGAGGCCGAAGAGAAGAGGACCCACCAGAAGGATCACGATCGTGACGAGGTCGAGCACCCCGTGGATTCGAGCATCGAGGATGCGCATGAGTTCCTCCCGGCGCGAAGTGTAAGCCCGACTTCCGCGCGACCTCCGGCGCCGCGCGATCGGAGCAGCCGGCGACGCGGCGACCGCGGAGCTCGACGCGGCACGAGCGCGACGGAAAAAATTCCCGATCTCGTCTCTTCGCCGCGTCGCGCGCGCGAGCAGAGGCAGGAACTTTCCGCGGCTCGAATCGTAATCAGAGACGCACAGATTTCGTTCGCAGGTAGCGATTCGAACAAGTGTGTCAGTTGTCAACAGGAGGTCGGAATGAAACGGTTTTCCATTCGCGGAGGCTTCGCTCTCTCACTGCTCGCCGGCGCGGTTGCCTGTTCGCAGAACGCCGCCGGAGCCGGCGGCGTGACGAACAGCGAGTCGGTGGTGTCGGGATGCCAGAAGGTCGGCGAAGTCACGGTCGGCTCGCTGACCCCGGCGCGCGACGTCGACAACGCGTTGACCGAGGCGGCTCACAAGCAGGGCGGCAACTACGTGCTCGTCGGCTCGGAGGGCGCGAGAACGGGCACCGCATACCGCTGCGCGATGCCCACCGGCGGCAGCGCCACGGCCAACTGAGGGCCGGACATGAAAAAGCCCCCCGACCGTGAGGCCGGGGGGCGCGCGTCGCAACCGGAGAGTGCGGATTAGGAACGGCGACGGAGCCAGAGGCCCGCGCCGGCCAGCGCGAGACCCGCGAGGGCGGCCGCCGGGTAGTCCGAAGCGGTCTTCGGGAGCGTCGAGCTCGACGCGGTGTACGTCTCGTTACGCGAGCTTTCCGGAACCGGAGCGGCCGACGGCGCGGGGGCCTCGGTCGTGTGCGTCGCCATCGTGTCCGTGCGAGCCGGCGGAGCCGGCGCCGCGGCGGCGGGCATCGTGGAGCTGGTGCTCGTGCTCATGGAAGCCGACGCGCTCACGTCCGTTGTCGACAGCGAGATCTCTTTTCGATCGATCACCTGACCCGTGCCATTTTTCGCCAGGACGACGAGCTTGTGCGCTCCAAAGGATTCCGTATGCACGGCATAAACGTTCTGGTCGTTGGGAATGTTGCCCATGTCCTTGCCGTCCACGAAAACCTGGAAGACGGGCCGAAGCGAGTCTTTCCGCTCGGCCGGCGACATCGAGGTGCCCGTAGGAACATTCGGGGTCGACAGAACGACATTGAAGTCGGGGCCCTGGATGACGGCGCCTTCAACGGGCTCCGTGACCCGAATCTGATACTCGTTCGACGTCGGGCCGGAAGACTGCCGCTGCTGCGGAGTCTGTGCCTGCGCCGCCACGGCGAACAGGAACGATGCGGCGATCACCGCCAGGGTTGTTTTCTTCATCATAAGGATCTCCATTTCTTCTCTTGCGCACCAACGCGCTTGTGGGACGTCCTGCAACATCCGTACCCGAACGACGCACCACCAGGCTGGCACACAAGGGTCGTGGCCTCGAAAATCGCCCATCTTTGCGGGCCGGACGCCGGGGCGCCGATCCGCCCGACGCCCGACCCAGGGCGCCACGGCCGGCCCCTCGACGTCCGTCGGGGGCCGGCTGCCGGATTCATCGCTGAGATAAAGTCGCCTCTCGCTCCACCATGAAGATCCGCGGGTTACTTGCGCGAGAACCGGACGCGGGCGGTCGATGAGCTCGGTCCCCTCGGTCCCCATGGAGGCGCCCTCCGCCGGGTCGCATCCCCACCCTCTCGTCGCACTCGACTATCGCGTCCGCGTGCCGGCGATGTTCATCGTCGCCCTCACCGTGATCTCCTGCTTCCTCGACAAGCCCCGCGGAACCTGGCTCTGGGCGGCGATCGTCTTCACGGGCGTGGTGTGGCCACAGCTGGCCTATCTGATGGCCAGCCGCGCGCGAGACAGCAAGAGGTTCGAGCTCGCCAACCTCCTCCTCGACTGCTTCATCGTCGGATGCTGGTGCGCCGCCGTGTCCTTCTCGGTGCTCCCCTCCCTGATGATGGTGTCGGCGATCGTGACGGCCTGCATATCCGTCGGCGGAGTCGGGTTCACCGTCTGGTCCGTCGGGTCGATCGTGCTCGGCGCCCTTGTCGTCGGCGCGTTCCGCGGTTTCGCCGTGGGAACGGAGATCAGCCTCCTCACGACATGTCTCTCCGTCTTCGGAACGTTCGTCTTCATGTCGATCTTCGGCTTCCATTCGCACATACAGACGCGCCGCGTCGTCAAGGCGAAGAGGGAGCTCGCCGACCAGCACCGGCAGATCCAGGACCAGTACACGATCATCGAACGAGCCCTCCAGTCCGCGCTCGACGCCAACGATGCCGCGCGCGCCGCGAATCAGGCCAAGAGCACGTTTCTCGCGAACATGAGCCACGAGCTGCGGACTCCGCTGAACGCCATCCTGGGCTACAGCGAGATGCTCTCCGAGGACGCCCACGCGGCGGGCCAGACGGCTCTCATTCCGGACCTCGAGAAGATCCGCACGGCGGGAAAGCACCTCCTCGGCCTCATCAATGGAGTCCTCGATCTCTCGAAGATCGAGGCCGGAAAGATGAAGCTCTTTCTCGAGACCTTCGACGTCGCGCGCGTCGTCGAAGAAGCGGTGGGAACGGCGGGGCCTCTCGTTCAGAACAACGGAAACCGGCTCGAAGTCCGGTGCCCGGACGATATCGGCGCATTGCGGGAGGACATGACCAAGGTCCGGCAGGTCCTCCTCAATCTTCTCTCGAACGCGGCGAAGTTCACCGAGAAGGGCATCGTGACGCTCGAAGCGTGGCGAGAGGACCGCGTCGACGGAAACTGGGTGTTCTTCCGTGTTTCGGACACCGGCATCGGCATGACCCCGGAGCAGATCGGCCGTCTCTTCCAGCCGTTCACCCAGGCGGACGGCGCAACGTCGCGCAAGTACGGCGGGACGGGGCTCGGCCTCTCGCTGTGCCAGAAGTTCTGCGCGATGATGGGCGGAGAGATCCGCGTGGAATCCGAGATCGGGAAGGGGTCGGCGTTCACGGTGCGTCTGCCGGGCGAGATCGAGAATTTCGACGGCGAGGCGACCTCGGTGCGCGTCACGACGTTGACGAAGATGAAGCTCGCCGACCTCGCGGCGGGCGGGCTGGCTCTTCCGGGCGGCGATCCGAAAGTCGTTCTCGTGATCGACGACGACCCGTCGGTGCTGGATCTGATGCAACGCGTCTGCACGCGCGCGGGGTTCCGCGTGATCACGACTCGCAACGGGGAGGAAGGGCTCCGGCTCGCCCGGGAGAAGAAGCCCGACCTGATCACCATGGACGTCATCATGCCCGGCATGAACGGCTGGTCCGTCCTCGAGACTCTCAAGAAAGACCCGGCGCTCTGCACGATCCCCGTCGTCGTGGTGACGATCGCCGACGAGCGGGATCGCGGGATCGCACTCGGAGCCGAGGATTATTTTGTGAAGCCCGTCGACCACGAACGCCTGGTCTCCGCTCTCGGGAAGATTCGCCGGGAACGGGTGGCGTGAACGGCAACGCGGGGCCGCGAGGATCGCGTGTCTAAGATTCTGATCGTCGAAGACAACGAGTTGAACCGGGACATGCTCTCGCGCCGGCTGACGCGGAGCGGCTACGACGTGGTTCAGGCGGTGCACGGAGAAGAGGGCATCGCTATGGCCGAATCCGAGGGCCCGGATCTGATTCTGATGGATCTCTCCCTCCCCGTCCTGGACGGATGGGAAGCGACCCGCCGGATCAAGGCGGGAATCGGCACGTCGGCGATTCCCGTCATCGGTCTTTCGGCGCACGCGATGGCGGAGGACGAAGCCCGGGCGCGCAAGGTGGGCTGCGACGACTTCGACACCAAGCCGATCGAGCTTCCGCGCCTGCTCGGAAAAATCGAGGCCCTGCTCCATCGAGGACCGGCTCTCTGACGGGCCGCGTCGCCCGCAGCTGGGAGGGAATCGCCAGGGCAGAGAGCCTGGAAGAGGTTCGGGTCTTCGTCGAGGAGGCCTGCCGCGGCGCGGGAGCGAAGCCGCCCGACTGCTTCGACCTGAAGCTCGCCGTCGACGAGGCCTGCACCAACATCGTCGTTCACGGCTACGCGGGGACGCTTCCCGGCCCGATGCGGGTCTCGGTGGTTGCCGAGGAAGGGACTCTGACGGTCGTCATCACCGACAGGGGCCGCGCCTTCGATCCCGAGGAGATCGGTCCGCCGGATCTCCGGGCCGCCCCCGAGGACCGCCGGCCCGGCGGTCTCGGCTGGCATCTGATCCGCTCGACGGTCGACGCGTACCGGTACGAGCCGGGAACCCGCGGGGATAACCGCCTGACGCTCGTCAAGCGGACGGGCGAAGGAAAAAGCTGAGGTCACGGGAGGACCCTTCATGGAAATCCGGTTCGAACGGCGCGAAAGCGTCACCATCGTTTCGATCGAAGGGAGCGTCGACGGCGCGACCGCGCCGGAGGCGACGGCCTCGTTTCGCGGGGAAGCTCAGGAGGGCCGCGTCCGGCTGATCGGCGACCTGGCGGGATGCGACTACATGAGCAGCGCCGGCCTGCGCGCGCTCTTAGAGACGGTCAAGGACGCGCGGCGGCGCGGCGGCGATCTGCGGCTCGCAGCCGTCCGACCCGAGGTCCTTCGTGTCCTGGAGCTTTCCGGTTTCACGGGGATCCTGAAGGTCTATCCCGACGTCGCGTCCGCCGCGGAGAGCTTCTCCGCGTGACCCCGGTACGGCCGCGCGTCGCCGTCGTGATCGGCTCGGGAAGCGTCAAATGCGCCGCGGCCCTCGGCCTCCTGAAGGTGCTTCAGCGAGAGGGGATCGGGATCGACCTGCTCGTGGGTTGCAGCGGCGGAAGCCTTTACGCGGCCCTCATCGCCCTCGGCAACCTGCCGGCGCGCGCCGAGGAGATGACTCGAGAACTCTGGACGAAGGAGCTCACGAGCAAGCGCAACCGCGTGGCGTTCCTGCGGGCCTTCGTCCCCTTCGTCCGATTCGAAGAGCGGTTCGGACTCGTGAGCGACCGGCTGATCATGCAACGGCTCCGGACCGCGTTCGGAGACGCGACTTTCGCCGATGCGAGGATCCCTCTCTATCTGACCGCCACCGATTTTCACAACGGCGAGCAGGTCGTGTTCCACGAGGGGGGAATCGTCGACGCGGTTCGAGCCTCGATCGCCATCCCATACGTCTTCGAGCCCTGGAAGGTGGGCGACCGCCTTCTCGTCGACGGTTTCCTCTCCGACCCGATGCCCGTGGGAGTCGCGATCAAGGAGGGCGCGGACATCATCGTGACGATGGGATTCGAGAGTCCGTATCAGCCGCGGGTGACCTCGCTGCTCCGATTCGCCTTTCAGCTCTCGAGCATTACGTCGAACAATCTGCTGCGCGCCAATTTCTCGTTCCACAACCTCGCGCACCACAACGAGATCATCCCCATCGTCCCGCAGTTTCGCGAGCGGATCGGACTCTTCGACACGCACAAGATCCCTTACGTCATCGAAGAAGGAGAGCGGGCGACGGAAAAGCAAATCCCCTACCTCCGCCGCCTGCTCGCATTGGCCGACGCGTAGAGCGCGTTTGAAATGAGCGTCGAATCCGGCCGGCTCCTCGTTGTCGACGACATCGAGGCCAACCGAGACCTTCTGGCGAGGCGGCTGGGGCAGCTCGGACATTCCGTCACCGCCGTGGAGAGCGGGGGTCGGGCTCTCGATCTGGTCGAGAAACAGGAGTTCGACCTGATCCTTCTCGACATCATGATGCCGGAGATGGACGGCTACGAGGTGCTCCGCCGCTTACAGGCCGATCCCGCGCGGAAGCACATCCCGGTGATCATGATCTCCGCCGTCGACGAGATCGAGAGCGTCGTCCGATGCGTGGAGCTCGGCGCGACCGACTACCTTTCGAAGCCCTTCAATGCCGTGCTGCTCAAGGCGCGCGTTCACGCCACGCTCGAGAAGAAGAGGTTGAGGGACCGGGAACAGCTGTACGCCCGCAGCCTCGAACGGGAGATGGAGATCGGGCGCGGGATTCAGAGGAGCTTCCTTCCCGAGTCCCTGCCGCAGCCCGCCGGATGGGAGATCGCCGCGTCCTTTCGGCCCGCCCGGCAGGTCGCCGGCGACTTCTACGACGCCTTCGCCCTGAAGAGCGGCCGCGTGGGGCTCGTCGTCGCGGACGTCTGCGACAAGGGCGTCGGAGCGGCCCTGTTCATGGCCCTCTTCCGCACCCTCCTGCGCGCTTCGAGCGAGCTCGTCGACCCGGCGCCCGCGGAGGTGACCGATCCCGCGGAGCGAGCGGCGGCACGGGTTCGGAAAGCCGTCGTGCTCACGAACGACTACATCGCCCGCACGCACGGCGAAGCGAACATGTTCGCGACCGTCTTCTTCGCGGTCCTCGATCCCGCGTCCGGCCTGCTCACCTACATCAACGGCGGCCACGAGCCGCCCGTATTGCTCTCCGCGGACGGGCGGATCGAGCGTCTCCCGCCGAGCGGGCCGGCCATCGGCATCGTCGCCGACCGGGTCTTCGAGGTCCGGCGGGCGCAGATCGGTCCCGGAGACCTGCTCCTCGGCTTCACGGACGGCGTCACGGATTCCCGCTCGCCGTCGCGGGAGCTGTTCGGCGAGAGCCGGCTGCTCGCGCTGCTCGATCCGCCGCCCGGCTCCGCGTCGGGGATTCTCGCGAAGATCGAAGAGGAACTCACGGCGCACGCGGAGGGCCAGGAGCCCTTCGACGACGTGACGATGATCGCCGTCCGCCGCGGGAACGCGCCGGTTCCGGGACGGTGAAAGACAGAAAGGAAGAGACCATGCCTCGCTCGCCCGTTCTCGCCTCGTTGGCTGCCGCCGCCTTTTTGGTCTTTCACGTCGCCGGAGCGGCGGAGCCGGCTTCCCCCCTGGCCCGGCAGCCGGAAGTCGCCGCGGCGATCCGGGTGCTGGACGCCTGGATCACGCGCACCGCCTCCGACCGCGAGCAACCCGGGCTCTCGATCGGGATCGTGCACGATCAGGAGCTCGTCTGGGCGAAGGGGTACGGTATGGCGGACCTGGCCCGGAAGCGGCCCGCGACGCCGTCGACCGCCTACCGGATCGCCTCTCTTTCGAAGCTCTTCACGGCGACGGCCATCCTGCAGCTGCGCGACGCGGGGAGGTTGCAGCTCGACGATCCCGTGACGAAGTACCTGCCCGAGTTCCAGCCGGGAGGCCGTTTTCCGGATGCGCCGGTCATCACCATCCGGCAGCTGTTGAGCCATACGTCGGGTCTTCCGCGCGAGGTCTCGGGAGGTTACTGGAACGACCTGAAATTCCCCGACGCCGCGGAAATGATGCGCCTCCTGAATGCGGAGGGCCCGGCGCTCGCGTCGGAGACCGAGTGGAAGTACTCGAACGTCGCGCTGTCGCTCGCAGGAGAGATCGTCGAAAAGGCCTCGGGCGAGCCGTACGCGAGATACATCGAGCGGCGGGTGCTCGCGCCGCTCGGCATGACGTCCACCCGCGTCGAGCCGGCAGCCGACGCTCCGGCGCTCGCCGTCGGATACGGCCGACGCGTCCCCGGAAAGCCGCGCCGCGTCGAGGGCTTCCTCTCGGCAAACTTCATGGTGCCCGCCGCGAGCTTCGCCTCCACGGTCGAAGACCTGGCGCGCTTCGCCTTCCTGCAGTTCCGATCGGGGGCCGCCGCGGGCGCGCAGATCCTTCGGGGCTCGACTCTCGCGGAGATGCAGCGCGTCCAGTGGCTCGCGCCGGACTGGACGCACGGATGGGGACTCGGTTGGGGGGTCCGCCGCGTGGGAGAGCAGATCCGGATTTCGCACGGCGGCTCCGTGCCCGGCCATCGGACGCAGATCACTCTCGTTCCGGCGGAGAAGCTCGGGGTCGTCGTCCTCACCAACGCCGAAGACGGCCAGCCGGGACGATACGTCTCGACGGCGCTCGGAATCGTCGGTCCGGCGCTCCGGCACGCGGCGGCGCCGCCACCCGTCGCTCCCGCGCGGGCGGACGCGGCGTGGGCGAAGTACGCCGGACGCTACGTCTGGGAGGACGACGAGGCTTTCGTGATGGTTCTGAATGGCGAGCTCGTGATGATCGATCCGTCGGACGACGATCCATGGGAGTCGCGCGTGCGCCTCGAGGCGGCCGGCCCGGACACCTTCCAGATGAAGTCCGGAGACCAGATCGGCGAGCTCATCCACTTCGAGGCCGATGCGTCGGGGCGCATAACGCGGCTCTCGGCGCCCGGATATTTCCTGGATCGCCAGGACACTCCCCCGACGTCTCCGTAGCCGCTTCGAGAGACTCCGGGCGCGTCTCTATCGATTCCTTGCGCGGGCTCGCGAGGCGCCCGCTTCTTCACCGAACCTTTCCAGCGCGCCTGCGTCCAACAGAAGACTCGGACGGAGCGCGTCCCGCGCGAACGGGACACTTGGAAACAATGGAGGTCAGAGTGAAACGTTTTCTCCTCCCCGGTCTCCTCGCCGCAACGGCGATCGCGGCGAGCGGACGATGCGCGTCGAACACCATCGAGACCGTCTCGATCACGCGGGAGCCATCCGCGGTGGCCACCTGCCGCAGGGTCGGCGAAGTCACAGTCGACGCAAAGACTCCCGACTCCCGCATCCACGCGGAGCTCGCCGCCGCGGCGAAAGCGCAGGGCGCCAACACCGTTTTCATCCCCGCCGAAGGCTCCCGCACAGGCACGGCCCACTTCTGCGAAACAAAAAGACTCTCCCACTCCTGACCCTCTCCGCGCGCACCGCGTGGAAGGGCCAGGGTGAGGAAACTCCGGACAGATCGCGAGGCGCCGAACAAAGGATCTCCGCCAACCTCCACCATCCGCTCGCAGCGGGAGGAGTCTCCCGACCGGAGGGAGGGAGGAGCCTCCCGCTGCGGGAGCCGTAGCGATCGCGCAGCGAGCGCGAAGGCGACGGCTATCGGAGCGCAATCCAGGCCGCCATCGCGGCGAGCTTCTGATCGGAAGCCCAGGGAGGCCCGAGCGCCGCTCCGAAGGAAGAGACCCTCCGGACGGCCTCCTTCGCGGAGATCCCGATGGCCGCGGCCGCGCGTTCGGGAAGCTCCTTGCGCGAGATGCGCACGGGAGCGACGCCGCGCGACTCCGCCGCTTCCGCCAGAGCCTTTCGAAAGTGCTCTCCCTCCGCCGCGTGGATCAACGCATGGGAAGCGAGAATCGAACGGAGGTCGGGAAGAGCGCGCCCGGAGGCGGTGACGATGCCGCACCGGCGGGGAGAGAATTGCTCCGAGGCGAGCGCGTGAAGAACAGCGTCGAGCTCCTCCCGCGCCCGGCGCCGCGCATCCGAGACCGCCGCCGCGATAAAGGCCTTCGCCTCCGGCCACGGCAAATCCTCCGCGGCGTGAAAGGGCTGCTTCGCGGCCTGGTCTGTCGGATCGGCGAGCTCGACCCGGCGCCGGAGGACCACCGCCGGCGCCCCCACGGGGCCGGCCAGGACGACCAGCGCCGCCCAACCCGAGTGGCTCTCGATCCCGATGGCGCTCATGCCCCGTCGAACGCCGGTCCCCATGGCAGAAGTCTAGGCCCCCGCGCAATCGGTCGGTGCCCCAGCCGCGCCAGATGACCGGGTTCCGCCCACCTCATGGCAGGGATGCACGCTTTCCACAATGACGAAATGCGTGCCTGGCACCACGGAATCCTGGCACCACGGAATCCCGCGCCGTCCCGAATAATGTCGAAATGCGTGCCTGGCACCGGGCCGTCTCCTGGCACCGGGCCGTCTCCCGGGCCCTCGTCCTCTTTCCGCCTGGCGAGGAAGCGGGTTCCCCGCCAACCTCCACCATCCGCTCGCATCGGGAGGAGTCTCGGTCGCAGCGAGCGCGGAGGCGACGGCCGTGTACCATGCCGACCAGACATCAAAATGGGCAAGCGCATCCTGATCGCGACGACGGGCTCTCTCGGCGACCTGCATCCTTACATGGCCGTCGCCCTCGAGCTCCAGGCGCGAGGGCATTCGGTCCGCATCGCCACCGCCAACACCTACCAGAAGAGGATCGAACGGGCGGGCATTGCCTTCGCGCCGATGGGCCCGCATCTGGAAGCCACCGACACCGAGGTCATGTCGGCGGCGATGGACCTGAAGAAGGGGCCCGAGTTCCTTCTGCGCCGTCTCCTCTACCCCGCGATTCCCGAGGCCTACCTCGAGGTCCGCAAGGCGCTCGCGGGGATGGATCTTCTCCTGACGCACGCGCTCGCCCACGCCGCGCACATCGCCGCCGAGAAAACCGGCGTGCGCTGGATCTCGACCGTCCTCTCTCCGACGAGCTTCTTCTCTCGGTTCGATCCGCCGGTACCGGCGCCGTACCCGTTCCTCGGAAGGCTGCGCACGTTCGGCCCGCGCATCAACGGCTTCGTTCAGAAATTCGGCCGCCGGATGACGCGCCCCTGGATGGAGCCCGTCACGCGTTTTCGCGCCCGCCTGGGGCTCGCGGCCGGAGACGATCCCGTCTTCGAGGGTCAGCACTCGAAGGAGCTCGTGCTCGCGATGTACTCGCCGATTCTCGGCGGACCTCAGCCCGACTGGCCGGACCGGACGGTGCAGACGGGCTTTGCCCTCTACGACGAGGACGAGCCGGGGCGAGCGCTCGATCCGCGAGTCGAGCGCTTCCTGGACGCCGGCGCGCCTCCGGTCATTTTCACTCTCGGATCCGCGGCCGTGCACTCCTCCGGAGACTTCTATCCCGACAGCGTGGCAGCGATCCGCCTCCTCGGCTGTCGGGCGGTCCTGTTGACCGGAGAAAACGACGTTCCGCGAGGCCTTCCGCCGGAAATCGCGGCGATCCCGTACGCGCGTTTCTCGAAGATCTTTCCGCGCGCGTCGGTCGTCGTCCATCCGGGCGGCATCGGGACCACGGCGCAGGCCCTGCTCGCGGGGAAACCCATGCTCGTCGTGCCGTGGGCGTTCGACCAGCCGGACAACGCCGCGCGACTCGTCCGGCTCGGCGTCGCCCGGTCGCTGTCGCGGCGCAAATATGACGGACGCCGCGCCCTCGAAGCGCTCGAAATCCTCCGTTCGCAGCCCGGCTATGCCACAGCGGCGGAGGGATCGTCCCGCCTCGTCGCCGCGGAAGACGGGACGCGTTGCGCGAGCGACGAGGTGGAACGCAAGCTCGTGGCCTGACGCCGGCCGGGCCGACCGGCCCGGCTCGGGCCTATTTTTTCGCGAGCCGCGGATCGTCCGCCTTGTTCACGTAGGTGATCGCGAACGGGCCCATCGCCGCCACTTCGAACTCGGTCTCTCCCTCCGTCCACGCGGCGTGATGCATCTTGCCGGGCATCGACATGAATCCGCCGGCGCCCAGGGCCGTGCCCTTCGTGGCGTCGAGGACGTCGCCGGAGATGATGTGAAAGCGGCCCGAGACGACCGTGATGTTCTCGGTGCCCGGGTGGAAGTGCGGCGGGACCTTGTAGCCGTCGGGCGCCTTCACCCGGATGATGAAGAGACCAGGCTTCCCGGGATTGCCATAAAGGACCGCGACCTTCGCCCCGGCCGGCAGGCCGGGAGGCTGATCGCCGAACTGCATGTCGCCCGGATTCAGGGTGACATGCGCCATGTTCGCGGGGGACTTCTTCGCCGGCGGCGGGGACTGCGCGACGACGAACCCGTACGAGACGAGGGAAAGAACCGCGACGATCACCGGAACAAAAGGCTTTCTCATGTTGCATCTCCTCGTTTGCGGACCATCCTACGGCAGGTGACGGATGACAGGAGACAGGTGACACGTGACAGGTGACAGGTGACAGGTGACAGGTGAC
>JBDTOO010000058.1:0-21981 GCA_039933215.1 Acidobacteriota bacterium
AAGAGCCTCGAAGCCCTCTTCTCGCGCGGGCAGTTCTGGGAGAACGTCGACTGGAGCCGGTCGCGCGCCTACGCCATGGGCCTCGGCGACGTGTACATCAACCTGAAGGGGCGCGAGGACGGGGGCATCGTCGCGCCGGGCGCGGAGTACGAGGCCCTGCGCACCGAGCTCATCTCCCGCCTGACCGCCCTGTCAGATCCGAAGACGGGCGAGCGCGCCGTCTCCCGCGTCTTCCGGCGCGAGGAGGTCTATCGGCGGTTCGATCCCCGCGTGATCCCCGACCTTCTCGTCACCAACACGCGCGGATACCGGGTCTCCTGGCAGGCTTCGCTCGGGGTTCCGACGGCCGACGTCTTCGAGGACAACCGCGACGTCTGGAGCGGCGACCACTGCTCGGTCGATCCCGACCTCGTTCGCGGGATTCTTTTCTCATCGCGGCCCTTCCATGCCGAGCGCGTGCCCGGGATTGCGGACGTCACCGCCTCGATCCGAAGCCTCACCGGGAGCGCCGCTCCTCCGGAAGCCGCGGGAAAGTCCCTCTGGTGAGCGCAAGGGCGCCCGGACGCCGCAAGGCGGCGGGAGTCGGGGCCGCCGGCATCGTCGCGGGGATGTTTCTGGCCGGACCTGTGCGCTCGGAGCCGGCCGCCGCCGCGCCCCCTCCTCCGGGAGCGGCCTCGCCCGAGAGGGAGCGGGAGACGGATCTGACCCGGATCCGCGCCCGGATCGCGGCGCTGCAGCAGCGGCTTTCCGAGAGCACGAAGAACGTCGCCACGCTCTCCGACGAGATCCGCCGACTCGACTGGAAGCTCGAGCTCGCCCAGCAGGAGACGCGGCTTCTCGCGGCCCGCCGCGAGGAGCTCACGCGGACGCTCTCCGCGACGCGAGAGCAGAGCGAAGCCGCCTCCGCCGCATCGTCTCGAACGGCGAAGGCGCTTCTGTCGCGCGCGCGGGTTTTGCAGCGCTTCGGGAAATTCGGGTACTTCCGCGTGCTCCTCGAAGCGCGCGACGCGCCGGGCTTTCTCCAGGGTCTGGAGCGGCTGAACGGGCTCGCGCGGCGCGACGGCCGCCTTCTCGCGGCGCACCGGGCGTCGCAGCGGCAGCTCGAGTCGGACCTCGCGCGCGAGGAGGCGATCCGCGGCGAGCTCGACCAGAATTGGACTGGCAGCCGGCGGGAGCTCGTGGCGATGTCGAACCTGAGAAACGCGCGGGAGGCGCTGCTCGCGCGCGAGCGCCGCGCCGCGACGACCGGTCGGGACGAAGTCCACGCGCTCTCGGACAAGGCAGATCGCCTGGAGCGACTGCTGCAGACGCTCGAGGGGCAGTCGAGCGGCGAGGCGGCCGGGGCGTCGGGCGGCATCCGCCCGTGGAAGGGCGTGCTCGACTGGCCGGCGAAGGGCGCGGTCGTCGAGACCTTCGGGCGCCACCGGCATCCGCGGTTCGACGCGTGGACCGTTTCGAACGGCGTCGCGCTGGCGCTCGCGGCCGGTACGCCGGTCCGGGCGGTGTACGCGGGCAAGGCGGTCTACGCGCAGTGGCTCGCGGAGTACGGGAATCTCGTGATCCTGGATCACGGCGACGGGGTCTTCACGCTCTACGCCTGGCTCCAGTCGGTGGCCGTGACGCCGGGCGTCGTCGTTCCCGCCGGGACGCCCGTGGGCACGGCCGGTACGGGTCCCGGGCGGGACGAGCCGGGCGTCTACTTCGAGGTCCGCGACCGCCAGAAGGCGAGTGATCCGGTGGCGTGGCTGAGATAAGAGGTGACAGGTGACGGGTGACAGGTGACAGCAGACCCCGGTGGCTTGGCTGAGGTGACGGGTGTCAGGTGTCAGCAGACCCCGTGGCTTGGCTGAGGTGACAGGTGACAGGTGTCAGCAGCCCCGCGGAGCTCGCTGCCGTCACCCGTCACCCGTCACCCGTCACCTGTCACCTGTCTCCTGAGAGGAATCGCAGGCGATTCCTCTCTGTTACCATCCCTCATATGAGGTCCAACCGCTCCCGCCTGCTCTTCGTGATCGGCTCGCTCGCCGCTCTTCTGTCGATCCGGGCCGTCACGAGCCCGGCCGTCTCCGGCCGCGATTCGGCGACACGGGCGCTCTCGATCTTCTCCGACATCTTCTCCCTCACGCGCTCGAACTACGTGGAGCCGACGGAGACGAAGGCCCTCTTGGACGGCGCGTATGACGGCATGTCCGACGCGCTCGATCCCTTCTCCTATTACGTGCCCGCGGCCGAACGCACGGCCTTCCGCGCGCAGCAGGCGTCGGGCGCGCTGGGGCCTGGCATCGTCGTGGCCCGTCGCGGAGGCTTCCCCTACGTCGTGGCTCCGATGCCGGGCTCGCCCGCGGAGAAGGCCGGCGTGAAGCCCGGCGACCTGATCGACACCGTCGACGGCAAGCCCGTCCGCAACGCCTCCCTCTGGAAGGTCAAGGCGGCGCTCGAAGGACCCGAGAACACGAAGGTCGAGCTTCTCGTCTTCCGCGGCGGCGACGAGCGGCGCGTCACTTTCAAGATCCCGCGCGCGCGCTTCGAAGCGGCCGTGGTCTCCACCCGCTTCGACGGCGACGTGGCCATCGTGAAGATCCCCGCTTTCCGGAAGGACACGGCTTCCGCGCTGCGCCAGGCGCTCGAGCAGGTTCGCTCGAAGCCGGCGAAGAGCCTGATCGTCGACGTCCGCGGCACGATCGGCGGAGACGTGGCGGACGCGGCGCCGTCGGCGGCCCTCTTCACCGGCCCCGGAACGATCGCGCGTCCCGTGTCGCGCAAGCTCGTGCTCACGCCCCTCGAGGCGGCCGGCGAGCGGTTCTGGACCGGAAAGACGGTCGTCCTCACGGACGAGGCGACCGGCGGCGCGGCGGAGATTTTCGCGGCGGCGCTTCACGATCGGGCGCAGGCCGCTACGGTGGGGGAGACGACGGTCGGCATGGCGATCGTCCAGAGGATGGTCTCGACCGAGTCCGGCGGCACGCTCTTCATGACGGTCGCGCGATACGTGTCCCCGTCGGGCACCGCGCTCGCGGGCAAGGGTCTCACTCCAGACGACCGGGTCATCGTTTTCGCGGACCAGTCCAAACCGCCGGCGGGAGCCGCCGACGATCCCATCCTGGACCGCGGGCTCGAGATCGCTCGGGGCGCGATCCCGGGACGCCGCGCGGCTTAGACCGGGCGGCGCTCGCGGTTGGCGCGCTCTCGCCGGAAAGTCTCGCGCGCCGCGGTCTTCTTCGCGCTGCTGTCTCTCGTCCTCGGCGTCCTCCTCTACCGCGCCACCCGCCCCCCGGGCGCCGGCCGCGCTCCCGCCGGAAAGCCGCTCCCGACCCGGGCGCCGTCCCCCGTCCGCCGCGAATGGACGCCTCGCGCCGCGGACGCCCGCCGCGCTCCTACGCTCCCCGCGCCGGGGATCCCGCCTCCGGCGACGCCCGGGGCACCCTCCGGCCCTCCCCGCATCGCGATCCTGATCGACGATCTCGGCAACGACCGCGCGGCCGTCGATCGGATCGCGGCCTGGTCCTGGCCCGTTTCGACCGCGATCCTTCCGGCGCTTCCCGGGAGCGGGGAGACGGCGCGCGAGCTCGAGCGGTCGGGCAAGGAGATTCTCCTCCACCTTCCGATGGAGCCTCTCGGCTTCCCGCGGGTCCGGCCGGGCCCTGGCGTCGTGCTGCGAAGCCAGTCCGATCAGGAGATCGCTGACACGCTCACCGCGGATCTCGACACCGTACCGGGCGTGGTCGGCGTGAACAACCACATGGGCTCGGCGGCGACGGCGGACGCCCGGGTCATGCGCGCGGTGACGCGGGTCCTCGCCCGGCGGGGACTCTTCTTCGTCGACAGCCGCACGACGGATGCGACGGTCGCCCGGGACGCCGCCCGCGAATCCCACGTCCGTTCCGCGTCGCGGCGCGTCTTTCTCGACGACGTCGCCACCGAATCCGCCGTCGAGGCGTCCCTCCAGGGACTCTTCGCGCGCGCCCGGTCCGAGGGCTCGGCGATCGGGATCGGCCATCCGCACCCGGCGACACTCGCCGTCCTCGACCGGGAGCTGCCGAAGCTCGCGGAGCGCGGCGTGAGGCTCGTTCGGGTCAGCGAGCTGGTCGAATAGCGCCGCGGTCCGGCGCGCGGGAGAGGCGGATCTATCCGCTCTCGTCCCGCTTCGCCGCTTCCCAGTACCCGTCGAGCTCTCCGGCGGGGATCTGACCGATCTCCCGGCCGCTCGCGGCCGCGCGGCGCGCGACGCCGGCGAACCGGTTCCGGAACCGGGCGTTGGCCCGGCGCAGAGCCGCCTCGGGGTCGATCTTCCGCCGCCGCGCGAGGTTGACGACGGAAAGCAGGAGGTCGCCGATCTCGTGCTCCTCGTGGCCGGCGTCTGACGCGTCCGCCGCCGCCCGCCACTCCGCGAGCTCCTCCTCGATCTTGGCCGCGACGTCCGCGTCGCGCTCCCAGTCGAAGCCGAGGTCTGCCGCGCGCGACGCCATGCGGAACGCCGCGGCGACGGCGGGCAGCGACTTCGGAAGGCTGTCGAACGGATCCGTCTCCGCGCCCGCCTGGCGCCGCTTGCGGGTCTCCCAGCCGCGTTTGACCTCCTCGGCGTCCCGCGCGGGGGTGTCTCCGAACACGTGGGGATGGCGCTCGATCATCTTCTCCGTCACCTCGGTCGCGACGGAGGCCAGATCGAACCATCCCCGCTCGCTCGCGAGCACGGCGAGAAAGAACACCTGGAAGAGCAGGTCCCCGAGCTCGCCCCGCAGGGCGTTCGGGTTCTCCTCGTCCAGGGCCTCCAGGGTCTCGTAGCATTCCTCGAGAAGGTAGGCCCGGATCGTCGCGGGGGTCTGCTCCCGATCCCAGGGGCACTCGCGCCGGAGCCGCTCGACCAGTGCCGCGAGCTTCGTCAGGGCGTCCATGGACGCATCCTAAGTCGAAGGCGGACGAGCCGGACGAGTCCAGCGAGCCGGGCGGATGCGCGCCCGGAAACGCTCCCTCCGGGGTGAGATGCTCCGCCAACCGCACCTGGCGTAAGATTTGAGCTTCCATGGCCGAGTCCGAGGACAAGCCGCTGCGCGTCGTCGACCGGAGAATGTTCACTTCGGACGGAGAGCTGCGGCCCGGTTTCGAGCCGGAGGACTCCCCGGCGTCGGCTCCTCCTCCGCCTCCTCCGCCACCCGCCGCCGCGCCACCCTCTCCCACGCCGGCTGCCGGTCCGGGACGCGCGGAGACGCCTTCCTCCCCGGCGTCCGTCGTCGGGGGCGCGCCGCCGCCGGCCGCGGACCAGGAAGTGCTTGGAGAGGAAGTACTGGAAGACGGTCCGGCCGAGGGGCCGCGCGGCGAGTTCAGCGCCATCGTCCGGTCGCTCGCGACCACGGCTTACTCGGCGATGGGCCTTCTCCCCGACCCGACCGGCGCCCGGCACCGGGAGCCCGCCGTCGCCCGGCAGATGATCGACTGGCTCGCGGTCCTCGAGTCGAAGACGCGCAACAACCTCTCGTTCGAAGAAACGGATTTTCTCTCGCGGGTCCTCTACGAGCTCCGCCTGGCTTTCGTCGAGGTGACGCGTCCTCCGGGGCGCTGACAGATGCCAGCCTGAAGACGGCCGATGCTGATCGCGAACGTCTTCTGATGTCCCGTATACCGGCGATGCGCCTCGGACGCGTCCTCCTGCCCGCCGCGCTATGGCTGCTGTGCTCGTCGATCGCCCCTCCCGCCGCGCGGGCGCAGGAGGCGCTCTCCGCCCTTCCGCCTCCCGTCACGCGCAGCCTGTATCGATCGCGGTGGTTCGAGTTTCTGAGTGCGCATCTGGAGGATGACGCAAAGGGCGCCGCGGCGGCGCTGGCGGATCTGAAGAAGACGGCGCGGACCGTGGGGGTGCGGCGTCTCTCGGACTTCTCGCGGACCGCCGTACACGAAGCCCGAAAGGCGGAGGCCATCGGCAAGCTCGACCGCGCCGCGCGCGCCTACGATGCTGCCGTGACGCTCGACGATGCGAACTACGACGCGGTCATCTCGAGAGGAGGTTTCCTTCTCCGGCGGTCGCGGTACGGAGACGCCCTCCGTGCCATCCCCGACGCCGCCGGGGCGCTGCTCGCGACGCGCGAGTCCCGCCTGTCGCTCCTCTCCTCGGGGCTCGTGTGGGGAGCGATCGCGCTTTCGGCGAGCCTCTTCGGCATCATTCTCGTGCTCGCGGCGAAGAACGCCGCGCGGATCCGCCACGATCTCGGCGAGTGGTCGCGGCGCCTCGGAGGCGGGACGGCGCTGCCGCTCACCCTCCTCTGCGCGATCGCGCCGCTCGCACTGGGGCTCGGCCCCGGATGGGTCCTCCTCTGGTGGGGCGTGCTCGTGTTCCCGTACGCGACGGCCGGCGAGCGCGCGCTGCTCATCGCCGGCTTCGTCCTCGTGGGGGCCCTGACTCCCATGCTCGCCGCGCTCTCGCGCGAGAACGTCGTCCAGCGTTCGCCTCTCTGGGTCGCCGCGGTGGATCTCGAGGAGCGGCGGGAAGACGCGAGCGCCGAGGACAGCCTCCGTCAGGCTTCCGCCGTGTTCCCGGAAGACCCGGACGTCTGGTTCCTTCTCGGCAAGTACGCGGACCGTTCGGGCGACTCCGAGCGCGCCATCGCGTCCTACGAGCGCGCGATCCAGGCGAATTCTTTCGACTACCGCCCTTATTTGAACCGCGGCAACGTGCATTTCCAGGAGGGCGACTACCTGGAGGCGATCCGGGACTACGACGCGGCGGCGCAGCGCGCGCCGAGAGTCGCGGAGATTCAGTACAACATCGCCGTCGCCCGCGGAGAGGCGTACGACTTCGACGGCCAGACTGCGGCGATGGCGAGGGCCCGCGCGCTGTCCCCGGCCGACGTGCCGGTCTGGACCGAGCACCCGACCCTCGCGCGCGTCATTGCCGCAGGCTATCCGGTCTCGCGCGCCCGACGCCGCATCGAGGAATGGAACCGGCAGGCGAAGAGCCGGCGGCTTCCCGGCCACGCCCCGCCGCTGTCCATCACTTCGTTTCTCTTCACGCCCTTCGCGATGGGCCCCTGGATCGCGGGGGCCGCGGCGATCGCCCTCGCCGGTGCGCGCGCGAAGAGGCCCCTCGCGATCGAGTGCGCGCGATGCGGCATACCGGTCTGCGATTCGTGCCGCCGTTTCGGGGATCACCCGCTCTACTGCACCACCTGCGTCAGACTTCACGTGCGCAAGGAGAACCTCGGCATCGAGGCCCACGTCGTCCAGGCGCGAGAGATGCGGTCCCGCGTCGAGGCGCGCGACCGCGCCTGCCGCCTGACCTCGATCTTCCTTCCGGGGACCCACCGGATCTTTTCGGATCGGACGTGGAGCGGGTATTTCGCGATGTTCCTCTTTTTCGTCTGCGTCGCCATGACGGTCGTGGGCGGACGCTTCTTCGACCCGCGGGAGCTGCCGCCGGCCGACTCCTCCCGGGTCGCGATGCTCATTCCGGCGGCGGCGGCCGTGCTCATCTGGGGCGTTTCGCTCGCGCGTTCCTGGAGGGAATCCCATGGGTCTTGAGGGAACGCTCCGCGTCTTCTCGTTGAACGACATCTTCCAGGTCCTCGGCCTGCAGCGAAAGAGCGGCGTGCTCACGGTCGAGAGCGAGCACGACACCGTCACGATCTCGTTTCTCGGCGGCCAGGTCGTCGCCGCCGAATCCGCCAGCCGGAGGCTCGACAACCGGATCGGCCACCTCCTGGAGCGAGCGGGGCGGATCACCGAGGAGCAGCTCGCGGACATCCTCCGGACGCAGAAGGAGACCCAGCAGCGGCTCGGATTCCTCCTGATCCGCGACCGGCTCGTCACGCCGGAGGACCTGCGCGAAGCGCTGCGCCTGCAGATTCTCCGGATCGTCTTCGACGCCTTCCGATGGACAGACGGGCGCTTCCGGTTCACGCAGGAAGGGCCGATCGACTACGACGCGGACCACATGTCGCCCGTGCCGACGGAGTCCATTCTCATGGAGTCGGCGCAGATGCTCGACGAGTGGCCGCTTCTCGAGAAGAAGATCCGCTCGAAGAATCTGGTGTTCCACCGGGCCCCCGGCGTCGAGCGGCTGCGTCTCGTCGTTCGGAAGGAAGAGGAGCAGGAGGGGTCGCTCCTCGTCTCGAAGGCCGAAGCGGAGGCGTGGCGGTGGGTCGACGGGACCCGCAGCGTCGCGGACATCTCGGAGCGGGCCTTCCTCTCCGACTTCGAGGTCTACAAGGGCCTCGCCGAGCTCCTCGGCCGGAACCTGATCATCGAGGGCCGGCTCGCGGCGCTGCCGGCGGCCGTGCCCGGCGTCGCCGCGGCGGCCAGACCGCGGGCGTCGGCGTCGAGGGTCGCGCTCCTGTGGGCTCTCTTCGTCGCCGTCGCGGCGGCGGGGGTGTTCCTCGTCCCCCGGAATCCCTGGAACCTCCTCTTCAGCCCGCTGGGCGTCCGCCCCGAAACCGCGAGCTTCTTGAAGTCCGTATCACTCGAGCGGCTGTCGACGATCGAGCGCGGCGTGCGGGTGTTCTACGACTCGTCGGGTCAGTACCCGAAGAGCCTCGAGGACCTGGTCGCCTCCGGGATCCTGGAGGAGGAGGCGCTCGTCGATCCCTACGGCCGCCGCTACCGCTACATCCTGCGGTCGGACGACGGAAAGTTCGGTCTGTACGGCCGAAACGCCAGGGGAGAGATCGACCTCGACCTGTCCTTCGACCGAACCCTGGCGCCGGTCGCCGAGATCCATCCGGCCGCCTCGCGACTCCGTCAAACCGACCGCCGGCCGGGGGTTCAGGTCGTCGAATAGGCCGGGACGCGGCTCGGGTTCGTGGTCGTTTCCATCTAAGTCACTTGTTTCGTGTACTTAACTGTTGAGTCCCGGTGACTAAGCCAGCTCTTAAAAACTTCTTGACAACTAGACACTCAGATTCTAGAATCTCACCTGTCGGATTTGAGAAGGAGAGGAACTAACTCAATGAGCAAGATCATCGGCATCGACCTCGGCACGACGAACTCGTGCGTCGCCGTCATGGAGGGGAGCGACCCCGTCGTCATCCCCAACGCCGAGGGCAACCGCACGACCCCCTCGGTCGTCGCGTTTTCGAAGACGGGCGAACGGCTCGTCGGACAGGTCGCCAAGCGCCAGGCGATCACGAACCCCGAGAACACCGTCTTCTCGATCAAGCGTTTCATGGGACGCAAGTTCGAAGAGGTTTCCGAAGAGTCGAAGATGGTCCCGTACAAGGTCATCAAGAGCCCGAACGGAGACGTCCGCATCAAGGCCTCGGACAAGGAGTTTTCGCCCCCCGAGATCTCGGCCATGATCCTCGGCAAGCTGAAGGAAGCGGCGGAGGCCTATCTCGGTGAGAAGGTCACGCGCGCGGTCATCACCGTCCCCGCGTACTTCAACGACGCCCAGCGCCAGGCGACCAAGGACGCCGGGCAGATCGCCGGACTCACGGTCGAACGGCTCGTCAACGAGCCCACCGCCGCGGCTCTCGCTTACGGGCTGGACAAGAAGAAGGACGAGACGATCGCCGTATACGACTTCGGCGGCGGCACGTTCGACATCTCCATCCTGGAGGTCGGGGAGGGCGTCGTCGAGGTCAAGTCGACCAATGGGGACACGCACCTCGGCGGCGACAACATCGACCAGAAGGTCATCGACTGGATTCTGGCCGAGTTCAAGAAGGACCAGGGCGTCGACCTCTCGAAGGACGCCATGGCCATGCAGCGGCTGAAGGAAGCGGCGGAGAAGGCGAAGATCGAGCTTTCGAACGTCGTCGAGACCGAGGTCAACCTGCCGTTCATCACGGCCGACGCCTCCGGTCCGAAGCACCTGCAGCTGCGCCTCTCCCGTTCGAAGCTCGAGCAGCTCGTCGAGGACATCATCAAGCGCTCGATGGCCCCCTGCCAGCAGGCGATGAAGGACGCGGGAGTCGAGCCCAAGGACATCGACGAGGTCGTTCTCGTCGGCGGCCAGACCCGGATGCCGCGCATCCAGCAGCTCGTCAAGGAGCTCTTCGGCAAGGACCCCCACCAGGGCGTGAACCCCGACGAAGTCGTCGCGATCGGCGCGGCGATCCAGGGCGGTGTCCTCGCGGGCGACGTCAAGGATCTCCTCCTGCTCGACGTCACGCCGCTGTCGCTCGGAATCGAGACCCTCGGCGGAGTGACGACGAAGCTGATCGAGCGGAACACCACGATTCCTACGAAAAAGAGCGAGACCTTCTCGACCGCGTCGGACAACCAGACGTCCGTCGAGATCCGCGTCCTCCAGGGCGAGCGCGAGATGGCCCGTGACAACAAGGCCATCGGCGTGTTTCACCTGGTCGGGATCCCGCCCGCTCCGCGCGGAGTTCCCCAGGTCGAGGTGACGTTCGACATCGATGCGAACGGCATCATGAACGTGTCGGCGAAAGACCTCGGCACGGGCAAGGAGCAGAAGATCACCATCACCGCCTCGTCCGGCCTGAACAAGGACGAGATCGACCGGATGGTCAAGGACGCCTCGTCCCACTCGGAAGAGGACCGCAAGCGCCGGGAAGAGATCGAGGCGAAGAACCGGCTCGACACCCTGATCTACTCGTCGGAGAAGTCCTTCGGCGAGAACAAGTCGAAGCTCGACGCGGGGGAGATCTCCAACTTCGAGGCGGCGCTCGCCGACGCGAAGAAGGCCCTCGAAGCCGCCGGGACCGACAACATGAACCAGGCGGCGGACCGTCTCCAGCAGGCGTCGCACAAGCTGGCGGAGGCGATGTATCGCGACGCGTCCCAGGCCGCGGGCGCGAGCGGCCCGGCCGCCGGGGAGGCGTCCTCGGAGCCGGGCTCGTCCAAAGAGGACGACGTCATCGACACGGAGTACGTCGACGCGGACAAGAAGTAACCGTTTGACCGGACGGCGCCCGGGGATCCGGGACGGAGGCGGCGCGATGCGCGCGGCTCAAAGTCCTTGACTCCCGGGCTCCGACCCGGGAGTCTATTCGTATGAGCGTTTTTCAGTGGAACTCTCTCCAGGACCTCTTCGCGATCCAGGAGAAGATGAACCGCCTCTTCGAGGACACGATCCACCGGACCGAGTTCCCCGACGAGGGCATGGACACGGCGCTCTGGTCTCCCGCGGCGGACGTCTTCGAGAACACGGACGAGATCATTCTTCAGATCGAGATCCCCGGCGTCCTGCTGGGAGACGTGAAGCTCGAGTCGCTCGATGGCAAGCTCCGGATCTCCGGTCACCGGCGGACGGATCCGGGCGTGGAGCCTCGCCACTTCGTCCGCATGGAGCGGATCTACGGCAACTTCTCGCGAGAATTTCCGGTGCCGGGCTCGATCGATCCCGCCGTGATCAAGGCGACGCTCCGAAACGGGGTGCTCAAGATCGTGGCGCCCAAGGTCGATCGCCAGCAGGCGATCCCCGTCGAAGCGCGGAAGGGGGCTCGATGAGCGAGGCCCGCCCGGGCGTCTTCCGCATCGGGGTGATCGCCGAGCGCTTCGGCATCCACCCGCAGACGTTGCGGATGTACGAACGCGAAGGCCTCCTCCGGCCGGCCCGCACGGAGGGGAACACCCGTCTCTACGATGCGGACACGATCGACCGCCTCGAGATCATCCTCACTCTGACGCGCGATCTCGGCGTCAACCTGGCGGGGGTCGAGGTGATCCTCCACATGAAGGAGCGCATGGAGAAGATCCAGGGGGACGTCCACAACGTCCTCACCGTAATGCGCGACGAAGCCGCCTCCCGCCGCACGGAGCCGGACCGCCGCTTCGCGCTGGCCCGGATATCGGGCCAGGCTCTCGCCCGGGTCCCGAAGTCGTAAGTCTCCCGCCGGATCGGATCCTTCAGAAGGTCCGTCACCGGGCCTTTTTTCTTGCGGATAGAATCCGCGGTCCGAGGAGGCACCCGTGAAAAGAGCCTGGATTCCGCTCGCCGCTTTCATCTTCGTCGCCGCCGTGGCGTCGGCGCAGTCCGCGAAATACAAGGACTGGCCGAAATCGCCCGAGGCGTACTTCCTGACCCCCGCCGAGCGCACCGAATGGGCGCAGGTCAAGTCCGACGAGGACGCCGAGAAGTTCATCGCGACCTACTACGCCCGCCGCGGCGGGGATAAGTTCAAAGCCGAGATCGCGCGAAGGATCGCCGCGGCCGACGAGCAGTTCAAGCTGCGGCGTCAGCGCGGCGCGGAGTCCTCCCGAGGGAGGCTCCTCATCGTCCTCGGCGGCCCGACGCGCGTCACGACCACCCGGGGGGCCGGCGGTCCGGACACACCGGGCAACCCGTCGGTGGCGCAATCCGACCCGAGGACCGACACCGCGTTCGGAGGAACGGCGACGACCCCCGTGGTCGTGCAGAACTGGATCTACGAGAAAGACAAGTTCGACTCCTCCTGGGGAATCGGCGACCTGAACCTGCGCGTCTCCGTGGATACGCAGCGCGGGACCGACGAGATCCAGAACGCCGCCGCCGCCAACCGCGCCATCGCCGTGATCGCAGAAAAGTCGGTCGTGGCTCCGAACGCCGGAGCCGCGGCGTCCTCCGCGACCGTCGCGGCCGCCGCGCCGACACCCGCGGGAGCGTCCTCCGCCGCCGCGCCCGCCGCCGCCACACCGTCCGCGCCCTCCGTGAACGCCGTCAAGCCCTCCATCCCGGCCTCCGCCACGGGACCGGCGTCAACGGCCACGGCGGCCACGACGGCCACGACCGCCGCGCCGGCCGCACCCGCCTCCGCGGCGATACCGGCGGCGACGCGCGCCGCTCTGGACGCGGTCCTGAAGGAGAACCACAACGCCGCGGGGGCGTTCTGGGGCGGTCCCTTCCGCAGCGTCGCCGGCGATGCCTTCTACTCCCTGGAGCTGTCGGTTCCGGCCGAGAAGGCTCCCGCCGCGACGGCCAAATTCGCCGGCGTCGTGACGAGCGAAGCGGGGCAGGAAGCCGCCACGTTCTGGGACGACGCTCCGCTGACGGAAGTGAAGACCGGCCAGCGCAACGACAAAGTGTACGAGCGATCGATCGTGCTTCCGCCGGGAACGTACAGGGCGGCGTTCGGCCTGTTTCCGGCCGACGGCTCGGCGGCCCTCGCAACCGCTTCTGTCCGATTCGAGCTCAAGCCGAAGAGCGCGGAGTTCGAAGTTTCGCCGCTCATCCTGGCGAGCACGCTGACGCCGCTCACGAAACGCCCGGCGCCGACGGATCCCTTCGTCTTCGGGATGGACAAGCCGATCCGCGTCGATCCGAAGGGCAGCCGCATCTTCGCGCGCGAAGAGAGCCTCTGGTACTTCTACACGGTCACGAATCCCGCGATGCCCGAGGCAGCCGCAGCGCCGGCTCCCGCGCCGGCGGCCACGCCCGCGCCGGGAGCGCCCGCCCCGCCCCCGGCCGCGGTCCCCTCGGCCGCGAAGCCGAGGATCATGACGCGCATCGGAGTGCTCCGTGAAGGCCAGCCGGCGTTCGCGCCATTCACCGGTCCCGCCGAGCTCCAGCTTCTTTCCCCGGGCTACTACGCCACTGGCAGTGAGATCCCGCTCTCGTCGTTCGAGCCCGGTTTCTACACGTTCACGCTGAACGTCCGCGACATCGGAGCTCCCCGCGAATCGGCGGCCTTCAAGGGGTTCGACCGCCGCGAGGAATTCGTCGTCCTGAAGCCGGACGGGACGATGCCGGAGAAGAGCGCAGCGAAACCGGCGCCGACCGCCGCGGCGAAGCCGAAGCCCAAGAAATCCTGAGAGCGCGCGGGCTCGAAAAAGCCCGGGGGAAAAAGGGGGACGAGCGATCGTCCCCCTTTTTTCTGGATCCGAAACGGCGGTTTGGATTCGCGTTCAAAGATTTGAATGTGTGGCCTCTCCTCTCACTGCGCCATGAGGAGTCATGTCCATGCGTGTCAGAGACTTGGTGACGCTGGCGATCTTGGCGGCACCTTTGCTCACTGGGTCGGTGTGGTCCATCATTCGACGGAAGAAATTCCTTTTTTGGAGGCGTAATGAGAAGCAGGTTTCTAGTCACACTCTTCGCCCTGGCGGTTTGCGCTCCGGCGCTCGCCCTGGAACTGGACGGCGCCATTTCGGGCACGGTCCGGGACAACCAGGGGGGAGCCCTTCCGGGGGTCACGGTCACCGTCAGCTCTCCGGTGCTTCAGGGCACGCGGACGGCGGTCAGCAAGACCGACGGCAGCTTCCAGGTGACGAAGCTCCCGCCGGGCCAGCCGTATACGGTCAATTTCGCCCTGTCGGGTTTCCGCTCCGTCGAGATTACGGGACTCCTGGTCAGCGTCGGTAAGGACACCCTGGCCGCCGCCCGCATGGAGGTCGCCCCGGTGTCGGCCGAAGTCACGGTCACGTCCGAGAGGCCGACCGTCGACGTGACGCAGACCAATACGCAGCAGAATTTTTCGGCCGACTACCTGCGGAAGATCCCGATCGGCGGCGCCGGACGCAACTACCAGTCCGTGCTCGCGCAGGCTCCAGGCGTGGTCGGGACCGGCAACCCGAACGTCTTCGGCAGCAACATCCTCGAGAACAGCTGGCAGGTCGACGGCGTCAACACGACCGACCCCGTCACGCACACGTTCACGTTCAACTTGAACCCGGACGTCATCCAGGACGTCGCCATCCAGACCTCGAACTTCCTTCCCGAGTACGGCCGGGCCTCCGGCGGCCTCGTCCAGGTCATCACGAAGTCGGGCGGCAACCAGTTCAGCGCGACGGCCGACGTGCGCTATTCAAACAACGATTTCTCGGTCCGAGGCGATCACTTCAATCCGGATGTCTCCGCGGCTCGGAACACCACCTGGGGCGTGACCCTCGGCGGACCGATCCTTCGCGACAAGCTCTGGTTCTTCGGAAACCTGCAGCGGCCCGACAACTTCACGACCCCGAGCGTCCCGAACGCGACCGTGGCCGCGCAGCTGCCCGGCGGCGCCGCCGTCGCGCGCAGCTTCAAGGGCTGGAACTCGGGCGGGAAGCTCTCCTTCATGCTGACTCCCCAGATCTCGGGCTTCGGAGAGATCCAGGACTCGCTCGCGGTGATCGGAGGATCTACGAACTCCGCGCTCTTCCGGCCGGAGGCGCAGTCCACGCAGCGGCAGCGCGCCCGCCTCTACGAGGTGGTGGCCGACGCGGTGATCAACTCCGCCTGGTCGGCCGAGATCCAGGGTCTGCGCTTCGAGGACCACCTCGAGACGGCGCCGACCTCGAGCGACTTTTCCACCACTCAGTACGTCAACCTCTCGGGCGGGAACGTCCGCTACGACGCGTACAACAATTTCCAGTTCAGCGACCGCAACCGCAACGCGCTCGCCCTTTCGAGCACGTACTTCTTCGACGCGTTCGGGAGCCACACGATCAAGGGCGGCCTCGACGGGGACCGGACGTACTTCCCGTCGGTCAACTTTCTGACCGGCACGCCGACGGATCCGTCGTTCTGCCCGACCGGCCTCGTCTGCGGCGCTCAGATCCAGTTTCGCGGCTTCGACGCGGCGGGCAACCGCCTGCTGTACAACCCGGCGTTCACCGGGAACGCGGCGCTGGCCCTCCAGGTCGTCGGTGAGAGGAAGCCCGTCCTCGAGAGGGACGGCCGGTCATACTCGGCCTACGTCCAGGACCAGTGGCGGCTTTTCTCGCGCCTCACCCTGAACCTCGGCGCGCGGTGGGACCGCACCGAGTATTACAACAACCAGGGCGCGAACACGCTCAACTTCTCGAAGGTCGTTCCCAGAGTCGGCGTCGCCTACGACGTCATGGGAGACGGCAAGAACGTGTTCCGCGCGAGCTACGGACAGTTCTACGTCGACGCCGCGCTGACGTTCACGCGGCTTTTCGACACGGGCATCACAAGCGGGATCAGCCGGACTTTCCGCTACAACCGGACAACCGGCGGATGGACCCTCGTGCAGGCGAGCGGCGGCGACTTCCTGACGGCCGCCCTGATCGACGGGAAGCTCAAGCCGACGTACGACGACCAGTTCAACGCGGCTTTCGAGCGGCAGTTGTTCGCGGGCGCGTCGGCGTCTGTGGGTTACGTCTACAAGAAGACCAACGGCATCTACGAGGACAGTTGCGTCACCACGGACGAGTGCGCGGAGTTCTGGGTCACCAACCAGCCGGGTAAGGACGTGGGCTTCAAGGACGTTCTCCGGAAAAACTACTACGGGTACACGTTCCAGTTTCAGTACTACTCGCCGAATCGGCGCTTCCTCACTCAGAGCAACTACGTTTATTCGAAGAGCCGCGGCTCCATCGATTCCTCCGACGGGCAGTACGCCGGGGTGGACTTCGACCATTCTCCCGAGAACTTCGTCAACCGTTACGGATACCTGAACGACGATGCGCGGCACCGGGTCAAGATCAATGCGGCCTACACCTTTCCCGTGGTCGAGACCCAGCTCGCCGTGGTCTACAGCTATCGGACGGGCCTCGCCTACTCGGTCAGTCACGCGACCGATTTTGGCGCCGAGTTCGATGTTCCCCGCGGGACCGACCGCACCGCGGTCTTCAACCAGCTCGACCTCCAGCTCGAAAAGGCGTTCCGGTTCGGCCGCTACTCGGTCTCCCTGATCGGCAGCGTGTTCAACCTCAACAACTCCGAGCAGCCGCTGACCTACTTCACGAGCAGCGACTCCCCGGCCACCCTACGGACCCCCCTCTCCTTCCAGCGTCCCCGCAGCTACGAGGTAGGCTTCCGCGCCGAGTTCTGATCGGGTGCTCCCCCGAGGGAGCGGCCGCCCGGAGCTCCACGGAGCCATGGGCGAAATGAAAAAGGGGGCCGCGAGGCCCCCTTTCCTTTTCCCGGTCGGGAGTCGTTATTCGACGTGCACGTCCGCCTTGGCCGTGCCCATCTTGCCCGTTTCGCGGTCCCGCACGTTCACGACGACGCGGGCGTTGCCTTTCCTCATCGTGAGCTCGGTGTTGTAGTGAACGGGCGCGTCCGCGGGCGCGTCCTCGGGGAGGGTGAAGCTCGCCTCGGACCGCGCGATGTCGCTCATTCGCCCCGCGTCGTCCATGACGCCGAAGTAGACCTCCGCGGTCGCCTTCCGGCCGCTTCCCTCGGGCAGGAAAGTCAGGCTGGAGGCGGGCATCGAGACGACGACCGGAACCGAGAAATATTTCTTGGCCTTCGTGGGCGGCGAGATCGACATGGAGACGGGGATGCCCCGGTACTGCACGTTCGAACGCAGGGCCGACTGGGCGACGTCGCTGGCGCGGTCCGCCGGCGTGCGGGGCGCGAAGCTGCGGCGCGCGCGGACGGTGACTCCCGGGCGCGTGACGGTGACGCGCACGTTCCGGAAGCCCGAGCCGGGAAGGTTCGTCAGTGTGACGCCCACCGAGTAGTACGTTGACGCGTCCTGATAGATCCGCTCGAGGCCGCGGGCGAGCGCGTTGGTGTTCAGAAGCGCGATGCCGCCCGTCTCGTTCGCGAGGGAGAGGAGCCCCGCCTGGCTGTCCGTCCGCGCGGTGAAGGCGACGCCCGGCCGGTTCAGGAGGGGATCGTCGTCCCCGGCGCTCCCGCCCTCGGCCGAGAGCCCGCGCGCGTCCACCGTGTAGAAGGTCACTTCCGAGGCGTTGGCCTTCCTCACGAGCGCGTCGATCACGTTGGCCGTGCTCCGCGAGTCGAAGGAGGAGAGCCCCATGCCGAAGCGGCCGAGCGCGTACTCGTACATGGCGTACCCGGGCTGGGCGTCGAAGCCTCCCGTCACGAAGACGAATGCCCGCTTGCCGGGGAGGGCGGTCAGCGTGGTGAGCTCGGCGGCCACGTCGCGCAGGAGGTTCTCGACGGCGGCCCGCTCCTCTTCCGCGTAGCTGCGCGCGTACGCGGCCCGCGTGCGCTGGTCGCGGGTCTGGTCGATGCCTCGGATCGCCTGCTGCTCGGCGATCAGGCGCGACATGCCGACGCCCGCCCGCTCGACCTTGTCGAGAGCGGAAAAGAGCGACTCCTTGCTGCCGGTCCACTCGGTCTGCTCGTGCCCGCGGCGGTCGAAGAGCACGACGCGGCCGAGGTCGCCCGGTCCCATGCGCGTCACGAGGTCGCGCAGGGCCTCGACGCCCCGCTTGCGGGCCCCGGGGGACAGGTTGCCGATGTCGACGTACATCAGGAACTGGCGAGGCACGTAGGCGTCCGCGCCCTTCTTGTACTCGGCCAGGACCAGGTCCGGCGAAGCGGTGGCGAGGTCCGGGGAGTGGATCGTCCCCTCCGCGACGCGTGTGAAGTAGTCGATTCCGACGGGCTTGCCGTCGACGGTGATCCGGAAGTCTTCCTTGTTCAGGTCCGGAATCGGGTTGCCGCGCGAATCGGTCGCGGAGACGTCCAGGTCCATGACGCGGACTTCCACGGACTCGCGGAAGGACGGGGACTGTGAGTCGGCAGGCGCGGGCGCCTGCGCGGCAGCCGTCACGGCCAGCAGGGCGGCGGCGGCGGAAATGGTCCAGAGGCGTGCGCTTTTCATATTTTTCACCTGCGCCTTCCAACGCGGACCGTCCTCAAACGATTCCACTTTGAGGGAGTCTTGAGGTTGCGGACAAGTCGCGCGCCCGCAGGGCTTTGGCAGCGTCAGGGGCGGCCGGAGCGGTTCGCCTGGAGGAGGGGAAGACCGAGGAATTCGAAGACCATGTTCACTTCCGCCGCGATCTCTTCCGTCAGGAGAGGGTCGACGGGCTCGTGGCCGAGCGTTCCGATCGCGCATCCCGGGACGGTTCCGCGCGCCGTCCGGACGAGAGCCGCCGCCTCGCTCTGGTCGCGGCCGTCGTCGGAGATGACCGACTGGAAATCCGGAGGGAGGCTCCAGCTCTGAGCGAGCCGGATGCCGAGCGTCGTCCGATACGCCTCGAGGGCCGACGCCCGGAAGGGGCCCGCCGGGAAGTCGAGCGAGCGGAAGACCTCGAAGATCTCCGAGTAGCAGATCGCGTGGAGCAGCCCCAGCGTGTAGCCGCGCTCCCTCGTCGTTCCGTATCGCTCCGCGTACCGGCCGGCCGCGACCGCAGCGGCGACGCTCGCGCGGCGGATCGTCCGTGCCACCCCGTCGGACTCGGGAACCCGGCGGTAGTCCGAGGCCGTGAGCCGGTCGATCAGGACCATGACGGCGCGTCCGCCGAGGCGCTCGATGGCGTCCGGGACGGTCCCGACGGCGTTGTCCCGGTCGACGGAGAGGGCGTTCGCCAGGATGAGGATGTCCAGGGTCAGGAACGGATCGAGGGCGGCGACGGGAACCACCGCTGTGCGGTCGAAGGGCTTCTTCTTGAGGAGCTCGGAGAGCATGACGGCCGTGTCCTCGAAGACTGGTCGCATGGCGACCGGGCGCTCGGCGAGATAGCGGATGCTGTCGACGAACTCGAAGAACGCACCGTAGAGCTTGCGGGCCTCGTCGGCGGGGAGCGTCGTGTCCGTGTGCTCCAGGAGGTCCCAGAACCGCTCCTCGGTCTCCGAGCGCTCGAATGGGGAGTCCCATGCCTCGATCGAATCCTTGCGGCGGCGCGGCCGGCGGCGCTCCGTGTCGTCCAGGTTCTTCACCCCCTGGAACGCGAGCGCCTGGCCGCGCAGCGTCAGACCGATGCGGAGGATCGGCTGCACTCGATGCTCGGGGTCGTAGTCGAACTGCGCCTCGTTCCACGCGAACATCTCGAAGAGCAGCCGGCGGGCGAGCTCCTCGACCCGCAGCGAGAGCCCGTCGAGCGTGTCGTGCGAGCCATCCAAAATCAGTCGCGTCAGGTTCAGGTCGCTCGTGAAGTTGCGCGCGAGCAGGTCGTAAAGGGTCGCGGCCGGGAGCGCGCCGCTCCTGAGGAGGTGGACGCCCAGGCGGTGGCGGGGGAGCGCGCCCGAGACGTACACGATCTCGCCATCGCGCCAGTCCAGGACCCGCTTGTCTCGCCCCTGGGAAAAGGTCAGCCGTCCGGAGCGGTGGTTGAGCTCCATCCACTGGAGGAGATCGGCGAAGCTGAAGACCTCCAGCCGCCCGCGAAATTGATCAGTCACAGGAAAGCACCATTGTACGGGAGGCGCACAGAAAATGGGCCGGCCGAACGCCGGAAGGCGGGCCCGGCCGCATGGAGCCGGCGGGCGCCCGCCGGGATCCGCGTCCCGTGCCAGAATCCGGACGTGGCCAGGAAGACGACCGTTCCCGAGAAGGAGATCCGGCCGGCGGTTGCCCCGGAGACGAGCTCCGGCATCCCGGTCGCTCCCTTCTACGGGCAGCCGCCCCCCGGCGAGTACCCCTTCGTGCGGGGGATCGCCCCCGACGGGTACCGTTCCCGGCTCTGGACCATGCGCCAGTACGCCGGGTTCGGCTCCGCCGCGGAGTCCAATCGGCGCTACCGCTACCTCCTGGAGCAGGGCCAGACCGGACTCTCTGTGGCCTTCGACCTTCCGACCCAGATGGGCTACGACTCGGATGATCCCGCGGCGCGGGGCGAGGTGGGCCGCGTGGGGGTGGCCATCGCGACACTCGAAGACATGCGGATCCTGACGGAGGGCCTGCCGCTCGACCGCGTTTCGATCTCGATGACCATCAACTCCACGGCGGCGATCCTCCTGGCTCTCCTTCTCGCCGTCGCGCGCGAGCGCTCGCTCTCATGGGACGCGCTTTCGGGAACGGTCCAGAACGACATGCTGAAGGAGTACGTCGCGCGGGGGACTTACATCTTTCCGCCCCGCCCCTCGCTCAGGCTCACGACCGACATCTTCGAGTTCTGCCGGACGGAGGTTCCGCGGTGGAACACGATCTCGGTCTCGGGATACCACATCCGCGAGGCCGGCTCGACGGCCGTCCAGGAGGTGGCGTTCACGCTCGCCAACGGGATCGCCTACGTGGAAGCGGCGGTCGCCCGGGGCCTCGCCGTGGACGAGTTCGCGCCGCGCATCTCCTTCTTCTTCAACGCCCACTCGAACTTCTTCGAGGAGGTCGCGAAGTTCCGGGCGGCGCGGTCCCTGTGGGCGGAGATCATGCGCGAGCGTTTCGGCGCGAAGGATCCGCGCTCCTGGCGCCTTCGCTTTCACGCGCAGACCGCGGGGTCGACGCTCACGGCGCAGCAGACGGACGTCAACGCGGTCCGCGTGACCCTCCAGGCGCTGGCGGCCGTCCTCGGCGGGACGCAGTCCCTCCACACGAACGCCGCGGACGAGGCTCTCGCCCTCCCGACCCGGGAGTCTGCGCGCCTCGCCCTGCGGACCCAGCAGGTGATCGCTTTCGAGTCCGGCGCCGCCGACGTCGCCGATCCGCTGGGAGGATCCCACCTGGTCGAGGCCTGGACGGAAGAGATCCGGGTACGGGCATCCGCCCTGATCCGGCGGATCGACGATCTCGGCGGCTCCGTGGCCGCGATCGAGCAGGGCTTCTTCTCGCGGGAGATCGAAGAGGCGGCCTACGCGGCGCAGCGCGAGGTCGAGGACGGCCGGAGGATCGTCGTGGGCGTCAACGCGTTCCGGGAAAACGACGAGAGGCCTCCCACCCTTTCCGTCGACGCCGACGTCGAGCGCGACCAGGTGGCGCGTCTCGCCGCGTTCCGGGAGCGCCGGGACGGCGCGGCGGCGGCGCGGAGCCTGGAGACGCTCTCCCGCGACGCGTCGGAGGACCGCAACCTGATGCCGCCGATCCTCACGGCGGTGACCGCCGGGGCGACGCTCGGCGAGATCGTCACCGCCTTGAAATCGGTGTTCGGAGAGTACGCTCCCGGACGTTAATCGGGAGTTAAGTGCAAGGCCCGAAGGCGGTTGGGCGTGTGGAAAACGCTTCCCGCGCGACGACGGCCCCACGCTCCCGGCGCCGGATTTTCGGCGCAACCCGCCAATCCATTGATGGGCAACCGCTTAGCGTTTCGCACAGGACTCGGTGCAAACCGGACGGCGACCGTGCGGTTTCGCCTTTTTTCGCCGCTTTCCACAGGCATTTCGACAGGGTTTTCCGCCTCCCCTCCGGAAATCTCCGATCCGGTGCGCAATCGTTGGCAAAAGCGCGAAAACCGGGGGCGCCTAAAAGCGTGTCCGAGGAATGTCTGGGGCGCTGTCTTTGAGCGTATTCGGGCTCGCGTGGGGAGCGCGCTCCC
>JBDTOO010000059.1:0-21746 GCA_039933215.1 Acidobacteriota bacterium
TTCGTCCTGTTCGACGAGAAGGACGTCGTGCGGCATCCTCTCGTCCAGTCGATCATCACGGCGTACGACGCGCTCGACCGGGACCGCGAGAGGGAGCGCGAAGCGAACCGTCCCGTCCTCGGCCGATAGGATGGCGACCGGCGCGCCATCACGGCGCTCGACGATTTCCTTTCGCTCGAAGCCCGCTCCCCGCGAGCCCGGGAGTCCGCCCCCCGAGAAACCGCCGTGGCGTTTCTGGGCGTGGGGGGTCGCTTACGTGCTCGTCACCACGTTCTCCTTCGCGCCGACGCTGACCTTCCGCAGGACGTCGGTGCACGCGGGAGAGATCGCGACCCGGGACGTCATCGCGCCGCGGGACCTGATCGTTCCCGACGCGGCGGCGACGGCGCGGCGCCGCGTCGAGGCCTCCGCGGACGTGTTGCCCGTCTACGACTGGGACACCATCGCCTCCGAGCGTCTCGGAAACGAGCTCTCCGCGTCGTTTCGCAAGGCGCGCACCGCGCAGGGCTCCGGCCGGCGGCGGGGCGGGCTGGCGCCCGCGGTCCGCGACGCGTTCGACCTTCCGATCGGAGACGAAGCCCTGACGGCTCTCGAGCAGGATCAGTTCTCGACCGACATGGAGCAGCGGCTCCTGAAGGCGGGGGCGGATCTCTACCGCGTCGGGATCGTCGACAACCGCGAGCTTCTCGGCCAGAACCGCGACCGGGGAATCGAGCTGCGCGACGTGCGATCCGGCCGCGAGATTCGCCGCAAGGAGCTGTCGGACGTCGTCGAATACGGCTCGCAGACGAAGAACGCCGTCGCGCGGCGCCTCGCGGACGGGGCGCTGCGCGGGCGCGCCCTGACGGAAGTCTCGGCCTTTCTCGCCGCGGCTCTGCGCCCCAACATGACCTACGACGCCACCGAGACGTCGAGACGCCGGGACGAGGCCGCGCGGTCCGTCGAGACCGTGCTGACCAGGATCCCCCGTGGAAAGGTGATCGTCCGCAAGGGCGACGAGATCTCCGTGAAGGCCGCCGAATGGATCGCGGCGGTGCGCGCTTCGGCGGCCGACCCGTCGTCCTGGGTCAGGGTGGCCGGGATCCTGATCCTGCAGACGCTCGCCGCGCTGGCGTTCTGGGTCGACGCCCGGCGCCAGCGCCGCCGCCGCCGGGAGAGGAACCCGGAGGTCGTCTACGCGTCCGTCCTCGCGGCCGGGATCCTGTTCTCGCTCATGACCCGCGGCGCGTTCATCCTGACGCAGGGGCTGTCGTCGAGCTTCGAAGGCTCCGCCTGGGCGGCCCACACCTACTACGCCATTCCGTTCGCCGCGGGCTCGATCATGGCGAGCCTCGTCGCGGGGATGGGGCCGGCGCTTCTCTTCGCCGCCGTCCACGCGGTCGGGGCCGGGCTCCTGATGGGGCAGAGCTTCTCGTTCGTCCTCTTCGCGCTCGTCGGCTCTCTGGCGGGCATATTCGCGATGGGGAAGCTGCGGTCGCGGAGCGTCCTGCTGGCGATGGGCGGCGTCGTCTCGGGGGCCAACCTCATCTCGATCTCGGCAATCGGGTTCTTGAACGGCGAGGCGCGTGGATGGGACTTCGCCGCCGACGTCCTCGGCGGGCTCGCCGGCGGCTGGTTCGTGGCGATGATTGTCGGGGTCTTCCTGCCGGTCTTCGAGCATCTCTTCCACGTGACGACCGATATCCGGCTGCTCGAGCTCTCGAACCAGAACCTCCCGCTCCTGCGGACGCTGGCGCTCGAAGCGCCCGGGACTTACCAGCACTCCCTCGTGCTCGGCCATCTCGCGGAAGCGGCCGCGGAAGCGATCGGCGCGGACTCGATCCTGGCACGCGCGGCCGGCTATTACCACGACATCGGCAAGACGAAGATGCCCGACTATTTCATCGAGAACCAGCCGAAGGGGGCGAACCGACACGACCGGCTGGAGCCTTCGATGAGCGCCCTCGTGATCGCGATGCACGTCAAGGAGGGAGTCGATCTCGCCCGCAAGGCGCGGCTTCCCGAGCAGCTGATCTCCGCCATCCGGGAGCACCACGGCACGAAGCTGATCCGATACTTCTACCAGAAGGCGATCACGAAATCGGAGCCGGGAGACTCTCCCATCCGCGAGACCGAGTACCGCCACCAGGGCCCGAGGCCGTCGACGCGCGTGAACGGCATCCTGATGATCGCGGACGCCGTCGAGGCCGCTTCCCGGACGCTCATCGACCCGACTCCGGCGAAGATCCGCGCGATGATCCAGACGATCGTGGACGACTGCCTGCGCGACGGCCAGTTCGACGATTGCGATCTCACGATGCGGGACCTCGCCGTGATCGTCGACACCCTCGAGCGCACGGTCTCGAACATCTACCACCACCGCATCGACTATCCCGGCTTCGAGTTCAACCGCGGAGCGCGCCGCCGCACCACCGATACGGGAACGTCCTCCGTGGACGCGGGCGTGACACGGCCGGCGGGCACCCGCGCGACCGAGTCCCGGTGAACTGTGAGATCCAGGCGCGCGCATCGGGATCGCCCCGGCCATCCCGGGTCCGGTCCCTTCTCGGCCGGGTGGCGAAGATGACGGGCGCGTCGCCCCGGGAAGTCTCGGTCCTCTTCTGCGGCGACGCGCGGATGCGCACGTTGAACCGTCGATATCGGCGGCGGGACAGCTCGACGGACGTGCTCGCGTTCCCGGCCGGCGAGACGGAAGGCGGACTCCTCGGCGACATCGTCGTTTCAGTGCCCTACGCCGCGCGACAGGCGCGCCGCCGCCGGGAGCCTCTCTCCCGCGAGATCGACCGCCTGCTCGTTCACGGATTCCTTCACTTGCTCGGCTACGACCACGAAACGGACCGGGGCGAGATGGATGAGCTCGAGGGGTCCCTCCGCCGGCGCCTCCGGATCGGCGAGGAGGCATGATCCCTGTTCTCGTCTCCGGCTTCTGCTACGTCGTGTTCCTCGTGTTCGAGACGTTCGCGCTCGCGCTCGACCGCCTCTCCCCGATCCGCCTGCGCGGCCTGCTCGAAGAGCATCCGGAGCGCGCGCGGATTCTCGCGGGAGCGGGGGAGATCGAGATCACCCGGACGACGACCAAGGTGCTCGTCCAGATGCTTCTGTTGACCGGCCTCCTGACGGTCGTGCACGCCTTCGCGGGGTTCGGTGTCACGCCTCCCTGGGCGTGGGGCGGCGGCGTCTTTCTCCTGGGCTGGCTCATGACCGAGATCTCGCTGCTGCGGTTCGGCGCGAAGGCGGACCCCGAGAAGATCGTCAAGCGGCTCCTGCCCACGATCACGGCGGCCTCGTGGCTGCTCGCCCCCCTCGCCATCCCCATCCGCAAGATCTTCGGCACGCGCGAGAAGACGCAGATCGAACCCGCCACGGAGGAGGAGGTTCAGGCCTACATCGACGTCGGCCGGGAGGAGGGAATCCTCGAGAAGGGGGAGGAAAAGCTCCTCATGTCGATCGTCGACTTCGGCGACACCCGCGTCCGGGAAGTCATGACGCCGCGCACCGACGTCGTCTCGATCGAGGAGACCGAATCACCGGAGGCTCTCGCGGACCTCTTCATCGCCACCAAGTACTCGCGCATCCCGGTCGTGCGAGGGTCGATCGACAGGGTCGTCGGCACGGTCCACGTCAAGGACCTGTTCTACGCGACGCGGCACGGCGCCGTGCGGCGTATCGCGGAAGTCCTGCGCGAGGCCTACTTCGTCCCGGAATCGAAGAAGGTGTCGGAGCTGCTCGGCGAGTTCCAGCGCCGCCACCTCTGGCTCGCCATCGTCGTGGACGAATATGGAGGCGTCTCCGGGCTCGTGACCGTCGAGGACCTTCTCGAGGAGATCGTCGGAGAGATCTCCGACGAGCACGAGGACGAGCGCGAGGCCGTCACCCCGGCCGGCGAGCACGCCTTCTCGGTGTCCGGGCGGGAGAACATCGCCACGGTCCGGGAGCTCTTCGGGCGCGGTCCGGAGGAAGAGGAGTTTTCGTCGATCGGCGGATTCCTGGCCGCCCGCCTCGGACACATCCCGCGGCCCGGCGAGACACACCGCGAGTCCGACCTCATCTTCACCGTCGAAGAGGCGGACCGACGGCGCGTGCACCGCGTCCGCGTCGAGGCCGCGCCCGCCGCCGTCGCCCGGGAATGACCTTCCGCGCGGGAGAAGTTGCCGTCGTCGGGCGCCCGAATGCGGGCAAGAGCACCCTCGTCAACCGGCTCGTCGGAGAGAAGGTCGCGATCGTCTCCGACAAGCCTCAGACCACCCGCAAGCGCATCCTCGGGATCGCGCGCCGGCCCGGGGCGGAGATCGCTCTGTTCGACACGCCGGGGATCCATCGTCCCGAGCACCGCATGAATTCCGCGATGGTGCGCGACGCCACGGACGCGCTCGCGACGTCCGACGTCGCCCTCCTCGTCATCGACGCGTCGGAGCGCCGCGGGAAGGGCGAGGAGTTCCTGATCCGGCTGCTCGCGAGGGTTCCGCGCCCCACGATCCTGGCGCTGAACAAGGTGGACCTGCTCGCACGGTCCGATCTTCTCCCCTTGATCGAAGGCTTCTCGCGCCGGTTCGAGTTCCGGGACATCGTGCCGATCTCGGCTCGGACGGGGGAAGGCGTGGAGGATCTCGCCGGGACCCTCGCCGGGGCGCTCCCCGAGGCCGAAGCGGGCTATCCGGAGGACTTCCTGACCGCCACCCCGGAGTCGGAGTGGATCGGCGAGGTCGTTCGCGAAAAGCTGCTCGAACGGACGCGGGAGGAGCTTCCGTTCGCCTCGGCCGTCGTCGTCGAAACGGTCCGCGAGGACGACGCGAAGAACCTGACAGTGGTGACGGCTTCGATCGTCGTCGAGAAAGAAGGTCAGAAGGGGATCATCGTCGGCAAGGGCGGGGCGATGATTCGCGACATCGGAAAGGCGGCCCGCGAGGACCTCGAGGCGCAGACGGGACGGCGCTATTTCCTGGAGCTCACGGTCCGCGTCCGCGCGGACTGGAGGGAGGACGAGGGGTTCCTGTCGAAGCTGGTGGGCGGGGGCTGACGAGGGGCGAACTCGAGCGGTGTGAGGCGGTCAGCCGGTCAGGCTCCCCGCACCGCCCGCCGGAGCCGGTCCGAGAGGTCGCCCAGGGAATCCGCGAGCGATTCCCGCAGCCGTTCGAACTCCTGGTTGAGCCTCTGGTCCGAGGCCCCCCGGTCTCCGTGCGCTTCGAGAAGCGGCGAGATCTGGGTCCGGATGTCCTCCGCCTCGCGCCCGCTCTGGCCGAACTTGTCGTCGATCACGGTCTGAAGGGACTGGATCTCGCTGCGGATGTCGTCCGCCTCGCGGCGGCTCTGGCTGGTCTTCTCGCGCAGGGAGCTCTCGAGCGTCTCCACCTGGGCGGCGATCGCCTGCACCTGCTGGTGGAGCTTCTCGACGCGCTCGCCGAAGCTACGCAGCGCCATCGAGAGATCGTCCTCCGACGTCCGCTGCCGCTTGTCGCCGGCCGCCAGGCGGTCCTGCATTTCGGACACCCGCTGGGCGACGTCGCTCGCGGCCGAATCCCGCGAGAGGATCTCGAGGCGTTCGCCGAGCGACATCGCGAACGAGCGGGCGTCGCGCTCGAAGCCGTCCAGGCGGGCGGCGAGCGCCCGCGCTTCCTCGGCCGCGCGGAGCCGTTCCTCGCGCTCCCTGGTCGAGAGGGACAGAACCTCTTCGATCCGCGTCTCCATGGCCGCCATGCGCGCGTCCGACTCCGCCGGGGCGGCTGGCGCCGCCGGGGGAGCCGGCGGGGGCGAGGCGAGCGGTGCGTCCGGCGCGGTCATCGGCGCGGACGGAGCCTCGGCGTTCGCGCTCCAACCGGTCGAAGGGATCGCGGCGGCGGGCGAAGGCTCCGCCGGAACCGCCGCGGCCATCGGCGCCGTTTCCTGCGTGATTTCGGAGAGTCCGGGCATCTCGGGCATCTCGGGGAGGTAGAGCTCCTCCGCGGAGCGGTCGGTGCCGGCCTCGGGGAACGGAGCGCCGGCCTCGGGCGCCGCCGCGAAGGGAGTCGGAGACTCGTCTCCCGCCTCGAATGGCGGCTCGTCGGGGACGACCGGCAGGGCCGGTACCAGCGCGAAAGCGCGCTTCTTCTCGACCGGCTCGGGGGAGGCGGTCGTCGGGACCGGGGGCGCGGGAGTTCCCGTGCGATGGTTGAGGAGCGAATCCTTCCAGGACAGGAGGTCGTCCGTCTCTCGGCGCGGCGGCGGCGGCCCGGCTTCCTCCGGCTTGCGGCCCTGGAGGCGCCGCAGCAGATCGACGAACGTCAGCTTCGAGATCAGCTTGAAGGTTTCGGTCACGCCGCGTCCGGCGCTCGCGACCGCTTCGACGAAGGGGTACGAAGAGAGGCCGAGTGCCTCCTGGAGCGCGTCGACCGACAGGACGTCGGTGAGGTCCCGCTTGTTGTACTGGATGACGACGGGGATCCCCTCGAAGGAGACGCCGTTCGCCTTCAGGTTTTCCTTGAGGTTCTGCCAGCTCTCGAGGTTCTTCGGCAGCATCGTCCACTGGGAGTCGGCGACGAAGACGATCCCGTCGGTCCCCTTCAGCACGACCCGCCGAGTCTCGTTGAACGCGGTCTGTCCCGGGACCGTGGCGAGCTGGAACCGGATCTTGTAGCCCTTGATGTCGCCGAGCTCGACCGGCAGGAGGTCGAAGTAGATCGTCCGGTCGGTCTGCGTCGCGAGATTCAGGAGCTTGCCGACGGTCGCCGGCTCGAGGCGTTCGTGGAGCAGCTGCAGGTTGGTGGTCTTGCCGCCGAGGCCGGGACCGTAGTAGACGATCTTGGCCGTCAGCTCGCGCGTGGCTGCGTTGTAGATGACCATGTCGATTTTTCACCAATTGTAAACCCGTTGGACGAATCGGGGAGGTGCTTTTTCCTCGTTTTTCGGCGGGCCGGTCGCCTTGACGGGGAGGAAGGCACCCCATAGACTGCGCCGACGTTGGCTGAAACGCTCGTCAAAAAGACCCGGATCCTCGACAGTGAGCGCATCCGGCGCATGGTCGACCGCATGGCTCATGAGATCGCCGAGCGCCAGAAGGACCTCCCTGACCTGGCCTTCATCGGCATCCGCACGCGGGGGGTCCCGCTCGCCAACCGCCTCGCCCGGCGCCTCGGAGAGCTCGTCGACCGGCCTTTTCCGGTCGGGACGCTCGATATCACGCTCTACCGGGACGACCTCACGCTGGTCGCCCCGCAGCCCCTCCTGAAGAAGACGGAGATCGACTTCGACCTGAACGGCCGGACCGTCCTTCTCTGCGACGATGTCCTCTATACGGGACGGACGATCCGGGCGGCGCTGGACGGCGTCATCGACCTCGGCCGGCCCCGCGCGATGCGCCTGGCGGTTCTGATCGACCGGGGCCACCGCGAGCTGCCGATCGAAGCCAACTACGTCGGCAAGAGCGTGCCGACCGCCGGGCGCGAGGTCATCAAGGTCATGTTCGAAGAGACGGACGGCACGGACGAGGTCTGGATCCTGGAGAAGACCGCGTGAGCGGGTCGAGGCCGCAGGCGTCGCGCCTCGGGCTCCGGTAGCCTTCTCGACGGTGCCCGCGACCTCTCTCCGCTCGAAAGACCTCCTCGGGATCGAGACCCTGGCCCCCGAGGAGATCGCCCTCATCCTCGACACCGCGGAGTCCATGCGCTCGATCGGAGAGCGCGAGATCAAGAAGGTTCCCGCGCTGCGTGGCCGGATGGTCGTCAACCTCTTCTTCGAAGCGTCGACGCGAACCAGGTTCTCCTTCGAGACGGCGGAGAAGTGGCTCTCCGCGGACTCGTTGAACTTCGCGGCGAAGGGCAGCTCGGTCGAGAAGGGGGAGTCCCTCCTGGACACGGCCCGGAACCTTCAGGCCATGGCTCCCGATCTGATCGTGATCCGGCACGGCACGCCCGGCGTTCCTCACTTCCTCGCGCGGAATCTCCGGGCGGGTGTCGTGAACGCGGGCGACGGAGCGCACGAGCACCCGACGCAGGCGCTCCTGGACGCCCTGACGATCCGCCGCCACTTCGGGCGAATCGAGGGCCTGCGCGTCGCGATCGTCGGCGACCTCGCGCACTCGAGGGTCGTCCGGTCGAACATCTGGCTCCTGACGAAGATGGGCGCCCGCGTCGTCGTGTGCGCGCCTCCGACGCTCCTGCCTCCGCGCATCGACGAGATGGGAGTGCAGGCGACGACGCAGTTCGACGAGGCGCTCGAAGGCGCCGACGTGGTCATGATGCTCCGGATGCAGCTCGAGAGACAGGGTACGTCTCTGTTCCCCTCTTCCCGCGAATACTTCAAGCACTACGGGCTCACCGCCGCCCGCCTCGCGCGGGCGAGCGAAGGAGCCGTCGTGATGCACCCGGGGCCGATGAACCGCGGGGTGGAGATCTCCTCCGAGGTCGCCGACTCGCCGCGGTCGCTCATTCTCGAGCAGGTGTCGAACGGCGTCGCCGTCCGGATGGCGGTCCTTTATCTCCTTCTGACCGGCCGCCCCTGGGAGGGGGAGGGATGACGCCGCTTCTCGTGCGCGGCGGGCGCGTGGTCGATCCGCGATCGGGCCGCGACGGCGCGTTCGACGTGCGCGTGGACGGCGAAGGCGGGACGATCCTCGAGGTGGGGGCGGGGCTCGACCTCGACGGCGCGCAACTGCTCGACGCGGCCGGCCTCGTGGTCCTGCCGGGCTTCATCGACCTCCACGCGCACTTGCGGGAACCGGGACGCGAGTATGCCGAGACGATCGCTTCCGGCCTGCGCGCCGCGGCGGCGGGCGGCTTCACCGCCGTCTGCGCGATGCCGAACACGGATCCCGTGGTCGACAACCGGGCGATCGCCGAGTTTCTCGTTTCCAAAGCGCGTGCCGCCGCCGGGACGCGGCTCTACCCGATCGGCGCGATCACCAGAGGCCAGCTCGGGCGCGAGCTCGCGGAGTTCGGAGAGATGCAGATCGCCGGCGCGGTGGCGCTCTCCGACGACGGGAAGTGGCTCGCCGACGGCGCGCTCCTGCGCCATGCCTTCGAGCACGCGGGCCTCTTCCGCTTGCCGATCATCCAGCACTGCGAGGACCCGACTCTCGCGGGCGGCGCCCCCATGCACGAGGGGGCGGTCTCGACGCGCCTCGGGCTCGCGGGTCAGCCCGCGATCGCGGAGGCGGCCGCGGTCGCGCGGGATCTCCTCGTGGCGGAGCTCGCGGGCGGCCGCCTGCATATCGCCCACCTTTCGACGCGTCGCGCCCTCGGGCTCGTGCGCGAGGCCAAGGCGCTCGGTCTCGCCGTGACGTGCGAGGTGACGCCTCATCACCTCGTGCTGACCGACGAGGAGGTCTCGCGCTCGGGGTTTTCCACGAACTCCAAGATGAACCCTCCGCTTCGCGAGCCGTCGGACGTCGAAGCGCTCATCGCCGGCCTGGTCGACGGCACGGTCGACGCCATCGCCACCGACCATGCGCCGCATCACGAGGACGAGAAGGCGGTCGAATTTCACACCGCTCCGTTCGGAATCGTCGGGCTCGAGACGGCGGCCGCGCTCGTCCACGACGCGCTCGTCCGGCCGGGCCGCCTTTCCTGGCCGCGCTTCGCCGAGCTCTTCTCGGCCGGACCCGCCGCCGCATTCGGGCTCCCGGGCGGGGATCTCTCGCCGGGCTCGCCCGCCGACGTGACCCTGTTCGACCCCCGCGCCGAGTGGACGGTCGACCCGCTGCGCTTCGAGTCGCTTTCCCGCAACACCCCCTTTTCCGGGAGGCGGCTCGTCGGCGCCCCCGCGGCGACGATCGTGCGCGGGCGGATCGTCTGGGCGCGCGGCGCGTCCTAGTGCGGACGGGCGCCATCGGGCTCGGCGCCGCGGCGGCGGCCGCGCTCGCCGCCCTGCTCTGGTCGAAGTCCCCCGCCCCTCCCACCGCCGCGCCGGCGGCGCCGGCACCGGCCGCCTCGGCGAGCGCCACGGAACAGCCGTCCCGCCGGGTCGCCGTGCGCGCGCCCCGGACGGTGACGGAGGGCGCGGAGCTCTCCCGCTTCTCGGAATGGGCGCGGCGCCGCGGGATCGTCCTCGACACCGCGGGAGAGGAATCCCCGGTGCCGGAGGGTTCCGAGGTCTTCCGGATCGAGGTGGTGCCGGCGTCTCCCGGAGCGGTCCGCCGGCTCGCGCGCGTCGGGGTGACGGCCGACGGCCGCGGCTTCGCGTTCGACGGGCGCACCTATCGAGCCGCGGGCGACGCGGTGGCGGTGCGGGACCCGCGAATCCCGCGCGAGACGCTGGTGCTCGGGTTGGACCGGGAGTCGGCGTGGCGCGTCGCCGCGCGCGGGATCTTCCGGCGGGAGCCCGGCGACTCCGACTACCGCGTCGTGTCGGGGGAGCTCTCGAAGACGGGGCGGCTTCGGGTCGAGGCGTCCGGAGCGCTCGCGGTCGACCGGTCCGCGGACCGCGATGAGATCGGGTCGAGGGAAGAGTTCCTGGGATCGCTCGCGACGGTCGTTCGGGACGGGGTTCGCTGGAGGTTCGGGCCGGAGCAGCGCCCGGCGGTCGACCGCCTCGAGCGCGTGCTCGCCCGCTTCGCGAGAAAGACCCGCCGTGCGCCTCTCGAGATCCGGGTCTATCCGGACGCGGTGATGAAGGCGCGGGTGACGGGCTCGTCCCGCCCCGCCGACGTGTCCGTCTCCGAGGGCGTCGTTCGGGTCGAGGTGGACGCGTCGTCCCCGCCGGAGCCCGACCTCGTCGCTCCGGCGCTCGCCGCCGCCGCGTACGCCGCCGAGGATCCCCGCCTGGCGGCCCGGCCCATCCTGCTCCTCGCCCTCGGCGCCCGCGCCGCGGGCCGCTGGTGGGGCCGCGGCGTGCCGGGGTTCGCCGCTTTCGCCGCTCGCGCGGGCGTCGCCCCGACGCCGCGCGAGACGATGGGCGGAGGCGCGGGCCCGCGGCCTCGCCGCGGCGCGGCCGGCGAAGAGGAGGCGGATGTATCGCCCGTCCTCGCCGTCGGCTGCGCGGCCTCATGGCTCGAAACGGCAATCCGCTCCGAGGGCGAAGCCCCGGTGCTCGCGGTGCTGGCGGGAGCAGAGGCGGAGGCGGAGGCGGCGCTCGCGCGATGGGAAGCCGTTTCCTCGCGTGGCGCCGCCGCGCCGCCCGCGCGCCGGCCTCTTCCAGAGGGCTTCCTGCGGGGCGTCTCCTACGCGATGTCGAACTCGATCGACGCCGGATACATCTCCCCGCGCTCCCGCGAAACACTCGCCCGCCTCTCGCGCCTCCACGTCGACGCGGTCTCCGTGATGCCGTTCGCTTTCCAGCGCGACCCGGGCCAGCCCTCCCTCGTCTTCGTCCACCGCAGCCCGGAGGGGGAAACCGACGAGGGAACGCTGCGCGCCGTCGCCGACGCGCGAGGCCTCGGGATGACTTCGATGGTCAAGCCGCAGATCTGGGTGGGGGACGGGGCGTTCGTGGGAAAGATCGCGATGACGACGGAAGCCGACTGGTCGCGGTGGTTCGACGCCTACCGGCGCTTCATCGTCCACCACGCCGTGGTCGCGGAGGCGTCCGGCGCTTCCCTCTTCTGCCTGGGGACCGAGTTGAACGGCACGGAGACACGGCCGGCCGACTGGCGCCGCACGATCGCCGCGGTGCGGCTCGCGACGGGGGCGCCTTTGACCTACGCCTCGAACTGGGTGGCGGGCGCCTTGCGCGTCCCGTTCTGGGGGGACCTCGACGCGATCGGCGTCGATTTCTACGACCCTCCGAGCGCCGACGCCGCCGCGTCGGACGCCGTCCTGGAGAGCGGCGTCCGGGCGGCCGCGCTGCCCCTCGCCCGGCTCTCGCGCGCCGCGGGGAAGCCGGTCCTCTTCACGGAGGCGGGTTTTCCCCTCTCGCGCGCCTCGTGGATCGCGCCGCACGACGAGAACAGCGGACGTCCGGCGTCCGGAACCGACTGCGCCCGCGGGATCGACGCGATGTTCCGCGCTCTCGGGAAGGAGCCCTGGTGGAAGGGCGTCTACTGGTGGAAGGCGTTCTCTTCCGGACGCGAGGCGCTCGCCGACGAACGCGGGTTCAACGTGCTCGGCGGGGCGGCGGAGCACGCCGTGGCGGACGGCTTCGCGCGGATCGCGCGGGAACGGGGGAAGTGACGTGAACGAGGTCCTCGAATCCGCCGTGGCCGCGGCCCGCGAGGGCGGCGAGATCCTCACCCGCCACTGGCGGCGTCTGCCGGCCGGCTCGATCGAGGAAAAGAAGAAGAACGACTTCGTGACGATCGCCGATCGGGAGAGCGAGGAGCGCATCGTCGCTTCCATCCGGCGGCGCTTTCCGAAGGACGCCTTTCTCGGCGAGGAGGGAGGCCGGCGTGCGGGGGAGCTTCCCGGCTCCCGGACGTGGATCATCGATCCTCTCGACGGAACCGCGAATTTCATCGCCGGTTTTCCGTTCTGGTGCGTCTCGATCGCGGCGCGGGAGGAGGGCCGCCTCGTCGCGGGCGTGGTCTGGGATCCGCTCCGCGAAGAGCTCTACGCCTGCGAACGCGGCGGCGGCGCGTTCCGCAACGGGACGCGCATCTCGGTCTCTTCCCGGCCCGGGCTGGAAGGCGCGTTCGTCGCGACCGGCTTTCCGTTCCGGTCGAGGGATCGGATCGACCTCTATCTCGCCCTCTTTCGCTCGGTCTTCACGACCGCTCGCGGGATCCGCCGGGCGGGGTCCGCGGCCCTCGATCTCGCGTACGTCGCCGCCGGGGTCTTCGACGGATTCTTCGAGTTCCAGCTCGCCCCCTGGGACATCGCCGCGGGCGCGTTGCTCATCGAGGAGGCCGGCGGCGTCCTCACCGATTTCGACGGCGGAACCCGCTACTGGGAGCGGGGCAACATCATCGCGGGTGCCCCGGGGGTCGCCGCGGACGTCCGGGCCCGCGCCGCGCTCCTCCTCCGCGAGGACGCCATCTGACCCCGCCTCACGCGACGATCAGCCCGGCGTAGCCGACGACGGACTGCGTGTCCCCGGTCTCGTCGCCGCTGTCCCGCCGCAGGACGAGCCGGACCGGCCCGCGGCCGGCCGCCCGCGCCGCGAAGAGGAGAGCGGTGGCCGGCAGGAACCCGCACATCGAGATCGATTCCGCGAGCACCGTGGCGAAGAGGCCCTCCGGGTCGATCGCCTCGATGCGCGCCAGCGCCCGCTCGTCCTTCCGCCGGCCGACGGCGCGCGATTCGTAGTGGTTCATGTCCGAGGAGGCGAGGAGGAGAGGAGCGGAGTCCTCGCCGTCGCCGTCCTCCGCTCCCCCGGAAACGAGCCGGGCGAGCGCCTCGCCCACCTCGCGGCAGAGATCGAGGTCCTGCGCGCCGAGGCATACCGCGACGATGCGAACGTCCGGCCGGGCGACTTGCAGAAAGGGGAGCTGGACCTCGAGGGAGTGCTCCCGGACGTGGGCGGCGGGGTCCCATTCGAGAGAAGGCGCCAGCCCGCGCAGGCGCTCCGCGAGCGGCCGGTCGACGGGAACGTCGCCGAGCGGCGTGCGCCAGGCTTGCGAGGGATCGAGGGAGGCGGGCATGCCGCGGCCCGTGTGATTCGGGCAGAGGATCACGACGGAAGGGGGAACGCGGATCCGCGCGTACACCGCTCCGGCGACGGGGCCGGAGTAGACGTATCCCGCATGGGGGACGATGGCGCCGAAGGCCGGGCCGGGTGCCGCGTCCGTGGGAAGAAAGGACCGGACGTCGCGCTCGAGCGCGGCCGGGCGGCTTTCGTAGAAGGTTCCGGCGACGGCGGGCGAACGGATCATGCCGGTCGTCCCGGCGGGCTTGGAGTCACGCATTCGAGAGCGTTCTCGTGCGAGCGGCGTGCCGCCCCGAGGCGCTCAGTTCACGATCAGCGTGGCCTCTCCGGCGATCGTTCCGAGCGTCACCCGGATCGTGGCGGCGCCCGGCGCGATCCCGTCGGCGCGGCCGGCCGGATTGACGCGCGCCACGGCCGGATTCGTGCTCGAAAAGATCGCCGCGGCGCCCTCGATCGCGGTGCCGTCCGCCCGGTAAGCGATCACGGAGAACTGCTGGGAGTCGCCCACGCGAACGAGCGCCGTGGCGGGCCGGAGCTCCAGCCGTCCGATCTCATGGATCTCGACCTGGACTTCGGCGGCGCCCTGAATGTCGCCGACTTTCGCGATGAGCATCGTCGTCCCCCGCCCGGCGGAGGCGACCACGCCGTCCGGGCCGACGGTCGCGACTTCCGGCTTTGCCGACGACCACGTCACGGGCAGGCCGATCGTCTGATCCTTCGAATTCTTCACGACGGCCTGCAGCGGAAGACGGGTGCCGGGAGGACCGACCAGATGGAAACTCGCAGGCTGGACTTCGACGTTCTTGACGTCGACGATTTCGACCGGAACCTCGGCCGTGACCCCGTCGTAGCGGGCGATGATCCGGGTCTTGCCCTCGGCCTTCGGGGTGACGAGGCCGCCGGAGTCGACCGCCGCCACGTCGGGCTTCGCGCTCTCCCAGTTCGCCGTTCCGATCTCGAGCTGCCGGTCCCGTTTGTCCAGGAGCTTCGCGCTCAGGCGCTGGGTGTGCTCGAGGCCGTAGATCTTGAGCTTCTTGGGGGAGACGTCGATGCGGGCGGCGCGCCGGGAGCAGGACGCCGGGATCGCGAGCAGGAGGAGAAAAGGCAGTATTCGGGCCCGGCGCATGCGTTCAACCTCCACATTGGAAACAGGTTGCGAGTCAGGATAGCACGCCGCCCTCAGGCTCCCATTCCGCGGAGGATCCTCCGGACCCTCCGCTCGAGCCGCTCGGGATGACGGACGGGGTCGAAGCTCCGGGGCGCCGGGATCATCGCGGCGAGGGTCGCCGCCTCGCGTGGCGAGAGCGCGGAGGCGGACTTCCCGAAATACCGGCGGGAGGCCGCCTCGACCCCGAAGGTGCGCGGCCCGAGCTCGATGACGTTCACATAGAGCTCCAGGATCCGTTTCTTCGAGAGGGTCTTTTCGAGCCGTCTGGCGATCGCCCACTCGCGCAGCTTGCGCCAGGGGGTGCGGGCGGGTGAGAGGTAAAGGTTCTTCGCCAGCTGCTGGGTGACGGTCGACCCTCCCACGCCGAACCGCTTGCCGCGCCAGTCGCGCTCCGCCGCTCCCCGCACGGCCTCCCAATCGACGCCCTCGTGCTCGTAGAATCGCGCGTCTTCGGCGGCGATGACGGCTCGGGCCATGGAGGGGGAGATCCGCGCCAGGGGAACGGGCCGCCATTCGAGCGCGGCGTCCTTCCCATCTTTGGCGAGCTCGTTCCGGCGGCGCTCCATGAACGCCGTCGTCTTCGGGAACTCCTTCGCCAGGGGCTCGACGTCGGGAAGGGTCAGGAAGAAGGCCGCCGCGCCGGCGAGGACCGCGGCGGCGGCGGAGGGCAGAATGACGAGCCCGCGGCGGACGGCCGCGGCGGAGGGCCGTCGTCTCGTCCAGCGCATCTTACGCTTCGCGCTTCGCGGACCGGGCTCGAGGCCGCGGCTCTCCGTGGTCGGGCGCTTACGACCGCGCGGCGGTCAGGGCGCGCCGTAGCTTCCGGACGCCCTCATCGGCCTCGTCCTTCGACAGAGCGAGCGAGGGGCGGAAACGGATCGCGGAGGAGCCCGACGCGAGGCCGATCAGTCCGTGCTCGAGGCACGCCGCGAGGGTGCGGTCGCGCATCGCCTTGTCGGGAAGATCGAACGCGATGAAGAGGCCGCGTCCCCGGACGTTCGACACGATGCCCGTGAACTCGTCGGCCATTTCGCGAAGGCGCGTGACGAAGTGCTCGCCCACGACGCGCGCGTTCTCGACGAGGTTTTCCTCCTGGATGATCTGGAGGTAGCGCTCGCACCGGACCATGTCGACCAGGTTGCCTCCCCAGGTCGAGTTGATCCGCGACGAGATCTTGAAGACGTTGTCGACGTCGTCGATGCGGTGATTCGAGGCGAATCCGCAGACCTGCGTCTTCTTTCCGAAGCAGAAGAGGTCGGGTTCCACCCCCATCTGCTGCCAGCACCACATGGATCCGGTGAGACCGACGCCCGTCTGCACTTCGTCGAAGATCAGGAGAAACTCGAGCTCGTCCGCCAGGGAGCGCAGCCGGCGGAAGAACTCCGGCCGGAAATGGTTGTCGCCGCCTTCCCCCTGGATCGGCTCCAGGATGAGCCCGGCGACGTCCCCGGGGAAGTCGGCGCAGGCCTTCCGGATCTCCTTCTCGACGATCTCCTCGGCCTTCTCGACCTCCTGGAGCACGTCGGCGGTGACCGGAAAACGCAGCGCGGGGCAGGAGAGCCGCGGCCAGTCGAAGGTGGGGAAGTACTGCGTCTTGCGCGGGTCGGCCGTGTTCGTCATGGAAAGCGTGTAGCCGGAACGCCCGTGGAAGGCGTGGCGGAAATGGAGCATGCGGCTTCCGCCCGTCGCGCCGGCGCCCTTCGCGATGTTCTTGCGGACCTTCCAGTCGAAGGCCGTCTTCAGCGTGTTCTCGACGGCGAGCGCGCCGCCTTCGACGAAGAAGAGGTGGTCGGCGTGAGTCGGGGGGATGGCGAGGCGCGAAAAACTCTCGACGAAATCCGCGTAGAGGCTCGTGTAGATGTCGCTGTTGGCGGGTTTGGTGACGGCGGCCTGCATCAACCGCTCGCGAAACTCCGGATCGGACATCTTCGGGTGGTTGTACCCGACCGGCATCGTGGCGAAGTTCGTGAAGAAGTCGAGGAGCGGCCGACCGCTGCGGGCGTCGTAGAGATAGGAGCCGCGGCTCCTCTCGAGGTCCATGACGACGTGGTATCCGTCGACCAGGATGTGCTTCGACAGGGCGTCGAGCACGTCGTTGGGGGAGAGGTCCGTCCGCGTGTCGGTGGTGGAGGTCATGGAGCCCTCGGTCGAGTAATTGCCCGCGAAAAGCCGAGCGCGAAAAGATAGCACGCGGGGCCTCGCCGGGAAAGCGGCACGCCCGTCCCGCGGACGGCCGACGCCGCGACGAAGAAGGCCCGTCTACCTCATCACGACGGAGGGCTTGGAGGAATCGGGGGGCACGGCCGCGGCGGCCGTGCGGTCCTTGCCACCCTCCTTGGCTTGATACAGGGCCTGGTCGGCCGCGCGGAGGAGCTCGTTTTTCTGCTGCTCGACGGAGGTCGCGGGCGTCGCGTGCGTGCGCACCGAAGAGACGCCGAGCGAGGCGGTGATCGTTCCCTGGAGGGAAAGGGCGGGGCTGTTGAAGCCGTAGGGGCGGGAGAGGAACGTGGCGGAGCGGATCGCCTCCCGGATCCTTTCGGCGATCTCCATGCCTTCCTCGATGCTCTCGCCGGGAAGGATGAGGACGAACTCATCCCCGCCGTACCGTGTCAGGGTGGCGCGCTCGTCGGTGACCGTACGCTTCAGGACGTATCCGACCTCGCGCAGCACCTGGCTGCCCGCGAGGTGGCCGTGCCGGTCGTTGACCGATTTCAGGTTGTCGAGGTCGAGGAAAATGATGCAGAGATCGCCGCCGTCGCGGGAGATCCGGGAGAGCTCCTGTGTCAGCCGCAGGTGCAGGTAGCGCTCGTTGAAAAGGCCGGTCAGGCCGTCCCGCTTGGCGACCTCGTACGCGCGGCGGGCGTCCAGGAGATTCTGAATCGAGATCGAGGCGTAGTCGCCGAAGATCTCGAGGAGACGGCGGTCCTTTTCGCGGAAGCCGCCCGGCCCGACCCGGTTCACGAGCTCGAGCACGCCGCAGACCGCCGCCTCGATCCGGATGGGCACGCAGAGGACCGATTTCGTGTGGAAGCTCGGCGCCTCATACGTCGGATAGAAATACGGGTCGTCGACCACGTCCTCGGTCATGTAGCCGACGCCGGTCGAGTACACGTGGCCCGCGATGCCGATCCGCGCGTTGATCCGCCGCGACAGGCGCGACTCGCCTTCGGCTCCGAAGGTCGCGATGAAGACGAGATCGTTTTCCAGCCGGTCGTCGTTGTTTTTGGTGATCGGGTCATCCAGGAGGATGGAGCCGGCCGCCGAGGGGACGAACTCGTTCGCTTTCTGGAGGACCTCGCGCAGGAACCGGTCGATCTCGATCTCTCCCGAATAGGCGTAGTACGCCTTGTGTCTTTCGAGAAAGTTCTCGAGGCGGCGGTTGTCGAGTGTGTAGACCGATGACAAAAGGATTTCCTGTGCGACGGCAGTTTACCATTTGATACCCTCCGGCCGTGGCGGCGCCGCGGCACCCGCATCCCGGAGACGTCGCTTGGGCGGAGCGCTCGCGTCCGGAATCGCGCAAACCGCCCCGGATCATCCTGTTCGACCCCGTGACGGGCGGCCGGACGGAGAACGTGCCGCTCCAGGGCCTCCGCGCGAAGATCTCGGCGCCCAAGTCGTTTCTCTTCGGCGATTTTCAGTCCCCGACGGACGAAGAGCTCGCCGCCCTCGGGAGCGAGCTCTCGCTCCATCCCCTGGCGATCGAGGACGTCCGCCACCGCCACCAGAGGCCGAAGATCGAGGTCTTTCCCGACCACTACTTTCTCGTCTGCTACCGGATCACCGCGGGCGACGGCCGGATCGCGATGGCCGAGATCGACGCGTTCATCGGCCCGAACTTCCTCATCGTCTGCCATGACGGGGAGGTCCCGCTCTTGGTCGACGTCGTCGACCGCTACTGCCGCCAGCCGGGATCTCACGACGTCTCGGGGCTGCTCTACGAGGTCCTCGACGCCGTCGTCGACGAGTACTTTCCCGTCCTCGACGATCTCGCCGAGCGCACCGAGGCCGTCGAGTCGGCCGTCTTCGCGGAGTTCGACCGGTCGCGGCTCGCGGAGCTGCTCGACCTGAAGAAGGACCTGGCACTTCTTCGCCGCGTCATCGCCCCGGAGCGGGACGCCGTCAACGTGCTCCTGCGGCGGGATCCCCCCGTCCTGGACTCTTCGCGCATCTTCTACTTCCAGGACGTGTACGACCATCTGATCCGGATCACCGACTCGATCGACACGTACCGGGAGCTCCTGACGGGCTCGCTCGACGCGTTCCTGTCCGTCGAGAACAACCGTTTGTCGGAGGTCGTCCGGAAGCTGACGTTGATCTCCACGGTGTTTCTACCGCTGTCCTTCGTCACCGGTTTCTTCGGGATGAATTTCCGCCGGTTGTCGGGCGCGGGCGACGGGATCTTCGCGGCGGCCGTGGCCGCGATGGTCATCCTGCCCGCCGCGCTGCTCTGGCTCATCCGACGCCAGGGAATGCGGTGATCCCCTACCGGAAGCGCTGGGGACAAAACTTTCTCGTCCACGCCGCCACCGCCGAACGAATTGCCGACGCGGCGCGGCTCACCCCCTCGGACACCGTCATCGAAGTGGGCCCGGGCGACGGCGCCCTGACCCGGCCCCTCCTCGCCCGGGCCGGACGCATCCTCGCGATCGAGATCGATCCGCTGCGCGCCGAGGCGCTCGCCGCGGAGCTCGCGGCCGAGCCGCGCTTCCGGCTTTTGGCCGGGGACGCGCTCGATCGGTCCTTTTCGGAGTGGCTCGCGGAGGGGGGTTGGGATCCGCCGGCCGTCCTCGTCGCGAACCTGCCGTACAACGTGGCCACGCCGATCCTCGTGTCGGCGATCGCGGACACCGGCATCCGGCGCTCGGTCGCGACCGTCCAGAAAGAGGTTGCTCAGCGGTTCGCGGCCCGGCCCGGCAGCGAGCACTACGGTTATCTCTCGGTTCGCGCCGCGGCGTTCGCGAAGACGCGGATCCTCTTCGACCTTCCGCCGGGCGCGTTTCGCCCGAGGCCCAAAGTCATCTCGAGTGTCTTCGAGCTCGTGCCGCGGGACGAGGCTCTCCCCGCCGTGCCGCGGGATCGCGCCCTGGCGCTCGCCTCGCTCGCGTTTCAGATGCGGCGCAAGACGCTGCCGAACGCCCTCGCGGCCGCGGGAGGACGGGAGATCTGGGAAGCCGCGCTCGACCGCCTCGGAAAGGATCGCCGCGCGCGCGCGGAAGAGCTGTCGCTCGAGGACTTCCTGGCGCTCGCCGCCGCCGCTCCGGCGCCCGAGTCCCCGCACGCCGGGCGGACGGAGCTCTGACTTGTCCGATCTCGAGATCGTTCCGCTCGGCGGCCTGGGCGAGTTCGGCCGGAATCTTCTCTGGCTCCGCTGCGAGGGATCGAGCGTGATCGTCGACGCGGGAGTCTCGTTTCCCGACGAGACCTTCCCCGGGGTAAACCGGGTCGCTCCCGACATGCGGGCCCTGGAAGGCGAGCGCATCGACGCGGTCCTCCTGACGCACGGCCACGAGGATCACATCGGGGCGCTCGCCCTTCTGCGCGCGTGGTGCGACGCGCCCGTGTACGGGCTTCCATTCACGCTCGCCCTGGCGCGCCGGAGGCTCGAGGAGGCGGAGCTTCCGCGGCGAGGCCTGACGGAGGTCGCGGAGAGGCAGCCGCTGCGCGCCGGGGCGTTCACGTTCCGCTACTTTCGCGTGTCCCATTCGGTACCGGACTCGGCGGCGATCTGCATCGAGGCGGGAGGCTGGCGGATTTTCCATTCGGGCGACTTCAAGCTCGACGACGACCCGCCGGACGGCGAGCGCACGGATCGCGAAGGGATCGCCGAGGCGGCGGCACTGGGGATCGACCTCGCCCTCGTGGATTCCACGAACGCGGAGCGGGCGGGCCGAGCCGGCTCCGAGCGGCGGGCGGGCGAGGGACTCGCGCGGGCCTTCGCGGGCGCGCCCGGCCGGATCATCCTGACCACGTTCTCGAGCCACGTTGCCCGGATCTCCCAGGCCGCTGCCGCCGCCGCTTCCGAGCGGCGGCGCGTCGGCCTTCTCGGGCGGAGCATGATCGCCGTCGCGGAGATCGCGGAGCGCTTCGGCCGCCTCACTCTGCCGGCCGGGGTGCGCGTCGCGCCCCAGGACCTGCGGCGTCAGCCCGCCGATCGTCTCCTCTGCGTGACGTCCGGGAGCCAGGGGGAGCCGTTCTCGGCGCTCCAGCGCCTCGCCCAGGACGAGCATTCCGATCTGCGGCTGGAGCCCGAGGACCTCGTCGTCTTCTCGGCGCGGACGATCCCGGGACACGAGCGCTCGGTCAATCGCGTCACGGATCATCTCGTGCGGCGCGGGGCTCGAGTCATCCGGGAGGCGGATCCGCCCGTCCACGTCTCCGGGCACGCGCACCGCGAAGACATCCGGGACTGGCTGGCGCTCCTCTCGCCCCGGGCCGTGATGCCCGTCCACGGCGAGCGGCGCATGCTCGCCGCCGCGGGCGAGGCCGCGCGTGAGACGGGCGTGCCTCAGGATCGCGTCTACCTTCTCGACAACGGCGACCGGCTGACGCTTTCCGCGGATGGAGCGAGGATCGATCCGGCCGCCGTGCCCGCCGGAAAGATCTACTACGACTCGCGCGGGGAAACGGTCGATCCGGCCGTCGTGCGCGACCGCCGACAGATGGCCGGGGAGGGGCTCGTCGCGGTCTTCGTCCCGGCCGACCCGGCGTCCCGCGAGGTCTCGGTCGTGGTCCGCGGCGTCGCGGTCGACGAGCGGGCGCTCGCCGGGGAAGTCGAGCGCGCGGTACGTGCCGTTCTCGCGCGTGCGAGCGCGCGAGAGCGCGCCGACCCCGAATGGCTCAAGGCCGAGATCGTGATCGCCGCCAAACGCGCCGGACGCCGCGCCTTCGACGTCCGGCCCGTGATCGTTCCCGTTGTCGGTTAAATGGCGGACGCCGGATCGGATCGGCCGGGCGGTCTCCTGGCCGCGTGTCCGAGTCATGTCTGGGGCGCTGTCTTTGAGCGTATTCGGGCTCGCGTGGGGAGCGCGCTCCCGAATACGACGCGGCGTCCTTTCCGCGCTGCGCGCGGGGCGCGACGTGTCCGAGT
>JBDTOO010000060.1:0-21483 GCA_039933215.1 Acidobacteriota bacterium
ATGGGTGACCTTGCTCGACAGCTGGATCTCCCGCTTGAAGCGCGCGAGCGTCTCCGGGCTGTCGGCGATGTCGGATCGGATGAGCTTCAGCGCGACGTCGCGGTCGAGGTCGATGTCGTGCACGCGATAGACCGCGCCCATGCCCCCCTTTCCCAGGAGGCGCACGACGCGATACCGCTTTCCGATTTCCAGTCCCGCGGGGAGGATGAGACTCGCCGGACCGTAAGAGGCGCTCGCCTTCGTCCACTCGACGAAGCTCCGGGGCGAGTCCATCGTCCGATTCGCGGCGCTCATCGACGGGTCGGCCCCCGATTCGAGGACCCTCGTCGGTGGGCCGGTACCCGAATCGCCGACGATCGTCTGGTCGGACTCGAGGCTCTGGTGACACTTCGCGCACGCGGTCTCACCTTCCGGGTTGGGACTCGCGCAGTGGGGACAGATCATGGACTCGGCTGATTCTAAGTCCGTTGCTCCGAGGGTGACGCGCGGGTCCCGCACTCCCGGCGGGAACCACCGTTCACCGGCGCTCCGCTACCGTTCGCCGGATCGCGCGAGACGGCGGACGGGATCCGCCGTAGGTTGAAGGCGGAGGAGCAAGAAAATGCGTTACGACGACGAACGGAAAAGGATCTCCCGCGTAATCGCGGGAGCGCTCCTGGTCTTCGTGGGGGGCCTCTTTTTCCTGCAGAACCTGGGAGCGGTGCACGCCGGCCGGATCGGCGACTACTGGCCGCTCATGCTGGTCTGGCTGGGCCTGACCCGTCTCCTCGGGCCGCGGCGCGCCCATCACTTCGCGTCCGGAGCCGTGCTCCTCGTGCTGGGGATCCTCTTCCAGCTCGACCGGCTCGGAGTCTTCTGGTTCCGCATCCACGACCTCTGGCCCGTGCTGCTGGTCATCGCGGGGCTCGCGCTGATCACGGAGTCCTGGTTCGTCCGGCGCTGGAACGGCGCCGGAGAGATCGGCGGCGGCTCGGCGGCCGGACCGGAGCCCCGGCCGTGAGCACCGCCGCGTCTCCGAGAGTCACAGGCCGTATCGTCGCGGGCGGGATCCTGATCCTGCTCGGCCTCCTGTTCACTCTCGACAACTTCGGGCTGGTCCGCGCGGGAGACGTCTTTCACTACTGGCCCCTCTTCATCGTCGGGTTCGGGCTGTTGAAGATCTCCCAGTCGCGCGCGCGAGAACAGCGCGTCGCGGGTTACGTGATCACGGCGGTGGGATTCCTTCTGCTCGCGCGGACCCTTCGGCTGCTTCCGTTCGGCCTGCGCCAGCTCTGGCCCGTCGTGCTCCTGCTGGTCGGCGCCCTTCTGGTCTGGGAGTCGCTCCGCGGCCGCGGAGCGCGAACGGACGGCGGCTCCGGGATCGCCGCCCGGGACGAGTCGGTCGCCGGCTCCACGCTGAACGAATTCGCTTTCATGGGCGGCGGCGACCGGGTCGTGCGCAGCCAGGATTTCCGGGGGGGCGAGGTGACGGCGATCATGGGCGGTTTCCAGATCGACCTGAGAGGCGCCGCGATCGGCGGCGCGGCGGCGGAGATGGAGATCTTCACCCTCTGGGGAGGCGTCGACCTCCGGGTTCCGGAGGATTGGAACGTCGTGGTCCGGGGCGTGCCCGTGCTGGGCGTGTTCTCCAACTCGACCCGGAGCGCCGGCTCGGCCGACCCCCGCGGCAGCGCGCCGGGGAAGTCGCTCATCGTGAAGGGAATGTCGATCATGGGTGGCGTCGAAGTGAAAAACTGACGCGTCGTGCATCCGATCCTCGCCCGCAAGGGACGCCTCGGCCCTTATCTCGCCGCCTGCGCGCCTCTGGCCGCCATCCTCGTCGCGCTCCTCGCTCGCCCGGGCGCGCTGTCGCTCCGGGAGGCGGCGGTGCTCGCCGTCCCGATGACTCTCCTGTATGCCTTCCTGGGTCTCTCGGCCTGGTATCCCGCGCGGAGCCTTCCTCTCGCGAGAGGCCGGTTCGCCCTCCTCCTCGTGACGCACTGCGTCTCGGCCGCGTGCACGAGCGCGGTCTGGGTCTTCGCGGGCGCGGGTCTCGTGCGCGTTCTCGCCCTCGTCCCGGCGTTTTCCGCGCTCCCGGCCCGGTACGCGCTCGAGGTTCCGGTTCTCTTCGGCGCCGGGGTGCTGCTGTACCTCCTCTCGGTCGCGCTCCATTACGTCCTCCTCGCCTTCGAGGCGGCCCGTGAGGCGGAACGGCGCGAGTCCGCGCTCGAGGTCCTGGCGCGCACGGCAGAGCTCGAGGCCCTGAAAGCCCGGATCCACCCGCACTTCCTGTTCAACAGCCTCAACTCGATCTCGGCTCTGGTCGGCGCGGACCCGGCGAAGGCCCGGGAGATGTGCGTCGGGCTCGCCGACTTCCTGAGACAGAGCCTCTCGGTGGGGGAGAGGGCGGCGATCCCGCTCTCGGAGGAGATCGCGCTCGCCACGAGCTACCTCGACGTCGAGCGGGCGCGCTTCGGGGGGCGGCTCTCGTTCGAGACCGATGTGTCCGCCGAGGGGGCCGCATGCGCCGTGCCTCCGCTGCTCCTCCAGCCTCTCGTCGAGAATGCGGTCGTGCACGGCATCGCGACGCTCGAGGCGGGAGGGGTCGTTCGCGTACAGGCCGAGCGGTCCGGACGGCGCCTGAGGATCGTCATCGAGAACCCGTACGATCCGGACGCGCCGTCGAAGCGGCGCGGCGGTCTCGGGCTCAAGATGGTGCGGGACCGCCTGTCGGTCGTATACGGAGGCGAGGCGCTCTTCGCGGCGCGCCGGGTCGACGGCATGCACCTGGCCATCCTGTCCATTCCGATACCGGCCGACGCATGAGAGACGAGGTCCGCGTGCTGATCGTCGATGACGAGGAGCCGGCGCGGATCCTCCTGCGCGAGATCCTGGGGGCGGAGTCCGGCGTCACGATCGTGGGGGAGGCGGCGAACGGTTTCGATGCGGTGCGAGCCGCTTCGGAGGGCCGCCCGGAGGTGGCTTTTCTCGACATCGAGATGCCGAGGCTGAACGGCTTCGAGGTGGCGGAGCTCCTTTCTCCCGAGGTCGCGGTGGTCTTCGTCACCGCTTACGACCAGTGGGCCTTGAAGGCTTTCGAGATCCACGCCGCCGACTACGTGCTGAAGCCCTATCGTCCCGAGCGCCTCCGGGAGGCGCTCACGCGCGCGCGAGACAGGTCGCGGAGCGGCGCGCGCCCGTCTCCGGCCGCAATCGCCGCTTCCGCCCGGCCGGAGGGCCGATTCGCCGAGCGCGTCGTCGTCCGCGACGGCGCGCAGGTCCACGTCATCCCGCTCGACCGGGTCGACTGGTTCGAAGCGCAGGACGACTACGTCGCCGTCCGCACCGGGGGAAGCAAGTTCCTGAAGCTTCAGACACTCGCCGCCCTGGCGGAGACCCTGGACCCCGCCCGCTTCCTCCGCGTCCACCGCTCGTTCGTCGTGAACGTCGAGCGCATCGAGCGCATCGAGCTCTACGCAAAGAACAGCCACGCCGCCGTCCTGTCGGACGGCTCCCGCCTACCCGTCAGCCGGGACGGCCACGCAAGACTCAAGGCACTTCTGGACCCGCTCTCCGGAGGCTGATCTCGCCCCATAGAAGCCGAGGATCCCTCCCGGGCCCTCTTCAGTTGGGAGAAGGGGAGTTCGTTCCCGGCGAAATCGTCCATCCGCTCGCACCGGGAGGAGTCTCCCGAGCGTCGCGAAGGGAGGAGCCTCCCGGTGCGGGAGCCGGAGCGGTCGCGGTCGCGACCGCGGAGGCGACGGCTGTGCTAGCGTTCCCGGAAATTAGGAGCTGACATGTCTGAGCTCGATCCGCCGGGCACGCCCCTGCCTCCGGCCGCTCCTCCTCCCGGTCCCCCGCCCATCCCCCCGCCCGCGGCGCCTCCGACTCCGGGCTACGCGTACGGGACCCCGCCGCCTCTCCCGCCGCCCGTGCCGTCCTACGCGGGCTTCTGGGTCCGCTTCGTGGCGGCGGTCATCGACGGCTTCGTCCTCTTCTTTCTCGGAGCGGCGACGCACGCCGTCATCCGGCTCGCGGCCGGCGCCCCCTTGATGCCTCTCTGGCGCGACGCGCGCGGCGCGGGCATGGGCCTCGCCTGCGGGGAGAACTTCGTCGAGCTCATCGTCTGGTGGCTCTACTCGGCGCTGCTCGAGAGCTCGTCGTCCCAGGCGACACTGGGGAAGATGGCGCTCGGGATGAAGGTCACGGACATGTCGGGTCGCCGCATCGACTTCGGGCGCGCGACGGGCCGCACATTCGCGAAGATCCTCTCGGCGATTCCCCTCTTCGTCGGCTACATGATGGCGGGCTTCACCCAGCGCCGACAGGCGCTCCACGACATGATCGCCGGAACGGTGGTGCTCCGCTTTCGATGAGCCGGGCCGCGCGGTTCAGTCCCGCCCGATCGGCGGCATCGAAAGCGCCCCGCCGCCGCCGTCCAGGCCGAGCGCGTGCATCCGGCGCGCGAGCGGCCGGAGGGTCCGGACCGCCGCCGCCATCAGGTGCGCGTCGGTCTCGTCCTCCGGCTCCTCCCCCGCTGCGCCGAAGAAGCGCTCCCGGATCGACTCGGCCAGAGTGCGCGGCCGCGGGAAGATCTCGAAGGACACCGCTTCGGCGGCCGGAATGCCGGCCGCGCGCTTGGCGAGCCGGACGGCCGTCTCCATCCCGCCGAGCTCGTCCACCAGGCCGAGAGCCTTCGCGTCCTCTCCGGTCCAGATGCGTCCACGCGCGATCTCGAGGACCCGCTCCTTCGGAAGGCGGCGCCCGAGCGCGACCTTGGTGGTGAAGTCGTCGTAGATCCGGTCGAGGAATGCGTCGAAGCGCTCCCGCTCCGAAGGCGAGAAGTCCCGGGTGGGATCCCAGAGGAGGGAATTCTTCCCGGCGTGCACCTCGTCGAAACTGACTCCGAGCTTTTCGAAGAGGCCCGAGAGCACGAACTTCCCGGCGAAGACGCCGATCGAGCCGGTGATCGTGCCGGGCTGCGCGACGATCTTGTCGGCGCCGATCGCCACGAAATATCCGCCCGAGCCCGCGACGTCGCCCATCGACACGATGACCGGCTTCTTCTTTTCGCGCGCCCGCGCGACCTCGCGCCAGATGGTGTCCGACGCGACGTACGAGCCCCCGGGGCTGTCCACGCGAAAGACGATGGCGCGCACGGACGGATCGTCGGCCGCCGCGCGGAAGGCGCCGCCGACGGTCTCGGAGCCCATGGTGACGCTCTGGATAAACGGGTTTTCCGCCCCGCGCCCGCGGACGACCTCGCCGACGCCGTAAATCAGGGCGAGCGACGGCCGCCCGCCGGCCTTCCCGATCCGCGCGCGGTAGCGGGACAGCTGGACGAGATTCGCGGAACCGGAAGCCTGTGCGAGGGCGCGTCGCACCACTTCGTCGCGGTAGGCGAGCCCGTCGACGAGGCCGGCCGTGACCGCTTCCTGTCCGAGCAGCGGCGCCCTGTCGACCGCGGCGCGAATGGCGTCTTCCGTCAGTCGCCGGCCCTGCGCGACGCCTCGGACGATCTGGGCGAACCACGAGCTCTTCAGCTTCTCCATCGCCTCGCGGTGCGCCGCGGTGAACTCTTTTTCCGTGTAAAAGTTCACGGCGTTCTTGTACTCGTAGCGCTGCCCGAAGACGGGTGTCACGCCGAGCTTGTCGAACGTGCCGCGGACGAACGGCGTCTGGAGCGCGACGCCCGTCAGCCACAGGTCGCCCGACGGCTGGAGGAAGATCTGATCGAACGCGGACGCGAGGTAGTAGGCCTCGCTGGCGTTTCCCGTCTCGCCGAACGTCTCCGAATACGCCCAGGCGAACTTCTTGTGGGACCGGAAGCGCAACACCGCGTCGCGCACCTCCTGCGCGTGGGCCATCCCGCCGGGCGAGCCCCCGACTCTGGCGAGGATTCCCGCGACGGCCCGGTCGGCCGCCGCGCGGTCTATCGTCTCGACGAGCTCGCGGAGCGTGGTCCGCGCCGGCGAGAAGACCGACGTCAGGCCGGCGGCGGGCGGGCCTTCGGGAAAGCCCCCGTCGAGATGGATCTCGAGCACGAGGGTGCCCGCCGCGACGCGGGGAAGGCCCGCGCCCGTCGTGAGGCGGACCAGAAGCCCCACGGCGATGCAGAGGAAGACGACGCAGAAGACCGCGATCGCGAGGCGGCGGGAGAACATGACGCCATTCTAGGAGAAGGCCGCCGCGCTTGCCGCCATAATGCGCGCCGTGCGTAACCAGGCCGACGCGTTGGCGGCGCTCGAGCGTGCGCGTCGCGAGAGGCCGTCCGAAGGCGCCGTCCTCCGCGCGATGGGCTTTTTCGCGCGGAGCCTGCCCCGCGACCCGCCGGCGCTCGCGCGGCTGCATGAAGCCCTTCTCTTCCACGCGGCCTATCCCGAGTCGGCGGCCGTGCGCCCCCGCGCCGCGGCGATCCTGCGCCGGATGCCGGACCGGGTCCGGAACCTCGCGGAGCGAGGCGTGGACCTCTCCGTCCTCGACCACCCGGAGCTCGCCGGAATCGGCGGCACGGAGATCGCGACGACGTTCACGTACGATTTCCTCCGGGGGCTCGCGAGCCGCCACCCCGGGTCCGTGCGCGTCGACTGGGACGCGTTCGAAGGGGAAGACCGGCTCGGGGCCGCGCTCTCCCGGCTCGTTCCTCTCGTCGCGGAGGAGGCGCTCGCGGACGCCAACGTCCCGTACCGGCAGTGGATCGACGCCGCCCGGCGCGGCCGGCCGGAGCTTTCCTGGCTGCTCGACCGATTCGAATCTCTTCCTCTGCCGGCGTCCGAACGGGCCGCGCTCTTCGACGGCGTCACTCTGCCCGTCGCCTGGGAGCTGTCGGCCGCGGCTTCGCGGACGGCGGTGCGGCCGCTCTCCCGTCCCTTCCGGCACGCGGCCCCGCTCCTCTCCCGCCGCGAAGTGGACCTGCGCGCGGAGCTCGCCTCCCCGCCGCTGCCCGTCCGCCGCCTCGGCCGCCGGGAAGCGGCGCGGCGCATCGACATGGCTCGCGACGCCAACGGCTGCCGCTACCGGGAGCTCTACGGGTTCACCTACGGAGACCCGGAGACGGCCCGGTCGGCGGACGCCGGACGCGGCTGCGAGATCTTCCTGTTCGGCCTCCCGCCGGACCGCCGGCTCCCGCTGCGCGCCGGGTACTCCGCCTTCGTCGTGAAGAACGGCGTCCCCGTCGCGTACGTCGAGGGGCTCGCACTGTTCGAGCGGATGGAGGTCGGGTTCAACGTCTACTACACCTTCCGGGAGGGGGAGTCCGCCTGGATCTACGCCCGCGTCCTGAAGCTCTTTCACGAAGTGCTCGGCGTGTCGTCCTTCTCGATCGACCCGTACCAGATCGGGTTCGACAACGAGGAGGCGATCGCCTCGGGCGCATTCTGGTTCTACCGCAAGCTCGGCTTCCGCTCCTCGTCGTCCTTCCTGCGCGATCTCACGACCACGGAGGAGAGCCGGCTTGCTCGGAACGCCGCGCGCCGCACACCGGCCGCGACCCTCCGCCGGCTCGCCCGGCGGAATATCCTCTTCGACGCCCGCAATGAATCGGCCGGAGCCGAGTGGGAGGGCTTCCATATCCGCCGGATCGGCCTCGCGGTGAACCGCCGCCTCGCGGGGAGGGACGCGAGCGCGGCAACGGGGGGAGCGGCGGCGTCGCGCCGCGCGGCGGCATCGCGAGTCGCCCGGCAGCTCGGCCTTCCGGCCTCACCCCCGCGCGCCGAGGCGCGCCGCGCCCTCGAAGACCTGGCGCTCGTCATCGAGGCCGGCGGCGGTACGGGCACGTGGTCGCCCGACGAAAAGCGGCTCGCCGCCCGGGTCGTGCGCGCCAAGACGGCGCGCGACGAGGACGGGTATCTTCGCCTCATGCGCCGACACGCGAAGCTCCGCCGGGCGATGCTGAGGCTGGGGCGGGGCGCGGAGGACGCGGGAGGGGACTGAGGCGGACCGTCAGTACGCGACGAGGGCCCGCGCCGCGCGGCAGACCTTCTCCGCGTTCGGCAGGAAGTACTCCTCGAGGCCGGGAGCGAACGGAACGGGCGTGTCGGGCGCGGTGACGCGGACGAGAGGCCCGTCGAGATGCTCGAAGCATCGCTCCGCGAGCACCGCGGCGATCTCCGCTCCGATGCCGCCCGTCCGGGTCGCCTCGTGGAGGACGATCGCCTTGTTCGTCTTGCCGACGGACTGAATGATCGTCTCCTCGTCGAGCGGGAAGAGCGTGCGCAGGTCGACCACCTCCGCGTCGATCCCCTCGGCTTCCAGCGTCCGGGCGGCGTCGAGCGCCGTCCACACCATGGCTCCGTAGGTCAGGATCGAGAGGTCGCGGCCCTCGCGGCGGACCGCCGCCTGGCCGATCGGCACGATCCAGTCGCCGGGCGGCAGCGGCTCCTTCACTCGCCGGTAGAGAAACTTGTGCTCGAAGAAAAGGACGGGGTCGTCGTCCCGGATGGCCGCCTTGAGGAGGCCCTTCGCGTCGTACGCGGTCGAGGGCTGCACGATCTTCAGCCCGGGCGTGTGAGCGAAGTAGGCCTCCGGGTTCTGGGAATGGAACGGCCCGCCGTGGACGCCGCCGCCGGAAGGCCCGCGCACCACGAGAGGAACGCCGACGCCCGTGCGGTACCGGGACTTCGCCGCGAAGTTCGTGATCATGTCGAAGGCGCACGAGATGAAGTCGGCAAACTGCATCTCGGCGATCGGGCGCATCCCCATCATCGCGGCGCCCACGGCCGCGCCGACGATCGCCGTCTCCGAGATCGGCGTGTCGATCACGCGATGCTCGCCGAACCTTCCGAGAAGCCCGTCGGTCACCTTGAAGGCCCCGCCGTACACCCCGATGTCCTCGCCCAGGATGAACACGCGCTCGTCCCGCTCCATCTCCTCGAAGATCGCTTCGCGGATCGCGTCGACGTACATCGTCTCTCCGTCGGTCGGGCGTTCGGTCACCAGCGCCTCCGGACGATCGCCGGCTCCGGATCGGCGATCCCCTGCGCGTAGACGCCCTCGAGCGCGGCGCGGGGATCGGGGACCGGGCTCTCCGCGACCGCCGCGGCGTCCGACTCGACGCGCGCCGCGATCTCCGCGTCGATCGCCTCGAGATCTCCGGAAGAAGCGAGGCCGCCCGACACGAGCACCCGGGCGTACCGCTCGAGCGGATCGCGGTCGCCCCATTCGGACAGCTCTTCCCGGGGGACGTAAGCCTGGCCGTCGTGCTCGGCGTGGCCCTTCATGCGATAGGTCTTCGCTTCGAGCAGGGTCGGGCCGTCGCCCGCGCGCGCCCGGTCCACGGCGCGGCTGGCGGCCTCGTGGACCGCGAGCACGTCGTTTCCGTCCACCGTCTCGCCCGGTATCCCGTAGGCGGCCGCCCGCGCGGCGAGCGAGGGCGCGGCGGTCTGCTTGCGGAAGGGGGTCGAATAAGCCCATCCGTTGTTTTCGGCGATGACGACCAGGGGCAGCTTCTGGACGGCCGCGAAGTTCAAGCCCTCGTGGAACGGCCCCGTCGAGGTCCCGCCATCGCCGATGTATGTCATCGCGACCAGGTTCTTCTTCTGGAGCCTCGCTCCGAGCGCGATCCCCGCCATCACGGGAATCAGGGCGCCGAGCATGGAGATCGCGGAAACCATTCCGCGGTCGGCGCTGCCGAAATGGAGATTGCCGTCCTTGCCGCCGGATGGGGATCCGGCCCGGGCCATGTGCTGCGCGAGGATGTCCCGCGGCGTGAAGCCCATGACGAGGACGGACCCCAGGTTTCGGATCAGCGGACCGACGACGTCGCCGGGCGCCAGGGCGAAGGCGGTGCCGACGGAGGTCGCTTCCTGGCCGAGGGAGCGATAGAGGCCGCCCACGACGCGCCCCTGCCGGTAGAGATTGACGAGTTTTTCTTCCAGGGTGCGGTTCAATCGCATGAACCGGTAGAGGTCGATGCGTTGATCCCGTGTCAGCTCCGCCATGTCCGGCGGCAAATTATAGCTTCGGGACGGTGCGCGGACCGCCCGCGCTCGCGAGCGGTCCGCGCACGATCTACTGCCGGACCGGCTCGGCCGGATTCGCGGGCGCCGCGGATTCCGGGGCCGGCGCCGGGGGGGCGACCGAGGGATCGACCGCGAGAAGGTCCACGACGTCCTGGACGCCGTCGGTGCCGCGGGCGACCTGCACGGCGTGTTTCTTCTCCGCGTCGCTCGCCGCCTTTCCGGTCAGCGTGACGACGTGCTTCGTGGTCTCGACGTGAATCGTCGCGTTGCTCGTCATGGCGCGGTCGGCGTCGAGCTTCGTCTTCACGAGCGTCGTGATGCCCGCGTCCGACTGAGCGCATGCCATGCAGAGGGCGGCCAGAGCGAGGGTTCCCATCCAGGTGGTCATTCTTCGAGCCATGAAATCCTCCTCGTCGATGGTTTTCGGGAGGCACCGGCGGCGTTCTCGTCGCGGCGCCTTTCAACATTTCCCAGGGTGCAGATTCCATGCCGGGACGGGGCCGGTTGCCGTCTTTCGCGCCTTCGAATGAAGCGGGGCGCCTGGCGACGCGGCGGTTTGGCGCTCCTCGGAAGATGAGCCCGGTTTGCTATCCTCCGAGGATGAGCGACGAACGTCCGGCCGACCCGACGATCCCGAGCGAGACGCGCGAAGGCCGCCGGCGCTGGGAGGAGGCCGCGGCCCGGTCCTTCGAAGGACGCCCCGCCCGCAAGTCGGATTTCACGACGGTTTCGGGCGCCCCGGTCGATCCTCTCGCGGGCCCCGACACGCTCGCGGGCTTCGATCCGGAGCGGGACCTCGGTTGGCCGGGGGAGTTTCCGTACACGCGCGGTGTCCAGCCGACGATGTACCGCGGGCGGCTGTGGACCATGCGGCAGTTCGCGGGGTTCGGGACCGCGAAGCAGACGAACGAGAGGTTCCACTATCTCCTGTCTCACGGCCAGACGGGCCTCTCGACGGCGTTCCACCTGCCGACGCTCTATGGCTACGACTCCGACCACGAGATGTCCCGGGGCGAGGTCGGCAAATGCGGCGTCGCCGTCGACTCGCTCCGCGACATGGAGGTCCTTTTCGACGGGATCGACCTCGGCAAGGTCACGACGTCGATGACCATCAACTCGACGGCGCCCATCGCGCTCGCCATGTACCTGGCGGTCGCCGAGAAGCACGGGACGCCCTGGGAGAAGGTGGGCGGGACCCTCCAGAACGACATCCTCAAGGAATACATCGCGCAGAAGGAGTACATCTTCCCGCCGCGTCCCTCGATGCGGCTGGTAACGGATCAGTTCTCCTTCTGCGCAAAACACGTCCCGCGCTGGAACACGATCTCGATCTCGGGTTACCACATCCGGGAGGCCGGCTCGACCGCGCTGCAGGAGCTCGCGTTCACTTTGCGCGACGGGGTCGAGTACGTGCAGTACGGGATCGAGGCGGGGCTGGCCGTCGACGAGTTCGCGCCGCGTCTGTCCTTCTTCTTCAATTCGCACAACGATTTCTTCGAGGAGATCGCGAAGTTTCGGGCGGCGCGCCGCATCTGGGCGAAGACGATGAAGGAGCGCTTCGGGGCAAAAGACCCGCGCTCGTGGATGTGCCGGTTCCACACGCAGACCGCGGGATGCTCGCTCACCGCCCAGCAGCCTTACAACAACGTCGTGCGCACGGCGCTGCAGGCGCTCGCCGGCGTCCTCGGAGGGACGAATTCCCTGCACACGAACTCGCTCGACGAAGTCCTCGCGCTGCCGACGGACTTCGCGGTGAAGCTCGCCCTCCGGACGCAGCAGGTCATCGCGCACGAATCGGGCGTGGCGAACACCATCGATCCGCTCGGGGGCTCGTATTTCGTCGAGGAACTCACGACGAACATGGAGCGCGGGTGCTTCGACTACTTCCGGCGGATCGACGCGCTCGGCGGCATGGTCGAGGCGATCGAGGCGGGATTCCCCCAGCGCGAGATCATGGACGCCGCCTACGCCTACCAGCGAGCCGTGGACGCGAAGGAGAAGATCGTCGTCGGCGTGAACGACTTCATCGAAGAGAACGAGGAGCCGATCGAGACGCTGTACATCGACGACGCGGTCGAAGGGCAGCAGAAGCTGGCGGTGGCGGAGCTTCGCCGGACCCGCGACGGAAAGGCGGTGTCGTCCGCGCTCGCCACGCTGCGGCAGGCGTGCGCCGACGGCCGCAACGTCATGCCTCCGCTCGTCGAGGCCGTGAAGACCTACGCGACGGTGGGAGAGATCTCCGACGTCATGCGCGACGTCTTCGCGACGTACGAGGAGCCGGCGGTCTACTGACGTCGCCTCCGCGGTCGCGCGTGGCGCGACCGCTCCGGCTCCCGCAGCGGGAGGCTCCTCCCTCCCTTCGGTCGGGAGACTCCTCCCGCTGCGAGCGGATGCTTGAGGTCGGCCGAGAGATCTTTTCTCCTCCTGGGGGGAAGCGAAGCGGGGCCCGAAGAGGCCGGTGATTTCCGTGCGAAAATGGGGGGCTATGGCTGAAGTAACGGGGGGGCCGTTCTCTTCGATCGAGGAAGCCGTCGCCGACTTGCAGGCGGGCAAATTTGTCGTGGTCGTCGACGACGAGGATCGCGAGAACGAGGGCGACCTCGTCATGGCGGCTGAGAAGGTCACGCCCCAGGCCATCAATTTCATGGCGCGGGAGGGGCGCGGGCTGATCTGTCTCGCCCTGACCGACGAGCGCTGCAACGTGCTCGGGCTGCCCCCGATGGTCGAGGAGAACACTTCGAACTTCGGGACGGCCTTCACGGTCTCGATCGAGGCGCGCGGACGCACGACGACCGGGATTTCCGCGGCGGACCGGGCGGCCACCGTCCTGACCGCGATCGACCCGCGCACGAAGCCCGCCGACCTCGCTCGCCCCGGGCACATGTTTCCGCTCCGCGCGCAGGTCGGTGGGGTTCTGAAACGCGCCGGCCAGACGGAGGCGTCGGTCGACCTCGCCCGGATCGCCGGGCTCGATCCTTCCGCCGTCATCTGCGAGATCATGAACGAGGACGGGACCATGGCGCGGGTGCCGGATCTCGCTCCCTTCTGCGCGCGCCACGGCATCCGCATGGTCACCGTCGCGTCCCTGATCTCGCACCGCATGAACCACGAGCGGCTCGTCCAGCGGATCGCCGCGCCGCATCTCCCGACGTCCTTCGGCGAGTTCCGGCTGATCGCTTACCGCAGCGACGTCACGCACGAGGAGCACGTCGCGCTCGTTCATGGCGAGATCAACGAGCACGATCCGGTGCTCGTCCGGGTCCATTCACAGTGTCTGACCGGGGACGTCTTCGGCTCCTCGCGTTGCGACTGCGGCGCCCAGCTTTCTCTCGCCATGGAGAAGATCGTCGAAGAGGGGCGAGGAGTCTTTCTCTACCTGCTGCAGGAGGGCCGGGGTATCGGCCTCCTGAACAAGCTCAAGGCCTACGAGCTCCAGGACCAGGGGCACGACACGGTCTCCGCCAACGAGAAACTGGGGTTTCCTCCCGACATCCGCAACTACGGCGTGGGGTCTCAGATCCTGCGCGACCTCGGCGTCCGCAAGATCCGACTCATGACGAACAACCCCTCCAAGTACGTGGCCATCGGCGGCTTCGGCCTCGAGATCGTCGAGCGGGTGCCGCTCGAGATCGGCCCGACCGACCGCTCCCGCCGCTATCTCGAGGCGAAGAAGAACAAGATGGGGCACCTCCTGAAGATGGTCTGAGGCGACGGGTCCCGTCCCCTTCCTTCTCTCTCGGACCCCCGCGATCCCGCGCGCCGCTGCCCGGGTGAGACCGCGCCGGAGCCGGCGATCCGCCACGCCGGTCATAGACTGATGTCCGATCCCCGATAACCCGTCCGCTCCAAAAATCGCCGCACTTCCAAAAGGAGGCCCGCATGTCCCCGAGACTGTTCGAGGTCAACGCTCCCTCGATTCCGGGAGGAGGACGCGGCGTGCGCATCGCCGTCATCGCCGTCGCGATTCTGCTTCTGTTCGCGATCGGCAATCCGATCAAGGTCATCCCCGCGGGCCACGTCGGCGTCAAGGATTTCTTCGGCAACGTCTCGAACGACGTCCTGACGCCCGGGGCGCATTTCGTGTTTCCGTTCACGCGGATCATCCGTCTCTCGGTCCAGACGCAGGAGCTCAAGGAGACCGCGGACGTCCCGTCCCAGGAGGGACTGATCATGGACCTCGAGGCCTCGCTCCTCTATCGGCTGGATCCGGCTCACGCCGCGGAGATCTACAAGACGGTCGGAACAGACTACGCGCACGTCGTCGTCGAGCCGCAGATCCGCGCCGTCCTCCGCGAGGTGACCGCATCCTACGAGGCGAAGGCCCTCTACTCGGCGCAGCGCGAGAAGATCGCGAACGAGATCTTCGGCCTCTTCAACAAGATGTCGAAATCGCGCGGGATCATCGCCGATGCCTTGCTGCTTCGGAAGATCGGACTGCCCGCGGTCGTGGCCAACGCCATCCAGGAGAAGCTCCGCCGCGAGCAGGAGTCCGAGCAGATGAAATTCGTCCTCCAGAAGGAGCTCCAGGAAGCGGAGCGCAAGAGGATCGAGGCCCAGGGCGTCGCGGACTTCCAGAAGATCGTCGCCTCCGGAATCAGCCCGCAGCTCCTCGAATGGAAGGGCATCGAGGCCACCGAAAAGCTCGCGTTGTCGCAGAACACCAAGATCGTGATGATCGGCAACGCGAAGTCCGGGTTGCCCCTGATCCTCGGCGGAGACGGGAAGTAGCCGCCGGGCCGGTCAGCTCGGGTTGTACCAGCGTTCGAGCCTCTCGGGAGAGACTCCCGCGAACCACCCGATCTGGACGAGCCAGCTCCGCAGCACCTGCCGGAGGGGTCCCCGCTCGCGGTACCTCCGGGGCGACGTGACCGTCCGTTCCGGGAGGATCCGGATCCGCGTCACGCGGGAGACGCGGCGGACCAGGTCGAGGTCGTCGCAGATCGGCAGGTCGCGGAAGCCTCCGACCGACGCGTAGAGCTCGCGGTCGACGAAGAGCCCCTGGTCGCCGAAGGGCAGGCCGAAGAGGCGGGACCGGAGATTGGCGCCGGCGGCGATCCACCGCAGACGGGCGTCGGCGCCCTCGTACGCGAGCGAGAAGGCGCCGGCCGAGGCACCCCGAGCCGCCGCCTTCCGCACCGCCTCCAGAGCCCCGGGCGGGAGACGGGAGTCCGAATGCAGGAAGAGCAGCACGTCGCCCCGGGCCCGTCCCGCCGCTTGAGCGAGCCGCGCGCCGCGGGTGCCTTCGCCGGTCAGGATCCGCGCCCCGATCTTCCGAAACGCCTCCAGGGTCGCGGGCTCGTTTCCGCCGTCGGCGACCAGGATCTCCGCGTCGGGGTCCCGGGCGACGTCGGCGAATCGCGATGCCGCATCGGCCTTCTCGTCGCGCAGGGGGATGATCACAGAGATCACGGCGGGCGATGCTAGCAGGAGCGCCCGTTCTCTCGCGCACCTGCTAGCATCTTCGGCGATGCGTATCCCGATGCCGGCGGCGGTCCTCGCGGGCGGGGCGTCCCGCCGCATGGGCGTTCCGAAGGCGTCCCTGCCGTGGGGCGCGACGTCGCTCGCCGCCTACCAGACGGAGCGGCTGGCGGGCCGCTTCGAGGAAGCGTGGCTCGTCGTGCGCGAGGCGCCGTCTTTTCCGACCGGTCCCGCGCGGCTGCTCTACGACCGGGACCCGGAACGCTCCGCGCTGTCCGGCCTCGTCCGCGCGCTGGAAGAGGCGGAGGACCGCGTGTTCGTTCTCGCCGTGGACCTGCCGCTCCTGACGCAGACGGTGATCGATGAGATCTGCCGGCGCAGCCTCGCGAGCTCCGCGCCGGCGGTTCTGCCCCGAACCGCCGCCGGCTTCGAGCCTCTCGCCGGCGTGTGGCGCCGCGCGGCTCTCGAAGCGGCGTCGGCCCGCGCGTCGGCCGGGGACCGGTCGCTCCGCTCCCTCGCCGAGGCCGTCGGCGCCGAGAGCGTTCACGAGAGCGCCTGGCGGCCGCTCGATCCGTCGGGAAACGCTTTCGCGAACATGAACACGATCGCCGACTGGGCGCTGGCCCGTGAGAGGGCATGAAGGATTCCGGCGAGCCCACCGGGACGGATCGGCCGAAGCGGCCGCGCCGCCCTCGCGATACCGGCCCGCTGAGGGGAAGCCTTCTCCACCTGGACGCGAGGGGCCGTGCGCGGATGGTCGACGTCGGCGGCAAGCCGACCACGCGACGGACGGCGACGGCGCGGGGCGTCGTGCGCTTGAACGAGGCGGCGTTCTCCGCCCTGGCCGCGGGCAAGCTCTCGAAGGGCGATGCGCTCGCGGTCGCGCGGCTCGCGGGGATCCTCGGCGCGAAGAAGACGTCGGAGCTCGTTCCGCTGGCGCATCCGATCGCCCTCGACTCCGTGACGGTCGAGTGCGAGCTCGAGAAGCGCACCCGCTCCGTCATCGTCACCGCCACCGCGTCGACCGCGGCGCGGACGGGCGTCGAGATGGAAGCGCTCACCGCGGTGTCGGTGGCGTGCCTCGCGATCTACGACATGGCCAAGGCGCTCGACCGCTCCATCACGATCGCGGAGATCGTCCTCGTCGAAAAGAGAGGCGGGCGGAGCGGTGACTACCGGAGGGGATAGAGGGAGAGGTGAGAGGGTAGAGGTTAAAGGGTAGAGGGTCCGGGTCAGTCGTCGAGCACCTTGGCGTCTCGCTCGGAGATGATCTTCCAGCCCTCGCCGGTCATGACCCAGCGCAGCTCCTGCAGGACCGCGCCGCGGCGCTCGCCGTTGGGGCCTCCCAGCACGTAGCTCTTGCGGAAGCGCATCGTCGCCGCCCGGCCGTCCTCCGTCAGGGTGATCTGCGGCTCGCCCGCGTGGACGGAGACCGGCCCGAGCGCGAAGAGCTGCGACTTGACTCGCCGCACGGTGTCCCGGGAGACGCTGCGCTCCAGGTAGAAGGTCGAGAGCCGCGGCATGTAGAAGCGCATCTGCCCCGACAGATCGTGGCTGTTGGTGGAAGCGAGCCACGCGGCGAGAGCGTCCCGCAGCGCGGCGTCGCCCGCGGCGGGGGACGCGGCAGCGGCGGCGGTCCGCGGAGGCGAGGGCGCGGGAGCGACGGGCCGGGTCCGGGAGGAAGCGGGCGAGGCGACGGCCGCGGGGTGCTCCGCCGAGACGACGGCGGCGCCCTCGGGGGCCACGGTCGGCTCCGGGGGGGCGGCGGTGGACGGCGTAGCCAGGATGGCGGGGCCCCCGGGATTCCGCGGCGCGGCCGTTCGGGCGTACCAGACGGCCGCCGCGGCGGCCGCCGCGACGACGGCGGTGATCGCGAAGATCGCCGCGGATCGGCTCCGCCGGCGGGACTCTCCCTCCTGCGCTGCCTCCGCTTCGAGGGAGCGCACGATCGAAGCCGCTTCGAACGCGGCCGTCTTTCCCGCCGGCGCGGCGTCGAGCAGCGCGGCTCCCGCGTCCATGGGGCGCGTCCATCCCTCCGCCGGGGCGCGCGGCCGCCTCGGCGCCGCGCGGGAGGTCGTGGGCTTCGGAAGGACGACGGCGACCGTCGACTCGGAACCGGAGTCGGCCCCGGGAGAGTCCTCGACGACGATCTCGAGCGAGGAGGGCTGCGGAGGCGAAGGCGGCGGCGGGGACCAGGCGGAGCGGGCGTCCGGCGCCCTCTCGAAGATGCGGAGGCGCCGGGCGATCTCAGAGGGAGATCTCGGGCGCGTCGACGGGCTCCGGTGGACCGACTGCATGACGAGCGACGCGAGCGATTCCGGAACGTCGGGCCGGAGAGTCCGGAGGGCCACGGGCGCGCCGCCGTCGGAGAACACCGGCGGATTTCCGGAGAGCATCTCGTAGAGAAGACTTCCGACGCGCAGCACCGCTTCCTCGGCGTCATCCGGCTCGTCGTTCGGAAAGCAGATGATCGTGGCGATCGGCTCGCCGTGCGATCCGCGTCCGACCCCGATCTCTTCGGAAGAGAGCGCGCGCCGCGGCGGGGAGGTGCCGTGCGCGGCGAGGGCCGCGAGCGACTCGGCGATCTGGCGAGCGAGCAGAGCCGCCTCCGGCACCCCGAGCGGACCGAGACGGTCGAGCGCGTCCCGCAGCGTCTCGTCGCCGAACCGCTCGACGGCGGCATACGAGCCGCCGCCGGGAAGGGAGCCGAAGTCCTCGATGCGCGCGGTGTTCTCCTGACGGATCTCCGCGAGCGCCCGCGCCGCCATACGCGTCCGGCCGAGCTCGGCGGCCGACGCGGGTCCGGTCGACACGCGGATCTCGACGGGCCGTCCGAGCTCGATGTGGCGCCCGAGAAATTCCGCGCCCTCTTCCGACGCCTCGACGAGGCGCTCGATGCGCCAGCGGCCGCCGACGCTCAGAGCGACGGAGGGTCCCCGCGCGAGAGCGGGATGCGACCGGTCGACGCACGCGGAGGCGGCGTCTTCGAAACAACGGCGGCAGGTGGGGCAGACCTTCATGTTCTCCTCGAGCGCGACGGCGAAATGACGCTCGTCCGTGGACGACTCGCGGGAGGAGAGTATGCGAGAGCCGCGCCCGTCCGTCGACCAGCCCGCCGCGGGGACGCGTTTGCCATAATGCCCGGCCATGCCCGGCCCCGTCCGCATCGCCATCCTGACCGTCTCGGACGGGGTCGCCGCGGGCGCGCGGGAAGACCGGGGAGGGCCCGCCTGTGAGGAGGCCCTGCGCCGCTCGGGGCTGGACCACCTGGTCGCCGCGCGGGAGATCCTCCCGGACGAGCCTCACCGGGTTTCCGCGTCCCTCCGGGCCCTCGCCGACTCGGGCGGCTTCGACCTCCTCCTGCTGACCGGCGGAACGGGCGTTGCGCCCCGCGACCGCACCCCGGAGGCGGTGCGCGCCGTGATCGACTTCGAGATCCCGGGGCTTGCGGAAAAGATGCGCGTCGATACGGGTCGCGAATTTCCGGCGGCGTACCTCTCCCGGCAGGTCGCGGGCGTGCGCGGCGCCACCTTGATCGTCGCCCTGCCCGGATCGCCCCGGGGCGCCGCCGACTGCCTCGACGCCGTGGCCTCGCTCCTCCCTCACGCCCTCGCGCTCGTCCGCGGCGAATTTCCTCCGCATCCGCGCCCCGGCGGCGCCGGTGCCGCTTGACCGCGATTCCCGGAATCGACGGTCTGCTCGCCGATCCCTCGCCGATCGCGGGCCGCCGCTTCGGTCTCGTCACGAACCCCTCCGGCGTCACGGCGGGAGGCGTCCCCTCCTGGCGCGCGCTTTCCCGGCTTTCCGACGCGCGCCTCGTGCGCCTGTTTGGACCCGAGCACGGCGTCGACGGCGGCGCGATTTACATGGAGGCGGTGGGCGGAGGGATGCATGCCCCGACGGGGCTTCCGGCCGTGAGCCTCTATGGCTCCACGATCGAGAGCCTGAAGCCCGCCGCGGCGGACATGCAGGGCCTGGACGCCCTCGTCTTCGACGTGGCGGACGTCGGGAGCCGCTACTACACCTACGTCTGGACGATGATGCTCGCGATGGAGGCCTGCGCGGAAGCGCGGGTCCCTCTGGTGGTGTGCGATCGCCCGAATCCCATCGGGGGGGCGATCGAGGGAGCGCCCCAGGAACCCGGGTTTCTCTCCTTCGTCGGACTCCACCCGATCTCCGTCCGTCACGGGATGACCGCGGGCGAGCTCGCGCATCTCTTGCGCGCGGAGAAGGGACTCGACGTGGCCCTGACGGTCGTGCCGGTGCGGGGCTGGGCGCGCGACACCCCGTTCGCCGCGACGGGCCTGCCGTGGGTCTCTCCCTCTCCGAACATCCCCTCGCCCGCGACCGCCCTCGTCTATCCCGGGATGTGCCTGCTCGAAGGGACGAATCTCTCGGAGGGCCGCGGGACGACGCGCCCCTTCGAGATGTTCGGCGCGCCGTGGCTTTCCGCCCTCGATCTCGCCGCCGCGCTGAACGCCCGGGCCCTGCCGGGCGTCCACTTCGTCCCCGTCCACTTCCGCCCGATGTTCGACAAGCACGCGGGGACCACCTGCGGCGGAGCGCTCTTTCACGTGACGGACGCCGCGGTGTTCCGATCCTTCGAGACCGGCCTCGCCATCGTCGAGACGGCGAAGCGCCTCGCGCCGGCCGAATTCCGGTGGCGGACCGAGCCGTACGAATTCGATCCCCGGCCGGCGATCGACCTTCTGACCGGCTCGGCGGCGTTCCGCGAGGCCGTGGACGCCGGAGAGAGCACGGAAGGCCTGCGCGAACATCACGCCCGCGGAGGGGAGGAGTTCGCGGCGCGGCGCGAGCCCTACCTTCTCTATCCCGACGCGCGCCCCGCGGCGGTCGCCTTCGTCGGGGGACACGACGCGGGCAAGACCACGCTTCTCCTCGATCTCGTCCCGCGCCTGAAGGCCCTGGGACTCACGGTCGGCATGGTCAAGCACACGTCCCGGGACGCGGAGGACGACGTGGCCGGCAAGGACTCGCAGCGGCACGCCGCGTCCGGCGCGCAGGCGGCGGCCTTCGTAACGCCTCTGCGGACCACCACTCGAAGGTTCGGCGGCGAGGAGCCGATCGGAGCTCTCCTCGCCCGCGAATTCGCGGAATGCGACGTCGTCCTCGTGGAGGGATACAAGTCGCTGCCGCTTCCGAAGATCGAGGTGACCCGCGCGGGGGCCTCGCGCCCCGGGATCGCGGGAGCGTCCGTCCGGGTCAGCGACGGCACCACGGCGGACGACGGCGTTCCGACGTTCCGTTTTGGCGACGGCGATGCCATCGCCCGCGCCGTGCTCGACCTCGCGGGGCTGTCCCGGCTGCGGCGACTCGGATGATGTCCCGCCCGGCGGCGAGTGGGGAAGCCCCGGGCATCGTCGTCTTCGACCTCGACGGCACGCTCATCGACGGCTACGCCGCGATCGGAATCGCGCTCGCGTACGCGACGGAGCGTCTCGGCGTTGCGCGTGTGCCGGACGAGCGGGTGCGCGGGATGGTGGGGGACGGCCTCGAGCTTCTGCTCGAGAAGGCGGTCGGGCCCGATCTCGCCGGCGAGGGCGTCCGGCTGTATCGCGAGAAATACCCCGAGGTCGCGGTCGAGGAGTCGGAGCTCCTGCCCGGCGTGCCCGCCGTGCTGGAGACGCTCGCCCGTTCGGGATGGCGCCTCGCCGTCGCCTCGAACAAGCCCGCGGCGTACTCGCGGCTGATCCTCGAAGCGAAGGGGATCGCGGGCCGATTCGACGTGATCGGCGGGCCCGACGCGTTGGTTCCCCCGAAGCCCCATCCGGCGATGCTCGCGGCCATCCTCGCGGCGACATCCTTCCGCCCCGACGACGCCTTCGTCGTCGGCGACATGGAGATCGACGCGCAGTTCGCGCGGGCGGCGGGCTGCCGCGTGGCTCTCGTTCCGGGCGGCTCCCGAACGGCGGAGGAGCTCGCGACGGTGGACGCCGACGCCCTCCTCCCGAGCCTCCTCGCGCTGCCCGCCTGGCTTGCGCGGGAGCGCGCCGCTCGGCCAGCCGCTGCGGCCGCAGCCCGCGCACTAGAATCGCCGCCGAGGTGATCCGAACATGAGCCGAGTCCTCGTCGCGGAGAAGGTCGCGTCCGCCGGCCTCGATCTTCT
>JBDTOO010000061.1:0-20537 GCA_039933215.1 Acidobacteriota bacterium
CGCGCGCCCGAATACGACGCGGCGTCCTTTCCGCGCTGCGCGCGGGGCGCGGCGTATCTGAGTCATGTCTGAGGCGCTGTCTTTGAGCGTATTCGGGCTCGCGTGGGGTGCGCGCGCCCGAATACGACGCGGCGTCCTTTCCGCGCTGCGCGCGGGGCGCCGCTAGTGGCGCCTCCCGCGGCGGCGGGGCTCGCCCGGCTGATCGCCGGCTCGACGGCAGGGCGGGTGGCGTTTCTGGGGCTCGCGAAGAACGTCGGCAAGACGACGGCCCTCGTCGCGGCGCTCGCCGCCCTGGACGAGATGCCGGTCGCCGCCGGCGCGACCTCCGCCGGACGCGACGGCGAGGAGTTCGACGCACTGACGGGCGAAGAGAAGCCGCGGTTTTTCCTGCGAGCGGGACAGCTCGTCGCGTCCGCGGCATCGACCTTCCGGCCGCAGACCTCGCAGCGTCTCCGGGTGCTTCCGCTCGCGACCCGTTTCGGGGCGATCGAGGTGCACCGGTTGCTCCAGGACGGGGCGATGGAGGTGATCGGGCCCGCGACCGTCTCTCAGATGGCGGAGGCGGCCCGGGCGCTTCTCGAGTGCGGCGCGGCGGTGGTTCTGATCGACGGCGCCTTCGGCCGCCGCGCGTTCGCCTCGGCCCGAGCCGCGGACGCGATCGTCCTCTCCGTCGGGCTCGCGGCCGGACGCGATCTCGACGCCGCCGTCGAAGCCGCGCGGCTCGCCGCGGAGCTGATCGCCCTTCCCGCTCCGCCGCCGAAGGAGCCGGTCCGATCATTCGAGGGCGCGTTGACGGATGCCTCCTTCGAGGACGCGTCGGTCACCCGCGGAGAGATCCTCGTCGCCGAGGACTTCGCGTCGATCTTCCTCTCCCCCGCTCGCCGGCGCGCGCTCGCGGGATCGGGCGTCCGACTGGCGGTCCGGCGCCCGGCCCGGATCGTCGCCGTCACGGCCAACCCGACGGCGCCCGGGGGCCGGAGCGAGCCGCCGCGGCGGCTCTTCGACGCGCTGGCGGAAGCCCTGCCGGGTTTGCCTCTCTTCGACCTCGAGGCCGGCCTCGCGCGCATCCCCTGACCTATACTTTCGCGAAATGCCCCCGCGGCTCGGACTCCCGGCGGAAACGATCGCCCGCTGCCGCCGCCTCGCCCGGGACGTCGCGGACGCGGTCAGGCGAGAGACCGAGCCGTTCACGACGGTCTCGACCGAGCGCAGCATCCTGCGGCTGCTCGGCGTCGACGGCGTCGACGCCGACGACGTGCCGATCCCCAACAGAGTCTGCGACGCCCTCCTCGCCGCCGGAAGGCTGCCGCGGGGCGTTTCTCTCTGGATGGGCAGCGCCCTCGCTCGCGGAGCCTCGAGCGTCTCGGAAGCCGCCCTTCGCCTGACCGATCCGGCCTCCGCCCGCGAAATCGAGCCGCATCCGCGCTGGCGCGAGGCCCTGTCCCCCTGGGTCGACGCGGGGGTCGAGCGCGTGCGCGGCAACCGGGCGGAGCGCGAGCGGCGGATGGCGCGGCATCCCGAGGACGAGCTGCCGCTCCTCTACGCGATCGTCGCGACCGGAAACATCCACGAGGACGTCCTCCAGGCGGCCGCCGCGGCGCGAGCGGGAGCTCAGTGCATCGCCGTCATCCGCTCGACCGCGCAGTCGCTGCTCGACCACGTCCCCTACGGCGCCACGACGAGCGGGTTCGGAGGGACGTTCGCCACGCAGGAGAATTTCCGTCTCATGCGGGCGGCGCTCGACGCCCTCGAGGACGAGCTCGGCCGGTACGTCCGTCTCGTCAACTACTGCTCCGGCCTCTGCATGCCGGAGATCGCCGCCATGGGCGCCCTCGAGCGGCTCGACATGATGTTGAACGACGCGCTCTACGGCATCATTTTCCGCGACATCAATCCGCTCCGAACGCTGATCGACCAGCGGTTCTCCCGCCGCATCAACGCCGCGGCGGGAGTCGTCATCAACACCGGAGAAGACAACTATCTGACGACGGCGGATGCCGTCGAGCAGGCGCCGGCCGTGCTCGCGTCGCAATTCATCAACGAGAGCCTCGCGAAGGACGCCGGCCTCGAACCCTGGCAGATCGGGCTCGGGCACGCGTTCGAGATCGATCCGTCGCGGGAAGACGGGCTCTTGGACGAGATCGCCCAGGCCGCCGCGGCGCGGGAGATCTTCCCGGACTCGCCGCTCAAGTACATGCCTCCGACCAAGCACATGACGGGGAACGTCTTCCGGGGCTACCAGCAGAACGCGCTCTTCGCGCTCACCTCGGTCGCGACCGGGCAGTCGATCCACCTCCTCGGGATGCTGACGGAGGCCCTCCACACCCCGCTCATGCACGATCGCTGGCTCGCCATCGACCAGGCAAAAACCATCCGCGCGAACGCGCGGCACCTCTCCGAGGAGATCTCCTTCGCTCCGGACGGAAGGATCGTCCGCCGCGGCCGGGAGGTGCTCGCCGGCGCCGAGCGCGTGCTGGAAGGCGTCGCGCGGGTGGGGCTCTTCGAAGCGCTCGCCGGCGGCGTCTTCGCCGACACGAAGCGCTCTCGCGAGGGCGGCCGCGGACGCGACGGCGTCGTCGCGCGCGACCCCGAGCACGTCAACCCGTTCCTCGAGGAGCTCACCCGGACGGCCGCGGCCGGAGCGCCGCGATGACGGTCCGATCCCCCGATCCGGGGAGAGTCCGGGCCTACGGAGACAAGTGGAACGACGGGGCGGTCCAGGTCTCTTTCACGCTCCCTCTCGCCGCTTCCGCGCGGGCCACCGAAGCGGCCCGCCAGTACGTCGAAAAAATGGGGCTTCGCGAGCCGTACGTCGCGCTCGCCCAACCGATCGCGCCCGAGTTCACCTTCTTCGTCGTCTACGGACGCGCGGCCCACGAGATCGACACGCAGACCATCGTCGCCGAAGAGGTCGAGGCGGCGGCGTGGTCCCGCGACGACATCGACGCCGAGGTTTCGCGGCGCTTCGGCCGCCGCCTCCTGGTCCTGGGCTGCGCCCTCGAATCCGACGCCCACTCGGTCGGGATCGACGCCATCTTCAACCCGAAGGGCTTCGCGGGCGACTACGGGCTCGAGCGTTACTCGAGCTTCGACGCCAGAAACCTCGGCGCGCAGGTCCCTGTCGAAACCCTCGTGCGGCTCGCGCGAGAGACCCGCGCGGACGCCATCCTCGTCTCCGCGACCGTGACCCAGAACGAGATCCACGTGCGGCATCTGACCGACCTCGTGGACATGCTGGAAGCGGAGGGGCTGCGGGACCGGATCGCGCTCGTGGCCGGCGGCGCGCGGATCGATCACCGCCTCGCGAAGGAGCTCGGCTTCGACGCAGGGTTTGGCCCCGGGACGACGCCTTCGCGCGTGGCGGCCTTCGTTCTGGCGGAAGCGACGCGCAAGAACCGATCCGGCGACGGAGATCCCGCTTGAGCGACCGCGTGCTGCTTCGCCTGCGCGTCGGCGCCGAGCAGGCCCACTACGGCGGCGGCCTCGTCGACGGGGCGTTCGTCCTGAAGCTCTTCGGAGACGCCGCGACGGAGCTCCTGATCCGCCGCGACGGGGACGAAGGCCTCTTCCGGGCCTACTCCTCGGTCGACTTTCTGGCGCCGGTCTTCGCCGGCGACTACCTCGAGGTCGAGGCCGAGATCGTCCGGGTCGGGCGCACGTCCCGGGTGATGCGCTTCGAGGCGAGAAAGGTGATCTCCCCGGCGGAAGCCGGCGGATCGTCCGCCCGGCTCGTCGATCCGCCGCTCGTCGTCGCCCGCGCGACCGGCACTTGCGTGGTCCCCGTCGAGAAGCAGAGGAGCCCGTCCTGAGCGACGCCGTGATGATCACCGTCGCCGGAGTGGGCGCCGAGGTGACGCGTGCCCAGCAGCCGCGGCTTCCGCTCCTCCCGGAAGAAGTCGCGGACGAGTACGGCCGGGCCTGCGACGCCGGGGCCGCGATCGGGCACATCCATGGCCGCCGGCCGGACGGCTCGCCGACGCAGGACCTGGAGACCTTCCGCGCGTACTCCGCCGCGATCGGCTCCCGGTGTCCGATCATCCAGCAGTTCTCCACCGGCGGCGCCGTGGGGATGGGCGTCGAAGAGCGCATCGCCGCGCTCGAGCTCCGACCCCCGATGGCGACGCTCACGCTCGGCACGTGCAACTTCGGCGACGATGTCTTCGAGAACTCTCTGCCGACGATCCGAACGATCCTCGACCGGATCCGCCGGTTCGGAATCGTGCCGGAGCTCGAGATCTTCGACGACGGCATGCTCGGCACCGCGCAGGCCCTCTTCGGAAAGGGCCTCCTCGCGGCGCCGGCGCACTTCGATTTCGTCCTCGGGGTGCCCGGGGCGGCCGCCGCGACGCCGGAGAACCTGTTGCATTTCGCGCGATCCATTCCCGCGGGATGCACCTGGAGCGCGGCCGGGATCGGCCGCCACCAGACCGCGGTCGCAACGCTCGCGATCGCGATGGGCGGGCACGTGCGGGTCGGTTTCGAGGACAACATCTTCTACCGCAAGGGGGAGCTCGCGGACTCCAACGCCCGGTTCGTGGAGCGCGCCGTGCGGATCGCGCGCGAAGTCGGCCGGGAGCCGGCGACCGTTTCCGAGGCGAAGCGGATCCTGAACATCGACGCCGCCGCGTGAGCCCGGACCGCCCGGCCGACCCCGACTCCCCGGACGCCGCGGCGGGGAGCCCCGCGGGCGGGGAGCTGCGCCGCGGGCTGAACGCGTGGGACACGACGCTGCTCGTGCTGGGTCTCGTCCTCGGCGGCGGGATTTTCCTGACGCCGGCGAGCATCGCCCGGGCGCTTCCCTCCGCGCCGTGGATCCTCGCCGTCTGGATCGTGGGCGGGGTGCTCTCGATCTTCGGCGGGCTCGTCTACGCCGAGCTCGGGGCGATGATGCCGCGAGCCGGCGGGATGTACGTCTACATCCGGGAGGCGTTCGGCTCGCTCCCCGCCTTCCTGTACGCGTGGGTCGCCTACTTCGTCATCCTCGCCGGGGCGGGCGCCGCCGTCGCCGTCGGGTTCGCCGAATACCTGTCGGTTTTCTTTCCCTCGCTCGGCACGAAGCGGCTCCTCTTCTCCGCGGCCGGCATCCCGATTTCCGCCGGACAGCTCGTCGCGGTCGCCGCCGTCCTCCTTCTCTCCGCCACGCACTACGTCGGGATCAAGGAGGGCTCACGGATCCAGGGCTTCTTCACCTTCCTGATCGTGCTCGCGCTCGGGGCGATGCTCGTCGGAGGGGCGGTGGTCGCCCGGCCGCTTCGGTCACCGGCCCCGGCCGCGGGTCCGATCGGGGTCGCCGCGTTCGGGACGGCGATGGTCGCGGTCTTCTGGGTCTATTACGGATGGAACGAGATCGCCGCCGTCGCGGGCGAGGTGGACCGTCCCCGGCGAAATCTCCCGTTCGCGCTCATCCTCGGGACGGGCCTCGTCACCGTCCTCTATGTCGGCGTCAACGCCGTCTTTCTCAAGGCGATGACGGTCCCCGAGCTCGCAGGCGCCGCGCGCCCGGCGGAGATCGCCTCGACGCGGCTCTTCGGAGGCGGGGCGGCCGCCGCCATCGCGCTGGCGATCACCGCCGCGGCCTTCGGCTGCCTGTCCGCGTCGATCGCTCCGGCGCCGCGGATCGTCTACGCGCTCTCGCGCGACGGGCTCTTCCCCGCCCGCTTCGGCCGCGCCCATCCCCGCTTCCGCACGCCCTCCTTCGCGATCGCCGTCCAGGCGCTCTGGATGTCGCTGCTCTGCCTCTCCGGGCGCTACGATCAGCTCTACACCTATGCGACGTTCGCGGTGATCCTCGCGTACACGGGCAGCGGCGTTGCGCTTTTTCTCTTCCGGAAGAACCTTCGCGACATGCCGCGTCCCTACCGATGCTGGGGCTATCCCGTCGTCCCGGGACTGTTCGTCGCGAGCTCGGTCCTCCTCGCCGTCAACACCGTCCGTGAGCAGCCGCTCGAGACCCTGTCGGGCCTCGCCATCCTGGCCGCGGGAGTCCCCGTGTACTTCTGGATGAAGCGGGCGGGGACGGCGCGATGAAGCGCCGGGCTCTCCTCGCCGCCGCGCTCGTCGCGGTGGCGGGCGCCGCGGCCGCTCCGAGCCGCACCGCTCTGCGCGGGTTCTCTCCGACGCGCGCCGCTCAGGAGCTCGACCTCGAGCGGCGGCTCACCGAGCTGCCGCAGCCCTCGGAGTGCGGCGCGCTGCTCCGGGAGATCACGTCGACGCCCCACCTCGCGGGAACGGACGGAGGCCGGCGCGTCGCCGATCTCGTGGCGCGGGAGTTCGCGGCGGCAGGCCTGGAGGTCGAGACGCCGCGATACGACGTGCTCCTCTCGTATCCGAAGAGAGCGGAGCTCGAGATTGTGGGCGAGCCCTCCGTCCGGCTCGCCCGCGCCGAGGAGCCGATCGCGGGCGACCCGGACACGAGCTCGCCCGCCGCCGCCGGGATCCCGTGGAACGCCTATGCCCCCTCCGCGGCGCTGGAGGCGGAGGTCGTTTACGTCAACCGCGGCAGCGCGGCGGACTACGACGCGCTCGCGAAAAAGGGCGTCGACGTGCGTGGCCGGGTCGCCCTCGCCCGGTACTTCGGGGGATACCGCGGAGGCAAGTCGCTCGAGGGCGAAAAGCGGGGCGTCGCGGCGATCCTCGTCTACTCGGATCCGGTCGACGACGGGTGGTTCCAGGGGGAGGTCTATCCCGCCGGCCCGTGGGGCCCCCTCTCCCACGTCCAGCGGGGCGCCAACGTGTACGACTTCCTCGTCCCCGGCGACCCGCTCACGCCGGGGTGGGCCTCCACGGCGGGCGCGCGCCGGATCGCCGAGTCGGATTCGGAGATCCTGCCGAAGGTTCCGATGATGCCGCTGTCGGCGCGGGACGCCGCGGAGATTCTGCGGCGCCTGGGCGGCGCGTCCGCCCTTCCGGGCTGGCAGGGCGTCGCGACCGGCGACACCTACCGCGTCGGCCCCGGTCCCGTCCGGGTCCGCCTCGCGATCGAGAACACGCGGGAGCGGCGGGAGATCCGAAACGTCATCGGGACCCTCCGCGGGACCGACGAGCCCGGCCGCACGATCCTCCTCTCGAATCACCACGACGCGTGGGTTTATGGCGCGGTCGATCCGTCGTCGGGCACCGCCACCATGATCTCGCTCGCGCGGGCCATGGGCGCGCTCGCGCGGGAAGGCCGGCGGCCGCGGCGAACGATCGTGTTCGCGTCGTGGGACGCCGAGGAATACACGCTGACGGGCTCGACGGAATGGGGCGAGGAGCACGAAAAGGAGCTGAAAGAAAACGCCCTTCTCTGCATCAACGTCGACGCCGCGGCTTCGGGGGACGGATTCTCGGCTTCGGCGTCGCCCACGCTCTTCTCGGCGATCCGCGAGGCGGCCGCCTCGGTCGCCGACCCGGCGGCCGCCGGGCGAACCATCGCGGACTCGTGGAAAGAGAACGCCACGCGCCGCAACATCCGCAGCTACGCCACGGGAGACGCCCCCGGGGAAGACCTTCCCGTCGCGATCCTGGGCAGCGGCTCCGATTACACGGTCTTCTTCAACCGGCTCGGGATCGCGTCGATGGACCTGACCTTCGACGGCCCGTACGGCGTCTACCACTCGCTCTACGACGACTACGGTTGGATGTCGCGCGTCGGAGACCCGGGGTTTCGCTACCACGCCGCGATGGCGCGGCTCGTCGGAGTGCTCGCGATGCGATTTGCGAACGCAGACGTCCTTCCCTTCCAGCCGTCCCGGTACGGACGCGAGATCGCCCGCTACGCCTCGGAGCTCGCGCGCTCGTCGGCCGGAGGCCCTCTCCGTGCCGAGCTCGGAGACCTCGCGCGGGCGGCAGACCACTGGAGCCGGGAGTCGGAAACGACCGAACGCGCCGTGGCCGTCCGCCTCGCCCGTTCGGCGCCCGCGGCCCATGCGGGTTTCCGGCGGGAGAACGACTGGCTCGCCTCGCTCGAGCGAGCCGTCTCCGACGACGCCGGGCTGCCCCGCCGCCCCTGGTTCCGCCACCTCGTCTACGCGCCGCTGCCCTCCTACGCCGCGGAGACGCTCCCCGCGGTCCGCGAGGCGGCGGAATCGGGAGACGCGGCGGCGGCGCGCGAGCAGATCCGGCGCCTGACCGGAAAGCTCACCGCGGCGGCGGGGAAGGCCGCGGCGATCCGCTGAGGGGTCGGCGGCCTAGCGGACGGACGGCGAGGCGGGGGCGGAGGACGCGACGGCGGATGCGACCGCGGGCTTCCACCACGAGAGGATCCGTTTCACGTAACCGACCGTTTCGCGATAGGGCGGCACGCCCTGATAGCTCTCGACCGCTCCCTCGCCGGCGTTGTACGCCGCGAGGACGAGCTCGGGCCGGCTGTCGAACCGGTCGAGGAGCTCGCGCAGGTACCGGACGCCGCCGCGTACGTTCGACGCGGGGTCGAAGGGGCGGCGCACGTCGAGCCGCCGGGCCGTCGCGGGCATGAGCTGCATGAGGCCGCGCGCGCCCTTCCGGGAGACCGCGCGGGGCTCGTAATTCGATTCCGCGCGGATCAGGGCGGACACGAGCGCCGCGTCCACGTCGTAGCGCCGCGCCGCCGCGTCGATCATTCCGTCGTAGGGCGACCCGAAGAGGGGCTTGCGGTGGCTCTGATATCCGAGGTCGTAGAGGACGGCGGCGGCCGCGGGGGCCGGAGACGCCTCGCGGACCTCGGCGGCGGTCGCGAGGACCTCATCGTCCACGATGCGCTCGACGCGCGACATCGCGACCGAGTAGCCGCCTCCGCCCGGAAGGCCGATCTCGAGCTCGTCGCCCCGGACCTCGTACGAGGCGACTTTCACCACCCGCCCGTCTTCGAAAACGACGAGCTCCGCCCGCAGCGCGCGGGAGGAGAGCGCCAGCGCGATCGCGGCGGAAACCAGGGAGCGAAACAGCCGGACGGGCATGCGTCGTCGGGAACGCCGCCCTGTGTCCGGCCATTCCCGGGGAAGAGCCGTCATCCCTTCATTTTCGCACGTTTTCCCCTTCGAGCGCGCGGATGGTGGGCGTCGTAGACGCGCCGGAGCCGCCACTTCGACACCTGCGTGTAGATCTGCGTCGTCGAGATGTCGGAGTGCCCGAGCATCATCTGGAGCGCGCGCAGATCCGCGCCGTGCTCGAGGAGATGCGTCGCGAAGGAATGCCGGAGACCGTGGGGCGTCAAGCGCCCGCGGATTCCCGCCTTTCGCCCGTACGCCTCGACGATCTGCCAGAACCGCTGCCGGGTCATCGCGGCGCCCCGGCTCGACAGAAAAAGCGCTTCGGAGCGGCGCGAGTCGAGGGCCGGCCGCGCGGCGGCCAGGTACTTCCGGATCCAGCGCCCCGCGCTCGCGCCGAAAGGCACGAGCCGCTCCTTGCCCCCCTTCCCCGTCACGCGGAGGATCCCCGCGGAGAGATCCACGGAGTCCCGGGGAAGGCCGACGAGCTCGGAGACCCGGAGCCCCGATGCGTAGAGGAGCTCGAGCATCGCGCGATCCCGGAGGCCGAGACTCCCGGAGGTCTCCGGCGCCTCGAGGAGCGACTCGACTTCGCCCTCGGACAGCGCGTGCGGCAGCGAGAGGCCGAGCTTCGGATTCGTCACGTCCGACGTCGGGTCGACGCGGAACGCCATGTGGAGCGACGCGAACGCGTAGAAGGCCCGGATGGCGGAAAGAGCCCGGGAGGCGGACCGGGCGGTCAGCCCCCGCGTACGGATCGCTCCCAGGTAGCGCCCGAGATCCGCGCGCGAGGCCGCGCCGGCCGCGATCCCGTCCTGCGCCAGGAAGCGCCCGAACGCCGCGAGGTCGCCACCGTACGCGGAGACGGACGCCGGGGACAGGCCGCGCTCGACGGCGAGGTGATCGAGGAAGGTCGGAAGCTGCCGGTCGAGAAATTCAGAGCGCGCGGGGGTCCCGCTGCGGCCGCGGGAGGGAGTCTTAATGGGCGGCGGGAGCGGGGGTGAGGCTCTGCAGGACCGCGTGGATCTCCTCGTCCGCCAGGATGCGGTCGCTCTCCTTCGCCCGCCGGAACACGGCTTCCACGATCTCCGCGCGCGGCTCGATCCCCCGGTCCTCCAGCCAGCACTGGACGTTGGAAAGTCCGCTCATGGGACCGATCTCGATCACCTGGCGCCGGCCGATCATCGCCGCGGGGACGCCCGAGTAGACGCGGTCCGCGAGCCAGTCGTCCCCCTTCTTGCGGGCCTTGATGATCGCCGCCGCGTGGACGCCCGTTCCGGTCCGGAAGGCGTCGCGCCCGACGACCGGATAGTTGTCGGGGATTCGGACTCCGGTCGCCTCGGAGACGCGCTGGCAGTAGTCGTGGAGACGGGTGAGATCCCGGTCGATCCAGCCGAGAAGCTGGAGGTTCACCAGGAGCTGGTCCATCGGCGTGTTGCCGACCCGCTCGCCGATCCCCAGCGCGCAGGCGTGGACGCGGTGCGCCCCGGCCTCGAGCGCCCAGAGCGCGTTCGTCACGCCGAACCCCCGATCCTGATGGCCGTGCCAGTCGACCTTCACCTCGGGATCCGTCTCGTTGACGAGCCCGACGACGAAGCGGATCAGGTTCTGGACGCCGTTCGGCGTGGCATGCCCGACCGTGTCGCAGACGCAGACCCGGCGCGCGCCGGCGCGGATCGCCGTCGTGTACATCTGGCGGATGTGATCCGGATGCGCGCGCGTCGTGTCCTCGGTCACGTACATGACCGGCAGGCCTTCCTTGACGGCGAGCGATACGGCGTCCTCGGTCAGCCGCAGCATGCGGTCGAGGTCCCAGTCCTCGGAATACTGGCGGATCGGAGAGGAGCCGATGAAGCAGGCGACCTCGATCGGGATACCCACTTTCTGGGAAATTTCGATGATCGGGATGATGTCGGCCGCGACCGTCCGGGCCGCGCAGTTCGGCCGGATCTTCATCCCCGTATTCACGATCTCGCGCGCGAGGCGCGTCACCTGCGCCACGACGTGCGGGCCGGCACCCGGCAGCCCGATGTCGGCGGAATCGATACCCACCGCCTCCATGAGGTGCAGGATCTCGACCTTCGCCTCGATCGACGGACTCTTGACCGACGGGGACTGAAGGCCGTCGCGGAGCGTCTCGTCGTCGAGCTCCACGGTGCCACGGGCCGGCCAGACCGCCCCTCCGGCCCGATTCCAGTCGTAGATCAGCTCGGACTCGGCAGGGTGGGACGACATTTTGTTCATGGAAAGTCTATGCCTCGACCGCGAGGACTTCAACCGGGACGGCGGCCGACGGGCTCATTGGCCCGTGAACTTCGCGGGGCGCTTCTCGAGAAACGCGGTCATGCCTTCCTTCATATCGGTGGTGGCGGCGCAGAGGCCGAAGAGGGTCGCCTCGAAGAGCTGCCCCTCCGATGCCGGCATCTCGACGCCGCTCCGAATGGCGTCCAGGGCATAACGGCAGGCCGCAGGGCCGTTCGCCACGATTTTCTTCGCGATCTCGAGGGCGGCCTCGAGCGCCTTCCCCTGGGGGACGACGCGGTTGACGAGACCGATCCGCTCCGCCTCGGCCGCGGTCAGGCCTTTCTCGGCGGTCAGCACGAGCTCGTAGGCCTTCGGGCGTCCCACGATCCGCGCGAGGCGCTGCGTCCCGCCGTAGCCGGGAAGGATTCCGAGCGAGGTCTCGGGAAGTCCCATGCGGACGTTCTCCGACGCGACGCGCATCGTGCACGCCATCGCGAGCTCGAGGCCGCCGCCGTAGGCGAAGCCGTTGATCGCCGCGATCGACGGGATCGAGAGCCGCTCGATGCGGTCGAGAAGGGCCTGGCCGCGCCGGGCGTGCTCGCGGCCCTCGACCGGCGTGAGCTTCGAGAGCTCGCCGATGTCGGCGCCGGCGATGAAGGCCTTCTCCCCCGCTCCCGTGACGATCACGCACCGGAGGGCGGCGTCCGACTCGACGCCCGCGATGGCACGGCCCAGGCTCTCCATGACCTGGGCGTTCAACGCGTTCAGCTTCTCCGGACGGTCGACCGTGAGCGTCGCGACGCCCCCCGAGGTCTCGACGCGAACGAGCTCGGTCACTTGTCCCCTCCGTATTCGTAAAAGCCGCGCCCGGATTTCTTCCCGAGCCGCCCGGCGAGGACCATCCGCTTGAGAAGGGGCGGAGGCGCGAATCGCTTCTCGCGATACTCGTCGAACATGATCTGCGCGATGTAGTAGGTCGTGTCGAGCCCGACAAAGTCGAGCAGCTTCAGCGGCCCCATGGGGTGCCCGCATCCGAGCTCCATCCCCTTGTCGATGTCCTCGCGGGTGCCGACCCCCTCCTCGAGCGCCCGAACGGCGTCCAGGAGGTAGGGCACGAGAAGGCGATTCACGACGAACCCGGAATTGTCGTGCGCGCGGATCGGCTCCTTGCCGAGCGACTGGGCGAACGCGAACACGGCGTCGACGGTGGCGTCGGACGTGGCGATCGTGCGGACCACCTCGACGAGCTTCATCACCGGGACCGGGTTGAAGAAATGGAGTCCAGCGAACCGGTCCGCCCGCGACGTCGCCGCCGACATCTCGGTGATCGTCAGCGAGGACGTGTTCGAGCAGAAGATCGTTTCCGGCTTGCAGAGCCGGTCGAGCTCTCCGTACGTCTCCTTCTTGAGATCCAGGTTCTCGATGATCGCCTCGATCACGATGTCGCAGTCCGCGAGATCCTGGAGACGCGTCGTCGCGGACAGGAGCCCCCGCGCCGCGTCCCGCTCCTCGGGAGTGAGCTTCTTCTTTTCGACGGCCCGGCCGAGGGAACCGTCGATCCGCGAGAGCCCCTTGCGGCCGAGCTCGTCGGAGACCTCGCGGACGACCGTGTCGTACCCGCTCTTCGCGCAGACTTCCGCGATCCCGGAGCCCATGAGACCCGCTCCGAGCACACCCACCTTACGAATCGTCATCGGTATCCTCTCGTTCGATTGTCGGCTCGGCGTCGCCGCCGCAGAACTCACGCAGCGTGAGATCCCGCAGGAACGCCGCGCCCGGAAGGGCGGTCAGCGGCGAGTGCGGGGCGACGACGATCCATTGCTTCTGTGTCCAGTAATCCACGGCCCGGCGGCAGAGATTCGCGTCGTTCAACGTGACGAGCACGCCGTTCAAGTCCGCCGCGCGCTTCGCCTTGAGCTCCGTCAGGAACGCGTCGACGGCCGCGGCGCGAACCGGGAAGTCGAGAATGCGGGCCGTCCAGCGCAGAGCGCCTCCTCACGAGACGGATTCGAGCACCACGGCGATGCCCTGTCCGCCCCCGATGCATGCCCCGGCCAAGCCGTATCGGACGCCGCGCCGACGCATCTCCTTCAAGAGCGTGAGCGTGCACCGCGTGCCCGTCGCTCCGAGAGGATGGCCGAGCGCGATGGCGCCTCCATTCACGTTCAGCTTTTCCAGGTCGAGGCCGAGCTCGCGGACGACGCCCAGGATCTGGCCGGCGAAGGCCTCGTTGATCTCCCACAGGTCGATGTCGGAGATTTCGAGCCCGGCCTTCGCCAGAGCGGCGCGGGCCGCCGGCGCCGGCCCGATTCCCATCAGCTCCGGCTCGACGCCCACGACGCCCCAGGAAACGAGGCGCCCGAGCGGCCGGACGCCGCGCTCGCGGGCGCGGTCCGCCGACGTGACGACGACCGCCGCCGCGCCGTCGACGATGCCGGAGGCGTTGCCCGCGGTCACCTGACCGCCCTTGCCGAAGGAGGGAGCGAGCGCCGCGAGCCCCTCGAGCGTCGTATCGGGACGCATGTGATCGTCCCGTTCGACGCGGATCTTCTTGCGTCCGGCCTGCACCTCGATCGGAGCGACCTCCTCGGACAGCCGGCAGGCCTGCCAGGCGGCCGCGGCCCGCTGCTGGGAGGAGAGGGCGTAGGCATCCTGCTCCTCGCGAGTCACGCCGTACTTCGCCGCGACACGGTCGGAGGTCTGCGCCATGTACAGACCGCACTGGGTGTCCAGGAGAGCTACCATGAGCGAGTCCTCGAGGGCACCCTGCCCGAGCTTCAGGCCCTTCCGGGCGCCGCGGATCACGTGGGGAGCCTGCGACATGTTCTCCATGCCCCCCGCCAGAACCGTCTTCGCTTCTCCGAGCAGGATGCGGTGGGCCGCCTGGACGATCGACTCGAAGCCGGAGCCGCACAGCCGGTTGACGGTCAGAGCGGGAACTTCCTTCGGGACTCCCGCCTTCAGCCCGACGTGCCGCGCGCCGTAGATGGCGTCGCCCGACGTCTGCAGGGCGTTGCCGAAGATGACGTGGTCGATCTCGCCCGGGTCGGTGCCCGTGCGCGCGAGGGCCTCCCGGGCCGCGTGGGCGCCGAGCTCGATCGCGGAAACGTCCGAAAAGACGCCGTTGTACTCCGCCATGGGAGTGCGGGCGCCGTCCAGGATCACGATGTCCGGCATGAAAACCCCCGAATCGCCAAATTTATCCCAAGACGCTCCGCGCGTGGGGCCTGGCTACCCGCGCCACGCCGCGGCCGCGCGGGCATGGAAACGCCGGCGCACCTCGTTGAAATCCCCCTCCGCCGTCGGGTGGACGCGATTCGTGAGCAGCACGTAGATACGGTCGTCCTCCGGATCCAGCCAGAGCGAGGTTCCCGTGAAGCCCGTGTGCCCGAATGCGTGGGGCGACAGGGCGTCCTCCGGGATCGACCGGGCGCCCCGGGCGCCCTGCCACGCGAGCCCCCGCGCCTCGGCCAGCGCGGCGGTGCGGTCGCCCACGAAGTCGGCGCGGGCGGGATCGAGCCAGGGCTTCGCGAGACGCCAGACGTCCTCGGCGGTCCCGAAGAGCCCGGCGTGCGCGGAGACGCCGCCCCGCCGGAAGGCGTTTCCGTCGTGCACCTCTCCGCGCACGACCCCGTTCCGGAAGCGCCCGTAAGCGACGCCGAGCTCGGCCGTCATCCGCCGCTCGGTCTCGTCGTCTCTCTCGGTCGCGGCGCACGCCGCCGCCGACCCCGGCAGAAACCGCGCTCCGGACCCCGAGGGCGCCGCGACGAGATCCGCGAAGGAGCGGTCGACGGGCGACGAGAAGAACGCCTCCAGCGCTTCTCCGAAGACGAGCATCCCGAGGTCGCTGTAGACGACCCGCGACCCGGGGGCGGTCTCCGGCTCGAGCTGTCCGAGGGTCGCGCGATAGGCGGCGACCCCCTCGCCGCGGGCGTAGAGGGGAAACCAGGCGGGCAGTCCGGAGGTGTGCGTCAGGAGCATCTCGAGCGTGATGTCTTCGAAGCGCGTCCTCTTCCAGCCGTCGACGAACCGTCCGGGCGGGGACCCGAGGTCGAGACCCTCCCGAACAGCCGCGAACGCGAGGGCGCCGGCGACCAGAGGCTTCGTCAAGCTCGCGAGGTCGAAGAGCGTTTCGGGCGCGAGTCGAGATGGCTCCGGTTCGACGGCGGCGTTTCCCGCCCGTGCCGCCTCGATCACCCCTTCCGGCGTCGCGACGAGGGCGGAGGCGCCTGGGAAGGAGCCCGCAGCGATCTCCTCCTCGAGAAACCGTGCGAGCTCGGTCAAGGAGGGCCGTCGATCTCCGCCCGTCTCGCGGCGACCTTCCGGGCATTGGCCCCGAGGCCCGGTGAGACGGGCTCGGTCCGGCGAAAGGTCGCGCGCTCCCGCTCGAGACCGGAGATCTGATCGTCGATCGACTTCGCCGTGGCTGGGTCCTTCACGCTCCGGCGCGTCTCCCGGAGGGAGGCGATCGTGCGCGCGTAGATCTCTTCGGACGCGGTGCGGACGCGGCGGGCGTCGGCCTCGATCAGCGCTTCGGCCACCCGGGCCCGGACCCAGGAGAACTCCTCCGGGTCGACTCCGACGGCCCGGGCCGCCTCCCCGTCGTTTCGCCCCCGCGACGAGGCCGCCCGCCGGACCCGGACGAACCGGTCGAGCTGGGCGTCGGACAGGGCGCCGTCCGAAGGCGGCCGGAAGCGGGCGGCGGCCTCGATCCGGGCCCGGGACTCGGCGGCGACGCGGGCGATCTCGTTCCGCGCGGCCGATCCCTTGCCGCAGGCGCCCGCGAAGGCTGCCGCGAGAAGCAGAAGGGCCCGTGAGCGGTTCATGGCGCCAGATTATCCCGGCCGGAACGCCGCCGCCGGATGGCCCGTTTCGACACGCTTTCGATTAAACTTCCGGGGTTCCCCATCCGCCCATGACGACGAAGACCATCGGCAAATACGAGATCTCCGAACAGATCGGCGTCGGAGGATTTGGCGCCGTCTTCCGCGGGCGGGACCCGTTCATCAAGCGCACGGTTGCGATCAAGACGTGCCAGCTGAAGGACGACGAGATCAAGAACCGTTTCTTCCGCGAAGCGGAGCTCGCCGGGAACCTCCATCACCGCAACATCACCACCATCTATGACTTCGGCGTCGAAGACGGCGTGCCGTTCATCGTCCAGGAATTCCTCTCGGGCGAGGACCTCGACAAGGTGGTCAAGCGCGGCGACCCCCTGACGGTCCCGAGGAAGCTCGAGATCCTGATGGCGATCACCGACGGGCTCGGCTACGCCCACAAAAACTCGATCATCCATCGCGACATCAAGCCGTCGAACATCCGGATCCTGGAGGACGGCTCCGTCAAGATCATGGACTTCGGCATCGCGAAGTCCCTGCTCTCCGAGTCGAGCCTGACGCAGACGGGCATCACACTCGGAACCTCGGCATACCTCGCTCCGGAGCAGATCCGCGGAGAGCAGCTCGACCAGCGGACCGACATCTTCGCGCTCGGGGTCCTGGCTTACGAGCTTCTGACCAATCGCAAGCCCTTCCGCGGCGAGCATCTCTCGACGGTCCTCTACAAGATCTTGAACGAGACGCCGGAGCCGGCGCACGCGGTCGCGCCCGAGGTGCCGCCGACCCTCTCGCAAGTCGTCGCGCTCGCCATGGACAAGGACATCACCCATCGCTACGCCTCCATGGAGGCGCTCCGGCAGGATCTCCAGGCCGTCCATCGCCAGCTCTCCGGAAGCTCGGGCGTTTATGACATCCCGCCGGCCGAGGGCCCTCGCGCGACGACGGAGCTCGACCCGGACGCGACGATCCGGACGCCGAGCAAGGGAATGGTGCGGCCGTTTCCGGGCATCACCCCTCCCTCCGGCGCGCTGGCGCGGCAGCCCGCGATCGACGACCACACGCCGACGGAGATGGCCGTCCGCCTGCCCGCCGGAGGCCTCGAGCTCGTCCACTTCCAGGATCCCGCCGAGAGAACGTCGGGCGCGGCGACCGCGGCGATCGTCCGCGGGCCGAGCCGGCGGCCGGTCTGGATCATCGCGGGGGCGCTGGTCGTGCTCGCCGCGGGCGTCGCCGTCTGGAAGCTCTCGTCGCCGGCGCGGCCCGAGCCGGTTCCGCTGCCGCCGCCCCCGCGCGCCGTCCCGACGACGGCGCCGCTCGCGTTCCCCAAGCCGCAGCTCGGCCAGGACGCCGCCGCGGTCCCGACAGTGCCGGCGCCGTCGCCTCTCGCGGCCGCCGAGGCGGAGAGACCGAAGGCCGCCGAGCCCGCGCGGCCGGCGCGAAAATTCTCGATCCAGTTCAGCTCAATTCCCGAATCGACGCTTTTCGTCGACGGCCGGAAGATCGGCTCATCGATCCCCGCAAAATCGGTCGAGCTCGCCGAGGGCAGCCACACGGTGCGGTTCGAAAAATCGGGTCTGCCGACCTACGAACGGGACTTCAAAGTGGGCGCAAACGGCGCCCCGCCGCTCGCGTACCGGTTTCCTCTGGGCTACCTCGTGATCCATGCGCCGGCCTGGGCTGGAGCCACCGTGCTCGTCGATTCCAGGTTCCAGGGCGTGCTGTCCGGCGACAAGACCCTGCCGCTCGCCTCGGGACCTCATAAGATCACCCTCTCGCGCGACGGCGTGAAACCCGTGACTGTCGAAGTCCCTATTCCGCAAGGAGAGAAGAAGACATGGACACCGCCCGCGCCGGAGACTCGCACGGACGCCCCTCCCACCAACCGTCCGTAAGGACCCTTGCAGCCGCCGTCTCACTCCTGCTCGTCCTCTCCGCCGCCGGACCGCGGCTCCTCGCACAGGACGCATCTCGCGCGGAGGGCGAGGCGAAGCGCGCCTTCGACACCGGGCGCTTTCAGGAGGCGGGCGAGAAGTATGCGCGCGCCGCCGAGTCCTCGCCGACGCCGGAGCGCAAGTCCGATCTCGCCTTTCAGAGCGGCTGGGCCTACTTCATCGCCGGGAATTCCAAGGCGGCGCGCGAGAGCCTGAAGACGGCATTTCTCGCTCGTCCCGACCTGACGGTCGTGGCGGACTTCTACAGCCCGGATTTCGTCAAGCTGGCGCAGACGGTGCGGACCGAGGTGGCGGGCGGAGTCAACGCTCCCACCGTCGACGTCGCGGAAACCAAGCGCAGCGCCCGGGAGAAGATCGCCGACGGAAAAACCGCCGAGGCACTGTACGACCTGAAGAAGGTGGAGACGGGCTCGGACCCCGAGGTCCAGAGGCTCCTCGCCGAGGCGTACGACAAGCTCGGCCGGGGACCCGAAGCCGACGCGGCGCGGCGCCGCGCGAACGACCTGGAGAAGGGTCTCGTGACGAGCGGCCCGATCGCGGCACAGCCGCCCGGCGCGCCCCCGAACTCCCAGGGGCCCGGCGCCGCCGCGGCGGCGGGACCGGTGCTCGACTCCGCCGAGGCGGCGCTGCGCAACGCCGACTTCCGCGGCGCGCGCGGGCTCGCCTCCCGCGCCCTCGAGATCGATCCGAAGAGCTCGGACGCGCACCGGATCCTCGGGGACGCCGCCCTCGGCCTCGGTCAGGAAGGCGACGCCGAACGGGAGCAGACCGCGTCGCTCGTGCTCGATTCCTCGAACTCACGCGCCGAGCTCGGCCTCGGGCGGCTCGCCGAACGGCAGAAGAAGTGGAACACGGCGGCGAGCCACTACCGCCGCGCGCTGGAGCTTTCCGGCAAGAACGTTTCGGCGGCGCTCGGCCTCGGCCGTTCGATGGACGAGCTGAAAGACAGTACGGCGGCGCGCATCGCGTTCGGGCGGGCCATCGAGATCGAGCCCGGTTCCGCGGAAGCACACAACGATTTCGGAGTTTTCCTCTACCGGTCCGACCAACCGGAGCGCGCCGTCGGGGAGCTGATGGAGGCGGTCCGCCTCGCGCCGGCGCGCGCCGTCTACCACGAGAACCTCGGACGGGCCTTCCGCCGCCGCCAAATGGTGAAGGAGTCGGAGCGCGAGCTCGCCGAGGCGGCCCGGCTCGCCCCGAACGAGACAACGGTCTGGATCGCGCTCGGCGACATCCGGGCCGAGCAGAAGAAAGCGGACGAAGCCGCGAACGCCTACCGCTCCGCTCTCGATCTCGATCCCGCCAACGAGCTGGCGGCGACCGGTCTCGCCGGAAGCCTCGCCGACGCGGGGCGCCTCCCCGATGCGGAAGCGGCGCTCGTCCGGGCGCTCGAGAGCAACGCCAATTCCGCGGTGCTCTGGAACAACCTGGGCGTCGTCCGGACGCGGCGGGGTTCTTTCGCCCCGGCGGTGCTCGCCTTCCGGAAGGCGATCGAAGAGGACGCGTCCCTCGAAGCCGCGAAGACGAACCTCGCTCGGGCCGAGCAGCTCTTCGCGCTCGACCGCGCCGGAAGCTGACAACGGCTCGCGGTACGCTGCACCCGTGCGCGTACGACGCTTCGCCTTCCTGCTCGCGGTCCTGATGGTCGTCGGAGCGGGCCCCTCGTCACCCGACCCGGCGGCCCACCGGCGGAACATCGACGAATGGCGTGCACGCCGGCGGGCGAGCCTCGAGCGGGAGGACGGCTGGCTGACCCTGGTCGGCCTCGCGTGGCTCGATCCGGGAGAAAACAGCGTCGGATCGGATCCGAAGTCCCGAGTCGTCCTGCCGTCCTCCGCCCCGGCGAAGCTCGCGGCGATCCGACTGGCGGGTACGACGGCGACAATCGAGACGGCCGCCGGAGAGACCCTCGAGAGCGAAGGCCGCCCCGTCACGTCGGCGGTGCTCGCGACCGACGCCCACGGCGAGCCGACCGTTCTGCGCAAGGGCTCCGTACGTTTCTACCTGATCGAGCGGGGCGGCCGGATCGGCGTGCGCGTGAAGGACTCCCAGAGCGCGGCGCGCCGGAATTTCCACGGCATCGAAAGCTGGCCGACGGATCCGCGCTGGCGCATCGAGGCGCGGTTCGAGAAATACGACCCGCCCAAGAAGATTTCCGTCCCGAACGTGCTCGGCGCCACCAGCTCGGAGAGCTCCCCCGGCGCCCTCGTCTTCGAGGCGGGAGGGCGGACGAACCGGCTCGACGTCGTCGACGAGGAGGGAACGAGCGACTGGTTCGTGATCTTCGGAGACCAGACCAACGGCCGCGAGACCTACGGGGGCGGACGCTTCCTCTACGTCACGCCGCCCGCCGCCGGGGCGCCGGCGGTGGTGGACTTCAACAAGGCCTACAACCCGCCCTGCGTCTTCAGCCCCTACGCGACGTGTCCCCTGCCTCCCGCTCAGAACCGGCTCGCCCTGCGCGTCGAGGCCGGCGAAAAGAGCTACGAGCACTGAGTCCGTCGCCTCCGCGGTCGCGCTGCGGCGCGACCGCTCCGGCTCCCGCCGCGTGAGGCTCC
>JBDTOO010000062.1:0-20418 GCA_039933215.1 Acidobacteriota bacterium
GTGGACCTGGTACCAGAATGGAGCCGAGCAATGGCTGGAAGAGATCCATCTGGAGCGCCGGCGTTGAGCGGAGCCGCGGCCGGCGCGGACGCCTCTCGATCCGAGGACGACCGGGCTCTCACCGTCCGCTTTCTCGGAGGGGACGAGGCCGCGTTTCGCGAGCTCTACCGGCGCCACGCACCGGCGATCTACGCGTTCGCCACGCGCCTCTCCGGATCCGCGACGGACGGCGAGGACCTCCTGCAGGAGGCATGGGTGCGCGGCGGAGGCCGTCTCGCCGGCTTTCGATGGGAGTCCGGGCTGCGCACGTGGCTGTGCGGGATCGCGGTGAACTGCTGGCGTGAGATGCGGCGCCGCGGCCCTCGGGACGCGGGGGCCGCGGACCCCCGCATGGAGGCCACGTCTCGGGTGGTATCCGACTCCGATCGCATCGACCTCGATCGCGCAATCCGGTTTCTTCCGGAGGGCTTCCGGGAGGTCCTGATTCTTCACGACCTCTACGGTCACACACACGCGGAGATCGGTCGTCTGCTCGGAATGCGCGAGGGAAGCTCCAGAAGCCGCCTGTCGCGCGCGCGCTCGGCCCTCCGGGCTCGCCTCGGCGCGCCCGGAAAACGATCCGACGGAATGGAGGAGCCATGAACGAGGAGAACGAGACGGAGTGGACGAAGGAAGAGCGGGCCTTACTCGACGGGCTCCCGCGCGAGATGGTTCCTCCGTCCGAAGTCGAGGGCCGCATCGTGGCCGCGCTGGCGGCGCGAGGCGCCTTCGGCGGATCTCGGAAGGTCCTTCCGGGTCCATGGCTCTGGCTTCTCGCGGCCGCCGCGGCCGCCGCGCTCTTCGCGGCGGGCCTGTCGGTCGGCCGCGGCGAGGCGAAGACGCCGGCACGGATCGCGGGGCCGCGATTCATCCTGTTTCTCTTCGACGAAGGGGAGCGAGGCGGCGGAAACCGCGTCGCGGAATACAAGGCCTGGGCGACGAGGATCCGCGCCGGCCGCTACGTGACCGGCCAGAAGCTGAAGCCGGGCGGCCGGTGGCTCACCGCCTCCGCGGGGTCCGCGGAGTCCGATAAGAGCGAGTCGGAGAGCCTGGGAGGCTACTTCGTGATCGAGGCGGCTGACCTCGCGGGAGCGCTGGAGGTCGCGCGGACGTGTCCGCACTTGCGGCATGGCGGACGGATCCTGGTCCGGGCGGTGGATCCGGTGTAACCGTCGCCTCCGCGCTCGCGCCCCGCGCGACCGCTCCGGCTCCCGCATCGCGAACCTCCTCCGCGCGGAATCGCCGTCGGCCTTTGGGTCGCTGCGCGACCGTCGGCCTCCCGCATCGCGAACCTCCTCCGCGCGGAATCGCGCGGAGACTATTCGCGATGCGACCGGGGCACTTCCGGGGTGGTGCCTCTTGTTGAGCTCGACTCAGGTATGAGCCGCGGCTCGGCTCAGCCTCGACCGCTCGGAGCGCGCCTGGGTAGACAGGCGTTGCTGTCATCGGGCCATCTGGGATGCGGCGGGCGATCCACCGCGCTCCCTGATGTCCTGGGGCCGGGATCTCTGCAACTCGAGAAGCTCGAAGGCATCGAATCACCGGGACCGCGGTAACCACTCGCATCGTGAGGAGTCTCCCGAGCGTCGCGAAGGGAGGAGCCTCACGATGCGGGAGCCGGAGCGTCAGCGGAGGCGACGTGCTCCAGCTGGATGATCGAGAAGGCGGCGCCCTGGGGGTCGGCCAGGATGGCGAAGCGGCCTATGCCGGGGATCTCCGACGGGGGCTTGCGGACTGTCCCGCCTTTCGCGCGCGCCTTCTCGACGGTCGCGTCGCAGCCGGCGACCTGGATGTAGACCATCCAGTGCGACGGGACGGGGCCCCACTCGGGCGCGATCGGCATCATGCCGCCGACCACCTTTCCGCCGAGGAAGAGCTCCGTGTACTCCGCGGTGGCGGGATCCTGCTTCGTCGTCCAGCCGAAGACCGATCCGTAGAAGCGCGCGGCGGCGGCGGGATCCCGCGTCACGCACTCGTACCAGCAGGGGGCGCCCGGCTCGGCGGCGAGCGTCGCTCCGACGTGGCGGCGCGGCTCCCAGACGGCGAGGACGGCCCCCGCCGGGTCCTGCAGGACCGCCATTCTTCCGATGTCCATCACGTCGAAGGGCTCGGCGAGAACGCTGCCGCCGCCCGACCGGACCTTCGCGGCCGTTTCGTCCGCGCTCTCGACCGAGACGTAGGAATTCCAGTGGGGCGGCACCCCGCGGCCGGCTTCGTCCGCGCCCATCTGATAGGCCGCACCGACTTCCCGGCCGGAGAGGCGCAGCATCGTGTAGACCTGATCTCCGCCCATCGGGATGTCTTCGGAGGCCCATCCGAAGAGCTCCGTGTAGAAGCGTCTCGCCGCCGGCCCGTCGCTCGTGGCGAGCTCGGCCCAGCAGAAGGTCCCGGGTTCATGGCTTTCGATTCTCGGCATGCGTCCTCCTCGGATCGTTCGATCGGCTTCGTGGCGAGTGCCCGTCGATCCTCTCTTCCACGTTCGCGCTTCCGTCTTTAACGTCATCGGACCCTGCCGTATCCTGCTTGCGATGCGAGCGCTGCGGATTGCCCTGGCCATCGCGGCGGCGCTCGGTTGCGCCGGCTCTCTGGCTCACTCCGTTCCGGGCGCCGCCGGTCCGCGTGAGGTCGCGATCACGTTCGACGATCTTCCGGGCATCTCGATTGCGCGGGGATCCGACGCCTCTCCGGAGACCTCCCTGGAGCGCCTGACGGCCGCACTTCTGCGCTCGGTGAGCGGCCTGCCGGTCACGGCCTTCGTCAACCAGGGAAAGCTCGGGCCGCCGGGATCGCCCTCTCCCGGGGGGGTCCGGGCGCTGACCGCCTGGCGCGATGCCGGAGCGCAGCTCGGCAACCACACGTTCGCGCACTCAGACTTTCATCGGGCCGGGCTCGAAGCGTTCGAATCCGACGTCGTCGAGGGCGAGCCGGTGGTGCGCTCCCTCCTGGCCGAACGCCAGCGGCGGTTGACGTGGTTCCGCCATCCCTTCCTCCACACGGGCGTGAGCCTGCCGGACAAGCGCGCCCTCGAAGCGTTCCTGTCCGCCCGGGGGTATCGCGTGGCTCCCGTCACGATCGACAACGCCGAATGGATCTTCGCGCGCGCCTATTCCGCGGCGCTCGACCGCGGGGATTCCGCCCTCGCTTCCCGGGTGGCGGAGGCCTACGCGCCGTACATGGAGGCGAAGTTCGATTATTTCGAACGCCAGTCGTCGGCGCTCTTCGGGCGGCAGATCCGCCAGGTGCTTCTCGTCCACGCGAACTCGTTGAACGCCGATCACTTCTCCGAGATCGTGGCGATGATGCGGCGCCGCGGTTACCGCTTCGTGACGCTCGATCGCGCGGTCGAGGATCCGGCCTATGCCACCGCCGACACCTTCACGGGCCGGGGAGGGATCACGTGGCTGCATCGGTGGGCCCTGTCCACCGGCCGTCCGGTCCTCCCCGGTGAGCCTCGGACTCCGGCGTTCGTCCTCGCGGCGGCCGGCGTCGACGGAGAGTGATCGTCGGAAATCCGACCTCGGGTCGCGCGCTCGTGTCTCGTTCTGACCCACCTCGCGCGCTTCCGTCTCACGCGCCGCGCCCCGCAGCGGAGAACGCGCGCGCGGCGCGCCGCAAAGCCGAACCTTTCGCCGGATGCCGCGTACCACCAAACGCAGCGCGGGCGTCTTGCCGGCGCGAGCGTGGATCGATCCAGATCCGGAGGAATTCACAATGCATCGTTCGAAGTTCTACGTGCTGCTCGGTTCCGTCGCGATGATCGGCGCTGTCGCCTGCTCGGGCTCGGTCCAGGCGGGCTCGCCGGTCCGTGTCACGCGCGACGCGAACGCGGTCGCCAGCTGTCAGAAGGTTTCCGACATAGAAGTCCCCAGGCGGTTCGACGACCGCGAGGTCACCTCCGAGGCGGCGGGCATGGCGCGCGAGAAGGGCGCCGACACCGTCGTCCTGGCCGAAGGATCCCGCTCGGGCGCCGCCTACCGCTGCGGCTCGCCGACCGTCGCGGGAAAACAGTAACCCTCGCCTTCGCACGAATCGGCGCGGCAGCCGGGTCGCGACAATAAGAGGTTGCGGCCCGGCACGTCGCGCGTCGATACCCTCGCCGGGCGGGAGGCGTCATGGCCCCTTTGAAGCCCGGCGACTGCGTGCAGGTTCCGGACGGACGGCCGGGTCGGGTCCGGCAAAGGTGCGGCGACCGATATCGAATCCGCGTGCGCCGCACGGGATCCGGGTCCGACGAATTCCTTCTTCTGCCGCGCCGCGAGCTCCGGCGCATCGATCCGCCCGCGGGCTGGATGAGCCGGGAAGGCTACAACCGGCGCGTCGCCGCCGCCCGGAGGACGGCTCGCGCGCGGAGCATCACCGGGGCTCGATCGTGAAGTCCCCGCTTCCGGCATCGACGTCGATCTTCGTCGCGCCATCGCCGCGCCGGTAGGCGACCATCTCGTCGTGGCGCCGGGTCGCGGTTCCATCGGAGAAGTGGACCCGCATGTCCCCGGAGGACAGGCGCGCGTGAGCGTCGAAGGAGGCCTCGCGCGGCAGGCGGAGGACGATGTCCCCGCTGCCGGAGTGCGCGCGGAAGCTCGCGAGCCGCGCGCCACGGGCCTCGATCACGATATCGCCCGAGCCGGTGCGCGCCGTCAGCTCGCCGACGTCGGTGTCCGAAATCCGATAGTCGCCCGATCCCGTTTCGAGTGAGAGCCGCGCGGCCTCGAGGCCGCTGGCGCGGACGTCGCCGGATCCGCTCCGAAAATCGGCGGCGCCGGCCGTCAGTCCTTCGAGAGAAATGTCTCCACTCGAGACCTCGGAGCTCCAGTCGCCGTGGATCTCTTCGGCGCGGGTGTCTCCGGAGGAGCTGTGGACCCGCACCGCGCCACGGAGGCGGTGAAGGTCGAGATCCGCGGATCGCGTCTCGAACGAGAGCCGGCCCGAGACGTCCGAGGCATCGAGCAGGCCGACCGCGACCCGGAACGTCCCGGCGGACTCGCCGGCGGGCAGCTCGACCGCGAGATCCACATGCATCGCCCGGCCGCGACCGGACGACACGTAGAACACCCTCCCGTCGTACCGCACGCGACTTTCGGAATGCGAGAAGAAATCGAGCGCGAGGGCGTGGTGCTCCTCGCGGGAGGGAGCGCGATAGCGGACGTCGTCTTCGCCGTCCGGGTACCGGACCCGGACGGTCGGCATGCCCCCCTCGTTCAGGGTGTCCAGGCGAAAGCGGGATGCGAGGTCTCCGGACTCGGCGTGCACCGTCGCGACGACGACGACCCGGTCGCCCGACCCGACGCGGACCGTCATTCGGCCCGCGAGGTTCTCGACGGCGAAGGCGGCTCCGGCCGTGGCGGGAATCTCGGCTCGCAGCACGCGCGTCGTTTCGGCGGCGGACGCCGCGGATCCCCGGGCGACGATCCCCGCGAAGGTCAGGACGAGGAGAGCGGAGGGTGCTCGCATGGAAGCTCCTTTGCCGGCGGTTCGAGTCGAGGACAGCCGCCGGGCATCCTCCCGGGGCCGGCGTCTGAATGCGGATACGCCGACGGCGGGACAATGTTCCGGTCCCGCCGTCTCGCCGGCCTCGCCGGACGCCTGCTACGATCGGCGCATGAGACTTTCCCGGTCGATCCCGCTCCTCGCCCTCCTGGCCGCCGGCCCGCTGGCCGCCCCTCCGAAGATGTCCGCGGCGCCGGCTCAGACGCGCCTCCCGTTCATCGAAAACGACTACTCCTCCGCTCTCGCGAAGGCTCGCGCGCGGGGAGTGCCCATCTTCGTCGAAGCCTGGGCTCCCTGGTGCCACACGTGCCGTTCGATGCAGGCGTTCGTCCTCACCGATCCGTCGCTCGCGAAGCGCGCCGACCAGTTCGTGTGGCTCGCGATCGACACGGAGCGCGCCGAGAACGCGCCCTTCAAGCAGAAGTATCCGATCGACGCGCTCCCCACGTTCTTCGTCCTGGATGCGAAATCGGAGTCGGCCGCCCTGCGATGGGTCGGCGGGGCGTCGGTCGCCCAGCTCCAGAAGATCCTCGACGATGGCCGGCGCGGCGTCGGCGGCGCGTCGGGATCCGCCGGCGGAATCGAAGAGCTTCTCGACCGCGCAGACCGTCTGTACGCGAAGAACGACAACGCCAGGGCGGCCGCGCTCTATGGGCAGGCCCTCGAACGGGCGCCGGCGGGATGGCCGAAGTACGGCCGCGCGCTCGAGTCGCTCCTGTTCGCCCTGGACGCCAGCGGCGATCCCGAGAGGTGCGCGCGAGCCGCCCTCGCCGCCTATCCCCGGCTCCGGAAGAAGCCGTCGGCCGCGAACGTCGCGGGAAGCGGTCTCGGCTGCGCGCTGTCCGTTCCCGCCGACCGCGCGGGCCGGGGTGACCTCGTCTCGGCCCTGCGCTCCGACGCGCTCGACGTCCTCGCTGCGCCGCGTCCGGACATCGCCGCCGACGACCTGTCGGGGCTCTATCAGGCGCTCGAAGAGGAACGGGAGCGTGCCGGCGACGCGGCGGAACGCACCGCGCTGCTCGAGCGCCACGCGGCCTTCCTCGAGAAGGAAGCGGCCCGGGCCAGGACCCCGGCCGGGCGGGCGGTCTTCGACTCGCACCGACTGGGCGCGTACCTCGACCTCGGGCAGCCGCAGCGCGCGATTCCGATGCTCGAGCAGTCGGAGAGGGACTTCCCCGGCGACTACAACCCGCCCGCGCGGCTCGCGTCGGCGTACCGGGCGATGAAGAAATGGGACGACGCCGCGGCGGCGTCCGATCGCGCGCTCGCGAAAGGCTACGGGCCCCGGAAGATCGGGATCCTGCAGGTTCGCGCGGACATCGAGGCGGGTCGCGGCGACACGACGGCGTCGCGGCGCGCCCTCGAGGAGGCGCTGCGGATCGCGGAAGCGATGCCGGAAGGGCAGCGCTCGGACCGCACGATCGCGGCGCTGAAGAAGAAGCTCGAAGGGTCCTGAGCCCGACCCCTACTTCGGAAAGGCCGAAGGGTCGATGCCGGGGATCACGCGCAGCGCGTTGCGGTAGTAGATCTTCTTCAGGACGTCGTCCGGCAGATCGAGGCCGTACATCTTCCAGAATGCGTGACGCTTGCGGTAATAGTCGAAGTACTCGTCCGCCGTCTCGAGCACGCGGAAGTACACGGGGTACTCCTCGGGCGCCCAAGTGTCTTTTCCGAACATCACGCGGTCCTGGTAGCGGATCAGCCACTCCTTCGCGAAGCGGGGCTGCCGGCCGAGCTCGGCGAGCACTGCGCCGATCTCCGTCGTCAAGTTGGGCAGATCGTCGAGCAGCCGGCCGAGACGCGCGAGGTCGCCGCCGAGCCAGCCCAGGTGGGCGTCGATGAAGCGCGTGCGCGGATGGCGGGCGAAAAGCCTGTGCTGTTCGCCCATGACCTGTTCCCAGCCGGGGTAGCGGTCCGGCGGGCGGGCCCTCTGGGGAAACTGCTTGAGCTCGAGCCACCTCTCGTTATGAGCGTCCTGCGGCTCGAAGAACGATCGCGGCTCCCCCGTGTGGATGAGGACCGGGATCGACAGGTCCGCGCACTTCTCGAACACCGCGTCGAGCCGGGGATCGTCGGCCGCGACGCGGCGGCCCGCCGAGTCCTTCACGGTCAGCCCGAAGTTCTTGAAGATTTTCAGGCCCTGCGCGCCGCCCTTCCGGACGTCCTGCTCGAGGCGCGCCGCCGCCCTTTCGCCCCAGCCGGGGGAGTCGATCCCCGCGAAGTCGAGGTTCGCGAAAGTCAGGAACCGCTTCGGGTATCGGCCCTTCCAGTTCACAACCCCGGCGGCGAGCGAAGCTCCGGAGTCTCCCGAGAGGTTGACCATCACCTGCATGTTCATGGCGTCCATCTCGCGGACGATGCGCTCGATCTCCGACGCCGGAGCGTCGTTGTCCTGGTGGTTGTGGACGTCGATGAACGGGAATTTCGCCCGCGCCGGCCGGTGCTCCGGGACGACCAGCGTCGACTTCGGCTCGTATTCCTCGATCGTCATCGTTCGCGGTGCGGTCTGGGCGGCGAGGGCGGCGGGGGCGAGCCCGACGAGGGCAACGAGCAGGGCGGAGCGGATCTGCATGATGGCCCACGTTATACCGACAGGTGACAGGTGACAGGTGACAGGTGGCAGGTGACGGGTGACGGGTGACGGGTGACAGGTGACAGGTGACGGGTGACGGGTGACGGGTGACGGGTGACAGGTGTCCGCAGAACGGGCGCCGAACCTGCCGCGGCCGTCAGCACATGGCCGAGTCCGACGGTTTCGGCGCCGTGAGGGCGGGGCGTATCATGAAAGCGTGACGAAACGTTTGAGCGTCGTTTTCCGGCAGACCGACGGGCGGGCGCCCGCGGTCGAACGCCGCCTCTTCCAGCGGCGGCTCGGGATCGCGCGCCGCGTGCAGGGCAGCCGCCGGCTCGGCGTCGAGGTTTCCGACCGCCCGTTCGACGGGATCCGTCGGCCGTTCGACCGAAGGGGCATCGCGGCGCGCCGCCGGATGCTCGACCGGCGCACGGGGCTTCGCGTCCTCGACCTTCGGAACCTGGACCTCACCGGCCTCGAGGTCTAGGCGCACCGGCTCGCCCCGTCCCGGCGACGGAAGCGAGAGCGCGGCGGGATCTCTCCCGATGCGCCCGGCCACGCCGCAGGATCGAGTCGAGCCGATCGCGCGCGCCGGGGGTGGGATCCTCGAGCCAGGCCGCGAGCCCTCCGACCGCGTGGTTCAGGAAGACCAGCTCCTCCTCCCGAGCCCGAGCGAGCACCGCGGGAGCGCGGAGCGCCTCGAGACGGTTCCGGGATGCGCGCGCCGCCACGAGCGCCCGAGCCGCGTCGCCGCCCGCGGCCGACCGCTCGAAGGCCTCGAGAGGCCGCACGGCTTCCTCGTCGCAGTGCTGAATGAGACGCGCGGCTTCCTCCATCCCCGCGGTCGGAGCTTCCGGCGGCCGGCCGGTGGCCTCGCGTGCGGCGGCGAGGAGGAGGATCCCGCCCGCGATCAGCGCGGACGCGGATCGACCTGCGCCGCCCACGCCTCGAGGGTCCGCCGGTCGTCGCCCTTGAGCCGCGGCGCCATGCGCGCGGCGTGGGACGCCACCGTCGCGGGATCGTCGAAGGGAAGTCTTCCGTACATGCGGCCGCCCGGCTCGTGGCACGGCGCGCATCGCGCGGAGAGGATCGGACGAAGGGACGTCCGGAACAGGGCGGCGTCCCTCTCCGACAGGCCCGTCGAATCCGCGCCGGAGTCCGCGGCGGCCTCGTGATGGAGCCGGAGGTAGCCGCCCGCGCGGCGGCCCGTCCCGCAGGAGCGGTCTGCCGGATGCGTGAAGTGGATCAGATCGCGGCCCTGGGGCGTGTGGACGTATTCGCCCCGCACGTCGAGCCGGTCTCCGCGGCGAGCCGCCACCCAGGCGCCGCCGCAGGTCAGGTCGTGCACGATGCGAACGGGCCGGTGCGTCTCGACGGGGAATCCGCGGTCCTCATCCGGGTTCACCGAGAGGAGCAGGACCTCGAGCTCCTCGAAGAGCCGGCCATTCGCGTGGCGGGTCCGTCGGGGATCGGTTTCGACCCGGGCGACCGCCGTGACCGCCGCGTGCGGATTCTCGTGCGTGGCGCGACGGCGGTGCGCCGACGCCGAAGTCGCGGCCGCGGCCGACGCGACGACCGCGAGGATCAGGGCGGCCGCGCTGCGCTTCATGGCGGAAAGTATAGGTCCGCCCCGGAGGCCCGTCGCGGACGCTGATAGCGTTGCCGGGATGCCCCTCCTCGCGGCGATCGACCAGGGGACGACCGGGACGCGCTGCTATCTCTTCGACCTGGCGGGCCGCATCGTCGCATCGGCTTACCGCGAGCACGCGCAGTTTTTCCCGCAGCCGGGGTGGGTCGAGCACGACGCGGTCGAAATCCGGGACAACGTCGACCGCGTGGCCGCGGAAGCCATCGCGGCGGCGCCCAACGAGCGCGTTCTCGGTCTCGGGGTGACGAACCAGCGCGAGACGGTGGTCTTCTGGGACGCGCAGTCCGGACTGCCGCTCGGGCCGGCCATCGTGTGGCAGGACACACGGACGGACGAGGACTGCCGCGAATGGATCGCCGCCGGTCTCGAGCCGGCCGTGCAGGAGCGCACGGGCCTTCCGATTCGGACCTACTTCTCCGCTCCAAAGATCCGGTGGCTCCTCTCCCGCACGCCCGATGCGTCTGCGCTCGTCCGAGCCGGGAGGCTCCGGATCGGGACGATGGACTCCTGGGTGATCTGGAATCTCACGGGGGGCATCCACGGCGGCGCGCACGTCACCGATCCGACGAACGCCTCCCGAACGCTCCTCTGCGCGCTCGAAACCCTCGCCTGGGATCCGGAGCTCGTCGAAATGTTCGGCGCGCCGCCCGAGGCGCTCGCCCGGATCGAGCCCTCGATCTCGACGGAGCCTTACGGCTGGACGCGCGCGGACGGCCCCTTCCGCGGGCGGATCCCCGTCTGCGCCGATCTCGGCGACCAGCAGGCCGCGCTCTTCGGTCAGGCCTGTTTCCGGGCCGGGGAAGCCAAGAACACGTATGGGTCCGGATCGTTCCTCCTCCAGCACACGGGCGCCGCTCCCGTCGCGAGCCGCCACGGTCTTCTCGCAACCGCCGCCGCGGCCCGGCGGGGAGAACGGGCGTATGCCCTCGAGGGATCCGTCGCGGTGTCCGGCTCGGCGGTGCAGTGGCTGCGGGACGGGCTCGGCGTGATCGATACGGCGGCGCAGACGGAGACTCTGGCACGGTCCGTCTCCGACTCCGGCGGCGTCTACTTCGTGCCCGCCTTTTCGGGGCTCTTCGCGCCTCACTGGGACATGAGCGCCCGGGGAACGATCGTCGGCCTGACGCGCTTTGCGACCCGGGCGCACCTCGTTCGCGCGACTCTCGAGTCGATGGCGTACCAGAGCCGGGAGGTCCTCGACGCAATGGCCGCCGACAGCGGTTTGCCGGCGGCCTGCCTCAAGGTCGACGGCGGCGCCACGGAAAACGACTTCCTGATGCAGCTCCAGGCCGACGTCCTCGGCATCCCGGTCATCCGGCCGGCCGTTCGGGAAACGACGGCCCTGGGCGCGGCGCACGCCGCCGGCCTCGCGTGCGGCGCCTACGGCTCCTTCGAAGAGATCTCGCGCCTCTGGCGCCGCGACCGCGTCTTCGAGCCCGCGTGGACCGCCTCGCGGCGGGAGGAGGGATTTCGAAACTGGAAGCGGGCCGTCGAGCGCTCCCGCGGCTGGGTCGAGGAGCGGGAAAGCCCGCGGATCTGAGAACGAGCGCCCCGGGGTATCCTGCGGAGGGTTCGATTCCGCGATTCCGGAGGTTCGATGTCCCTCTTCTCCCGCGACGACGAGGTCGTCCGACGCGCGCGCGGCGCGCTGCGAATCGGAAAATATGAGCTCGCCAATCAGTTCTTCGCCGAATACTGCGACCGGAGGATCCGCGACGGGCTGCCGATCGGAGGAAGCCTCCTCGCCGACTACGCCCTCGCGGTCGCGCATCTCGGCGACCTCAAGGAAGCGGCGGAGATGTGCTTCCGCGCCCTGAGCAGCGAACGGCGCAACCCGGACGTCTTCGCCGCGCTCGCGCGGATCTATGCGATGGGGTCGTCCCGCAAGAAAGCGATCGAAGCCATCGAGCGCGGTCTCGCGCTGTCGCCGCACCATCCCCGACTGCTCGACCTTCGGGCGGAGCTCGGCGTGCGCCGGCCGCCCCCGATTCCGTTTCTCCCGCGCGACAGCCGATGGAATATCTGGCTCGGCCGCGCGATCGGCCGCCTGCGTCCCCGCGCGCGACGAATCCCGGCATAAGGCCGTCGCCTCCGCGGTCGCGCTGCGCGCGACCACTCCGGCTCCCGCATCGCGAACCTCCTCCGCGCGGAATCTCCGTCGGCCTTTGGGTCGCTGCGCGACCGTCGGCCTCCCGCATCGCGAACCTCCTCCGCGCGGAATCGCGCGGAGACTATTCGCGATGCGACCGGGGCACTTCTGGGGTTGTGCCTTTTGTTCAGCTCGACTCGGGCATGAGCCGCGGCTCGGCTCAGCCTCGACCGCTCGGAGCGCGCCTCTGAACAGCGGTGAGGGGACTCCGTAGCCAAAGAGTCCGACAGCAACTCAGTTGAACGACCCTCCATGCAACCATTTTCCGGGACTGCGGAATTCGCCGCTGACCCTCCCAAGAGGAAGAGGAGGGGGGAAGCCTCCCGCATGATTTCCGGCAGAATCGTTCATCCGCTGCGGGAGCCGGAGCGATCGCGGGGCGCGAGCGCGGAGGCGACGTGCGGAGGCGACGGCTTAGACGATCACCCCGACCCTGGCGCGCGCGGTGTCGCGGGCGACGCCGTATTTGTCCCAGGCTCGCGCGAGGCGCTCGATCCCTTCGCGGATCTCGGCCGGCTCGGGCACGAAGGCGAGCCGGAGATGGTCCGCGAAGCCGTTCGAGGGCGAGCAGACGGAGCCCGGAAGGACCGAGACGCCGTGCCGCGCCGCGACCTGCGCGAACTCCGCGGCGTTGCCGCGCGGCAGGCGGACCCACAGCGTGAGGCCGCCGGACGGCCTCTTCCAGGACCACTCGGGAAGGTGCCGCGCGAGTCCGCGGGCCATCGCATCCAGGCGCTCCTCCACCTGGCGGCGCCGGAGCTTCGCGAACGCGTCCGCATTCTCGAGCAGCCGGACCGCGACGGCCTGGGAGAGCACCGAGCTCCCGAGATCGTCCATCGCCTTGCGGCGCGCGAGGCGATGGATCAGCGGCTCGGGGCCGCGGAGCCAGCCGATCCGGAGCCCGCCCCAGTAGAGCTTCGAGAGCGAGCCGACGGTGAGGACGGAGCCCCGTTTCACGAGAGCGGCGAGCGGCGGAGGAGGCGGCGTGCCGAAGGACAGGTCCGCGAGCGTCTGGTCCTCGAGGAGGGCGACACCCGTCTGCTCGACGAGCTTCGAGATCTCCCGGCGCGGCCGCTCGGCCAGCACCGCGCCCGTGGGGTTATGAAACGTCGGCAGGAGATAGAGCAGGCGCGCGCGCGGCCGTCTCAAGGCTTCCGCCAGACGGTCGACGGCGCCGGGCTCGCCGGCGGGCGGGATCGGCACGAGCCTCGCCCGCGAGGCGGTGAAGAGGTCGATCGCGCCCGGATAGGTCGGGTCCTCGAGGATGACCTCGTCCCCCGGAGCGAGGAGCAGCGAGGCCGCGAGCGCGATCCCCTGCTGCGCTCCGTTCGTGACGAGGATCTGCTCCTCCCGCGTGGGCAGGCCCCGCTCCGACAACTGCCGCGCGAGCGCCGCGCGCAGGGCAGGAAGCCCGAGCGGCATGTAGCCGTGATGCCCGGCGAGTGACGACAGGTCGCGCCGGCTCTTCGCGATGGCCGCTTCGAGGATCTCTCCGGGTCCGGGCAGGTGGGCGGCCAGAAACGAAATCGATCCCGCCTGATCTTCGGAGAGCGTTCGGAGAACGAGCGTGCTCGTCGCCGGCACGACGGGCGCGGCCGCCCGCCGCTCCGTGGCGCGCGCCACGCGCGGGAGAACCCGGGTGCCGCTGCCCTGCCGGCTTTCGAGCCACCCCTCCTGGCGGAGCGCCTCGTACGCGGCGACGATCGTCGTGCGGCTCACCGCGAGCGCCGCCGCGAGTGCCCGCTCGGACGGCAGTCGCGCGCCGGCCTCGATCTCTTCGCGTTCGAAGAGCTTCCGGAGCGCCGCGGCGAGCCGCGCGGTGAGCGTGCCCGGTGCTGCGGCCCAGTCGGCGAGAAGCAGCACGAGCGGCTCCGCTTCGAGTGTGCCGTCCCGGCCAGTCCACTCTCGCGGGGAAGTGGATCTTGTATTCATACCAATTCGGGTGAAGAGTAAACCGGTCTGGATTTCGAGTCAAAGTGGTCTTTAAAGTGGACTGATGACGGAGGGCAGCCATGAGTCAGACACCTCTCCCGGAATACGCGTTCTTCGACGGGCGCATCGTGCCGTACCGGGACGCGAAGGTCGGCGTCATGACGCACGGCCTCCAGTATGGAACCGGGTGCTTCGGGGGCCTTCGCGGGTTCTGGAACGAAACGGAAGAAGAGCTCTTCGTCTTCCGTCCCCATGATCACTTCCAGCGCTTCCTGGAGTCCGCCCGGCTCCTCTCCCTCGAGCTGCCCTACACGGTCGAGGACCTGGTGGGCCACCTGGGCGAGCTTCTCCGAACGCAGGGCTTCCGCAACGACTGCTACATCCGCCCGCTCGCCTTCGCCGCGGAGGAACGGATCGGGATCCTGGGTCTCGACGGCATGAGGCCCGCCGTTTCGATCGTCGCGATTCCGTTCGGCAAGTACATCGAGAACGACGGCGGCGCGCACGTCAAGATCTCCGCGTGGCGCCGCATCGACGACAACATGATTCCGGCGCGGGGAAAGGTGTCCGGCGCCTACGTCAACACGGCGCTCGCGAAGACGGACGCCCAGCGCGGCGGCTACGACGACGCGATTTTTCTCGACCAGGCGGGGCACGTGGCGGAGGCATCGGCCGCGAACCTCTTCATGGTGCGCAACGGTTCCGTGGTGACGCCTCCCATCACCGACAACATCCTCGAGGGGATCACACGCCGCTCGATGATGGAGCTCCTCCGGGAGGAGATGGGGCTTCCCGTGGTGGAGCGCTCGATCGATCGGACCGAGCTGACCCTCGCGGAGGAGGTTTTCCTCGCCGGTACCGGCGTTCAGATCGTCGCCGTCACGAAGATCGACCACCGGAACGTCGGGACGGGCCGGATGGGCCCGGTGACGGAGGCTCTGAGGAGGATGAACATCTCCGTCGTGCACGGCGAGTCGCCGAAGTACCGCGGCTGGTGCTGGCCCGTCTACGCGAACGCGGTCGCGGGGCTGTCCGCGCCGATCGGCGTGCGCTGAGGCTTCGGTGGGAAAAGAGGCGTCGGCCTTTCTCGCCCATTACGAAAGGGTCCGCGGCAGGACTTCCCGGGTCGTGGACTGCATCCCGGCGGACCGGATCGACTGGACCTGGCGGGAAGGCCGGTTCACGCTCGGAGACCTCGTCCGCCACATCGCCGCGATCGAGCGCTACATGTATGCCGAGAACGTCCAGGGCAAGCCCTCGAGATATCCCGGCCACGGGCGCGAGCTCGCGGACGGCCTGCTTGCCGTCCGCGAGTTCTTCGACCGCACGCACGCGGAGTCGGTCGAGATCGTCGGCGCCCTGACCGACGCGGACATGGCGGGCAAGAGCGTGACGCCGGCCGGAGCCCCGATCACCACCTCGAAGTGGCTGCGGGCCCTGGTGGAGCATGAGATCCACCACCGCGGCCAGATCTATCTCTACCTCGCGATGATCGACGTGCCGACGCCGCCCATCTACGGCCTGACGTCGGAAGAAGTGCGGGAACGGAGCGTCTCCGGAGACTAGCCGCTCCGCCTCTTCCCGGACGTTCCGCCGTCCTCCTCCTATAATCGCCGCCGAAATCCTCCGGATGATCCCTCCGCGGCGCGAAAGGAAGGGTAACGGCATGAGAATCCGCTCCGTCGCTCTCGGTCTCGTCTTCGCGGCCTTCTCCTTCGTGCGTGTCGGTGCCGTTCCGGCCGTGCCCGCCTCCGCGGCGCCGGAGGGCGGACCCGACATCCGGGACACCCGCCTCCTCTCCGAGCCCGCCATCAGCGCCGACCGCATCGCCTTCATCTACGCCGGAGACCTTTGGACGTGCGACCGGTCGGGACGCGACGTACGGCGGCTGACCGCGGACGTCGGCGCGGAATCGGGACCCGCCTTTTCACCGGACGGCCGGTGGATCGCGTTCTCCGCGCAGTACGAGGGAAACATCGACGTCTACGTCGTCGCCGCCGAAGGCGGGGTGCCACGGCGGCTCACGTGGCATCCTGGCACCGATCTCGTGCAGGGCTTCACGCCCGACGGATCGGCGGTGCTCTTCACGTCCGCCCGCGCCGTTCACACGACGCGCTACCGCCAGCTCTTCACCGTTCCCGTCGCAGGCGGCACGGAGCAGCCGCTGCCGATCCCGAACGCCGATCGCGCCGCCTGGTCTCCCGACGGACGAAAGATCGCCTACAACCCTTTCGGCGCGGCCTACCGGCAGTGGAAGCACTACCGCGGGGGGCTCGTGTCGCGCGTGTGGATCTACGACGTCGCGTCCCACGGGGTCGTCAAGGTGCCGCAGCCCGAGAGCCGGGCGAACGACGCGGCGCCGATGTGGATCGGCGACACCGTCTATTTCCTTTCGGACCGCGACGGAGAGTTCAACCTCTACGGCTTCGACACGAAGAAGGGTGCCGTCGAGCGGCTCACGAACCACGCCGATTTCCCGATCCTGAACGCTTCCGCCGGGGCGGGCCGGATCGTCTACGAGCAGGCGGGCTGGATCCACGTGTTCGATCCGGCGGGCAAGAGCTCCGCCCGCGTCCCGATCGGCGTCGCCGCGGACCTTCAGGAGACCCGTCCCCGGTTCGTCAAGGGGGCGAAGTACGTGCGCCGGGCTTCCCTCTCTCCTTCCGGGGCGCGCGTGGCCGTCGAGTACCGCGGGGAGATTCTCTCCGTCCCGGCGGAGAAGGGGGACGTCCGAAACCTCACGAACACGACGAACGCCCATGAGCGGTGGCCGGCGTGGTCTCCGGACGGCCGCCGCATCGCGTACTTCTCCGACGCGTCGGGCGAATACGAGCTGCGCGTCGACAACCAGGACGGCAAGGGGGAGCCGGCGCGGTACAAGCTGCCCGGCGCGGGGTTCTACGACCGCGCCGTCTGGTCTCCCGACAGCCGCAAGATCGCGTACACCGACAACTCCTGGAGCGTCTTCTGGATCGACCTCGCGACCGGGGTCTCGAAGAAGATCGGGTCGGAGTACCAGTACGGGCCGGACAAGACGATCTGGCCGGCGTGGTCGCCCGACTCGCGTTGGATCGTCTACACCCTCGCGAACCGGACCTACATCCAGACGCTGTACGCCTATTCGATCGAGCAGGACAAGTCGTTCGCCGTCACGGACGGAATGAGCGACGTGTCGGATCCGGTTTTCGATCGGAGCGGCAAGTACCTCTACTTCTTCGCGTCGACGAACGCCGGACCCGTCCGCAACTGGTTCTCGCAGGAGAACGAGGACTCCCTCGTCACGCGATCCATCTACATGGCGGTCCTCCGGAAGAACCTGCCGTCTCCGCTTCTCAAGGAGAGCGACGAGGAGAAGCTCGCTCCCGAGGAAAAGCGCGCGCGGGAGCGCGAAAAGGAAAGGCCGAAGGACAAGAAGGGCGTCGGATCCGCGGGGCCGGACGGCGAAGCGGCGCTCGAAGACGAGGAGAAGCCCGCGGCCGCTCCGCTCCTGCCTGGCGAGAAGGCCGGGGAAGAGAAGCCCCGCGTGCCCGCGCCCGCCGAACGGGTGGAGATCGACCGGGACGGACTGCAGTACCGGATCCTCGATCTGCCGATCCCCGCGGCGGATCTCTCGAACCTGCAGTCGGGGACCACCGGCCAGATCTTTTACGTCCGGGAATCCGACGGCAAGAAGGCGCTCGTGCGATTCGACCTGAAGGAGCGCAAGAGCGAGCCGCTCGTTCCGGACGTGGATGGCTACGAGATCTCCGCCGACGCGAAGAAGCTCCTCTACCGGGTCAAGGACGCGTGGGCGATCGCCTCGGCTTCCGCGAAGAAGGTCGATCCCGCCGAGGGGAAGGTGAAGATGGACGCCCTCGAGGTGCGCATCGATCCGCGCGCCGAGTGGCCGCAGATCTTCCATGAAGCGTGGCGGATCAACCGCGACTACTTCTACGACCCGAACATGCACGGCGTCGACTGGAAGGCGATGGAGGCGAAGTACCGGGTCTTCCTTCCTCACCTCGCCGTCCGCAACGACCTGAATCGCGTGATCCAGTGGATGTGCAGCGAGCTCTCGGTCGGCCACCACCGGGGAGGCGGCGGAGACCAGTTCGCGGAGGCGACGGCCGTCCCGGGCGGCCTTCTCGGGGCGGACTATGCGGTCGAGAACGGGCGCTTCCGCTTTCGAAAGGTCTACGGCGGACTGAACTGGAACCCGGAGCTGCGCGCGCCCCTGACCGAGCCGGGCGTCAACGTGCGCGCGGGGGAATACCTGCTGGCGGTCGGAGGACGCGACGTCAAGCCTCCCGCGAATCTCTACTCGTTCTTCGAGAACACGTCCGGAAAGCTGACGGAGATCACGGTCGGGCCGAATCCGGACGGGACGGGGTCGCGGACGGTCACCGTCGTGCCGATCGCGACCGAAGCGGCGCTGCGCAACCGGGACTGGGTGGAAGGAAACGTCCGCAAGGTCGACGCCGCCACGGGCGGCCGCGTCGCGTACGTCTACGTCCCGAACACGGCGGGCGCGGGACACACCTATTTCAAGCGCTACTTCTTCCCGCAGGCCTACAAGGACGCGGTGATCCTGGACGAGAGGTACAACGGCGGCGGGAGCGTGGCGGACTACTACATCGACCTGCTGCAGAAGCCGCTCATCGCGTGGTGGGCGATGCGCTACGGAGCCGACATGAAGACGCCGAGCGCGTCCATCCAGGGCCCGAAGGCCATGATCATCGACGCGAACGCCGGGTCCGGCGGCGATCTTCTGCCATGGATGTGGCGCAAGTTCCAGCTGGGGCCGATCATCGGCGAGAGGACCTGGGGCGGGCTCGTCGGGGTGCTCGGATTTCCGGTCCTGATGGACGGCGGCGAGATCACCGCTCCGAACCTCGCGATCTGGGATCCCGAGAAGGGCTGGGTCGTCGAGAATGAAGGCGTGCCGCCGGATATCGAGGTCGAGCAGACCCCCGCGGACGTCATCGCCGGCCGCGATCCGCAGCTCGAGAAGGCGATCGCGGTCGTGATGGAGCAGTTGAAGAAGAGCCCGCCGGCCGCGCCGAAGCGACCGCCCTACCCGGTGAAGGCGGCGGTTCGCGGCGGGGCGGCAGCCCAGTGACGGGAGCGCCGGACGGTTACCTCGCGTACGCCCTCCGGCGCCTCAAACGCCACAGGACGCTCGTCGAGGACGCGCTCGCGCAGGTCTCCGACGCGGACTTCTTCTCGACGCTCGATCCCGAGTCGAATTCAATCGCCATCGTCGTCAAGCACCTTGCGGGCAACATGCGGTCGCGGTTCACGGACTTCCTCGTCTCAGACGGCGAGAAGCCGGACCGCGCGCGCGACGGAGAATTCGTCACGGCGGGGGAGTCCCGCGGCGACGTGATGCGCCTCTGGGAGTCGGCGTGGGCCGCCGCGCTCCCGGCGCTGGAGGCGCTCACGGCCGAAGACCTCGACCGGACGGTCACGATCCGGGGCCAGCCGCACCGGGTGTACGGGGCGGTCAATCGGCACCTCATGCATTTCGCCTACCACGCCGGTCAGATCGTTTTCCTCGCGAAGCACTTCGCGGGGCCGGCCTGGAAGACCCTGTCTGTCCCGCGCGGCGGTTCCGAGGACTTCGACGCCGCGATGAAGCGGAGAGCGGAGGAGCGCCGCTGAGGACCCTCGCGGCGCGCGTCTCCTTCGTCCTGGGATTCGCGGCCGGCGGAATCTGGTTCTTCCTCTGCTCGGCCATCGGCCTCGTGGCCCTCACGTTTCTCAAAGGCAGCCGCGACGGCGTCTTCTATTTCGGCCGGGTCTTCTGCGGCGGCATCGTGCGGCTGATGAGGTGGGATATCGCCGTCGACCACGAACGGCTCTCGGCGTTTCGTCCCTGCGTCTTCGTCTCGAATCACCAGAGCATCATGGACGTCCTCGTCTTCGGTTCGGTCGTTCCACGCCGCACGGTAGCGGTCGGAAAGAAGGAGCTGACGAAGATCCCCCTGTTCGGCTGGTTTTTCCGGGCGTCCGGCAACCTCGTCATCCAGCGCGGGAGCTCGGAGGACGCGCGAAACATGCTCGAGGCGGCCGCCCGACGCCTGGAGGAGGAGAAGCTGTCCGTCTGGTTCATGCCGGAGGGGCATCGCAACGCGGGCCGCGAGCTGCTTGCCTTCAAGACGGGCGCGTTCCGGCTCGCGGCCGCGGCCAGGGTCCCGGTCGTTCCCGTCGTCGCCGCGCCCCTCGAAGCGATCGTCGACACGAGGCGGTGGCTCAGCCGGCCCGCGCGCCTCCCGATCTCGGTGCTCGATCCCGTCTCGGCGGCGGAGGCGGTCGGCGAGGAGCAGATCGCCGCCCTCGCCGCGCGGGTGCGGGAGGCGATGCAGCGGGAGCTCGACCGGCTCGCGGGCGCCTGAAAGCGTCTCCGCGGAGCCCGACCCCCGACTCGCAATGTGTCCGAGTCATGTCTGGGGCGCTGTCTTTGAGCGTATCCGGGCTCGCGAGGGGTGGGTGCGCCCGAATACGAGGCGGCGTCCTTTCCGCGCTGCGCGCGGGGCGCGGCGAGTCCGAATCGGGTCTGGGGCGCTGCCTTTGAGCGTATTCGGGCTCGCGTGGGGTGCGCGCGCCCGAATACGA
>JBDTOO010000063.1:0-20271 GCA_039933215.1 Acidobacteriota bacterium
TGTCGCAGGACACGTTCTGCAGGTTGTGCTGGCGCGCGCCGCGGATGCGGATGAAATCCATGGAGGCCCCGGATTGTATCGACTGGCGGAGTCGCGCGGCGCGGAGGCCGCGTTCGAGCGCCCCGGCTCGGAGAGAGCCGGGCGAACTCCCAAAAAACCCAAAGAAGGAGGCGCGAATTCCCTCTCCCCCGCGCCGGGCGAGAGGTCAGTGTGAGGGCATTCCCCCGAAGGATCGAAGAACCCCCGCACGGAGATTTTTCGCCACTCTCGAGCATCCGCTCGCAGCGGGAGGAGTCTCCCGAGCGTCGCGAAGGGAGGAGCCTCCCGCTGCGGGAGGCCTCGCGCCAGCGAGGCCGACGGTAGGGAGGAGCCTCCCGCTGCGGGAGCCGGAGCGATCGCGCAGCGAGCGCGGAGGCGACGGGAGAAGGGGAAAGATAGAATTCATGCGTGCGGACGGCGTGATGTTCTCCAACGCGGCGACGCAGTTCGCCCTCCTCGCGTTCTCCTCCCTCTTCTCCGTCATCAACCCGATCTCGGCCGTTCCGATCTTCGTCGCGCTGACGAGCGGCACGCCCGCGGACCACCGGCGGACGGCGATCCGCGCTTGCCTCGCGGCCCTGGCGGTGCTTGCGCTCTTCGCGCTCGCGGGCGGGGCGATCTTCTCGTTCTTCCAGATCACGGTCCCGGCCTTCCAGATCGCGGGCGGCGTCCTGTTCACGGCAATGTCCTTCAAGGAGATGCAGGACCCCGACCGCAAGAAGATCACCGAGGACGACGTCGAAAAGCTCGACCCGTCCGTGGTCCCGCTCGGGATTCCCGTGATCGCCGGGCCCGGCGCGATCTCCGCGATGATGGTCCTGGTCGGCCAGGCGCCCGACGCGGAGCACCGGCTCGGGCTGGCGGCGGCCCTCGGAGCGAGCATCTTCCTCACGCTCGTTATCCTCTTCATCGCGCCCGCGATCGTCGACCGGATCGGCGCCACGGGCCAGCGGGTCGTCGCCAAGGTGATGGGGCTCGTGACGACCGTCATCGGTGTCCAGTTCATCCTGAACGGCGTCACGACGGTGGCCCTCCAGATCCTGAAAACCTCCCGCCTGGGCTGAGCCCCGGGCCCGCCGGGCGGGGTCCCCCATGGCCGGAGCGGCCGGCCCGGGCCGGATTTCGCCCGGGTTATAATAATTGTTCAAAACTTAGCCATGACGCCGCTGAAGGTTCTGATCGTGGACGATTCCTCGTCCGACGCCGAAAGGATCGTGGCGGAGCTCTGCCGCGGCGGCTATGTGCCGACGTGGGAGCGGGTCGCGACGCGCGAGGAGACCGAGTCCGCGCTCGCCGGCGATCGCTTCGACCTGGTGCTGTCGGATTACATGCTGCGGGGATTCGCCGCGCTCGAAGCGCTCTCGCTCGTCAAGGACCACGATCCCGATCTTCCGTTCCTGATCGTCTCGGAGACGATCGGCGAAGAGACGGCCGTGCGCGCGATCAAGGCCGGCGCTCACAACTGCATCGCCAAGGAGAGCCTCGCCCGCCTCGGCCCTACGGTCGAGCGGGAGCTGCGGGAGGCCCAGATCCGCCGGGAGCGCCGTCTCGCGCGCAAGGCGCTCCGAGAGAGCGAGAACCGCTTCCGCACGCTGGCCGAGACGGCGTCCGACGCGATCCTCACCGTCGGCGACGACGGGCGGATCCTCTACGTGAACCAGGCCGCGCAGCGGATCTTCGGGCATCCGCCGTCTTCGCTGATCGGCGAGCCGCTGTCGATGCTCCTGCCGGGCCACCCGTATGGCGGCCCCGACGGACCCGGCGCCTGGTCGCCCACCGCGCCGGGCGAGGTCGTGGCGGTGTGCGGCCGCCGCTCCGACGGCGGCGAGGTGCCGCTGGAGATCTCGTTCGGGCAGACGGTCCGCGAAGGCCGGCGTTTGCTGACCGTGATTGCCCGCGACGTGTCCGAGCGCGAGACAGCCGAGCGCGCGCTCCGCGCCTCCGAGATTCGCTTCCGCCAGCTCTTCGAGCGGAACCTGGCCGGCGTCTACCGCACGACGCTCGACGGGCGCCTGCTCGACTGCAATCTCGCCTTCGCGCGCATCTTCGGCTACGACTCGCCCGAGGAGGCCCTCGCGGTGCCCGCGGTGGACTACTACCTCTCCGGAGAAGACCGCGTCGAGGCGCTGCGCCGCCTGGGCGAGCGCCGGACTCTGACCAACTACGAGCAGAGGCTGCGCCGCCGCGGGGGCGATTTCGTCTGGGTCCTCGAGAACGAGACGCTCGTCGAAGGCCCCGACCCGGGGACGCTCGTGATCGAGGGCACTCTCCTCGACATCACCGAACGCAAGCGCGCGGAGGACGAGCGCGAAGCCTCCCTGTCGCTCCTTCGGGGAACGCTCGAGGCGACGGCCGACGGGCTGCTCGTCGTCGACGGGGCGGGCTCCATCATGACGTTCAACCAGAAGTTCGTCGAGATGTGGCGGATACCGGTGGAGGTGATCGCGACTCGCGACGACCGCCGCGCGATCGAATCCGTTCTCGGGCAACTGAAGGACCCGGACACCTTCGCGGCGAAGGTCGAGGAGCTCTATGCGACTCCGGACGCCGAGAGCCACGACATCCTGGAATTCCTGGACGGGCGCGTCTTCGAGCGTTCCTCCCGCCCGCAGCGGCTGTCGGGTGAGAGCGTCGGCCGACTCTGGAGCTTCCGTGACGTCACCGAACGGCGGCGCGCCGACGAAGCCCTGCGGGCCTCCGAGTCGAGATACCGCACGCTGTTCGAGCGCAACCTGGCGGGCGTATATCGCAGCACGCTCGAGGGGATCATCCTCGACTGCAACGACTCGTTCGCGCGCATCTTCGGGTACGAAGCGCGCGAGGAAGTCGTAGGCCGGCCGGCCATGGACCTGTATCTCACTCCCGAAGACCGCGACGCGATGATGGGCCGGCTTCGCGCGAACCACGCGCTCACGAACTACGAGGAATGCCTGCGCCGCAAGGACGGCAGCCTGGTCTGGATCCTCGAGAACGGCAGCCTGATCGAAGGCGCCGACGGGCGGCCGGCGATGATCGAGGGAACGGTCATCGACATCAGCGACCGCAAGAGCGCCGAAGAGCAGGTCAAGCACATCGCCTTCCACGACGCTTTGACCGGGCTGCCGAATCGGCTGCTGTTCAACGACCGCCTCTCGATGGCCGTTATGCACGCGAACCGCACCGGCGGACGCGTGGCGATCCTCTTTCTCGACCTCGACCGCTTCAAGGTCATCAACGACTCGCTCGGGCACTCGATCGGCGACGAGCTCCTGAGGCGGGTGGCGGAGCGTCTCGGAGGCTGCGTGCGGGAGGGCGACACCGTCGCCCGACTCGGCGGCGACGAGTTCACCGTGCTCGTCGAGGGAATGGAGAAGGAAGTCGACGCCGCGAAGATCGCGCGGAAGATCCTCGGTGCGCTGCGCCTCCCCTTCTTCATCGACGGGCGCGAGCTCTTCATTACCGCCTCGATGGGCGTGGCGATCCATCCCGCGGACGGCGAGAACGCCGAAGATCTCGTCCGGAACGCGGACACCGCGATGTACCGCGCCAAGGAGCAGGGCCGCGACAACTGCCAGCTCTACGCCCCGGCGATGAACGCGAAGGCGCTCGAACGGCTGTCGCTCGAGAACCGGCTCCGCCAGGCCATCCAGAACCAGGAGCTCGTGCTCCAGTACCAGCCGCTGATCGACCTCGAGTCGGGCCAGATCCGTGGCGCGGAGGCCCTCGTCCGCTGGCAGCATCCCGACCTGGGACTGCTGCCTCCGGGCGAGTTCATCTCTCTCGCCGAGCTGTCGGGGCTCATCGTCCCGATCGGCGAGTGGGTGCTCCGGACGGCCTGCGCGCAGGCGCGAGCGTGGCAGCTCGCGGGATTCCCGAACCTGACGATGGCGGTGAACATCTCCGCGCGCCAGTTCCAGCAGTCGGAACTCCTCTACCAGGTGCAGGAAGCCCTCCGCGAATCCGGGCTCTCGGCGGAGTCGCTCGACCTCGAGATCACGGAATCGAACGCGATGCAGAGCGCCGAGCTGTCGATCAGCCTGCTCTGGGACCTGAAAAACCTGGGCGTGAAGCTCTCGATGGACGACTTCGGCACGGGGTACTCCTCCCTGAACTATCTGAAGCGGTTCCCGATCGACCGCCTGAAGATCGACCAGTCCTTCGTGCGCGACGTGACGAGCGATCCGGACGACGCCGCCATCGCCTCGGCGATGATCGCCATGGCGCACAGCCTCCAGCTCACCGTCGTGGCCGAGGGCGTCGAAACCGAAGCCCAGCTCGCCTTCCTGCGCGAACAGCGCTGCGACGAGATGCAGGGATACCTGTTCAGCCGCCCCGTCTACGCCGACGCATTCCACGACCTCCTGATCGCCAACCAGAAGGCGGTGGCGCCGCGTCGCAAGAGGCGAGCAACCAGATAGCAACGCCCCCACCGCCGGAGGAGAGGGAGCGCCTTTGAAGCCCGTCAATTCTTCGAGCAAACGCTTTGAGCGGTCGAGGCTGAGCCGAGCCGCGGCTCACGCCTGAAACAAGCTCGACACGCGGCACACTCTCAGAAGCGACCCGCGCGGAGGAGGTTCGCGATGCGGGAGGCCGACGGTCGCACAGCGACCCAAAGGCCTCCGGTAGTGCCCCGGTCGCATCGCGAATAGTCTCCGCGCGATTCCGCGCGGAGGAGGTTCGCGATGCGGGAGCCCGACGGCCGCATCGCGGCCCAAAGGGCGACGGTTCACCCCCCGCGCGTCATCTGATACGCCGTGCGCCCTGGACCGTAGTAGTCGGGAAGCGTCCCGCTGCGCCGGAAGCCGAGCCGTTCGTAGAACGCGATGGCTCCCGGGTTGCGGACGTCGACCTCGAGGACCGTGCGGCGGGCTCCCGCCGCGGCGAGCCGTTCTATGACCGCGGAGAGAAGCGCCGCTCCCAGGCCGCCTCGCCGACGATCTTCCCGCACGTCGAGCGTGATGATCCGGCCGGTCGTGCGGGGCGAACGGTGGCCGACACAGAATCCGGCGATCGAGCCCTCCGATTCCGCGAGCACGACCTCGCGCGTCGCGCGCGAGAGGAAGCGCCGCATCTCGGGGAGCGTGTACGCGATGCCGGTCTCGAAGCAGTCGGCGTCGAGCGCCACGAGCGAAAAGAGATCGGACGTCCGATACTCGCGGAGGACGAACGGCGCGGCGCCCTCCCGCTCCGAATTCACAGGGGGCGCCCCGGTCGAAGCCGCGAAGGGAAGGTCACCGCTCCCGCGTCCGCATGGCGCGATCGGCCTCCCGCTTCAACTCTCGGTCGCGGATCGAGTCCCGCTTGTCGTGGAGCTTCTTGCCCTTGACGAGCGCGATCTCGGCCTTGGCCCGGGAACCCTTGAAGTACAGCGACAGCGGCACGCAGGAGACGCCTTGCCGCGCGACTGCACCCGCCCATCGGTCGAGCTCCCGCTTGTGGAGGAGGAGCTTGCGGTCGCGCTCGGGCTCGTGGTTCGTCCACGATCCGGAGCCGTACGGCGAGATGTGCGCGCCGACGAGGAACGCCTCGCCGCCGCGGAAGTGCACGTAGGAATCCTTGAGCTGGGCGCGCCCCTCCCGCAGCGATTTCACCTCCGTCCCCGTCAGAACGAGGCCGGCCTCGGTGCGGTCCTCGATGAAGTAGTCGTGAAAGGCCTTTCGATTGGAGGCGATCGGAAGGTTTTTCGCCGGCTTTCCGGCTGCTTCGGCTTTCGTCACGACAATCCCGATCCGCCCGCTCCGTCCAGCGGCTGGGTCCGGATGATCTCGCGGAAGCGTTTCGCGAGCTCCGGGTCAAACTGCGTTCCCGACTTCGCGGCGATGACCTCGAGCGCCGACTCCGGCGTGATCGTGGCGCGATAGGAGTGGGAGGCCGTCATCGCGTCGTACGCCTCGGCGATGCCGATGATGCGCGACCCGAGCGGGATGCGGTCGCCCGACAGGCCGTCCGGATACCCCGCGCCGTCGAAGCGCTCGTGGTGGTGGCGCACGAGCGTCGCGACGGGATAGGGAAAGTCGATCCGCTCCAGAATGTCCGCGCCGATCGGCGCGTGGCGCCGGACGAGGGCGACTTCCTGCAGGTCGAGCGGCCGCCGGCCGGCGAGCCGTTCATAGGGCACCTCGACCTCGCGGATGCCGATGTCGTGCAGCAGGCCCGCCACCGCGAGCTGCTCGACGGCATCCGGCGCCATCCGCAGGCTCGTCGCGAACCGCCGGCACAGCGCCGCCACCGCGAGCGAGTGCGCCTTGAGCTGCGGGTACGCGCGCAGGCCCGGCTCGATGAACACGCGCACCAGGCTCCGGAAGGAATTCCGGTACCGCTCGGCGGTCGCCGACTGGAGCACCGACGCGCGGATCAGCCGGTGCGCTTCGCGGAAAGCCTCCTCCGCGGCGCCCGAGGGCGCCTGCGAGAAGAGGATCGAGAGCAGGATCACCCGGCTCCCGGCCAACAGCACGGAGGTCTGGATCCCGGCGAACCCGTCGACCTCTCCCGAGCCGCGGCCGAGCGGATATTCGTTGGCGAATCGCCGGTCCGAGGGCGGGCGCGTGCCCGGCATCGCCGTGGCGAGGACCGCCTCGGCGCTCTCCAGCAGGGCCGAGCGCGCGCGGTCGGAGAACGGCCGCCGGGCGCCGATCTGGATGTCCGCGGCCTCGCGGGTCCACGTCGAGAAGGCGACGGCTTCCACCTCCGGGACGAGCAGCAGCGTGGTCCAGAATCCCCGGAACACCAGCTCCTCGCGGCGGACGGGCCGACGCGGCGGACGGACTGCCGGACCGGAGCCGCGGGAACCTCCCGGCAGATCCGCGTCGCCCGAAGCGGGCCTCGGGGGCGGCGCGGAAAAGAGGTTCGGTGGCTCAGGAAAGTCGCCGTCGCCCAGCGGCTCCTCTCCTCCGGGCCGAAAAAGAGCGTCCGCGTCCTCCTGCGCCATCGGCTCGGGCGCCGCGACGGACGTCCCGTCGTGGGCGCGCACGACCTCGGCGACCCGCGAGGCCAGGCCCTCGGCTTCGTGAAGATCGTCCGCCGCGAAATACCCTCCGCCGAGGCGATCCTGCAGCTCGACGATCCCCACGAGGCGCGAGCCGAGGTAGACCGGCGCGGCGAGCATCCGCGCATAGTGGTCGCGCTGCATCGAGTCCGCGAGAAGCCCGGCCTCGGACGGCGAGTTCACGTACATCGGCTTGCGATGCTTCTGAACCCAGTCCACGAGCGGATGCGAGGAGGAGAGCACGTCCTCCGGCGCGAACCGGGAGGCGAATCCGTACGACGCGGCGAGCCGGTAGTCCCCCGTCGGCGCCATCGCGTAGCAGCGCGCGCGGGACACGCGCAGCTTCTCACGCGCCGCGGCGAGGATCGTCGAGATCTCCGCGTCCAGACTTCCGGAGCCCATCGTTTCGCGAGTCTACCGGATCGATTCCACGGCCCCCGAGTTGCGAAATCGACACACTTCTGTCGCGCGACAGCCACAAAGCGGCGGTCGCACGCCCGGCCCGTCTCTCGCGCAAACAACGGTGAGAACACGACTTCCTGGCTTCTCGCGAAGAACGCGAAGAGTGGCACCCGTCGTGCGATGAGGCGGGCGGAACGAACTGCATGCGCTCCCAGACCACCCTCCGCACGACTGTCTCCATCGAGGGAGTGGGTCTCCATTCGGGCCACCCCGTCCGCGCTCATTTCCGCCCGGCGCCAGCAAACCATGGCCTGGTCTTCATCCGGCTCGACCACGGGGGATCGCCGATCCCGGCGCGGCTCTCTTCCGCTTCGACCTTCGACTACGCCACGACGCTCTCGGCGGCCGGCGTGTCGATCGGGACCGTCGAGCACGCTCTCTCCGCCGCCGTCGGCGAAGGGCTCGACAACTGCCGCATCGAGGTCGAGGGACCCGAGATGCCCATCCTCGACGGCTCGGCGATGCCCTTCGTCCGCCTCTTTCACGCCGCCGGGTTCGAGCGGCTGGACGCGCCGATCGTGCCGTTCGCGCTCGACCGCGCGGTCGAAGTCACGCGCGGCGACCGCAGCGTCCGGTACGTGCCCGACGGCGCGGGCCTGACCATCACCTACGACATCGACTTCCCGCATCCGGTCGTCGGCCGCCAGCAGCTCACGCTGGCGATCCGGCCGGAGGAATACTCCGCGCGGATCGCTCCGGCGCGGACGTTCGGCTTCGCCCGCGACGTCGAGGCGATGCGCGCCCGCGGGCTCGCCCGTGGCGGCAACCTCCACAACGCCGTCGTGCTCGACGACACCGGGATCGCGTCGGGTCCGTTGCGGTTCCGCGACGAGTTCGTGCGCCACAAGATCCTCGACCTCCTGGGCGACCTCGCCCTGCTCGGCCGCCCGCTCCACGGCCGGATCCACGCGAAGAAGGCGGGCCACGCCCTGCACATCGAGTTCGCCCGCGCCCTGGAGCTCGCCGCATCCGCGCCGGCCGTCGCCGAGTTCGAAACCGCCGAGGAGCGCACCGTCAACGAATAGCCCGGCTCCGGTTTCGCCTCCCCATTCGCATCCCTTCCGCCATCCGGACCGGCAGCCCCGCCGCTCGTTCCCGACCAATCGTTACAATCTGCCCATGCAAAGGGGCTTCCGGGCGATCCTCTTCGTGGCGGCGGCAGCCCTGTTCGCGCCGGGTGTCTCCCGGGCTCAGGCTCCGCGCAAGCCACGGATCGAGATGCTCCACGCCGAGGCGCGGGGGCCGGACGTGTTCCTTCGCTTCCGCCTGGACGGGGCCCTGAACCCCGAGCTCGCCACGAAAATCGAGGCCGGCCTCGAGACCGCGATCCGCTACGACATCCGCCTCTATCGCCACAACGCCCACTGGCTCTGGGACGATCGTCTCGACACGCGGCGCTACCGCGTCGCGGTGACCTACGATCCCGTGACGCGTGAGTACGTCGTCTCGGAGACGCTCGACGGCCGCTCCCTCGCCCGATCGACCACGCGCGACTTCTCCGAGGTCGCCCGCCGGCTCGTTTCGCGCGAGACCCTCCTCCTCGCCTTCCGCGTCGGCGCGGACGACCCGCACACGAATCTCTACCTCCAGATGCGAGCGCTCTTCGACTCCGGCTACCTCTTCACGATCATCCCCGTCGACTCCCGGACGGACTGGAAGGAATCCAACCGCTTCGACGTCCGCTCGTCGCCATGAGCCTTCTCTCGGAGCTGCAGCGGCGGCGGAAGGACAACCGCCTCATCGTCGGCCTGGTCCTGGCCGTCCTCGTGGTCTGGGCGGCCGTTTCCGTGCTCCAGCAGCGCGCCGACGAGCCCGCGACGATCACGCGCGGGCTGCTTCTGTTCGTCCTCTCCTACACGAACATCACGCTGATCGCGGCGCTGCTCTTCGTGCTCGGCCGGACGATCCTGAAGACGTGGCTCGAGCGCCGCCGGCGCACGCTCGGCTCGCAATTCAAGACCAAGCTCCTCGTCACGTATCTCGGCCTGACCGCGATCCCGATCGGTCTCCTCTTCTTCACGGCCACCGGGCTCCTCCAGCGGTCGATCGACCGCTGGTTCTCGACGCCCGTGCGGGAGGTCGTGGACCGGGCGCGAGCGGTACAGGACATGGCGGAGCGCCGCCTGATCGACCAGGCCATCGGCGAGGCCCGCAACGCCGCCCGCCTCTTCGGGGACGAGGCGCCGGTCGAGGAGGACCTCGAGGCGTTCCGCCGCGATCACCGGCTCGAGACGATCGAGGCATACCGCGGGGGGCAGCGGTTCGCGTTCGCGGCCGAGAAGCCTTCGGAGGTCCCGCCGCTCTCCGCCGACGTGCTCGGGCGCACGGCCTCGACCTCCGAGGAGACGAAGATCGAGGTCCTGCCCGACGGCTCCCACCGTTACCGCGCCGCGCGGCTCTCCGGACCCGTCGTGTGGGCCGCGGGCGTCCGGATCGGGCCGGCGGAGGCGAGATCGATGGAGGCGATCGCCGTCGCGTGGTCCGAGTACAAGAAGCTCGAGGTGCAGAAGCCCGCGATCAAGGCCGCGAACATCTCGACGTTCCTCCTGATCACCCTGGCGATCCTCTTCGCGTCCGCCTGGATCGGCCTGACGCTCGCCCGGAGGATCACCCTGCCCATCGCCGCGCTCGCCGACTCGACGCGGCGCCTCGAATCGGGGGAGCTCTCGGCGCGCGTCGACGTGCGGGCCGCCGACGAGCTGGGCGTCCTCGTCGAATCCTTCAACCGCATGGCAGCCGGGCTCGAGGACGCGCGCGACGCCCTGCTCGAATCGAACGAAGAGCTGCACAGCTCCAACCGCCGCGTGGACCTCGAACGGCGCCTTCTCGCGACAGTCCTCGAGTCCGTCACGACGGGCGTCGTCGCCTTCGACGCGGACGGGCGCGTGACGGTGTGCAACCCGGCAGCCCGGGCACTCCTCGGGCTCGAGGGCGAAGTCACCATGGAGGGGTTTCGGGCCCGGCCGGAGCTCGCGACGCTCTCGGCGCTGCTCGCCGATGCCGGCCGGGGCGAGTTCCCCGCGTCCCCGCGTGAGCTCGCGATGCCCTCGCCGGAAGGCCCGCGGCGTCTCGAGGTGGCGCTGCGCCCGCTCGCCCCGCCGACCGCCGGCGAGCGGGGCGGATGGGTCGTCGCGATCGAGGACACGACCCACGTGGCTCGCGAACAGAAGCTCGCGGCGTGGAGCGAGGTCGCGCGCCGCGTCGCGCACGAGATCAAGAACCCTCTGACGCCGATTCGCCTCTCCGCCGAGCGCATCGCCCGCCGCTGGAAGGCGGGGGCCTCCGACCTCGATGAGACCATCGACCGCGGCACGCGCGTCATCGTCGAAGAGGTGAACTTCCTGAAGTCGCTCGTCGACGAGTTCTCCCGGTTCGCGCGCCTGCCGGAGATGCGGCCGGAGCCCACGGATCTCCCCGCTCTCGCGCTCTCGGCGGTGCGGCTCTTCGAAGGAGCGCGCGACGACGTGCGGATCCGCGTCGAGAACCGTCTGCGGCGCGACACCGTCACGGTCGACCCCGAGCAGATCCGCCGCGCGCTCATCAACCTGATCGACAACGCCATCGAGGCGTGCGGCTCGTCCGGCGAGATCGTCGTCGGCCTCTCCGACCGGACGGCCGGCATCCAGCTCGAGGTGACGGACACGGGCCGGGGCGTCTCCCCGCACGACCGCGAGAAGCTCTTTCTTCCCGACTTCACGACCAAGGGACGCGGAACGGGCCTCGGCCTCGCGATCGTCTCGCGCATCGTCGCCGATCACAACGGAACGATCCGCGTCGAGGACAACCGGCCGCGCGGCGCGCGGTTCATCATCGAGCTTCCCGCGGCGTGAAGAAGCGGCGCGTTCTCGTCATCGACGACGAGCGGGGCGTTCGGGAGACTCTCTCGGCGATCCTGTCGGACGAGGGCTACGCCGTCACTGCGGTCGACACCGGCGCGGAGGGCGAGCGGCACATCGCGGAGGACCGCTGGGACCTCGTCTTCCTGGACGTGTGGCTGCGCGACCGGGACGGCCTTTCGATCCTCGAAGCCGCCGGAGACCGGCTCGCGCGTCTGCCGGTCGTCATGATCTCGGGCCACGCCAACGTGGAGACGGCCGTTCGCGCCGTCCGGCTCGGAGCCTACGATTTCCTCGAGAAGCCGCTCTCGCTCGAGCGCGTGCTCCTGACCGCGCAAAAGGCGATCGAGCGCCGCGATCTCCTGCGGCAGGTCGATTCCTTCCGCGGGCGGGACGAAGGCGAAGCGGATCTCATCGGCGAGTCGCCGCCGATCCGCCGGCTGCGGGAGGAGATCGCCCGCGTCGCGCCGACGGACGCCCGCGTCTTGATCACCGGCGAGAACGGCACCGGCAAGGAGCTCGTTGCTCGCGCCATCCACCGCCTCTCGGCGCGCGCGGAGGCGCCGCTCGTCGAGGTCAACTGCGCCGCGATCCCCGAGGAGCTGATCGAGTCGGAGCTCTTCGGCCACGAGAAGGGCTCCTTCACCGGGGCGATCGAGGACCGCCGCGGGAAGTTCGAGGAAGCCGACGGCGCCACGCTCTTCCTGGACGAGGTCGGCGACATGTCGCCGAAGACCCAGGCGAAGGTCCTTCGGGCCCTCCAGGAAGGCCGGTTCACGCGGGTCGGGGGCACGCGGTCCATCTCCTCCGACGCGCGCGTGCTGTCGGCGACGAACAAGAACCTCGCGGCCGAGATCGAGAAGGGGACGTTCCGCGAGGACCTCTACTTCCGGCTCGCGGTCGTGCCGATCGAGGTCCCTCCCCTGCGCGAGCGCGTGGAGGACATCCCCCGCCTCGCCCTCCATTTCCTCGCCGAGGCCTCGGCCCGTTTCGGGCGCAAGCCCAAGGCGCTCTCCGCCGCCGCGCTCGAGGCGCTCGACGCCCACCGCTGGCCCGGCAACGTGCGGGAGCTCAAGAACCTGGTCGAGCGCGTCGTGATCCTGTCCCGCGGCGACGAGATCCTCCCCCTCGACTTCCATTTCCGCCGCGCGGGCGACGAGCTTCCCGAAGGCATCCGCCCCGACGCGCCACTGCGCGAGGCCCGCGAAGATTTCGAGCGCCGGTACATCCTCGCGGCGCTCCGGAAACACCGCGGCAACGTGAGCCGGGCGGCCGAGGCGCTCGACCTCGAGCGCTCGAACCTCTACCGCAAGCTCAGGAGCTACGGGATCGAAGTCGAGCGCGAGTAGAGCGGCGACGGCGCAGGGCTCGAACGGGCCGGCTCGTTTCCCCGTTCAGGGCCGGAGCAGAACCCTCGAAGTCTCCAGGTCGACCGGCGCGGACGTGTGCTCGTGGACGATCTTCCAGTCGCCGTCGACCGGCCGGAGGACCCACGTGAGCCGGTTCCGCATCGCGTGCCGCTCCTCGCCCCCCGCGGACAGATGCCGGTACGTGACGAAGGCATGGGCGACGGCCACCTCGTTCCGGACGGTCGTCTGCACGTTCTCCCACTCGACCGCCACCCGCGAGTCGCCCAGGGACCCCAGCCAGCCGGCGGCCATCTCGCGCCAGGCCTCGATGCCGTCGTAGGACCACCGTCCCCACAGGTCGAAGACGCGCACCCCCGGGTCGTACAGGGAGACGAACGCCTCGACGTCTTTCGCGAGCACGGCGGCCGTGTAGCCGTCCATCACCCGAGCGATCGGGGCGTCGGGCCCGATCACGCGGAATCCCCCGTCGGGCCCCTCACACGTGCTGGTCGAAGAGGAGCGGGTTGCCGTCCGGATCCACGGCGATGAAGCTCGCGGGGCCGGTGGTGCTCTCGTCGGCCTCCTGCTGGAATTGGACTCCCTGCGCCTTCAGCTCGCGCTGCAGCTCCCGGATGTCGGAGAACTTCGCGAGCTTCTGCGCGTTGGTGTCCCAGCCGGGGTTGAAGGTGAGGATGTTCCTCTCGAACATCCCCTGGAACAGCCCGATGACGGTGTCGCCGTTCTTCAGGATCAGCCAGTTCTGCGCGGCCTCGCCGGCGAAGACGCGGAACCCGAACTTCTCGTAAAAGCTCTTCGAGGCGTGGAGATCCTTGACGGCGAGGCTGATCGAGAAGACACCGAGCTCCATCTTTCCTCCTAGTCGGCCGGCGGCATGTCGCCCGAACGGCCGTACCCCGTGATTTTCCCCTGAACGTCTTGCGGCCGCGGATCGGTTCCCGGGATTGGACTCCCGTTTCATCGGGCGCCCGTCGTTGGCGGACCTGGAAAGTCGAGAGCGCCCGCTCGATAGACGGTCACCGGCGAGCCCTCCGCCAGGAGCGCCGAAACGGCGGCGCGGGCCACGATCTCCCCCAGGGCCGGTCCGTACAGGACGCCCAGGTCTCCGCTGACCCTCGGTTCGGCGCCGGTCGCGACACGCCAGAGGGGGTGAACGACGCGGTACTCCCTCGTGCCGCCGTCTCGCTGGCGCGAGTAGCCCCATTCGTGGTCGGTGATGAACGAGATTTCTCCGCCGCCCTCCGGAGCGACCGGGTCACCCCTGGCGGACATCGACATGGATTGCCAGCCCGCCGGGCTCTTCCACGCATATCGAACGCGTCTCGGACGATCCGAGATCTCGCTTCGCATCGGGAGGGCGACATAGGGCTCGTTGTAGGCGAGGCGCGCGACCGAGGCAATCAGGCGGCGAGGGACGATCTCGCGGATGAACGTCACGCCGCGCCGCGATTCTCCCCGCGTCTCTCTCCGGACGTAGAAGCGAAGATTGACCTCCTCGAAGTCCCGGTGAAACGGGATCCGAAATCCGAGAACCCGCGTGTCCAGGAACCGGAAGCCCACGAGACTGACGAGCGCCCGCCCGGCGTGGGTGTCCAGCTCCGTCCCGCGCGGGACGAACGGCCGCAGGACGCCCGGATCCGCTTCGAATGTCAGGAGCGCCAGGTGGCGCCATTCCGCGGTCAGGAAAGCCGGATGGGTCTCAGGCATCCCGACCGGCGGGCGGCTCGAGATCACTCATGCGAGTCGACGACGACGCGCTCGATGCGTCGATCCGGGACGATCCACATGAGGGCGATGAAGACATAGATCGCATCCGCGACCCATTGATTCCAGAAGGCCGAGACGATCGCCGCGAGATAGAGGATCGGCGAGATCTTGCCCTTGAAGTCGGCGCCCACCGCCACGGCGAGAAGCGACCCGGCACCGTGCGCTTTCAGGATCGTCTGCTGCAGGTTCCAGTAGGCGATCGCCGCCATGAGAAGCGTTACGCCGTAGAGGGCCGTCGGGCCAGACGCGAAGTGGTTCTCCCCCATCCAGCCCGTCGCGAACGGCACGAGCGACAGCCAGAACAGCAAATGCAGATTGGCCCACAGGATGCCGCCGGTGACCCGGGTGGCGGCGTGAAGCATGTGGTGGTGGTTGTTCCAGTAGATCCCGAGATACACGAAGCTCAGCACGTAGCTGAAGAACACCGGAATGAGCGGCACCAGGGCCGCGAGAGTGTCGCCGTGCGGGACCTTGAGCTCCAGCACCATGATGGTGATGAGGATCGCCAGCACCCCGTCGCTGAAGGCCGCTAACCGGGCTGTGCCCATTCGTCCTGTCTCCTCGGGTCGCACCGGCCCCACGAGGTTCCGGCTCTCCGCGTCGCCCGTCGCTTCCAGTCGTCCCGGACCCTTCGCTCCCGGGGTGGGATCAGCGGTCGGAAGAGGCTCCCGGACGCAACACAGCGCCGGACGGCCGCGCCATCGCGCACTTCTTCCATTCCTCGGAGGCCCGGTGCCTCGCCGCGGCCATCAGCCCCGCGCCGAGCGGCGCGAGAGCCGACAGGCCCGCGAGCCCCGAAGCCGCGTTCCAGCCCGAAGTCTCCGCGACGATCGCCGGAACCAGGCCAGCCGCCAGCATGAGGACACCGCCGAGAAACATCGGGGTCCGAAAAGCCTTTCGAGTCACGGGATCGATGGCCATATGTCACCTCCTGCCGGGACCGGCCTGAATAATCCGGATCCCACGGCTTCCGGATCCTTCTCTCACAGGCTACGGCCATCGTATCGAATGCGGTCCACGCGTTGCACGCCCGACGGCCGTGAATCCGAGTCGCCGATACCGGACGTCGGATGGCTGAAGGACCGGTCCGCCGGCTACGCCATCCAGCCGGGCAACTACGCCTTTCGGACCGGGTAGCGCACGTGTGTCACGCCGACGCCCGCGATCACCTTCGGGTTACCCAGGATGGCCGGCGTGCCGGCGAGGTGGTCGAAGAGTCGAACACCGGAGCCGAGAAGAACCGCCGCGACGTCGACCTGGATCTCGTCGAGGAGGCCGGCGTTCAGGAGCTGCTGGATGGTGTCCGCGCCGTGCACCCCGACGGACTTCCCGGCGGCGGCGGCCCTGGCCTGGTTCACGGCGCTTTCGATGCCGTCGGTCACGAAATGGACGGTCGAGTCGGGTCGCGGCCATCCGGCGGGGACGTGGTGGGTCAACACGAATGCCGGTCCCCAGGCGTGATTTCCGCCCCAGCCTTCCGCGACGTCGAAGGTGCGTCGCCCGGTCAGCATGGCGCCCAGTCCGGAAGTGAGACCGCGGAGGTGCTCGGCGCTAGGCCCCGACACCTTGAACGTCATGGGGTCCGACCCTCCGGTGTGGAACTCGATCTCCCCCGAGTTGAAGTACCAGTCGAAAACTTCGGCCACGCCATCGTTGGCGTCGGCGACGTAGCCGTCGAGAGACATGGACATGATTGCGACAACCTTCGACATGGCGAGGTTCCTTTCGAGGAATGAACACTGCGTTCAGGGGATCGCGCGCCGTCCTCCCGGATCGCCCCTCATCGAGAGATGCAATCCGTGTGGGCGGCAGCGCGGACCCGACGAGTTTGTACGGTTCTCCATACCCACCTGCCCTAGAATGTTCAAAGGAGGTGTGCAAATGTCAACAACGACCCTGATCATCGTCGTCGTGGTGATTCTGATTTTGTTTGGAGGCTTCGGCTACAGCCGGCGGCGCCGGTAGATCGCTTCGTCCCGCGCCAAAGGGTGACGGGCGCTGCGCTCTCAATCTTGCGGTTCGGGGGCAGACAAGACTTCTAACGCTTGACTATCTGGAGTTCAGCGGCGAGCGAAGCGCTCCGCTGCAACGACGGGTCAGGCGGTCCTTGCCGCGGCCCATCGCGAGCCGATGAGGCCCGCCAGGAACATCCAGAGGGCGAACCCGAGGAGCAGCGGGAAGAGAGCCCGCGCGCCTTCGATGTGGAACGCCACGACGAGGGGCGCCGCAGCGCCATGGCCAAGCAGGCCGAGCACTCCCAGCCACGCGAACCAGGGCGAGCCGAGAGTCCGGTCGCGAACTCCCGCGACGACGAGGCCGATGAGCGCCGCGGAGAACAGCGGATAGCACAAGACGGCGATCGTGAGGTGCGTCGACAGGATTGGCGTCGCGTGGCCGGTCGCGAGCGCGTCGTGGTCGACCGCAGCCGCGGTGTGGAGCGCCATCTCGATGGCCTGAAGCACCGTGCCGAGAGTCGCGAAGCGCACCCAGCGGCGTGTCCGATCCGGGAGCGGGCGGGACCGACCGAAGAGGACGAGTCCCGCGAGGAGCAAGAGGAAGGCCGCAAGGAGGAGAAGGTGCGCCGGCACCCACTTCGGGTCCGCGAGCATCTGCTCCATGGTGCCGCGCGGGTGCTGAGGCCCGCCGGCCGCGATGAAGACCGCACCGAGAATGAAGCAGATCCGCCACGCATTTGATCTCACCGGGCTCCCCTTCCGCGGCCGAGCATCTCACGCGTCTTCCGCGATGTGGGACGGTCCGCTGTCTCGAATTGCGTGGTCGGGGTCATGGGGCATCGGAAGCGACACGCGCCAGGCGCGCTCCACCACGGTAACCTCCCTGATGCCGCTACGACCGAAGCTCAGCCGCGGGCTGCAGTTAAAGCGCGACGTCAGGCGGCGGTATGGCTCCGCTTCCGTAGGAGAACCGACGAGGCCGCGAAGGATGCGGCAACGAGTGCCAAACCAAGGAGGACATCGGCGGCCAGAGCGCCCTTGGAAAAGCGAGCGCCCGAGACGGCACCGTTGAAGTCGGGTATCTCGTCGCTCCAGCTGCGATACACGACCGGAAATCCGTACTCACCGCACCATCCGGGCCGACACTGGTTTCGCAGGTTCAGAAATATCAGTCCAGCGAGCACGAGACTGGGAAGCAGCAGCCGCCTCCAATTCACTTCTGGCCGCCTAACGGTTCGCGGCTCAACGGCGACGGCGTCCGCTGCACCCGCGGGTTAGGCCGCCGGGAGCGGTCGAGAGTCATGGACGGACTGCCGCGTTGGGGAAAAAGGGGGTTGGAGTTTTGGGCAGCTGCGGCCAGGTAGGGGTAATGGCTCTCGTCTCTGCGTCATCAACCGCCCACCCGTTGGCCGAGCGCCGGAGCACGACACCGGCCCTCAGAATCTGCACTGGCTGGCCCACTTCGCGCGAGTTCGGGCTCGTCGGCCAGTAATACGAGATCTCCGCAATGTACGAATCGCCTTCCTGACGCTCAGGAGTCCACCCCTCCGAGCCCTTCAGCAAGGCGGACACTCGATCGAACACAGGGCGGGTTTCTGGGATTCCGGACAGGAACGCACTAGAGTGCCGGATGATCGTTCCAGCCCGGGACGGAGTCAGCCGGGCAGAACAGCCAAGGACGAAGGCGCATAGCGCCAGGAGCGCCACTTCCCGGCGGCCTGACGTTCCAAAGCTCAGCCGCGGCGACGTCGGCTGCAGCGCGACGTCAGGCACGCGTCGCCTCCTCTGAGCCCGGCGTCCGGCGTGAAACAACGACCGTGTGGGCAACCATGTCGCCAAGGCGCTGCTTTCGCTGGGACCAGGTTCCGATCAAAGCTGCCGGAATCGCACCGAGAAGAAGCGGATTGACTTCCAGGATCCTGAGAACCGTTCTCCAAGCCGCCTCGGTCCAACTCGGTCTACCCCCATCCAAGCGCAGAATGGTGAGGCCAAAGAGACGTTTCCCCAGCGTTGTGCCCCAGGTCGCTTCCTGCATCACAAAGTACGTCAGGTATGCCGCTGCTGCGGTAAGCCATCGCGTCACTGCCGACCACTCACTTGGAAGTCTGGAGGCCACCAGAACGCAGAGAACGTTGGCTACAAGATTATCGATCCCCGCGGCAAAGAGACGCCACTTGGTGGCGTCGCCCGTCAAGGTGGGAGTCAATGACTCAACGCCTACTTAACGGTTGGCGGCTCAGCGGCGCGCGCAAGCGCGTCCGCTGCAGCCGCGGGTTTGGCATCTCCATAACGTAGGCGCCCCTTCAACGCACGACCACCAGCGGCAGAATCGGACGAAGGTCCACGCGCTGTCGTCGGACGCCGTTGTCCAGATAAAGCTCGAGTAGCGGTTTCGGCGCGCGGATCATCTCTACCGGCTTGGGCCGAAGTACGCGGAAGGCTGCGGGTTGTTGCCCCCGCGGACCGGACACCCGCAGGCGCGTGATCTCGTGATCGCCACCGGGATGCTGCAGCAGCTCAGGGGTTCGCTCTCGGACCCGCATGATCCAGGAGGGCAGCGAGCTGACCGCAGGTACCACGAAGAAATCGGCAGCGAGGGAGTCGGCAGGCTGATGAAGCAGCTCATAGACCGCACCGGGCTCAAGCCACGCGGCGGATTCCCGCTGAACGGGAACAGGCAGAGCGGCCGTATCTCCGGGAAGGCGCCGCAAACCTAAGCCAAAGGGACTCTGACCGCTCGTCCGCCACGCCGCGGCATCACGAAACCACTGTGCTGTGGCCACGTGCTCTGGCTCAACTGAAACGGCGCTATCGACCCAGATCAGTTCGAGGTATGCGTTCTCGAAGAGCACGGCTACAGATGCAGTCCCCTGACCAACGTGCTTCGCTGTTTTCGATCCCACCTTGAAACCGGCGGACCGCAACGCCGCACTTTCGGCCATGGCTCCAGGCTGAACCACAACGAAGACATGGTCCAGCTCGACACGCGGAGTCTGGGCGGCCGTAGGGACAGGTAGCGCCGCGAAGCATGCGAGGATCAGGAGATTCGGTGTTATTCGGTTTGCAGCTCGCTTGGCCGACATGCCTGACGGTTGGCGGCTCAGCGGCGACGGCGGCGAAGCCGACGGCGTCCGCTGGAGGGCGATGTTCGGCGACCGTTGCATTCAAGGCTCTAGAAGGGCTCCGAGTTTGCCGAGGACTTCATCTCCCGCGTCGGCAGGAAGCCGGCCTGCAAACTCGGCCTTTCGGGCGCGCCAATCCAGACTCTTTACCTGATCAGCCAGAACAACCCCACCAACCGGTAGACCTTGAGGGACGGCCACCTCAAATGGATAGCCCTTCACCCGACTCGTGATCGGACAGAATAGAGCGAGGCCAACTTTTCCGTTGTACGACTTGGGTGAGACGACAACGGCCGGCCTACGCCCAGCCTGCTCGTGGCCCGCCTGAGGATTCAGGTCGATCCAAACGACGTCGCCGCGCTCGGGCACGTACGCCATCCGTTACCTACCAGGACTCTCGGCCAACCGACTCCCCAACGTCCGTCTCGGCATGCCGGTTCCTCGTCGTCACCTTGGAAACCAACGTTCGCAGCTCCCACCGCGGTCGAACGGCTGAGAATCGAAGAGTCCCTCTTTCCAGAGATACTTCGACCTCCGTTGCCAGTTTCAAACCTGCGCCCTCCGCGAAGGGCTTGGGGATTCTCACCGCAAGACTGTTTCCCCATTTCTGAACCTTGGTCCTCATGCCACCTCCGTATATACAATGAGTCTACCACCGTGCCACGAGGGGACGTAAGGCTGCTTCCGGCCGCCTAACGGTTGGTGGCTCAGCGGCGACGGCGGCGAAGCCGACGGCGTCCGCTGCAGCCGCGTGTTAGG
>JBDTOO010000064.1:0-19279 GCA_039933215.1 Acidobacteriota bacterium
GCGCCCCGCGCGCAGCGCGGAAAGGACGCCGCGTCGTATTCGGGCGCGCGCACCCCACGCGAGCCCGAATACGCTCAAAGACAGCGCCGCAGACATGACTCGGACAGACTCGTGGCGACCGATCCGGGCGGCGCGTAAGTCAGCCGGATTCCGCCAGCTGCTCCGCGAGAGCGCGAATCGTCGCGGGCGCGCAGCCCTCCGCCTTATTGTTGACGAGCACGAAGACGTCCGCGTCGCCCGCCGCCCGCACGAGCGATACGGTCTGCGCGCGCATCTCCGGGTTCGGGTCGACCACCCGGTCGAAGGGCAGGAATTCCTCGCGGCGCTCGTCGTAGCCCGTGCCGGGGCGCAGGAGCAGACGGACGACGGCAAACGGAGCGGCGGAGACCGGGATCCCTTCGGCCTGCTCCGCCGGCATCGGCATCGCGGTGGCCGCGTTGTAGACGTGCGCCGCACCGTGGCGGCGGAGAACCGCCGCGTAGCCCGCGGTCAGGAGGCGCCGCTCGCGGAGCTCGACGGCGTAGCGGAACTCCCGCGGCAGCGCAGCGAGGAACCGGTCCAGCCGCTCGGCGAAGACCTCGGGCGTCAGGCTCGAGGGAGGAGCGGGCGGGAACTGGAGCAGGAAGGGGCCGGTGTGCCCGGCGAACGCGTCGCGGAAGGGAGCGAGCATCTCTTCCTCGAAACGCGCCGGATCGAGAAAGCCCGGGTTGGCGGCGCGGGCCGCTCCCGCTCCTCCCCCGGCGTCGGAGCGCGAGACGGCCCCCGTGACGGATTCTGGGGCCTTCGCGCACGCCAGGAATCCCGGCGGCAACTGCCCGGAATAACGGCGGAGGTCCTCTCTCGGGATGGGCGCGTAGAAACCCCGGTCGATCCCGACCGTATTCAGAAGTGGATGCCGCGCGTACTCGAGAAGACCTTCCCGGGCGAGGTCCGAGGCTTTGGCTCGCCGCGGGTAGACGATCCCCGCCCATCCCGGGAAGCTCCAGGAGCTCGTCCCGAACCGGACGTTCTTCGGAAGACGTTCGGCGATTGCGGCGGCCTCCGCGCGCTCCTTCTCGACGCGCTCGGAAAGGAGCGCGTCGGAGCGGGACGGCGGCTTTCCGGAGGGCGCCGCGACTTCCGGGAAGAGGGAAATCTGGCCGGGAGAGTCTTCTCGGGATCGGTCGTCCATGGCGGGAGGGCGATTCTGACACGCTACAATTTCGGGACAGCCATCGTGGAGGAACCATGACGGGTCGCAAGGCGCTTCGGATCGCCCTCGCCCTCGCGGTGTTTCTCGTCACTCTCGGACTGAAAGCACAGAGCGGAGACGCCCGCCCCGCGTCCCGAAAGGCGGCCATGGAGAAGATCGAAGCGGAGCTCGCTGCCCGGTGGGGAGAGCCGGAACACGTGCGGATCACCCGCGGCCTGCGTCAGATCTCCGCGCTCTGGACGGATCGCGACGGGACGCCCGCCGACATGGCGGAGTTCGCGCGCGCGATCGTCGCCGGCGACGCCGCCGCGCGGGAGACGCTCCTTTCCCGCATGGAGCTGGTCCTCGAGTCGCTCGACGGCCACATGAACGAGATCGCCCGGGATTTCCGACGGCAGTCCGACCTCGATCTCGGCCCGATCCTGCCGTTCGACGAGGCCCTGGCCGGATACGACCCGTCCGCGCACGTGCTCGAAGACTTCTTCGGGAACCGGATCGCGTTCACCGTCCTTCTGAACTTCCCGCTGACGACCCTCGAGGAGCGGCTCGCCGGCGGCGCGTCGTGGAGCCGGGCGCAGTGGGCCGAGGCGCGGCTCGCGCAGCGGTTCGGCAAGAGGATCCCCGCGGACGTGAACCTGGCGATCGGCAAGGCGGCCGCCGACGCGGCGCGCTACATCGCCGAATACAACGTGTGGATGCATCACGTCGTCGGCGCCGGAGGCGAACGGCTCTTCCCCGCCGGGATGCGGCTCCTCTCCCACTGGAACCTGCGGGACGAGATCAAGTCCGACTACGACGACGCGAAAAACGGGCTCGCGAAGCAGCGCGCCATCCAGAAAGTCATGGAGCGCATCGTCACCCAGACGATTCCCCGCGCGGCCGTCGACAACCCCGGCGTCGACTGGAACCCCTTCACCAACGAGGTCCGCCCGGCCGCCGTCAAGGATTCCGACCGCCCGCTGCCGGCCGACCGCGGAACCGGCCCCGAGCCCGACACGCGGTACGCGAGGCTGCTCGGAGTCTTCCAGGCGTCCCGCCTCGCCGATCCGTACTCGCCCGCGGCGCCGACGCTGCCCGCCCGCCGGTTCGACGAGGATCGCGAGATCCCGGAGCCCCGCTTCCGGAAGATGCTGGAGGACGTTCTCTCGTCGCCGCTCGTTCCGAGGGTCGCGAAGCGCATCGCTCAGCGCCTCGGACGGCCGCTCGAGCCCTTCGACATCTGGTACGCCGGGTTCCGGGCGAAGAGGGAACACTCCGAGGCCGAGCTCGACGACATCGTCCGCAAGCGCTATCCGACCGCCGACGCCTACGAGAAGGACATCCCGAATCTTCTGCGCCACCTCGGCTTCTCCGGCGAGAAGGCGGACTGGCTCGCGGAGCACATCGTCGTCGATCCCGCGCGCGGGTCGGGCCACGCCCTCGGCGCCGCGCGGCGCGGAGACCAGGCGCACCTGCGGACCCGGGTGGAGAAGAACGGGATGAATTACAAGGGCTTCAACATCGCGGTCCACGAGATGGGGCACAACGTCGAGCAGACCTTCTCGTTGAACGCGATCGACCACACGCTCCTGCAGGGCGTGCCGAACAACGCGTTCACCGAGGCGCTCGCATTCGTGTTCCAGGCCCACGATCTCGAGCTGCTCGGCCTCGCGCCGCCCGATGCGAAGAGCCGCGCGTTGAAGACGATGAACGATTTCTGGGGGACGTACGAGATCGCGGGCGTCGCGCTCGTGGACATGGACGTGTGGAGCTGGATGTACGCCCACCCCTCGGCGACCCCCGCCGAGTTGAAGGCCGCGACGCTCTCGATCGCCCGCGGGATCTGGAACCGCTACTACGCGCCCGTCTTCGGGCAGAAGGACGTCCCGCTCCTCGCGATCTACTCGCACATGATCGACTCGTTTCTCTATCTCCCGGACTATCCGCTGGGGCACATGATCGCGTTTCAGATCGAGCGCAAGATCGAGAGCTCGGGGAACCTGGGGGCGGAGTTCGAGCGGATGGCCAGGGCGGGGCGGATCGCGCCGGATCTGTGGATGCAGAAAGCCACGGGTTCTCCCGTTGGGCCTGAGGCGCTCCTCAAGGAAGCCGCCGCCGCGCTCGCGGAGATCGACTAGGCCAACTCGGTTCGAGACGCCCGGCGCCGGCTGCGCCCCCGCGGAGGCACGCGTCGGCCTTGCCGTGACTGAGAGCACCGGGCCTCCGCTCGGCGTTCGGTCGCAGCCTCAGCGGGACGGAAGTCATGGATTGGTGTGCTCCCTCACTCATGGCCTCCGCGGGGGCTCCGCCGTCGCCCGGGCTCCATGGGGGCTTGAGGGCCTTTGGGGGCTCGTCGCTTCGACGAGGGTTTTCGTGACGGATTCCGAGGCGTGTCCGGCCGAAATTTCCCCTGACCTTCGGCACATGCGCGGGGGGTGGCGCTCTCGCAGAGTGGGGGGAGATAGGAGACGCACCATGAAGAAGAGGATTGCTGTGGCTTCGGTGTCGGTGGGGCTTTTGATTTTGCTGGCGCTCGTTTCCGGGAGGTGGATGCGCGCGGCGGAGAGTGCGGGGGCGGAGGCGGTGATATCCGGGTCCGTCGTCGACATGCATTGTTACGTGACGCACGGGATTCGCGACGCGGCGCACACGGCTTGCGCGAACGCGTGCATCGCCCGGGGCGTTCCCGCCGGATTCCTGGCCGACGACGGGACGCTCTATCTGCTTTTCGAGGAGAAGCCCTTTTCCGTCAAGGAGCGCGTCGCCGGGCTGGCGGACGTGCCGGCGGTCGTGCGCGGGACGGTGGCGGTGCGCAACGGCGTGAAGGGCATTCAGGTGCGGTCGATCGAGCGGGCGGACAAGAAGAAGGGATGACGCCCGGAAGAGTCGGCTCGGAGCACGAGGGCCGCGCCGCGCCGGTCTAAGATCCGCGGCGTGAAGGCCCTCGTCTTCGAGGCCGGGCGGGCGCGGGTCCGCGAGATCGCGGCGCCGCGCGCTCGGGATGCGTTCGCGCGCGTGCGCGTGATCCTCTCGGGCATCTGCAACACGGACCTGGAGCTCCGGCGCGGGTACCACGGGTTTCGCGGGGTTCCCGGCCACGAGTTCGTGGGGAGGGTCGAGGGGCCTTCCAGCTCTCCGCTCATCGGGCGGCGCGTCGTCGGCGAGATCAACATCGGGTGCGGCCGCTGCGCCCGATGCCGCGAGGGGATGTCGCGGCATTGCGCGGCCCGGAGGGTCCTCGGCATTCTCGGGCACCCGGGCGCGCATGCCGAGCTGCTGACGCTGCCCGAGTCGAACCTGTTCGAGGTGCCCGATGGCGTGACAGACGAAGAGGCGGTGTTCACCGAGCCGCTCGCCGCGGCGTGCGAGATCCTGGACCAGGTCGAGGTGCCGCCCGGGTGCCGCGCCGCGGTCCTCGGCGCCGGCAAGCTCGGGCGGCTCGTCGCGCGCGTGCTCGCCGAAGCGGGTGCGGACGTGAAGCTCCTCGGCCGCGGGGCGCGCGCCCGGAAGGCCTCCTTCGACCTCGTCGTCGAGGCGACGGGCTCGCCCGCCGGGATGCCGCGGGCGCTCGAGCTCGTACGGCCCCGGGGCACCATCGTCTGGAAGTCGACGCATCATGCGCCCGCGCGGTTCGACGCCGCCCCGCTGGTCGTGAACGAAATCACGGTCGTCGGATCGCGGTGCGGGCGTTTCGAGCCCGCGCTGGACCGGCTCGAACGGAGAGCGGTCCGCGTCGACGACCTCCTCTCGGCGGAGTTTCCGCTCGCGAAGGCCGCCGCCGCGTTGAAGGAATCGGCCCGTCCCGGGGTGCTGAAGGTCCTCCTCCGCCCGGGTTAGACTGCGCGCTCGTTCGAAGAACCCTCACACGAGAAAGGACCGACGGATGATGAAGATGAAGTCACACGCACGATTCGTCGCGGGCGCCGCGATCCTGCTGGCGACCCTCTCCCCTTCCTTCCTCCGCGCCGATGAGAAGGCGGAGAAGAACAGCGAGCCGAAAATGACGAAGACGGCGAGCGGGCTCCAGTACGAGGACGTGAAAGTCGGTGCCGGTGCTTCCCCCAAGTCCGGCCAGACGTGCGTCATGCATTACACCGGCTGGCTCTGGGAGAACGGGGAAAAGGGGAAGAAGTTCGACAGCTCCGTTGACCGCGGCAAGCCCTTCGAGTTCGTGATCGGACAGGGCCAGGTCATCAAGGGCTGGGACGAAGGCGTCTCGACGATGAAGGTCGGCGGCACCCGCACCCTCCTGATCCCGCCCGCCCTGGGCTACGGCGCCCGCGGCGCCGGCGGGGCGATCCCGCCGAACGCGACCCTGGTCTTCGACGTCGTGCTGCTGGGCGTCAAGTAACGTTTTCCGACGCGGGGGCGCTCCGGCGCCTCCGCGTCCCCTCCAGCTTCTCTCCCGGGTTCCGATTCCTTTCCGCTCATCTGCCCGTGCGCTCCCCATCCCGTCCGGGCTAACATCGGGGGTCGTGGATCCCCTCACGGAAACCGTTTCCCCGGCGGCGCAGGCGGCGCGCGCCGGCCTGGCGGCTCGGTTCGCGGCCTTTGTGGCCGAGCGGCACCCGTTCGCGCTCGCGCCGGCGCTCGCCGCCTTCGCCTCATGCTGCGCGAAGGATCCCGGGCGCGACGCCGCCGCGATCGACGCCCTGCGGGAGCCCTTTGCGCGAGCGCTCTCCCGCGTCCTGGCCGGAGCGCCGCCCGAGGGGGTCCCCGACACGACGCCCGGGGTTTCGGTCGATCGCCGGCTCTCGCTCGCCACGACGGAGCTCCTAGAGGCCTGCGACGGATTCCTCCGGCGGGAGGCCATCGAGGCGTCGCTGACGCCCGAGGAGCGGCTCGAGATCCTCCGCGGGATGATCCTGACGCGCGCCACCGACAACCGGCTGAAGGCGTTCTTCCTGGGGGGCGAGGTGCGCTACGGCGGCGTGCCGTTCCAGGGGAAGGGATTCCGTTCGCTCGGGCAGGAGGCGATCTACGCGGCGCCGCTGCGCCTGCGTCGCGGGCCGGCGTATCGAGGGTCCGACGGCGCGTGGAGCGGCGACGTCGTAGCGCCGCTGATCCGCGACCTCGGCGCCGAGCTCGCCATGCGTCCGGATTCCGAATCGGTTCGTCTGGTCCTCGCCGCGCAGATGGGCAAGGCGGGCTCGCCGATGCAGGGCAAGGACCTGCACGTCGGCGACTTCTCCTGGGGCGTCCTGCCGGCGTCGGCGCCTCTCGCCGTTTCCGCGTTGACGGCCGCCGGCCTCGCGATGGGGTTTTCGCGCGACGGCTCCGACCGCGTCGCTGTGTCGTTCATCGGCGAGGGCGGCACTTCCCTCGGCGAGTGGCACGAGGCGATCAACCTGTGCGCGGCGCGGCGTCTGCCCGCGATCTTCTGCGTGCAGAACAACCAGACAGCGCTCTCGACGCCTGTCGCGGACCAGTCGGTCGTCCGCGTCTTCGCGGACAAGGCGTCGGGCTACGGCATCCCGGGGATCACGATCGACGGTACGGATCCGGACGCGATCGCCGCGGCCTTCACGTGGGCGGCGGAGCGCGCGCGGCAGGGCGTCGGGCCGGCCTTAATCGAGCTCGTCTGCATGCGCATGTGCGGGCACGCCCACCACGACGACATGCTCTACCTCGGCAAGGAGCCGCCGATCGCCTGGGATTATCCCGCTCCGTCGGACGGCGGATACGTCGACCGCGAGCTGTACGCGTTCTGGGCGCGCCGCGATCCCATCGCGCGCTACGCCGCGCGCCTCGGGGCGGAGGGCCTCGTCTCGCCGGGAGACCTCGATCGGTTCCGCCGCGAGGCGGAAGCGATCGTCGAAGCGGAGGCCCGGAAGGTGATCGACGCGCCGTGGCCAGAGCCCGCGACCGCCGGCATCGGCGTCTTCGCGGGCGAGGCGCCGCGCGTGCGCCGCGAGCCGCTCGAGCCCGGGGCCCGGAGCGGACCCGCCCCCGCCGCGCTCCCGCCGCTCGATCCCGGCCCCGCCTTCGCCGCGAAGGGCCGCACCTTCCTCGAGGCGGTGATGCTCGGCGTCGGCGACGCGCTCGCCGCCGACCCGCGCGTCTTCGTCTACGGCGAGGACGTGGGCGGGCAGTACGGGAACGCCTTCCTCCTGCTGAGGCCGCTCCTCGCGCGCTACGGCGACCGCATCCTGAACTCTCCCCTCGCGGAGGGCGCGGTTCTCGGCGTCTGCGTCGGCGCCGCGCTCGCCGGGCAGCGGCCCATCGGCGAGATGCAGTTCAACGACTTCGTCGCCACGGGTTTCAACCAGCTCGTGAACAACGCCGCGAAGCTGCGCTACCGCTGGGGAGCGTCCGTGCCGATGGTGCTGCGGATGCCCTGGGGCGGACTGCGGCACGCCGGCCCGTACCACAGCCAGAATACGGAGCCGTGGTTCTACCGCACGCCCGGCCTGAAGATCGTCGTGCCGTCGACGCCCGCCGACGCCCGCGCGCTGATGGCCGCGGCCGTCGCGGACCCGGACCCCGTGCTCTTCTACGAACACATCGCGCTCTACCGCGACCCGCGCATCAAGCAGGCGCTTCCCGACGGCGCCCCCGCGCCGCTCCCGCTCGGACGGGCCGCGCTGCGGCGCTCGGGGGGCGATCTCGCCATCGTCTCGTATGGCGCGTACGTGCACGTGGCGATGCGCGTCGCCGGGCGACTCGCGGCGGACGGCATCGAGGCCTCCGTGCTCGACCTTCGCACGCTCGCCCCGCTCGACCGAGAATCCCTCCTCGCCGTCGCGCGCGTCTGCCACCGCGTGCTGATCGTCCACGAGGACAGCCGCACCGGCGGGATCGGCGAGAGCCTCGCGGCGATCATTCAGGAGGAGGCGTTCGAGCATCTCGACGCGCCCGTGCGGATCCTGGGAGCTCTCGACACCCCGGTGCCCTACTCTCCGCCGCTCGAGGAGTTTTTCCTGCCGAGCGAAGGAGAGGTCGAGCGCGCGGCGCGGCTTCTCGCCGCGTACTAGGAGTCTCTCCGAGTCATGTCTGAGGCGCTGTCTTGAGCGTCTTCGGGCTTGCGTGGGGTGCGCGCGCCCGAATACGACGCGGCGTCCTTTCCGCGCTGCGCGCGGGGCGCGGCGTGTCCGAGTCATGTCTGCGGCGCTGTCTTTGAGCGTATTCGGGCTCGCGCGCGTGTCCGGAACGCTCCGGCGGATCCTCCACGTCGACATGGACGCGTTCTATGCGTCCGTCGAGCAGCGCGACGACCCGGCCTTGAAAGGGCGGCCCGTCGCCGTCGGCGGACGGCCCGAAAGCCGCGGCGTCGTCGCGGCAGCGAGCTACGAGGCGCGCCGGTACGGCGTGCGCTCCGCGCTGCCGATGGCCCGGGCCGTGCGGCTCTGCCCCGATCTCGTCATCCTTCGCCCGGATTTCGCGAACTACGCCGCCGTCTCCCGCCAGGTGTTCGAGGTCTTTCGCGAGGCGACGCCCCTCGTCGAGGGGCTCTCGCTCGACGAGGCCTACCTCGACGTGACGGAGAACGCCTGGGGGATCCCGCTCGGCGTCGACGTCGCGCGTCGGATCAAGGCGCGGATCCACGAGGTGACGGGACTGACTGCTTCGGCGGGCGTCGCTCCCAACAAGTTCCTCGCGAAGATCGCGTCGGGGTGGAAGAAGCCGGACGGCCTCACGGTCATCGCGCCCGAGCGCGTGGAGGCGTTTCTTCAGAAGCTGCCCGTGGACGCTCTGTGGGGCGTGGGACCCGTCACCGCGAAGCGCCTGCGGAGCGCGGGGATCGAGCGGCTCGTCGACGTGCGGGCGGCTTCGGACGACGTCCTCCGCGCGGCCGTGGGCACCTCCGCCGACTGGCTCCGGCGGCTTTCCCACGGGGACGACGACCGCGCAGTCGAGCCGGACCGCGAGCGCAAGTCGATCGGCTGCGAGGAGACGTACGCGCGCGATCTCGTGGAGCTGCCGCGCGTCCGCGACGAGGTCTCGACCCTCGCCGATTCCGCGGCGCGCGCCCTCGAGAAGAAGGGGCTCGCCGCGCGGACCGTGACCCTGAAGCTCCGCTACGCCACGTTCCAGACGATCACCCGCAGCGAGACCCGGCGACCCGCCACGCAGTCGGCCGCCGAGATCCGCGAGCGGTCGCTCGCGTTGATCGAAAAGACCGAGGCGGGAACGCGGCCCGTGCGCCTTCTCGGCGTCTCGCTGCACGGCCTCGAGCTGCCGGGAGGCGAGGAGGAGACTGCGGGAGATCCGGGACTCCCGCTGTGAGGAACGTCGCCTCCGCGGAGCGAGCGGTCTGCCGCTGCGGCTTCCGAGACGCGCCCCCTCACCCTGGCCTTCCCCGGTGCGGGGTGGAGAGGGGGAGGCCTGGACTCATGCCTCGCGGTGTCTCGCGAGCCGCATTCCCAGATGGCCCGATGACCCGATGGCCCGATGACCCGATCGCCGACAAATGGCCGGATAGAAAGACGGCGCGAAGGCGTCGTCTTTCAGATCCGTATTGACCCTAACCTCCTGAGCGGGCGCGATACGCGAGGTACGCGAAGATCGCGATGAGGATCAGGAGCGCGAAGCGGCCGACTCCCATCAGGCGGGTTTTCGCCACATGCCGCGTGCCGCGGGGCTTCAACCCCGTCACGGCGGCGATCGCCCCGACCAGAACCGCGAGGCCGAGCCACACGAGCCAGCTCATGACGTCCTCCTGTTCATGATGATGCGCACCCCGCGCTCTCTTCAAGATACGCGCCATGCGAAACGAGCCCGCACCGGGCGCTCAGAATCCCGCCCTCTGCCAGAGAAGGACCGCGACGATGAGGAAGCCGATCACCACGACGGCGGTCCGGGCGCGCTCCTTGCCAATCCGTCGGGCGAAGCGGGCGCCCGCGTAACCGCCCACGATGCCGCCGACGATCATGATCGACGCGGCGCGCCACTCGACGGCTCCCCGCGCGATGAAATAGGCCGCCGCGACACCGTTGATGCACATGCCGAAGAAGTTTTTGACGCCGTTGGCGGCGTGGATGTCGGAGAGCCCGAGAAAGCCGAGCACGGCGAGCGTGAGGATGCCGATCCCGGCGCCAAAATATCCTCCGTACACGCCGACGAAGAACTGGAAGACGACCGCGAGGAGAAGGCGCCGCGGCGAGGACGGGTCCGCGTCCGAGGAGGCTCCCGTCCAGCGGGACACGACGTTCTGGAGCATGAAGAGAAGCGTCGCGAAGAGGATCAGGAACGGCGCCAGGCGCGCGAAGGCGGGCGACGGCGTGACGAGGAGCAGAACCGCGCCGAGCGCGCCGCCGAGCAGGCTCGGCAGAAAGAGGGTCTTCAGCCAGCCGCGGTGCGCCGCGACGTCCTTCCGGTAGCCGAAGAGGCTCGCGGCCGCTCCGGGCCAGAGCGCGACGGTCGACGTGGCGTTGGCGGTGATGGCGGACTCTCCCAGAAACACGAGCGTCGGGTAGGTCAGGATCGTCCCTCCGCCCGCCATCGCGTTCATCGCCCCCGCGCCGATCGAGGAGGCGACGAGCGCCGTCACGTGGCCGGGCGTCATGAGGCGATTCTACGGTCGCGGAAGGAGCAGCGCGGCCACGTCGAGAAGATCGTCCGCCATCGCGTCGGGCGCCGCTCGCCGCAACGCGTCGGCGTTCGGGAAACCCCCCGCGAGGCCCACGGAAAAGACACCGGCCGCGCGCGCCATCTCGACGTCTTCCGGGCTGTCGCCCACGTACGCGGCTTCCGGCGCGGGAACGTCCAGGCCGTCCAGGGCGAGATGGAGCGCCTCGGGATCGGGCTTCTTGCGCACGGCGTCCTCGCCGCACACGACGCGGTCGAAGGCCTCCGCCAGGCCGAGGCGCCGGAGGTCCCCTTCGACGCGCGACCGCGTTCCGCTGGTCACGAGCGCGGCGCGCACGCCGGCGGCGGCGAAACGAGCCAGCGTCTCCCCGACGCCCCCGCGCAGAGCACACGCTTCCTCCCGATAGATCTCCAGCCACCGCGTATCGGCTTCGCTCCAGCGATCGCGGCCGAGACCGACGCCTTCGTACGTGCGATACCAGTCGGGCGCGTACGTGCCCGCGAAGAGAGCCGCCGTGAAGTCGATGCCGTAGGGCTCGAAGAGCCGGCGGTAGCAGCGGAAGCTCGCCTCGGCGGAGTCGAGAAGCGTTCCGTCCCAGTCGAACAGGACGGCCCGGAGGGGATCGGGCGGCGGGATCAGCGCCGGTCGATCGGGATGAACTCGCGCTCCGGCGATCCGGCCCAGATCTGGCGGGGCCGTGCGATCTTCTGCTCGGGATCCAGCAGCATCTCCTCCCACTGGGCGAGCCAGCCGGAGACGCGCGGGATCGCGAACAGCACCGTGAACGCGGCGGTGGGGATCCCGATGGCCTGGTAGATGAGACCGGAATAGAAATCGACGTTCGGGTAGAGCTTTCGCTTGATGAAGTACTCGTCCTGCAGGGCGATGCGCTCGAGCTCCAGCGCGACGTCTAAGAGCGGGTTGCGCCCCGTGACCTCGAACACTTCGTCCGCGACCCTCTTGATGATCGTCGCGCGGGGATCGAAGTTCTTGTAGACGCGGTGGCCGAAGCCCATCAGGCGCTTCCCGCCCTTGCCGGCCTTGACCTCCTCGATGAACGCCGGGATCCGATCCTTCGTGCCGATCTCCTCGAGCATCTTCAGGACTTCCTCGTTGGCGCCTCCGTGCAGCGGCCCGTAGAGAGCCGCCGCGGCGCCCGCGACCGCCGAATAGGGATCGGTGTGCGACGAACCGATGCCCCGCATTGCGTGCGTCCCGCAGTTCTGCTCGTGGTCGGCGTGCAGAATGAAGAGGACGTCGAGCGCGCGCACGAGGACGGGATCGGGCCGCCAGCTCGCCGAGGGAATTCTGAACAGCATGTTCAGGAAGTTTTCGGTGTAGGAGAGGTCGTTGTCCGGGTAGACGTACGGCATGCCCATGCTGTGCCGGTAGGCGAACGCGGCGAGCGTCGGCATCTTCGCGATGAGGCGGTGGATCTGCTTCGTGCGCGAAGCGGGATTGTGGATGTCGCGCGCGCCCGGATAGAAGGTGGACATCGCGGCCACCGTCGCGATCAGCATTCCCATCGGATGTGCGTCGTGGTTGAAGCCGTCCATGAACGTCTTCAGGCTTTCCTGGATCATCGTGTGGAACGTGATGTTGTGGTTCCACTCCTCGAATTCGGGCCCGGTCGGGAGCTCGCCGTGCAGGAGCAGGTACGCCACTTCCATGTAAGACGACTTCTCCGCGAGCTGCTCGATGGGATACCCGCGGTAGCGGAGGATCCCCTTGTCCCCGTCGATGAACGTGATCGCGCTGCGACAGGACGCCGTGTTCATGAAGGCGGGGTCGTAGGACATCAGGCCGAAGTCCTCGGGCGACACCTTGATCTGACGCAGGTCGATCGCCCGGATCGTCCCCTCTTTGACGGGGAGGTCGTAGGACTTGCCCGTGCGATGGTCCAGGATGGTCAGGGCGTCGCGCCGGTCCCCTCCCGTGTCGGGGGCCTTCTCTTCGGCTGCAGGGGTCGTCGCCATCGCGGGCTCCTTTTCGAGGCGAAAGGGCGGCCATTATATTGGCCGCGTCGGAAACGGAGCGAAAATCGCGCCGACTTCGAGGCGAAGGAAGGGTCGGCTAGAGAAGGCTCCGGCCCGGGTCCCGGTTGGCCGCGATGATCCCCGTCAACCAGTCCTCGAGCCGCCGCACCGCGTCGGCGAAGCTCTCGGCCACGAAGAGGATCTTCTGGTACCCGGTCGGGTCGTAGGGGGTGCGCCCCATGCGCTCTATGTCGAAGGGCGCAAGCTCGGCGCGGGACCGAAACTCGCCGAGCTCCCCGTAGGAAGAGAGAAGGCCGGCGCCGTACGCCTTCACGTCGTTGCCCTCCCGGGCGGCCCCGAACTCGAGCGTGTACCAGTAGACCCGCTCGAGCTTCTGGAGGGTCGCAGGATCCGATCCGGCCGCGGCTTCCCCGAACAGACGGGACAGCCGGACGATCTCCGGCGAGAAGAAGCTCGTCGCGTGCCCGACGAGCTCGTGCACCACGTCCGGCTCGGGCGTATAGAGCGGCATGCTGTGGTGCCGGATGTACTGCGTCGAGAGGAAGACGCCGCGCCCGAGCGCGCAAAGGAATCCGCGCGCCGAGATCAGCCCGCCCACGGGAAGCATGTCGATGCCGGGACTCTCGGCGAGCCTCTCGTTCACCGCGCCGAGCTGCGGGATCTCCCGCCGGTCGAGGTCGAGCTCCGCGGTCGCCTCGCGCCATTCCCGGATGCCCAGACGCTCGTGGAGGGGCAGGAGGTGCTCCCAGACCGTCCGCCAGACGCCGTGCTCCCGATCCGTGTAATCGACGGCCGGCGCCGGATCCCCCTCCCGATACTCGAGCGCCAGCCGCGCGATCGCGTTGCGCCGCGACCTGTAGACGGGGTCGCGAAACCCCGGGTGGTCCGGATCGAGCCGGACGAGCGCGTCCTCTCCCCCGGCAAAGGGGGCTGTCGGGATCGGATGGGGACGGTCCGCCATCCCGGGATTGTCGCAGAGGAAGGTGAGAGGAGAGAGGTGGAAGGTGAGAGGGCGCAGGCCTGGGGCTCCCCCTCTGACCTCTCACCTCTTTCCTCTCTCCTCTCTGACGATAGTCTTCCAGGATGGAGAGCCTGCAGGAACGCTACGCGCCGTCGAACCGGTGTTTCGGGTGCGGGCCGGCCAACGAAAAGGGGCTCCGCATCCGGAGCTTCGTCTCCGGCGAGGATCTCGTCTGCGACTGGCGGCCGGAGCCCCACCACCAGGCCTTCGACGGAGTCCTGAACGGAGGAATCTGCGGCGCGCTCCTCGACTGCCACAGCAACTGGGCCGCCGCGCGGCACCTGATGGAGAAATCCGGTGCCGCGGAACCGCCGTCCACCGTCACGGCGGACTTCCACGTGACCCTGAAGCGGCCGACGCCGATGGACGCTTTACTGCACCTCACGGCCCGCGTCGTCGAGTCGCAGGCGGACCGCGCCGTCGTCGAAGCGACGATCGAGGCGAACGGGAAGACCACGGCGGCCTGCCGCGGCACGTTCGTGGCGGTCACCGAAGGCCATCCCGCCTACCACCGCTGGTAGCGCGTAAACGCCGGGGGGGTCCGAGTCGTAAACAGGGAGTGAGCACCCTCGCACGGAGACTCTCTTTCGTGCTCATCGCCCTCGCGGTCCTCGCCGCGATCGGAGCGGCTCCCGCGCCGCCGCGGCGCGTCTCCCGGGAGAGCCCGGGGGCGTCGCGGCCTCCCCGGGGGCCGGCGCCTCAGCGGGGAGACTGTTTCACCAGGTCGATGTTCCCGTTCGAATTGGTGATCTCGACCGGACAGGCGCCGTCTCCGATCTTTCCCAGCAGCGAGTCGCCCGATGTCCCGCTGACGGTGATCGGCAGCTCCGTGTGGATGCGGCCGAAGCTCGTGCGCGCCGAGACGGCGTAGCCCCGGTTTTCCGGCAGAGAGACGCGCACGGGCGCGAAGGAGGTCCGCACCGAGATGCGGCTGCAGGCCTTCGCCCCGGCGGCGACATCGCGGAGCTCGACGGATCCGTTCTGGTTGTCGACGTCGACGGCGCCCGAGACCCCCGACAGCACGATCGGCGAGAACGAGGTGCGGACGTTCGCGGATCCCTGGACGTCCGAGGCCTGGACGGCGCCGTTCGAGTTCTCGACGGTGAGATCGCCGCTGATCCGCGCCGCTTCGACGAGGCCGAAGCTCGTCTTCACGAACGTGGCCCCCTGCACGTCGGCGGCCGAGACGCCGCCGTTGCCCGAGTTGACCTTCACGCCCCTCTTCGCGACCGAAATCGTCACCGCGCCGAACGAGTTGTGTACGTCGACGGCTCCCTCGACGTTCGCCACCGAGACAGCGGCGTTGCCGTTGCTGATGGTCGCGGCGCCGGCGATCCCGGAGACCTCCACCGCCCCGAACCGGTTCCGGACGGTCGCCGAGCCATGGATGTCGCGCAGCCGCACGCCGCCGTTCTGATTCTGGACCTCGGTCGAACCCCCGACCTCGGAGAGCTCGACCGGCCCGAAGGTGTTCTGGATCGTCGCCGTGCCGCCCACCTTCCGTCCCGTGACCTTCGAGTTCGTCCCGGTGCAGCGAACGCTCTTGCCGACGTCGGAGAAGTCGATCGAGCCGAAGCTCCCGTTCAGCTCGGCGTCGCCGGCGACGCCCCTCGCCCGCACCGCGCCGTTCGAGTTCTGCACGGTCAGGTCGCCGTTGACCGTCGCCGCCTCGACGGCGCCGAAGGACGTGGTCACCGACGTCGGCCCGGAGGAGGTCACGGACACGTCCGCGTTGCTGCCGGAGAAGGTCACTTTCTTCGCGCGGGTGATCGACACCCGGCCGAACCGGTTGCGCGCCGTGAGCAGCCCCTCCACGTCCGCGACCGTGAGGACGCCGTTGGCGTTCGTCACGTCGGCGTCTCCCGCGTTGCCCGCGACCTCGAGGGACCCGAAGGCGTTCTCGAGACGCGCCGTCCCGCGGCCGCCGCGGAAGACGAGCTTGCCGTTGGCGTTGTGGAGGTCCGAGCCGCCCTTCAGCCCCTCGGTCCAGACATCCCCGAACTTGTTGCGTACGGAGACGGCCGCTCCCTCCGGGACGGCGATGTCGTAGTTGACGGAGTAGGACACGCGCCGCGACCCGGTGAAGAGGCCGCGCTGCTCCTCCGGGTAGCGGGTCCGCACGAGGACGCCCGTGGCGTTCGACTCGATCTCCACCGTGATCGCGTCGGCGAACTTCTTCGCCTCCTCCATGTCCGAGCCGGAGACCCGGATCCGCGCGTCGACGCGGACTTCCGATCCCGGCTGCCCCTTGATCCGGACGTCGCCGCTCGAGTGGTCGACTTCGAGGCGCTGCCCGGCCTTCAGCGGCAGTGTCTTGTGGACCTCCCGCGAGATCTCTTCGCGCGAGGTCTGCGCGCCGGCGCGGGAAGACGGCAGCGCGAGCAGGATCGCCGCCCCGAACAGGACCGCCGCCGCCGGGCGTCCGCGATGCGTGGTGTTCATGACTGAGCCTCTTTCATGAGTTGCTGCAGAGTCCGCTGCTTCTCCTGGTACATGGCGAGAAGCTCGCGGCGCAGATGCGAGTTGAACCGGTTGCCGTCGATCTGGGTGCGGATCTCGGAGATGGCGGAGTCGAGGAGAAGCAGCTTCTCCCGGTAGCTGACGAAGAGGGCCGTCGTCGGGTTCTCGATGCGCGGCCGCGCGAGCGCGGAGAGTCGGTCGATCGAGCGGACGTAGTTCGCCTCGGCCGATTCCACCTCGTCGAGCGACCGGTCGGTCAGGAGCGGATTGCTCGTCCCGGCGGCGTTCACGAGCGGCTCGCGGCCGCCGCTGTTGCGGAAGACCTGGAGGCCGATCGTGGCCAGGACGAAGAGGGCGGCCGCCGCCGCGACGGGGACCCACGAGAAGCGCTTCGAGCGGACCGTTTCCGGCGCGGCGCGCCGCGTCTCCGGGGCCCGCACCCGCTCCGCTTCGAGCGCGGCGGCGATCCGGGGAAATAGCGCCGGGCTCTCCCATTCCTTGCGCAGCGACGGCGCCTCGGAGGTGATGGCGTCCCAAAGAGCCAGCCGCGGCGCGCACTCGAGGCAGGACGCGGCGTGGACGCGGAGCCGGTCGATGGCCGGGGGATCGTCGCGGCGGAACGCCTCGGCGGCGCGGTCGCAGGGGCCCTTCACGCGCGCCCCTCGACCGTGTCCGCGGCCGCGTCGCCGAGAAACGACTGGAGGCGGCGCTTCGCCTCGAAGAGAAGAGTCCGCGACGTGCCTTCCGGGATGTCGAGGACTTCGGAGATCTCGCGATGGGAGAAGCCCTCGACCGCGGACAGGAGGAAGACGTCGCGATGGCGGGGCCGCAGGCGCGCGACCCCCTGCTCGATCGCCAGGCGCAGGCGGTGATCCGCGGCCCTGGCGGGCAGCGCCGCCGCCTCGGCTCCCGGAGTCGTGTCGAGGGCGTCCTCGGAGCGTCGGCGGCGCCGGCGGAGGATGTCGTAGCAGGTATTGACCAGGATGCGGTAGATCCACGTCGAGAGGGCGGCGGACCCGCGGAAGGATGCCGCGCCGCGATAGACCTTCAGGAAGGCTTCCTGCACGGCGTCCTCGGCGTCCGATTCCTGGCCGAGGAGATTTCGCGCGATCGACTTCATGCGGGCGCCGTGGAGCTCGTAGAGCCGCTCGAACGCCGCGACGCTGCCTCTCCGGCACTCCTCGAGAAGGGCTTCGTCGCCCTCGGGCTGCCCGCCCTGCTCGTCGGAACCTGCCAGGAGAGCCTCCTTCGCGTGACGATTCTCCAGGGAACGTACACCGGTCAATGGGTTTCCTTTCGCCTCTTGGACGTCCGGGGAGCCCCGGACGTTGGGACGGGGGCCTTCCGGTCGAAAAAAGGGCGGGCGCCCCCGGCCGCTCTTCTCCGGGCGCCGCCCGGCGGACCCGCGAAGCCGAATAAGATCCGCCGATGCCAGAAACCCGAAAGACTCCCGGACGCCGCCTCCTCGCCGCCGCCGCGAGCGCCGCGACACTGTTCTTCCTCTCCGCGCGCAGCCCGGCGGCCGTCTTCATCGTGCGCCACGCGGAGAAGCAGACGGACGCGAACGAGAAGGAAGTGCCCCTTTCGGAGGCCGGGCGGGCTCGGGCGCGGAGGCTCGCGGAGATCCTGCGCGACGCCCGGATCGTCGCCGTCTACTCGACGGACACCGTTCGGACGCTCTCGACCGCGGAGCCGCTCATGAAGGCGTCGAGGATCGAGCCCGCGATCTACGGCACCGGACCCTCCGGCGGGGAGCCCGACCTGAAGCCGCTCGCGGATCGCATCCGCAAGGAGCACCCCGAGGGCAACGTCCTCGTCGTGGGGCACAGCAACACGATCGCGCCTCTCGTGCGCGCGCTCGGCTCCCGCGAGACGGTCGAGGTCGGCGCGAAGGAGTACGACGGCCTGTGGGTCGTGGTGCCCGCCCCCGGGGACGCACCGGTGGTCCTTCTGCGCCTGCGCCAGTAGGACGTCCGCGTGCTCTTCTCCGCGCCGGGACATCAAGGCCCCGTCTCCGATCACTTCGACGGGCGGCGCTTCCGCAACACCTCGCCGGAGGCCGGGCCTCACGGGTTCCTCGGGGTCCTGAAGTGGGGGGCGACCCGCCGGCGCGGGGAATGGCCCTCCCGGCTCGACGCGCGCCCGGGCCCCGCTCCGCCGCGGCGGGTGGCCGACCTGCGCGTGACGTTCGTGAACCACGCGACGGTGCTCATCCAGATGGCGGGGCGCAACATCCTGACCGACCCCGTGTGGAGCGACCGCGTGAGCCCGGTCTCGTTCGCCGGCCCGAAACGGGTCCGGCCCCCCGGCATCCGCTTCGACGACCTGCCTCAGATCGACACGGTTCTCCTGAGCCACAACCACTACGACCACCTGGATCTCGCGACGCTCGCACGGCTCGCGCGCCGCGACGATCCCTGGGTCGTCGCCGGGCTCGGCGTCCGCCGCCTGCTCGACGCGCGCGGCCTGGTGCGCGGCGCGGAGCTCGACTGGTGGGAGGCCTCGGACCTGGGCGCCGGATTTTCGGTGACGGCGGTGCCGGTCCAGCACTTCTCGGGCCGGGGCCTTTCGGACCGCAACCGCACGCTCTGGACCGGATTCGTCCTGTCGGGGCCTTCCGGAAGCGTCTTCTTCGCGGGAGACACCGGCTACGGGCCGCACTTCGCGGAGATCGGCCGGCGCTTTCCGGGCCTGCGCCTGGCGATCCTGCCGATCGGCGCCTACCGGCCCGAGTGGTTCATGGGTCCCGTCCACGAGACGCCGCGGCAGGCGATCCAGGCCTTCCGGGACCTCGGCGCGGGGACCGGCCTCGGGATGCACTTCGGGACGTTCGAGCTCACGGACGAAGGGGCGGACGAGCCGCCGCGGGAGATCGCGGCGCTCCTCGCCGGCGCGCCGGACGTCGCCGCGCGATTCTGGGTGCTCGATTTCGGGGAAGGGCGGGACGTGCCGCGCGCCGGCGGGCTCTAGCGGCGCCCCGCGCGCAGCGCGGAAAGGACGCCGCTTCGTATTCGGGCGCGCGCACCCCACGCGCGCCCGAATACGCTTAAAGGAAGAGCCACAGAGATGACTCGGACACGCTGACAGCCGCGCCCCGCGCG
>JBDTOO010000065.1:0-17656 GCA_039933215.1 Acidobacteriota bacterium
ACGAACCCGATCTCCTGGATGGGGATCTCGTGGTCCTTCGCCCACTTGTAGGACTTCGTCGAGCTCTCGTGGTTGTTGAACGTGACGCATGGCGAGATGACGTCCAGGAGGGCGGTACCCCGATGGGCGATGGCTCCCTTCAGGAGTCCTACGAGCTGCTTCATGTCACCGGAGAAGGACCGGGCCACGTAGCCGCACCCGAGCTCGATCGCGAGGGCACACAGGTCGACGGCCGGCAGGTCGTTGACGACGCCGCTCTTCAGCTTCGAGCCGAAGTCGGCCGTAGCGGAGAACTGGCCCTTCGTGAGCCCGTATACGCCGTTGTTCTCGACGATGTAGATCATCGGCAGGTTTCGCCGAAGGAGATGGACGAACTGGCCGGCTCCGATCGAAGCCGTATCGCCGTCTCCCGAGACGCCGATCGTCAGGAGCGAATGGTTGGCGAGCATGGCGCCCGTCGCCACGGCGGGCATCCGGCCGTGGACAGCGTTGAAGCCGTGGCCGCGGTCGACGAAGTACGCCGTGGTCTTCGACGAGCAGCCGATGCCCGACATCTTCGCCACCTTGTGAGGCGCGACGCCCATGTCGAAGAAGGCCTGCGTGATCTGACGCGTGATGACGTCGTGACCGCAGCCGACGCAGAGCGTTGACTTCAAGCCCCCGTACTGCTTGACGTCGAGACCGAGTCGATTGACGGGAGGAACCTTGGGATCGGCGACGGAGGACATTAGTTTTTCTCCCCGGCTTCGATCCCCTCGATGACCGTTTCGGCGTCGAGGGGGAAGCCGTCGTAGTGGCGGATGGAGCGAAGTCTCTTCGAGGCCTCCGGGCCGACGTCGAGCGTCAGGAGCGCGAACATCTGGCCGTCGCGGTTCTGGTCGATCACATAGATGCGTTCGTGGGAATCGACGAAAGCCCGCACCTCGGGAGAAAAGGGAAGCGCGCGCAGGCGGAGCGAATCGGTCGCGAGGCCTTTCTGCCCGAGGAGGGTTCGGGCCTCCTGCACGGCGAAGTCCGACGAACCGTAGGCGATGATCCCGATCCGCGTGCCGGCTCCCTCGACGACGGGCTTCGGCACGTGAGACCGCGCCGTCTCGAACTTGCGGGCGAGCCGATCCACGTTGTTCTTGTAGTCCTCCGGGCGCTCGGAATACTGCGCGCGCTCCGTGTGCCCGGATCCGCGCGTGAAGTAGGCCGCCGCCGGGTTGTCGATGAAGCCCGGGAGCGTCCGATACGGGATCCCGTCGCCGTCGACGTCGCGGTACCGGGCGAACTCCTGGAACTTGCGGACGTGCTCGCCGAACTCCTCGGCGGTGCGAAGGACCTTGCCCCGATCAGCCGGCCGCTCCGGATAGGGGAACGGGTCCGCCATCCAGTTGTTCATGCCGAGGTCGAGGTCCGACATGACGAAGACGGGCGTCTGGAATCGGTCCGCGAGGTCGAACGCGTCCATCGAGAGCGAGTAGCACTCCTCGACGGAGCCCGGGATCACGAGGATGTGGTACGCGTCGCCCTGCGAAAGGCAGTACGTGGAGAGGATGTCCCCCTGCATCGTCCGGGTGGGCAGGCCGGTCGATGGCCCGACGCGCTGGACGTCGAAGATGACGGAAGGGATCTCGGCGTAATAGCCGAGGCCGACGAACTCGGACATGAGCGAGATGCCCGGTCCGGACGTCGTGGTCATCGCCCGGGCGCCCGCCCAGCCGGCGCCGAGGACCATTCCGGCGGCCGCGAGCTCGTCCTCGGCCTGGACGATCGCGAAAGTCGGTTTTTCCGTCACGGGGTCCCGCCGGTAGTCGCGGCAGTAGTCGATCAGGGACTCCGCGAGGGACGAAGACGGGGTGATGGGATACCACGCGACGACCTGGACGCCGGCCATCATGCAGCCGATCGCGGCCGCGGCGTTGCCGTCGACGATGATCTTGCCCGCCGTGCCGTTCATCCGTTCGACCCGAAACGGATCCTTCTTCTTCAGGTTTTTCTCCGCCCAGTCCCAGCCTCCCTGGATCGCCCCGAGGTTCACCTCGATGGCCTTTTCCTTGCCCTGGAACTGGCGGCTGACCGCCGTCCGGATCTCCTCGCGGTCGATGTCCAGGAGCCACGCGGCCACCCCGACGTAGATCATGTTCACGACGAGGCGACGGAGCTTGCCGTCCTGAACCAGCTCGAGGACGAGCTTGGAGAACGGAACGGCATAGAAATGCAGGTCCGACCGCAGGCCCTCGAGCTTCAGGCTCTCCTCGTAGATGACCGCGGCCCCCGGGGCGACCGTCCGGACGTCCTCGTGGGCGGTCTCCGGGTTCATGCAGATGAGCACGCCCACGTCCCGGCGGCGGGCGATGAATCCTTCTTTCGAAGCGCGGATCGTGAACCAGGTCGGAAGGCCCTGGATGTTCGAGGGAAAGAGATTCTTGCCCGACACGGGAATGCCCATCTGGAAGATGGCCCGCATGAGGATGTTGTTCGACGACTGGCTTCCCGAGCCGTTGGCCGTGGCCACGTGGATGGAGAAGTCGTTGACGACGGCGGCCCCGCTCGGGGTTTCCGACGAGGCCTTTTCTTCGAGGACAACGCTCACGGATGGCTCCTTTTCGACGTCGCGCCGGCGGAATTCCGGGGGGAACGGATGATAGCAAAGAGGGGGTGTACGGAGCCGCACGCGGATGAAATGGGCGATGAAAAGAGTGCCCGGCTCGGCCGCGGCCGGGTGCGCGGCGCGAAATACAATCTTCGCGGAGGTCTACATGACGATCGGTTCCATCCGCGCCGGGGCAGCGGCCCTGCTGTTCGCCGTGCTCGCCGCCTCCCCCTGCGAGTCCCGCCCCTTCCGTTTCGACGAGCTCGCGAAGGCCACCCGCCTGGGAGGCTTTTCGCTGTCGCCCGACGGCCTCTCCGTCGTCTATGCGGTGGGAACACCCGACGTCGAGGCGAACGCCACCCCGTATTCGCTCTGGATCGCCCCCTCGGCGGGCGGGGCCGCGAGACGCCTCACGTCCGGCGGAAAAACGGATTCGGACCCGGCATTCTCCCCGGACGGAAAGTCCGTCGCCTTCCTCTCGAACCGGGACGGAAGCTCGCAGATCTGGACCGTCGATCCATCCGGGGGCGAGCCCCGGAAAGCCACGTCCTTTCCGACCGGCGTGAACGGATTCCGCTGGTCGCCCGACGGGCGCTGGTTCGTGATCGTGTCCGACGTCTGGACGGACTGCTCCGACGCCGCGTGCCTCGAGGCCCGGGTCCGGGCGCGCGCGAAGGCGACGGTCAAGGCGCGCGTCGCGGAGCGGCTCCTCTTTCGCCACTGGGACGCCTGGCAGAACGGTCTGCGCAGCCACGTCTGGAAGGTGCCTTCGGCGGGCGGGGAGGCGGCGGATCTGACGCCCGGCGACCGCGACGTTCCGACGTTCTCCGCCGCGGGGCCGGAGGACTATCAGCTCTCTCCCGACGGGGGGACTCTCGCCTACACGTCCAACCCCGACAGAGTCGAGGCGGCGTCGACCAATTCCGACGTCTGGACGGTCGCGTTCGCGGGGAAGGGGACGCCGGCCGATCTGACGGCGGCCAACCGCGCTTTCGACGGGTCTCCCCAGTTCTCGCCCGACGGACGGTGGATCGCGTGGAGGGCGCAGAGGCGCCCCGGCTTCGAGGGGGACCGATTCAGCCTGATGATGGCCGACCGTTCGGGAGGCGCCCCCCGCGAGCTGACGGCCTCGTTCGACGACTGGGTGGACGAGATCGCCTGGGCCCCCGACTCCCGGTCGATCTACTTCGCGTCCCATGTGCGCGCCCACGGCGTGATCTACCGCGTGGGTCTCGAAGGCGGCGCCCCGGAGCTGATCTGGACCGGAGGCTCCGCCTCGTCGCTTCGCGTCTCCCGCGACGGACGCATTTTCTTCTCGGCGAGCTCGCTGACGCGCGCGCCGGAGATCTACTCCCTTCCCGGACGGGGCGGCGCGGCGACGGCGGTGACCCGTGTGAACGACGCTTTTTGGAAAGAGGGCGCCTTCGATCTGAACGCCACGGAGCGCTGGGTGACGGCGGCCGACGGCAGCAAGCTCCAGGGTTGGCTCGTGCTCCCTCCCGGCTTCGATGCGACGAAGAAGTATCCCGCCGTCCTGCTGATTCACGGCGGTCCACAGGGGGTGTGGTCGGACGGCTGGTCGACGCGCTGGAATCCCGAGGTCTTCGCCGCGTACGGATACGTCGTCTATGCGGCGAATCCGCGCGGCTCGACCTCGTTCGGGCAGCGTTTCATCGACGAGGTCAGCGGAGACTGGGGCGGGAGGGCTTACGACGACCTGATGCGCCAGACGGACGACCTCGCCGCGCTCCCTTTCGTCGACCGCGCGCGAATCGGCGCGGCGGGCGCCTCATACGGGGGCTACATGGTGAACTGGATGGCCGGCCATACCGACCGCTTCGCCGCCTTCGTGTCGCACGACGGCGTGTTCCAGGCGGGAGCGATGGCGCTCGAGACGGAAGAGCTGTGGTTTGCGCGGGCGGAGTTCGGAGGGTGGCCGTGGAGCTCGGACGTCTACGAGAAGTGGAACCCGGCGCGCTTCGTCGATCATTTCAAGACGCCGACACTGGTCGTGACGAGCGAAAAGGACTTCCGCGTCCCATTCGGACAGGGCCTGCAACTCTTCACGGCGCTCCAGCTCCAGCAGGTCCCTTCGAAGCTCCTGATGTTTCCCGACGAAGGCCACTGGGTGTTGAAGCCAGGCAACTCGCGCCTCTGGCACGCCACGGTGATGGACTGGTTTCATCGCTACCTGGGCGGCGCGGAAGCGGACCCGAAGGCGCTGGAGACCGCGTTCGCCGTGTCGAAATAGAGGAAAGGAGACCGGCGAAGGGAAACGGAGGCTCGGCTATGCGTCCGCCGCGTCCGCGGGGACGCAGCGCTCCGAGGCCCAGGCGCGCAGCGCGGAGATCTTCTCTCCGCGCACGACCGAGAGCGGGCGGGTCGATCGCAGCGCTACGAGAATCGCGGTCGTGTCGAGCGGGGAGCCCGTCCCCCGGGCGTCGTACAGCGCCGAGACGATCGCTTGCTCGATCTCCGCGCCGGAGAAGCCCGACGACTCGACGGCGAGCCGGTCGAGATCGAAGGCGCGCGGCGTTTCGCCGCGCTGAGCGAGATGGAGTGCGAAGATCTCGGCGCGGGCCGCCCGCGACGGCAGGTCGACGAAGAAGACTTCGTCGAAGCGCCCCTTGCGCATCATCTCCGGGGGCAGCTCGTCGACCGAGTTCGCGGTCGCGATGAGAAAGACGCGGGTGGCGCGCTCCTGCATCCAGGTCAGAAACGAGGCGACGAGCCGCTTGGACACGCCCCCGTCCGACTCGGACGAGCGGGAGGACGCGAAGGCCTTTTCGATCTCGTCGATCCAGAGGACGCACGGAGCCATGCGCTCCACGCGTTTCAGGGCGTCTCGGAGATTCCGCTCCGACTCCCCGATGTAGGGGGCGAGAAGACGGCCCGCATCGAGTCCGAGGAGGGGCAGGCTCCAGGAGCCCGCGACCGCCTTGGCGGCGAGGCTCTTGCCGCAGCCCTGGACTCCCAGGATCAGGAGCCCGCGGGGCGGGTCGATGGGCTTCGCGTCGGGTGGCGGGAGAAACCCGACCTTGCGCGATGCCACCCACTTCTTCAGGCGGCCGAGACCGCCGACGGAATCGAGGCCGAGCGGGGTGGGGAAGAACTCGAGCAGCCCGCCGCTCTCGACGAGGACCTTCTTGCTCTCCCGGATGCGCGGCCGGTCTTCGGCCGTCAGGGCGTCGTCCTCGACGATGGCCCGCGCGAGCGCCCGCTCCGCCTCGAAGAGCGTCAGTCCCTGGAGGTCCGTCACGAGCCCGTCTTCGTCCGCCGGCGTCAGTCCCGCGCGGACCTCCGGCTTCTGGCGGACGAGACGCCGGAGCGTGTCGCGGATCAGGAAGCGAAGCTCCTCCGGCCCGGGAAGGGCGAAGTCGAACCGGATCCCGAGCTCGTCGAGCTCGGGCCTCGCCGGCAGGGACGGGCCGACGAGGACGAGCGTCCGGGCCGACCCCGCGAATCCCTGGGCCGTCTCGCGCAGCAGACGGAGCGTCGTCGGGTTTTCGAGATGCGCCTGCGGATCTCTCAGGATCCACACTCCGTCGCCCGTCGCGAGGCGGATCTCCCGGAGCGCGGCGGCGAGATCGCCCGTCTTCGCCTCTTCGGACGGATGGCAGGGAGACAAGCCGCTCGCGGCGCTCCAGGTGGAGACGGGCAGCGAGAGCCGGCCGGCGACTCCGCGGACGAGAAGCTCGAATCGCTTCTCCTCCACGGTCTCGCAGAATATGAGCGGGTTCTTCGATTGAAAGAGCGCCGCGAGGTCTCGAGCGGGCAGGTTCAAGTTCGATCAGTGTAAACGGGATCGGAGGCGGCACGGACAGCTAGACTGGGGCCGTGCCCGCGCCGAGCCGCATCGTTTCGCTCTGTCCCTCGATCACCGAGACGCTCGTGTCGCTCGGCGCCCGCCGCCGGTTAGTGGGGGCGACGCGCTTCTGCGTCCGGCCGGAAGGCCTTCTCTGGGGCCTTCCGCGGATCGGGGGCACCAAAGACCCCGACATCCCGCGGATCCTCGATCTGAAGCCCGATCTCGTCTTCGCCAACCAGGAAGAGAACCGCCTCGAGGACGTGCGTGCGCTCGAGTCCGCGGGAATCGATGTGGACGTGACGTTCCCGCGCACGGTCGCGGAGGTGCCCGCGGCGATCCGCGCGTGGGGCCGGCGCCTCGACGCCGACGGGGACGCCGACGCTCTCGCCGGCCGCATCGAGGCCGAACACGAGAGGCTCGAGAGGACGCCGGCCCCCGCGCCGTTCCTCTATGCCTGCTGGATCTGGAAGGATCCCTGGATGACGGTGTCCGACGACACCTACGTCGCGGACCTGCTCCGCCTCGCCGGCGGCGTCAACGTCTATGCCCGCGAGGAGGTGCGGTATCCGGCCACGACGCCGGAGGAATCGCTCGCCCGGGGGGCGGACGTCCACTTCTTCCCGAGCGAGCCCTATCCCTTCCGGCCGGAAAAGCACGCCGCCCTGGCGCAGCAGCTCTTCGGAGAGGCGCGCGTGCGTCTCTTCCTCCCCGGTGACGATCTCACCTGGCACGGCGTCCGGACCGCGAGCGGGCTCGCCCGGATGAGCGGCCTGCGTGCGACCCTCGACAGGCTCTAGAGATCGGGAGGCGGTCCCGGCTCACCCGCGCCGGTTGAGGAGATCGAGAAACTCTTCCCGCACGGGGCGGTTGAAGAAGATGCCTCGGATTGCGGACGTCACCGTCGACGCCCCCGGTTTCTTGATCCCCCGCATCTCCACGCACAGGTGCCGCGCCTCGATGACGACCATGACTCCCTGCGGCGAGAGTTTCTCGTTTAAAAAGCCCGCGACCTGCTCGGTCAACCTCTCCTGGAGCTGCGGCCGCCGGGCGTAGAAGTCGACGATGCGGGGCATCTTCGAGAGGCCGATGATCTTCTCGTTGGGGATGTACGCGACGTGCGCGTGTCCGTAGAACGGCACGAAGTGATGGGAGCACATCGAGTAGAAGGGTATGTCCTTCTCGATGACCATCGCCGTGTAGTGCTCGTCGTTCGGAAAGAGCGTCACTTTCGGTTCGGCGCCATCCGCGAGCCCCCCGAAAATCTCGAGGTACATCTTCGCGACCCGTTCCGGAGTGTCCGTGAGATTGGGATCGGATGGGTCGAGGCCGAGGACCTCGATGATGTGCCGGACGCTTTTCGCGATCTCGGAGATCTTCGCGACTTCGGGAAGCGACGGTCCGTTGCCCGGACCGGACGTCATGCGGCGCGCGTCTTTTCGAGCATCTTCTCGATGTCCCGGGCGACCGGAATGTCGTTGGCGAAGACTTCCTTGACCTTGCCGTCCTTGCCGATGACGAACGCGGTGCGTGCGGCGATGCCCTTCTCCTCGAGGTACACGCCGTACTTCTTTGCGACGTCGCCCTTCGGATGGAAATCGGCCAGCAGCGGATAAGTGATGCCGTTCTGGGAGGCGAACGTCTTGTGGGACCAGAGGGAGTCGACGGAGATCCCAAGCACCTGGACGTCGTCGGCGCCGCTCGTCGGGAGCAGCTCCGAGCACTGTTTGTTCTCGATGGAGCAGACGGGCGAGAAGTCGAGCGGATAGAACATCAGAAGAACGTTCTTCTTGCCGCGGTAGTCGGCCAGAGAGACCTTGTCCCCGACCGTCGAGGGGAGCGTGAAATCCGGGGCGGTGTCGCCGGGCTGGAGAGGCATGCGGTAACTCCTTAGGGTGTCTTTGCGCGGCATGAGCCGCGCGGGGATTCTATTTCACCCGGCGTGTCAGGAGATCGTCTTGCGGAACGCCTGGGTGCTGCCGGCGACCAGGACGGCCGCGATGACGATGAGGGCCGCGACGTTGCGCCACAGGTCGACGAACCCCGCGCCCCGGATGATGATCCCGCGCGCGATCGCGATGAAGTGCGTGGCGGGAAGCACCTGGGAGACGTAGCGGAGCGGCCCGGGGAGGGCGGAGATCGGGAAGATGTAGCCGGAGAGCATGATCGAGGGCAGCAGGAACATCTGGGCGAGCTGCGTCGCCTCCATCTGGGTCTTCGCCCGGGAGGAGACGAGCAGGCCGAGCGAGAGCAGGGCGAAGAGATAGACGACGGAGAGACCGAGAAGCAGCGCCAGGCTGCCGTGGATGGGAACCCGGAAGACGAGGGTCATCAGGACCAGGATCAGGATGAGCTGCAGGAACCCGAGCGCCAGGTAGGGGAGGAGCTTTCCGAGGACGACGCCGATCGGCGACGCGGGCGTGACCATGAGCTGCTCGAGCGTGCCGCGCTCCCGCTCCCGCACGATGGCGTACGACGCGAGGACCGTCCCCGAGAATGTCAGGAGAATCGCCACCAGGCCCGGGATGAGAAGGTTCGCGCTGCGGGAGTCGGGGTTGAAGAGGAAGAGCGGGTGCGCGCGGATGGGAAGATCCTTCACGCCCGAGCGCTCGAAGATCTCCGTGAGGGAGCGCGCCAGCGTCAGCCCGTTCGCCGCGGCGAGCGCCTGCCCCGAGATCGAGGAATCCGATCCGTCGATCAAGACGAGGACGTCCGCCGGCTCGCGGTTCAGCCGGCGGCGGGCGTAATCCGGCGGGATCTCGATCCCGACGGAGGCGCGCCCGGCGACGATCGTCCTCCGCATGGCGTCGCGGGAATCCGCCCATCCGACGACGTCGAAGTAGCTGGTGTTGACGAAGTCCCGGACGAGCTCGCGGCTCTCGGGAGTCTTCGACAGGTCGAGAGCCACGGTGCGCACGTGCTTGACGTTCGTGTCGATCAGGCCGAAGAGAGCCAGCTGGAAGGCGGGAATCAGGAGAGTGAGCCGCAGGGTGCCCCGGTCGCGGATCATCTGGACCGCTTCCTTCTTCAGGACCGCGAAGAACCCCCTCATGCCGGCCCTCGCGCGGAGACGGGCGGCGCCTCGGGGACCTCGCCCCGCCGCTCGATCTGCAGGCGGGTCAGGCGCACGAACACGTCCTCCAGGGACGCCTCGATCGGCCGCACCTGGACGGCGGCGCCGGCCGCTTTCCGGAGGTCCTCCGCGATCTCTGCGTCGGACAGCTCCGCGCGGACGAGCAGATGGAGGGCGTTGCCGAAGATCGTCAGGTCGTCGACGTACGGAAGCGCCCTGGCCTGGCTCATCACGGCGGCGGCGCCGTTCTCGCAGGCGGCCTCGACGCGGCGGGTGCCCGGAGGCGTGATCTCGGGCAGGCGGGTCAGCTCGTCCGGGGTGCCTTCGACGAGCATCCGCGATAGATAGAGGTACGCGACCCGGCCGCATCGCTCCGCCTCGTCCATGTAGTGCGTCGTGACGAAGAGCGTGACGCGCTCCGCAGCCAGGGCGAAGAGGAGGTTCCACAGCTCCCGCCGCGCGACCGGATCGATTCCCGCCGTCGGCTCGTCCAGGAACAAAACCCTGGGGCGATGCATCAGAGCCGCCGCGAGCGCGAGCCTCTGCTTCCAGCCCCCCGAGAGCTGTCCGGCCAGGCGGTCGCGGTAGGGGCCGATCGAGGTGAGATCGATCGCCCACTGGCGCCTCTCGCGCAGGGTCTCGTTCTTCAGGCCGTAGACGGACGCGAAGAAATCGAGATTCTCGAGAACCGTCAGGTCTTCGTAGAGCGAGAAGCGCTGCGAGACGTAGCCGATGCGCGCCCGGGTCGCCTCGCCCTCCTTCGCCACGTCGAGGCCGTCGACGAACGCGCGCCCCTCGGTCGGCGCGAGCAGGCCGCAGAGGATGCGGATGAGCGTCGATTTTCCGGAGCCGTTCGGTCCGAGAAGCCCGTAGATCTCACCCCGGGGGACGGCCAGGGACACGCGGTCGAGGGCGCGGACGGGCCCGAAGTCGCGGGAGACGCCCTCGACCCGGATCCCGTATTCGCTCTCGCCCTCGTTCACGAGCCTTCCTGGAGCCGGACGGTGGCGGCCATGCCGGGTTTGAGCTCCGGTGTCGGATCGATCGCGACCTTGACGCCGAACACGGTGTCCATCCGCTGGTCGAGCGTCTGGACGTTTCGGGGCGTGTATTCCGCCTGCGTGCGGATCTCGACCACGCGCCCGGAGAACTCGCGGCGGGGAAACGTATCGACGTGGATCAGCGCGTGCTGCCCGATCTTCACCCGTCCGAGTTGCGGCTCGGGCACGTACACGCGGACCCAGATCTGCGAGGGCTCGAGGATCCGCGCCACCGGCTGGTTCGGGGCGACGATGTCCCCCGGCCGGAGGTCGAGCGACTCCACGATCCCGTCGGAGGGCGCCCTCACCACGCTCTCCTCCTTCTGCCGACCGAGGTAGGAGAGCTGCGATTCCTCCCGGGCGAGCGCCGCGCGAGCGGCCTCGATGTCTTCCGGCCGGTTACCCCGCTCCTTCTCGCGGAGCGTCTCGGACTGCGTGCGCGCTTCCGTCGCCGAAACGTCGTACTGCTGCTGGCCGATGATCCCCTGGTCCAGGAGCGACTTCTGCCGGCGCCGCTCCTTCTCCGCGTTGTCGGCCTGGGCCCGCGAGCGCGCGATGTCCTCGACGCGCGGTCCGCGCTCGGCCTTCGTGAGATTCGCGCGGGCTTCCGCGATGCGGGCCTCCTGCTGGCGCAGCTGCGGCTCCAGGAGACCCGTTTCCAGAACGACGAGCGTCTTCCCCGCGGCGACCGTCGCGCCCTCGGACACGTCCACGCGGAGGACGCGTCCTCCAACGAGCGATCCGACCTCGACGTCGCGCGCCTCGATCGAGCCCGACAGGAGCAGCGGTTTCTCCCCGCCACGGGAGCGGAACGCCCAGAACGCGCCGGCAGCGGCGAGGATCAGCACGACCAGTCCGGCGATGCGCTTCTTCATGGGCCGTTCCTCTTCTTCTTCGTCTGTCTTTTCTTCTCGGGCTCGGGGATCGCGCCGCGCCTCCAGATGTCGACGAGGGTGTCGAGGTACTGCTCGAGGGGCAGGGGCTCCTCGAGGGCGTGCAGGACTTCCTGCAGCATCACCCAGGAATGCAGGCTCGCGGCGAAGGCGACCGCGGCCGCCCGCGGATCGCGCAGTCGCAGCCGGCCAGCGGACTGCGCGCGGCGCATCCAGTCTTCGAGGAGGCGGAGGTTCTTCTGCGGAGGGGTCGGACGAACGCTCGGATCGAAAGGGAGGGGCATGCGGCCGACCCCCCGCACCATGCGGAAATGGACCCACGCGGCGAGGCTCTCGCGCAGCTTCGCCTGGATGAAGGGGACGAAGGCGTGCGCGACCCGCCGGAGCACTTCGGCGGGCTCCGCGGTGCCCGGGACGCTCCGGAGAAAATCCAGGGGCAGCATCTCGGGGCCCGGCGTCGCGCCCATGGCCGCGGTGAAGAGGGCTTCCTTGTTCGGCGCGTGGCGCAGGAGGGCGGCGGGCGAAACGCCGATCCGGGCCGAGATCCCGGCGAGCGTGGCGCCCTCGTACCCCCGCTCGACGAACGTCTCGCGCGCGGCGGCGAGGACCTCTTCGCGGCGGACCTTGGCAGGGCGTCCCATGAATTAGTAACTAATCATAAATTTAGTAATATGTCCAGGGGATCGCGCCGCCGTTTCCCCGGGGGCCCCGTCAGCGGGGCGGCAGGGGAATGCCGCGGCGGTCTTCGAGCCAGGCGGCGAACGCCCCGGCGGGCTTCGCGTTCAGCGTCGCGGCGGGAGTGACCCATCCCTTCCGCGCGATCCCGACGCCGTAGGGAACGAGGCCGATCTCGCCGACGGAGTGGGCGTCGGGATCGATCGCGAGGAGGATGCCTCGGTCGACGGCGCCGTGGCAGAACCTCCAATCGAGATCGAGCCGATTCGGGGAACAGTTGATCTCGACCGCGCAGCCCGATTCCGCCGCCGCGTCCAGGACCGCCTCGATGTCCACGGCGATGGGGTCCCGCGAAAGGAGGAGCCGGCCCGTCGGGTGTCCGAGGACCGAGACGCGGGGATTGCGGACGGCGCGGACCAGTCGGCGCGTCTGCTCCTCCTTCGTCAATCCGAACCGGGAGTGCACGGACGCCACGACGACGTCGAACCCCTCGAGGAACTCATCGCCGAAATCGATCGCGCCGTCGGCGAGGATGTCCGCCTCGGTCCCGTGGAACAGCACGAGCTCCGGAAATCGTCCCCGGATCTCGGAGATCTCCCGCCGCTGGCGGAGGACGCGCTCCGGCGTCAGGCCGCCCGCGTAGCCGGCCGTCTGGCTGTGATCCGTGATCGCGACCCAGCGGTACCCCGCTTCCCGCACCGCGCCGAGCATGTCCTCGAGAGAGTCCCGCCCGTCGGATTCCGTCGTATGCACGTGGATCAGGCCCTGCAGATCCTCCTGCGTCACGAGGGAGGGCAGTCGCCCGGCGGCGGCCGCCTCGATCTCTCCCCGGCCTTCGCGCAGCTCGGGCTCGATGAAGGGGAGGCCGAGCGCGGCGTAGATCTCCTCCTCCGTGGAAGCCAGAGGAGCGCCGCCGGCGGGCCGGGTCAGTCCCTCCGGGCCGAGGCTCGCGCCGGCGGCGGCGGCGCGGTTGCGCAACGCGTCCAGGTGCTCCTCGGAGCCCGTCGCGTCGAGGAGAAGCGCTCCGAACCTCCCCGGAGGGGTGACGCGCAGCCCCGCGATCAGCCCTCCCGCGAGGCGAACGCGAAAAAATCCCGGTTCTCCCGGAAACGCCTCCTCGACGCCGGGCATGCCGTGGAACGCGTCTTCGGCCTCCTTCGGGCGCAGCGTCTCCGCGACGAGCTGCACCGAGGGGACGACCTCGAGCCGGCGTCGCAGACCCCCGGCGGCCTCGATCCGCGTCGCCACGCGCGCCGCGCGGAGGATCTCCAGCGCGTCCGCGGCGCGGATCCGAGCGGCGGAGTGCCGGTGGAGCCCCGCGCCCGCGCGCACGGTCGCGACGCCCCGCAACACCCTTTCGACCGCCTTCGGCCCGAATCCGCGGACCGTGGCGAGGCGGCCGTCCGTGCAGGCCGCCTCGAGGGCGTCGAGCGAATCGACCTGCAGCGCGTCGAACACCTGCTTGGCCTTGCGGGCCCCGAATCCGGGAATGCGCAGGCACTCGCGCAGTCCCGGCGGGAATTCGGCGCGCAGCTCGTCGTAGTAGGGGAGAGAGCCGGTCGTGACGAGCGTCGCGACGTTCGAGAAGAGGCCGGCTCCGATCCCCGGGACCCGCTTCAGAGCTCCGGTGCGCACCGCCTCGGCGAGATCGCCCGGAAAGGAGAGGATCGCCCGCGCGCCATTCTCGTAGGCGCGGACCTTGAAGTGGTTCTCGCCCTTGAGCTCGAGCATGGCGGCCATCTCCTCGAGCACGCGGGCCACCTCCCGTCGATCCATGGCGGGATCTTAGCCGCCGCGGGCGTGTCCCAGTCATGTCTGGGGCGCTGTCTTTGAGCGTATTCGGGCTCGCGTGGGGTGCGCGCGCCCGAATACGACGCGGCGTCCCTTCCGCGCTGCGCGCGGGGCGTAAAATCGCGCGATGCGCGTCGACCTGCATTCGCACTCGAACTGTTCCGACGGCCTGGACCACCCGGCCGAGCTCGTCCGACGGATGGCGGAGGCCGGGGTCGACGCGCTCGCCCTGACCGACCACGACACCCTCCAGGGTCTTCCCGAAGCGCGAGACGAGGCGACTCGGCGGGGCATCGAGCTCATCTCGGGCGCGGAAATCTCGGCCGATTTCGAGGGGCGCGACGACGTCCACATCCTCGCCCTGTTCGTCGACGAGACCCACGAGGCCTTCAACGCCCGCCTGCTGGAGCGGCAGGAGAACCGGCGCGCCCGCGGGGAGCGGATGGCCCAGAAGCTGATCGAGGCCGGATACCCGCTCGATCTCGATCGCATCCGCGAGGAGGTTGGCGACGGAGTCTGGGCACGGCCTCACATCGCGCGTGCCCTCGTCCGGGCGGGGCACGCGAGCTCGCACGACGACGCGTTCGACCGCTTCCTCGGCCGCGAGCATCCGTGGCACGTGCCTTCCGAGAAGTGGCCGGCTGCGGACGTTCTCCGCGCCGTGCGGGCCGCCGGCGGGGTCTCCTCGCTGGCGCACGCCGTCTGGTACCGCGACGCCGACGCCCTCGTCCGGGCCCTCGTCCCCCACGGCCTGGACGCCCTCGAAGTCTTCCATCCCGACCACGGGCCCGCGGAGGAGGAGCGCTTTTCGGCTCTCGCCTCGGAGCTCGGCCTCCTCGTCTCCGCCGGAACCGATTTCCACGGCACCATCGAGGGGCGCAAGAGTCCCGGAGCCGTCGTGGGCTCCGCCGCGATGCTCGACGCTTTGCGGCGGCGCGCGGCGGAAGGGGGGCCGGGACGGTGACCGCCGGGGCGGAGGACACGGTCTCGATCCGGCCCGGCCGGCGGCCGCTCTGGGTCCTTCTGCTGCAGAGAGGGGCCCCGGACGTGCTCTACGAGGCGGCGGCCATGACGGCGTCGGCGGTCACCATGGGTCTCGAGGTGACGCTCATCTGGTTCGACGAGGCTCTCGGCGCTCTCGCCGGCGGCTTGCTCGACGAGGACGATCGAGCGTCGGACCCCGGGACGCTGGCCGCGGCGGGGCGGCTCCTCGAGGAGGCGCGGGAGACGGGGCACCTGCGGATGCTCGCGTGTTCCGCCGCGGCGATCGCCGGGCGCGGGGGGCTCGAAGCCGCCCGGGCCCGGGTGGACGACGTCGTGGGATGGCCGACCGCGATCTCGCTCATCCGCGCGGCGGAGCGCTCGTTCGTCTGGTGACGTCTCCGGCGGCTCCTTCGGCGATTCTCGCGCGGAGTCATCGCCTTCGTTTCGCCTCGGACACCATCTGTCCTCTCCGCGCCATCCAATAGGGATGTGGAAAACGCGACCGAAAAAATTTTCGGGCCGCAACCCGCGTCTTTTCGATCTCAATCGCGCTGCGGAAATCGCCGCGACGGGTTGACTCGCGCCGCGGCGGCGAAAAGAATCGAAATATTCCGCTGATGCTCGAGACCGTCACCGCCGACAAAGGACTGCCGCAGAATCTCGAAGCCGAGCGTTCGGTGCTCGGCGCGATCCTGCTCGATCCCGCTTCTCTGTCCTTCGTCGTCCCGATCCTCAAGGAGGACGATTTCTTCCCGGACACGCATCGCCGGATCTACCGGGCGATGATCGATCTCTTCCAGCGTTCCGCCGAGATCGACGTGTTGACTCTGAAGGAGGAGCTCGACCGCAACGGGTCGGTGGAGAAGGCCGGCGGGGCGGCGTACCTGTCGACGCTGCTCGACGGCGTCCCCGAGGTCGCGAACGTCGAGCATTACGCCCGCATCGTCAAAGAGAAGTCGACTCTCCGGCGCCTGATCCGGGTGGGTCAGCAGATCGTCCGGGAGGGCCTGGCCCAGGAGAAGAACGCCGAGGAGCTCCTCGGAGAATCGACCGGCTCGATCTTCGACATCGCCGAGGACTCGGTCCGCGGCGGATTCGTGGCGATCGGGCAGGTCGTCAAGCACAACCTCGAGATCATCGAGGAGGCCCGCAACCGCAAGGGGATGCTTTCGGGCCTCCCCACGGGGTTCACGGAGCTGGACCGGATGACCTCCGGCCTGCAATCGACGGATCTCATCATCCTTGCCGCGCGCCCCTCCGTCGGCAAGACCTCGTTCGCCCTGAACATAGCGCAGCACATCGCCTTCCGGGAGGGGCGTTCCGTAGGCTTCTTCTCGCTCGAGATGTCCAAGGAGCAGCTCGGCTTCCGCGTGCTCTGCTCCGAGGCCGACGTCGACGCCAAGAAGGTGCGAGACGGCTTCGCATCCAAAGAGGCCACGGTCCGACTCGTCACGGCGCAGTCGAAGATCGCGGGAGCAAGCTTTTATCTGGACGACGGGGCCGGCCTTTCCGTTCCCGACATGCGGGCCAAAGGGCAGCGCCTGAAGCGCGAAAAGGGGCTCGACCTGCTCGTCGTCGACTACCTGCAGCTCATGGGCGGACACGGCCGGTTCGACAACCGGACGCAGGAGGTCTCGCAGATCTCCCGCGGGCTGAAGCTGCTCGCCAAGGAGCTCCAGGTGCCGATCCTCGCCCTGTCCCAGCTCTCCCGCTCGCCGGAATCGCGCAAGGGCGATCAACGCAAGCCGCAGCTCGCGGACCTCCGCGACTCGGGATCGATCGAGCAGGACGCCGACGTCGTCGTTTTCCTGTACCGCGAGGAGCTGTACGAGCGCGACACCGAGCGCAAGGGGATCGCCGACGTCATCATCGCCAAGCAGCGCAACGGGCCCACCGGGGAGTTCCCCCTGGTCTTCCTCGCCGACCACATGACTTTCGCGAACTACGCGGGCGGCCCGGCCGCGGAGCCCTTCCAGTAGGTGACGCGCCCGACCCGGGCGATCGTCGACCTCGACGCCATCGCCGGAAACTTCCGGGTTCTCGCCGAGCGGGCCGGAGGGCCGGGCCGGGTCTTCCCGGTCCTCAAGGCAAACGCCTACGGCCACGGAGCGGTCCCCGTCGCGCGGCGGCTCGCCGAGGAGGGCGCGGTCCGCTTCGCGGTCGCGCTCGTCGAAGAGGGCATCGAGCTGCGCGCGGCCGGGATTCCGGGGGAGATCCTCCTTCTCTCCTCCGGCGCCCGGGGAGACGCGCCGCTCCTGGCCGCTCACGACCTCACTCCGACGCTCTACGACGTCGAGCAGGCGCGAACTCTCGCCGCGACGGCGGCCGGACTGGAGACACCCCTTCCTGTGCACCTGAACATCGACACCGGGATGGGACGACTGGGGGTGCGGCCCGATGACCTCTCGCGCATGATCGGAGTCCTGAAGCGCAGCCCGTCGCTTCGGCTCGCGGGGACCTTCACCCACCTCGCGCGGGCCGACGAGCCGGAATCGGATTCGACCGCCCGGCAGATCGATCTCTTTTCGGAGGCGCTCTCGCGCATCCGGACGGCGGGCCTCCATCCCGGCCTCGTCCACGCCGCCAACTCCGCGGGAGCGCTCGCGGTGCCGGCGGCGCTCTTCGACGCCACGCGCCCGGGGATTGCGCTCTTCGGCATCGCCCCGTCCGAGCGGGTGGGCCATCCGGCGCTCCGCCCCGCGCTCACTCTGGAGACGGAGATTCTGGCCGTCCAACGCGTCCCCCCCGGAACAGCGCTCGGATACGGCGGGACTTTCATGACGTCCCGGCCGACCGACGTGGTCACGCTGCCGATCG
>JBDTOO010000066.1:0-17302 GCA_039933215.1 Acidobacteriota bacterium
GGCTAGAAATCAGCCGCAGGTTCCGCCGTATCGACAGAGACCTTGAAGCCCAGGCACGGCAGTCCCTTCATTCCTAGCCAGGCCGGAACGTCATTTGTGAACTGACGCCGATCCGGGTGGACCCCCATCCCGGGCGAACCACTCCCGGGGAGATTTCGTGACGAGCTCGGTCTTCCCGGGCGTCACGTGGATGCCCATCGCGGTCTTGCCGACCTCCACGAGAAAGGCGCCGCGCTTCGTCGCGTGATCGCGATGGAGCCAGCCCTGCGTGTGGAGCTTGTCTCCATCGGTGGCGTCGAGGCCGTCGAGCGCGAAAGATCCCGGCCGGAGGTGAACCGTTCCGCGCGCTTCGACTTCTCCGCTGGCCAGGAGCTTCAAGAGCTTCACGGGAAACTTCACGACGCGATCGACGACCGTGAGGACGAGCCCGGCGTCTCGCAGCCGCGTGACCGCCCGCGCGCGAACCGCCGGAGTCGCGGGACGGAACTCGAGCTCCGGAAGATCCACGCGGCCCCACCATCCCGAGTCGCTCGTTCCCCGACCCTCTCCCACCGCGGCATCCCGGATCTCGAGGTGGGTGCCGTTCAAGTGGTAAACCCCCGACGGGGCCGGCCGCGCGCCTCCAGTCGGCGTCCGGCGGACGCCGACTGGAATCTGACTCGATACGCGGCCGTGCACCGTCAGGCCGTTGAGCCGGAACGACGCCTTCTTCACATCGAGCTGCAGCCGCCCTTCGCCGGGGTCGAAGGGCTTTTCGACGTCGACCCACGAAGACGTCAGGTTCGCGATCAGGTGCGCGCCGCGCACGGTGACAGCCCTCGACGCGGGCGGACCGGCCGGCGTCGCGTCCAGGCGCTCGAGCTCGATCGAAGTGACGAGCTCCGACGGCTGCCCGGCCGGGCGCCTCACGCAGGCCGAGAGCTCTCCGAGCGTCGCGAAGCTCCAGCCTGCCGCTCGGACGTCGGCCTTCGCGATCGAGAGATCCGCCATCGTCTCGTCCCCGAGCACTCCGGCTCGAATGCTGCCGGCGAGAGTCAGACGCGCGTCCATCGTGCCGCCGCCGAGCAGGGGTGAGAAGAGGCGCGGGCTCAGCAGTCGCGCGAACATTTGCCCGCCGGCCGAGAGGTTCGGAATCAACCGGGGTGGAGGCGCCGCATCGAGCTTCAGGGGCGCGATCTCGAGGTCGAGATGCCCGGTCGCCCCCTGGAGCGCCACCTCGTCTCCCACGAGGATCTCCCCGGAGCGCATCTCCATCCGCAACGCCAGGGAAAGTGAGCGCCCGGGCGTCATGGAGAATCCGCCGCGAGAGCGTCCGGAGTCGACCCAGTGGTATTTGTCGATCCAGATTTCCCGCACATCCTCCATGTCGAGATGTTCGAAAACCATCGACCAGACGACGTCGTGAGGCCCGGTCGGAGGAGGTCGCGGGACATTCGGATGGACGGGAGGGTCGGGAAAGCCTTCGATGGACGGTATCCACTCCGCGTCCGGCCCGGGCGGCGCATCGCGATCGTGGCGATGGCGAAGGCGGAATCGGACGCCCTTCCCGCTCGCACGCATGACGTGGACGCGGCGCCACGCCATGGCGAAGGGATTGAGCCAGGCCACGTGATCGTCGACGTGGAGGATCCATTCGACGTCATAGTTGGCGCAACGCACGGTGGCGTCCTTTACCCACATGTGGCCGGGAAAGAACGTCCATGCCGCCCCCTGCGTCACGTGGACTCCGACGACCGAGCCCGCGAAGGCCTCGTCGAGCTTGCGTTCCATGAATTTCGTATGCAGGAGAACGTTGCCCGCGATCAGGTACGTCGCGTAGACGACGGCAAGCGTCTTGAGGATGACGCCGGCGGCGTGCGGGGAGAAGCGCGGCGCCCGTTTCTTAGGCAACGCGGTCCTCGAGTGAATGGACTCGAGAGATTCCGACGGTGGACCGCGTCACCGGCCCCTCGAAGGCCTTTTCACGAATTTGCCTCCCTGGAAGCAGACCGGTAGCACCCGCCATGCCAGCGGGGTCGACGCGCACGGGGTCCGCCTTCCCGGTGGAATCGAAAGAGCGGAGTCCGGCGTGCCGGACCGGTCGGCGCCGCCGCGGCTCACCCGCGATTCCAACCCACCCCAACGTCGCGCGGGTCGAAATCGTGATGAGCGATCGCTCGACCAGGCCCGTGAGGGATCCCCGGCGATGGACCGCCCGCCGGCGCGTTCGCGTTGCCCTAGGATGAGCCGTGCTTTCCGCCTCGCCGCAGCCGTCCTCGCTCGCATCGCGAAGGCGGGAACACGTCCGCGAGGCCCTCGTCGCGATGTCGATCGGCGTCGCGGTGGTGTTCCTCATGGTCTTCGGCCGGTCGCAGGCGTTCAGTTGGCGGCTGAGCGGATACGGCGCCCTCACCGGCCTCTCGATCTTCGTCTTCTGCCGTCTACTGTACTCGTTCGTGGGGGAGCCGCTGAACCGGCGCGGCGGGCTCCCGCGTCCCGTCGTCGCCGCGGTCGTCTTTTTCTTCGGCGGAATTCTCGGATGGTCGGCCGCCACCCTGGTCTCCCAGATCGTCCATCTGATCCGATTCGATTTCTCGAGGGGCGACCTGGCGCTCGCTCTCGCGATCGGCGGATCGCTCGGCGCGGCGACGGGCCTCGTCTTCTATACGTTCGGGCTCATGCGCCGCCGGCTCGAGGAAAGCGTCGAGAAGCTGAAAGAGGCGGAGTTCGCGGAAAAGGAGCTGGAGCTCGCGCGCCTCATACAGACACGCCTCCTCGCGCCCGGCGAGCTCCAGGAGGATTCCTTCCGGGTGTCCGCGAGAACCATCCCCGCGCGATTCGTCGCGGGCGACTTCTACGACTTCTTCCATGAACGAGACGGGACCATCGGGGTCGTCGTCGCGGACGTCCTCGGCAAGGGGATCGGGGCGAGCCTCATCATGGCGTCCGTCAAGGCGGTCGTGCCTTTCCTCTCGGTCGGCCGCACGGCGGCCGAGACTCTGACCGAGCTGAACCGAAAGCTGGCGGCCGAGCTCGCACCGCGGGAGTTCGTGGCGCTCTGCTTCGCGCGGCACGACCCGCGCACGGGCCGTCTGGAGATCGCCAACGCGGGCCTGCCGGACCCTTACGTCGTCCGAAACGGAACGGTCGAGGCCTGGAGCGTTCCCGGTCCCCGTTTTCCTCTCGGCGTTCGCTCGCCCATCGAGTACCAGTCGTCGACCTTGACTCTCGCGCCCGGTGACTTCGTGCTCTTCCTGACGGACGGGCTGCCGGAGGCGACGACGCCGGGAGGCGATCCATTCGGCTACGAAGCCCTCGCGCAAGCCGTGGGCGCCGCGGCGGGACGCGATGGAAGCATGGTCGACCGCCTCATCGACACGGTCCGCGCGGCGACGTCGCCGATCCTGGAGGACGACTGGACGATCCTGCGCCTCGAGCAGCTCTCGAACAGCCGCGACTAGCGGCGCGAAGAATTCCTCTCCGTCACCGCGGCCCCGGGGCCCGCAACCTCGCCAGGATCTTCTTCGGTCCGGGCTGCCATCCGTCGGGTCTCTCCTCCAGGTTGTCCTGGAAGGCGAGGAGGAGATCCTCCTTGTCGCGTTTCCAGAGGATCCAGCCGCCCCGCTCGCTCGAAGGCGTGACCGGCCCGATGCTGAGAGCCCCGGGTCCCTCGGCGATCACCGAGAAGGTCTGGCTCCGGCCTTCGCCGTTCGTCAGGATCAGCTCGGCGCCGCGAAAGAACCAGAGCGAGGCCGTGAGCTTCGGGTCCGGGATCGGACGCCCGTTCATGCTCGCCTCGACGACGCGCCACCGGCCCTGGACCTCCGGGATCGCGACGGCTCGTCTCCCCGGTGAGGCTGCGACCGCGGGGGCCGGGACGGGTGTCGGCGCCGGAGGCCCCAGCGATCGCACGATCTCCTTGGCGTCGGCATCCGAGAGACCGGCGATTACGAACACGCGCCCGGTCGGAGAGCCCGTCACGTACGGAGCGGCGCGCAGCTTGCCGGCGACCACGACCCCGAGCCGCCTGCCCCTGTAGCGCGAAACTGCCTCGGCCAGCCGCTGCGCGCCGCCGGCGGTCAAGCCCAGGCGGATCTGGGCCGACCCGTCCGGACCGTGCTCGACGTCCGCGGTGGCCACGCCGCTCACATCCAGGATCACCGCCGGATCGAGAGAGACGGTCTCGATCGCGCCGCCCTGCCGCGTCATCGTCCACGCCTTCGCGGCCGTCGATCCGGGCGGGCTCTCGGCGTGGATCTCGAAGAGCCCGGTCGGGGCCGGCGCCGCGGCAGGCGAGGCCGCGACGGTCAGGAACAGCACGGCGAGGAGGTTCTGCATGGTCATGGATCTTAGAGTGTCCGACGCGAGAGGAACCGCGGCCATCGCGCTCCTCTTGACTCTCTGAAGGAGTTTCGGTAGCTTCTCCAGACGATCTGAAGGAGCGAGCGACGATGTCCGACGACCGCAAGGATCTCCTCCAGGGAACCCTGGAGCTGCTCGTTCTCAAGGCCCTCAGCCTCGAGCCCATGCATGGCTGGGGCATGGCTCAACGGATCGACCAGCTTTCGAAAGGCGTCTTCCGCGTTCAGCAGGGCTCCCTCTACCCGGCCCTGCAGCGGATGCTGCGGAAAGGCTGGATTCGCTCCGACTGGCGAGTTTCCGAAAACAACCGGCGGGCTCGCTACTACAGCCTGTCTCGCGGCGGGCGGGCCGAGCTCGCGAATCGGGCCGCGCTGTGGAAGCGCGCCTCCGAGGCCGTCGACGGGATCCTCCAGGTGCGCACCGTCGGAAACGAGGCATGAATCCCCTGCCGGAGATCCTGGAACGGCTGAAGGCGATCTTCTTCCGGAGACGCGTCGAGCGCGAGCTCGATGAAGAGCTGCAGTACCACGTCGACCGCGAGACGGAGGCGCGCGAGCGGTCCGGCAGCGCCGATCCCCGCCGCGACGCCTTGATGAGCCTGGGCGGGGTGGAAAAATGGAAAGACGACGTGCGCGACGCGCGGGGCGTGCTCCCTCTCGAGGAATGCGTCGCCGACACCCGGTACGCGTTGCGGGCGCTGCGCCGCAACGCCGGTTTCACGCTGTCGGTGATGGCGGTGCTCGGCATCGGGATCGGCGCGGCCACGGCCGTATTCACCGTCGTGAATCGTGTGCTCCTTTCGAGCCTTCCCTACCCGGAATCCGACCGCCTGGTCGCCATCAACCAGAAGAGCTCCTCCGGCAGCTGGACTCTGTCCGTCGTGGATCTCCAGGCCATCGCGGCGCAGCAGCGCACTCTCGAGGCGTTCGGCGGCATGCGCTGGGGAAGCGCCTCGGTGAACGGATCGGGGTCCGCGGAACGGGTCACGATCGGCCGCGTCACCTCGGGCTTCTTCCGGGCCCTCGGGATCCACGCGGCTCAGGGGCGCCTGCTCGAGGCCGGAGACGATGCACCGGGAGCCCCTCCCGCGGTCGTGATCACGTCGGCCTTCGCCGAGCGCACATTCGGCGGCGCCGCAGAGTCGGTCGGGCGGGCCGTTGCGATCGACGGCCTGAGCCACCTGGTCGTCGGCGTCCTCGATCCCGGCAGACACGAGCTGGCGGGGGTGCCCGCCGAGGTGTGGCCGGTGCTGCACCTCGCCACGCCGAAACGGCGCGGGCCGTTCGGATATCGGGCCGTCGCAAGGCTCAGGAAGGGCGTGACGATCGAAGCGGCCGCTCGCGATCTCGATGGAATCAGCCGTCGCATCTTTCCGCTCTGGGCGGCCGGATTCCAGGACGCGAGCGCCCGGCTCACCCCGGTGCCTCTCCGAGACACGATCGTCGGAAGGGCGAATCGGCAGGTGGGTCTGTTCGCGGGCGCGGTGGCGCTGGTGCTGCTGCTGGCGATCGCGAACGTGGCCACGCTCGTGGTCGTCCGCATTTCCGCGCGGGAACAGGAGCTGTCGGTGCGGGCCGCGCTCGGTGCCGGACGACGCCGCCTCGTTCAACTGATCTTGATCGAGTGTCTGACGCTCACGGCGCTCTCGGGAGCGGCGGGCCTCGCCCTTGCGGCCCTTGCGCTCAAGGGCGTCCGCCTCGTGGCGCCGGATCTTCCCCGCCTGTCCGAGCTGGCGCTCGATCCGGCCGCCGCGGCGTTCGTCGCCGCCGCGGCTCTGGTCGCGGGACTGCTCATCAGCCTCGCGCCGGTTTCGTCGGTGCTGCGTCACGGCCGCGCGCGGACCTCGACTCTGGCGTCGTCTTCCGCGCGGGTCGGCTCCGGCCCGCGCACCCACAGGATCCGAGGCGCGCTGGTCGTCGCGGAATTCGCGCTCGCGCTTCCGCTCCTGATCGGCGCCGGGTTGCTCCTGAACAGCTTCCTTCGCCTCCAGAGCGTGGACCCGGGGTTCGACCCCCGGGGCCTCTACGCCGTCGAGATCTCCCTGCCTCCGGCGCGCTACCCGGACCCGCCGGCGACGCTGGCCTTCTGGCGCCGCGTGGAGCAGCGGGCGGTCGCGACGAACGGGCTGACGGCGGCGGGGCTCTCGGGCTCCATGGCGCCGGACAACTTCGGCGACGTGAACAACTTCGACCTGCTGGACAAGCCGGTGCCGGCCGGGACCACCCAGCCGGCCTCCCCCTGGCCCTCGGTGACCACGGGGTACTTCGCCGCGATGGGTATTCCGCGGCTCGAAGGACGGTCGTTCACCGACGCGGACTCGGGCGACGCGCCTCCGGTCGTCGTCGTGAGCCGGAGCTGGGCCGCCCGGTACTACCCGCACCAGAGCCCTGTCGGCAAACGGCTGGTGTCCGGCGGCTGCACCACCTGCCCGCCGACGACGGTGGTCGGAGTCGTCGGCGACGTCCGATATCGAGGACTCGCCGGCGAAGCGGACGCGGTCTATTCTCCGATCGCCCAGGGCGGCGACACGTCGGGGTATCTCGTCGTCCGTAGCCGGCTCGGCGCCGCGGCGACTCTTCAGGCGCTCCGCTCCATCGTCGCCTCGCTCGATCCCAACATCGCGCCGGTCGAAGTCGTGATGACCGATCGGCTCCGCCAGGCGTTGGGGGATCCTCGACGATGGACCGCCGTCGTCGGCGCCTTCGCGGCGGCCGGCGCGTTGCTCGCCGCGCTCGGGATCTTCGGCCTGATGTCCTACGTCGTCCGGCAGCGCCGTCGAGAGCTGGGGGTGCGCATCGCCCTCGGCGCCCAGCCCGGGTCGCTCATCGGGCTCGTCGTGGGCGGGGGAATGCGCTACGCGGTCCTCGGAACGGCGATCGGCCTCGGCATCTCGGTCTTCGAGTCGCGATGGCTCGGATCATCGCTCTATGGCGTGCGCGCGGGGGACCCGGCCACGGTCGCCGGCGCCGTCGCCGCGCTGATGGCGATCGCGGCGATCGCATGCTGGGTGCCGGGCTTCCGGGCGGGACGGATTCGCCCGGCGGACGTGCTGCGGGCCGAGTAGGAGATTTCGGACTTAAGTGTCCGATGACCGGCCGACACCGGGACCACTCGCCGCGGGAGACAACCGTCCACCGCCTTAGCGGCTGAAGGCGTACGACGCCTTCAGGAAGAAATGCCGGTCCGACGGCATCCACGCGTCCCGCTCGCTCCGCAGGCGGTCGTCTCCGTAGCCGACGAACAGCACCGTCTGCCAGTTGACCTTGACCGCGAAGAGGGCGGATGCCAGCAGCGATCCTTCCCGGGCCGCCACCGGCGAGCGATACAGGGTGGGATCCCGGCTCGTGGACGCGTAGTCCACGACGGTCCGGACGAACGTCCTGGGCCCGAACGCCCAGGTCGCCTTCACGCGGGCGACGTCCGCCGTGAAGAGACGCCGGTCTTTGCCCGCGGCGACCGCGCCGGCGCCCGGGGCGGCGTCCACATCCAGCCATCCGCGCGAGTACGAGACGTCGACCGCGAGGGCGGCGCCGAGTCGCAGTCCCATTCCAGCGGTGATCTGACCGCCGCGTCCGGGGCGGACGTTCGCGAAGTCGACCTCCTGCCCCCAGAATCCGTTGGCGAACAGCCGCGGGAGCGCGGCCGCCGGAGAGCTTTCGATCTGGAACGAAAGCTGGCGCCGGTCGAACACCTTGCCGCCGGCTCGGACCCGATCGAAGAACACGTCGACCTCCCCGCTCGTGCCGGCCGAGCCGACGAAGCGGACTCCCGGATAGGCACGCGCGAGAAGCACCCGGCCGTGACGGTCCGCGGAATAGTCCTCGACGAGCACGGGCGCGAGCCGTGAGAAGAATCCTCTCGAGAGATTGAACCTGGCGATCAGCAGCGCGTACGCGCGGCGATATCCGACCTGGGGCACGAACCCGTCGTCGGCCCGGAATCGGTCCCCGAAGTCCGCGTACTCGAGGTACCAGCCCAGCCGGCCGGTCCCGTGATTCCACGAGACGTCCAGGGCATGGTCCGTCGCGCCCGGCCGATCGCTCTCCCGCCCGGGGCCTCGGGTCTGCGAAACGAGGAACTGTCCCGTGACCCGGTCGCCGTCGCCGGGGACCCACTGAAAATCGGGGCCCGCGACGCGGTTGTGACCGGCCCCGACGCTCTCGCGATCCGTCAGGAGGAAGGACGCGAACGAGCGGCCGATGTCGCGGCGCACGCGCGCGATCACGGCGTAGGACTCGAAGTCCTGAGGCACGGAGCCGGACCCCTCCGGGCCGGGCAGGATCAGCGTGCCGCCGCCGCGGTCGTCGGCCACGAGCACCGTGTAGGCGGTGCCGTCGCTCTTGCCCGTCGCCCGGACACCCCAGCGCGGCGAGGTGAGCGTGCGGGTGTAGATCGCGGGGATCGGCGTCCGGAACAGCTCCGCGCCCTCCAGGAAGAACGGGCGCTTCTCCGGATAGAAGAGCGCGAACCGCGCGTTGGCGGAGATCTGGGTCGCGTCGGACTCGATCTGCGAGAAGTCAGGCCGGATCGTCGCGTCGAACGCGGTGTCGGCGTTCGGGATCCACTTGAGGTCCAGGCCGCCGTCCCCGCGCACCGGCCCGTTCCGCAAGCGCGCACCGGCGCCGTCCTCGCTCCGCCCCTCCTCGCGGAGCGACGCGTACGGGGCGGCGACGAAGTGCGCCCCCGTCGGAAGGCCCGCGAGCCCGAGGAGCTCGCGCTCGTGGCACACGAAGCACGGCGATCCGCGAGGCAGCCCGCTCGTGAACACCGTGTGCCGGTCCTCGCGCGTGTAATTGCGCATCGCGATGATGCCCCACGTCTGGCGATCGCCGGGTCCGTAGCGAAGCGTCGAGAACGGGATTCGGATCTCCAGGATCCATCCGCGCGGCCCGATCGAGCCCGCGGAATCCCAGTAGAAGTCCGGCGAAGCGTCCTCCTCCCCCGTCGCGTCGTTCTGCACGGCGTCGTACTGAACGCCGCGCGGATTGGAGCAGAACTCCGAGACCGTCCGCCCGTCATGCCGCGTGTCGAGGAAGAGGCACGCGTAGTCCTGATCCGTCCCGACGTCGTCCCGGTCGGAGAAGTAGGAGCGGATGCGGGAGGGCTCGGGATCCTCGAGCTCGAAGGCCGCGTACAGATACCGGTCGTCGTACGCGAGGCGGAGCGTCGTCCGCACGGCGGGCGGCACGTTGTCCCCCGGACGCGTCTCGACGAACGTGTCGACCGCGGGCACGCCGATCCAGCCCGGATCGTCGAGGCGGCCGTCGACCGTGATCGCGCCCGGCGCGCGGACGGCACGAATCGGAGTCGTCGCGGGCGCGGAGGAGCCCGGGTCGGGCGCAGGGCGCGACGCGGAGGGAGCCTGCGCGGCGGCGCGGGACGCGGCCGCGCCGGAGAGAGCGAAAGCGAGAGCGATCGCCCACCCGGGGACGCGAATTCGGGACCGGGAGCCGTACATGAGCCGAAGCTACGCGGGACGGGCTCGCCGCAGAGGTGATCACGCCGGCCCGAAGGAACGATGCGGCGAGCCGGGGAATCCAGGCGGCCGGCCGGGACTCGTCTCCGCTCCCGAGGCCCCATCCCGCCGGGTCCGGCGACCCGCGCTCGCCGACGAGCGTCAGCGAGCCGAGGTCAGGCGCGCCACCGCGTCGTGAAACGTGCGGGAGAGCCGGAGCTCGGTGCCATCGCGAAGCAGCACCGCGTAGTCGCCGCTGTCGAAGGCCCTCAGCTCGCGGATCCGATCCACCTGCACGATCGCGCGCCGGTGGATCCGGAGAAAGCGTTTCTCGGGAAGCCGCCGCGCGACCGAGGTGAGCGTCTCCCGCATCAGCCAGGACTTCGTTCCCCCGTGCAATCGGACGTAGTCGCCCGCGGACTCGATCCAGTCCACCTCGGCGTGACGGACGAAGGTCACGCGGCCGTGGTCCCGCACCGCGAAGGACGCGCCGAGCGGGCCCTCGCGCGATTCGGAACGCCCGGCCGCCGGCTCCCCCGCCGATGCCACGACAGCGGCGACGCGGCGGCCGACTTCGCTCTCGCGCCGCCTCGCGATCGCGTCGGACGCCCGGCGGAGCGCCTCTTCGAACCGGGCGTCCTCGATCGGCTTCACGAGGTAGTCGAGCGCCTGGACTTCGAAGGCCCGGACGGCGTGGCGGTCGAACGCCGTGACGAAGATGACGTACGGGCGATCGGACTCCGGCAGGGAGAGCGCATCCACGACCTGGAATCCGTCGATCCCGGGCATCTGCACGTCCAGGAACAACACGTCGGGCCGATGCCGGCGCACGGCGTCGATCGTCTCGCGCCCCGACCGGCACTCCGCGACGACCTCGAACTCCTTCGCGCGGGCGAGGCGAGCGACGATCCCGCGACGGCCGAGCGGCTCGTCGTCCGCGACGACGGCCGAAAGGGTCACGACGCCGAACCGCCCGAGAGGCGGAAGGGAGACCGCCAGGGCATCGCGACCGATGGGCATGCCATCCGCGGGGTCGCGCGGGCTGCGCACCTTCCGCCGAGCCGCGGCGGCTCGGAAAAGGCGGCACTCGGGAGCGAGAGAGCGGCTTCGCGACCTGACACGGGGAAAAGTCTCCCATATCCGCGGAGGGGCAACGCATCCCTCCCTTCGCCGGTTGAGTGGTATGAAAGTGGTATCCTTGGACTCATGAGAACAAAGACCTCCGTGAGCCTCTCGAAGGAGCTCCTCACCGAAATCCGGCGAGTGGCGGGGCCGAAGGTGAATCGCTCGGAGTTTCTCGAGTCGGCGGGCTGGGAGCGGGTCGCCGCCCTGAAACGCCGGCGACGGGAAGCGGCAGACCTGTCCGCTCTGAACCGCCACTCGAAGACGTTGAACAGTGAGGCGAGCGACGTCCTGGAGTACCAGGGTGACTGGTGAAACGAGCTGAGCTGTACCGGGTTCGACATCCGAAGGGAGATCCGAAACGGTCGCGCGTCTTCGTCGTCGTGAGCCGCTCGACTCTCATTGACTCCGAGTTCTCCACGGTTTGCTGTGCGCCGGTCTATTCGGCGCGCCACGGTCTTTCGACTCAAGTCGACGTGGGCGTCGGAGAGGGCCTGAAGCACGAGAGTGTGATCCACTGCGACGAGCTCGTGAGTCTCCCGAAGAGGGTTCTGACGGATTACGTCGGGCGCCTGCGGGAATCCAGGCTGCGAGAGCTCAACCGCGCGCTCGCGATCGCACTCGATCTCGCTTAGGACGAGAGAGCGCCTGGGCTCAGCCCGGCGCACCGCGTCGATCGTCTCCCGCCCGGCCGGCATTCCTCGACGCCCTCGGGCTTCGTCGAGCGATCGGGGCGAGCGGCAATCCCGCGACGGCTGAGCGGCTCGTCGTCCGCGACGACGGCCGACAGGGTCACGACGCGGAACCGCCCGCAACCCGGAAGGGAAGGCGGATGGACGCCGCGAGTCCGCCGCCGGGCATCCGCGAGATCGCGAGCTCGGCGCGGCCGCCGTAGAGCTCCGCGAGCCGCTGGCGGGTGTTCGCGAGCCCCACGCCCCGGGACGGCGTCTCCGCACTCATCCCCGGCCCGTCGTCCTCGACCGCGAGAGTCACCCAGCCGTCGCTTCGGGCCGCGCGGATCGCGATCGCGCCGCCTCCCTCCCGCGGCGCGACGGCATGCCGGACGGCGTTCTCGACCAGGGGCTGGAGGATCAGCGACGGCACGAGCGCCCCGCGGGCGTCGGCGGCGAGGTCGATCGAGACGTGGAGACGGTCTCCGAAGCGCACCTCCTCGATCTCGAGATACCGCCGCGCGAAGTCGACCTCGTCCTCCAGGGAAATCTCGGAATCGTCGGTCCGGTCGAGCGTGGCCCGGAAGAAAGCCGCCAGCCGCGCGAGCATCCGATTCGCCTCGTCGCCCCGCGAATCCGCGATGAGCGTCGAGATCGCGTTCAACGTATTGAAGAGGAAATGCGGGTTCAGCTGCAGCCGCAACGCCTTCAGGCGCGCTTCCTGGGCGAGCGCCTCGGCGCGGGCGAGGCTCGCGCGCTGGGAGACGAGGGCGACGTATGCGGGAATGGCGAAGTAGAGAACGCTCCACGCGATCAGGACGAACGAGTAGTAGATGGTGTTCGTGAGGTCCGGAAATCCCGAGGCGACGGACGACGAAGCCGCCCCCCGCCACCAGGCGGACGCGGCGGCGAGGACGGCGTGGTACGAGGCCATCCAGAGCGCCGCGGCCCCGGCCGAGAGCGGCAGCGCGACGGCGGCCGACACGGCGGGCGAGACTCCGTTGCGCTCCATCGCGCGGTAAATCCCGCGCAACCCGAGCGACACGGCGAAACCGAGCAGGGTGAGCGGGACCTTGAGAACGAGCGCCTCCCGCAGGCCCGTGACGGACGCGCCGGCCGCCAGCATCCCCGCCCCGAACAGCGCCCACCCGCCGAGCTGCAACGGCCAGAACAGACCGAGGGGCGAAGGCGGCGAGAGCGCGGTTTCGCGGCGGAACACCGGGAAAAGTCTCCCACACACGGCGTCTTTCACCGGAGAATCACGCGCGAGAGGATCGGGCTTAGCGGGGAACGTCCTCCGTGAAGGGACGTTCGGCCCGGATAATCAGGTCATGGATGGACCGCGCGAAATCCCATCGAGCTCCAGCGTCCGCCACATCGCGGATCACCCGGTCTCCCGCCACCGGAAAGCCGATCCGGCCCTTCAAATCAGCACACAGCAAGCCGAAGAGATTGGAAGGCGATACGCCTGGGGTCCCCTGTCTCCGGAGGATGCCGAGAAAAGGTGGGCCTCCGTGAGGTCTGGAGAGGAATACCGCGACATGCCGATTTACAACTTCCGTCCTCCGGTGCCGCTGGAGGAGCTCTGGTTCGTCGCGGTGGGTGGCCCCTATTACCAGATCGATGGCCCCTCACTGCACGTCGGCATTTCGAAGCGAACCGGCGAAGTCCTCTGGGCAAACTGGGTCACGGAGGGAGGCTGAGCTTTCAGCAGGACCCGTGGATCAGGCCTGCCGTCTGTAAGTCTCGGGATGGATCGGGGTCGGACCCGAGAATCCAGAATCGGAGCCGATTCCAGGAAGATGAAGGCGGGTCCGCGCAATCGGTTTCGATCGACCCGCCGGAGCGTGAGCAGAGTTGCAGGTTTGCGCCTGACACTGTTTCCTCACTGTGTCGTCAGAGTCAGCTGCGCGTACACCTGTACTGAGTCAACGCGGCAGACTTGATGGTCTTCGGATAGGCACGCTGGCAGACCGTCCCGTTCGTCGTGCCGTCGACCACTTCGGCCTCGCACCGCTCGTTCTCGCGTTTCGAACCGTTGTCGAAATCTACGGACCAGACGAAGACGCATGTGTAACGCGGCTCGCCTCTCAGCAGCGTCGCCGATATGCGGACCACCCGCCTGTTACTCGCATCGATGCCGCAGAGGGCCGTCGGCTCCGCAAGCGCCCGATCCACGACCAGCAGAAGACAGAACGCCAGCGTCTGTCGGCGCAACATGGCAGTCCACCGGAGAGACCTCGGTACCATCACTCTGCTCCTTCAGGAATTCGTCCCACCGCGTTGCCAAACGGCGCCGGTGTCCGACGAGAAACGTGACCGCGGGTCAGAGAAAATTGAATTGGGACGCTTGTCGGGGATCCTATCCGAAGTGGTATCCCGAGGTGGGGACCCGGGGGTCAAGCCTGGGACCCGGAGTCAGGCCTGCAAGTCTGTAAGTTTGGGATGGATCGGGGTGAACCCGCATCCGGAATTGGACGCCGATGCTGTCGGCGGTCAGACGCGGGCGCGTCGCGGCGATTTTTTTCGATCGACGCGACGGACTCCTGAGGGACCTCGGGGTCAGGCCTGCAAGCCTGTAAGTCCTGCGATGGATTGGGGCAGAGCAAAAATCCAGAATTGGACCGCCGATCGAAATCAGGATTTCAGGACTGACCTCTTCTCTCCTCTACACCGCGGACGAAGTGGACGCAAATCTCTGCAATACTCGTAAGATTCGCTCACCGGGTCTCGTTCGCCTCTGGGTCGGGATCGTGGTCCTGGCCCTCGCCTCCCGGGCGCGCGGCGCCGTCGTGGCGCAGGAGCCGTTCACCTACCCGATCGGGGAGCTGAACGGCCAGAACGGCGGCGTCGGATGGGCAGCAGCGTGGACAGCGGCCATCGTGCCGACCGAGATCGTCAATCCTGGCGTGCCGTTGTCCTACCTGGTTCCGGGGGGGGGGATCGTCGACGGCGGCGACCGCGCGCTTCGCGTGAACGCAAACAGTGACAACGCAGTGTTTCGCCCGCCGGGCCCCGCCTTTACCGGCGACGAGCTCTGGGTGAGCTTTCTGATCCGCGTCGATGCCGGATCGCTCCAGACCAACGATTTCTGTTCCTTCTGGTTCGACACGATCACGACAGGCGCGCACACGCTCGTGCCGGGCATCGGGTTGAAGACGAACCGCGGCGATGGCACGGGCCCCGAAGACTTCGTGGCGCGAATCCGGCTGTCCGCCGGCCAATTCTTCACCCAGAACGTGGCGGTCGGAACGACGTATTTCATCGTCGGGCGGTTGTACAAGAGCGTGCCGGCAGGGGCCAATTTTTACGACCGGTTCGCGATGTGGGTCGACCCGGCCTTCGGCGACTCCGCAACTCCGCTCGGGACCTCCTCGGACACCGGCTCAATCGCGACGGTCAGCCAATTCGGACTGCGCTCGGCCAACCTCGACGCGGGCGACGTCGTCCTGCTCGACTCGGTCACGCTCGGGACCCAATGGGTGGACGTCGTGCCGCCCCCCCCGCCGACGTCGACGTCCACGGCGACGGCGACCGCCACGGCAACGGCAACCAGCACATCCACGCCAACGCCGACACACACCAGGACGGCAACCCTCACGTCCACATCCACGGCCACCGCTACGTCCACGGCCACCACCACCCCCACGGCCACGATGACGCCCTCGACGACCACGACGCCTTCGAGCACGCCCCCGATTTCCCCCACGCCGACGCCCCCGGCCAGCTCGGCCAACCTGCTCGTCACGAAGTCCGGGTCACCAGACCCGATCGCGCCGGGGCAAACGCTCACGTACACGATCGGCGTGCGCAACGTGGGCCCCTCCACGGCGACGGGTCTCATCCTCACCGACGTGATTCCCGCGGGACTCACGTTCGTGGATGCGGGGGCGAGCCAGGGCTCCTGCGGGTTCGCGGCCGGCACGGTCACCTGTGCCCTCGGCAGCCTCGGGGTCGGCCCGACGGTCGCCGTGACGATTCGCGTCGTGCCTCAGGTCGCGGACAGCGTGACCAACTCCGCCACCGCGACGGCCGATCAGCCAGACCCGTCGCCCGGCAACGCCACGGGCACGACGACCACGTCGGTGCGGGCGGGCGCCTCGCAGATCCCCGCGCTTTCGCGGGGAGCCCTTGCGTTTCTTGCCGGAGCGCTCGCTCTGGCCGCCATCACGCTGCTTCGCCGGCTCTAAGTCCGGCCTCGGACCAGAATCGCCACACGTGACCCTCTCCACGGGTTCCCGGATCGGCCGGCCTCCGGTCATGGTTCTCGTCGTCCTCCTTTTCGGCTTCGTCTCCGTCCCGTATCTCGCTTTTTCCTCCCGCCGGAGCGCCGTCCCGGCCATGGCATGATTCGGACGGCGGAGTATCGAAGGTCTTTCGCGAGAGCCGAGTCGAACCCGGCTCATTTTCTTCAACGGAGCAGAAAATGAAACGTCACGTTCTGGCCGTCGCGCTCGTTCTTGGCTCCGCCCTCCCCGCGGTGGCGCAGCAATTCGGGACCGCCTCCGGCAAGGGAACGATGAACCGCAGCGTGCCCCATCCAAAATCCGAGTCGTTGGACGACGCCTACGAGAAGGTGAGCTTTTCGCCGCGCTTCTCCTTTGCCTTCCGGGAGAAAAAGGCTACGGAGACGTCGACATGGATCGTTTTCACGGAGAAGCAGCCGCCCGTCAAGGAAGCGCTGGCCTCGAACCGGCTGGAGACGCTCCGGCTATGGTGCGGGAAGGAGAAATCGTCGTTCATCGCGATGAGCCTGGATGGAAAGATGGCTCCCCAGTCCTACTTCCTGTGCGCGGGCGACGCTCGAATCACCTCCGAAGGAGTCAATGTCGCGAACGGCCTGGCGAGCATCGTGGTGAAGTTTCAGACGCAAACCGCCAATCGCCTGAAGGGCACTCTACGGACCGGTCAGGGCAGTTGCTCCCAACCGGACGGCCCGCCGCGCTACTGCGAAGACACCGGAGACTTCACATTCGACGCGCCGATCGTTCGTTGATGCCCGCGTAGAGGTCCAACGGGGTCAGTCTTGATTTGATGCTTTTCGTCTTCTCCAGGTTGCCGAAGGGCATCAATTCAAGACTGACCCCGGACTGCCGGACCCCGGACTGCCGCCGTCCCGCTCGCACTCCGAATCAGAATTCAGATGTCGTAAAGCGGCTGTGGCTAAGAGGGAGAGACCCGCCGCAGACATCGCCGGGGGCGAGAGTCTCCGACTGAGCCCCACCGCGTTCCCGATAGAATCCCCGCACTCCATGCCATTGGTTCCCGGCTCGCGCCTCGGTCCCTACGAGATCCTCGCGCCGATCGGCGCGGGGGGGATGGGTGAGGTCTACCGGGCGAAGGACCCGCGGCTGGGGCGCGACGTCGCCATCAAGGTCCTGCCCGCTTCCTTCAACGTCGACCCGGATCGCCTTCGCCGCTTCGAGCTGGAGGCGCGGGCCGCCGGAGTTCTCAACCATCCCAACATCACCGCGGTCTACGACATCGGGACGGATTCGAGCGCGAGCGACGGCGCGCCATACGTGGTCCAGGAGCTGCTCGAGGGTGAGACGCTGCGGACCGCGATGTCGGGCCGTCTGTCCCAGCGGAAGACGATCGACTACGCCCTCCAGATCGTCCACGGCCTGGCGGCGGCGCACGAGAAGGGCATCATCCACCGGGACCTGAAGCCCGAGAACATCTTCGTGACCAACGACGGCCGCGTGAAGATCCT
>JBDTOO010000067.1:0-17192 GCA_039933215.1 Acidobacteriota bacterium
TTCATCCGCATCCGCGGCGCGCGCCAGCACAACCTGCAGAACGTGTCCTGCGACATCCCCCGCAACCGGCTGGTCGTCGTGACGGGCGTCTCCGGGTCGGGGAAGTCGTCGCTCGCCTTCGACACGATCTTCGCGGAAGGGCAGCGGCGGTACGTCGAGTCCCTGTCCGCCTACGCGCGGCAGTTTCTCGAACAGATGGAGAAGCCGGACGTCGACTCGATCGAGGGACTGTCGCCGGCGATCTCGATCGAGCAGCGGACGACCTCCCGCAACCCCCGCTCGACCGTGGGCACCGTGACCGAGATCTACGACTACCTCCGGCTGCTCTACGCGTCGATCGGCAAGCCCCATTGCCCGAAGTGCGGCCGTCCGATCCAGGCCCAGACCGTCCAGGAGATGGTGGACCGCGCGCTGCGCCTCCCGACGGGCAGCCGGTTCGTCGTCCTGGCCCCGTACGTCACGGGCAAGAAGGGCGAATACAAGAAGCAGATGTCCGAGATGCTCAAGGAGGGATTCCTCCGCGCGCGCATCGACGGCGAGTACGTGGATCTGGACGACCCGCCGGAGCTCGACAAGCAGAAGAAGCACACGATCGAGCTCGTCGTCGACCGTCTGGTCGCCAAGCCCGCGGACGACGAGGAGTACCGCAAGCGCCTCGCCGACTCGATCGAGACGGCGACGCGCGTCTCGGGCGGTCTCGTGACTCTGTCGGTCGCCGACGGCCCCGAGGAAGTTCTGTCCGCGAACTACTCGTGCCCCGACTGCGGCACGTCGCTGACCGAGATCACGCCGCGCCTCTTCTCGTTCAACTCGCCGTACGGGGCGTGCGCGGACTGCTCCGGGCTGGGGACGATCCTCAAGGCCGATCCCGACCGGCTCGTGGTGGCTCCCGAGAAATCAATCCAGGACGGAGCGATTGCGATCCTCAAGCCGGGCTCCACGAACTGGCGCTCGAAGCAGCTGGCGACGCTCGCCAGGCACTACAAGTTCCGTCTCGATCAGCCGTTTTCGAAGATTCCGAAGGCGGCGCGCGAGGTGATTCTCTACGGATCCGGCGAAGACGAGATCAAGTTCTCCTACGTGGCCGAGCGAGGCGAGTACCACTGGCGCTCCTCGTACGAGGGGCTCATTCCGATGCTCGAGCGGCGCTACAAGGAGACGGAGAACCCGGAGCAGCGGCTCGACCTCGAGGCGTACATGTCGGCGGAGCCGTGCCCGGGCTGCGCCGGCCGGCGCCTCAAGGCCGAGGCTCTCGCGGTGAAGGTGGGCGGGCGCTCGATCGACGAGGTGGCCTCGGTGACGATCGCCGACTCCATCGCGTTTTTCGACGACCTCGCTCTGACGCCGCGCGAGCGCGAGATCGCGGGAAAGATCCTGAAGGAGATCCGGGACCGGCTCGGGTTCCTCGCGAACGTCGGGATCGGATACCTGAATCTTTCGCGCGGGGCGGCTTCGCTCTCGGGCGGCGAGTCCCAGCGGATCCGGCTCGCCACGCAGATCGGCTCGAAGCTGATGGGGGTGCTCTACGTGCTGGACGAGCCCTCGATCGGACTCCACCAGCGCGACAACCGGAAGCTGATCGACACCCTGATCTCCATGCGGGACCTCGGCAACACGGTCGTCGTCGTCGAGCACGACGAGGAGACGATCCGCTCCGCCGACTACGTGATCGACCTCGGCCCCGGCGCTGGAGTGCACGGAGGCCGCATCGTCGCGCGGGGGACTCCCGACGAGCTCGCGGACTTTCCCGAATCCCTGACCGCGAAGTACCTGACGGGGGAGCTCGAAATCCCGATCCCTTCGGTGCGGCGCACCGGCTCCGGAAAGGCGCTCGTCGTCCGCGGCGCGAAGGAGCACAACCTGAAAAACGTGGACGTGCGGTTTCCCATCGGGGTGATGACGGCCGTGACGGGCGTCTCGGGCTCCGGGAAGTCCACCCTCGTCAACGACATCCTCTCCAAGGCGCTCGCCCGCGCGCTGCACGGCGCCTCCCAACGGCCGGGCCGGCACGACAAGATCGAAGGGTTGTTCGAGATCGACAAGGTCATCAACATCGACCAGTCGCCGATCGGCCGGACGCCCCGGTCCAATCCGGCGACGTATACGAACGTCTTCAACCCGATCCGGGAGCTCCTGTCGCGGACGCCCGAGGCGCGAGCCCGCGGCTACGCGCCCGGCCGCTTCTCCTTCAACGTCAAAGGCGGGCGCTGCGAGGCGTGCGCGGGAGACGGACAGATCAAGATCGAGATGCACTTCCTGCCCGACATCTACGTGACGTGCGACGTGTGCGGCGGCAAGCGCTACAACCGCGAGACGCTCCAGGTCCTCTACAAGGGCCGGTCGATCGCCGACATCCTGGCGCTGACCGCCGAGCAGGCTCTCGAGGTCTTCGAGAACATCCCCGCGATCGCGGGGATCTGCCGGACGCTCGTGCAGGTCGGCCTCGGCTACATCCAGCTCGGGCAGTCGTCGACGACCCTCTCGGGCGGCGAGGCGCAGCGCGTCAAGCTCGCCAAGGAGCTCGCCCGGCGCTCGACAGGACGCACGCTCTACCTGCTCGACGAGCCCACGACGGGTCTGCACTTCGACGACATCAAGAAGCTCCTGGGAGTCCTCCGTTCGCTGACCGAGAAGGGGAACACCGTGGTTGTGATCGAGCACAACCTCGACGTGATCCGGACGGCGGACTGGATCGTCGATCTCGGCCCCGAGGGGGGCGACGGCGGGGGCCTCATCATCGCGGAGGGGACGCCGGAGGCGGTGGCAGGCGTGCGGGCGTCGGCCACCGGACAGTTCCTGCGCCGCATCTTCGCGGACGCCCGGAAGGCGGCCCGCGCGTGAAGCCGACATCTCCGTGGCGCGCCGCCGCCTGGCTGCCCGTCGCGCTCTCGCTCGCGCTCGCGGTGGTCGGCGCCGCGCCGCCCGCCTCCTCGAAGACCCCGGGAACGAAGACGCGCGGGGCCGCCCTGGTTCCCGGCGCCCGCGGGGGCCCGACGGATTTCACGGGAGTCTGGGAGCTCGATCCCAAGGCGAGCTCCGGCGGCTCCCCGAACATGGACAAGGCCGTTCTCGAGGTGACGCAGCGGAAGAACCGCATCTGGATCCAGCCCGTCGAGAAGACGCGGGAGACCGTCATCGCCGAAGAGGTCATCGTCGACGGCCAGCCCTACGAGAAGGCGCTCGGGCACAAGAACCGCGGCACCCTGACGGCGAAGTGGGGCACGGACGCGAAGTCGCTGTGGCTCGAGGTCGTCGCCGGTCCGGAGGACAATCCTCGGGCGGCCGTGCAGCGGAGCGTCTGGCGCCTCTCGGAGGACCGCAACGTCTGGGTGCGGGAGACCGTCACGCTCCAGCGGGGATCGACCAAGCAGGCCCGTCTCGTCTTCCGGCGGCAGGCGAAGAAGTAGCGGCCGGTTCTCCCGCGGAATTCGAGAGCCGGCAGCTTTCGCTCCCGGCTTCCGTCCTGCGCCATTTCCCGGCGGCAACCGGGCTTCCCGAAGGCGGCGGCGCCCGGCACGCTACAATTCCGCCCCCGTGATCACCGGCTACAACACCGACGTCAAGCACAACAGCCGCGTCTTCCACATCCAGACGGAAGACAAGGGCGATACGAGCCCGTACATCGAGTCGCTCGTGTACGTCGGGGGCCAGATCCTCGCGACCCGAAAGACGTCCTACGCCGACGTCGTCCAGAACGGCCGGGACGACCGGGCGGTGCAGGAGTTGATGGAGCAGCAGCATCGGACGATGATTGCGGCGATCCAGAGGGGCCGGTTCGACGGGCCGAACGGGTCGCTGAAGAGCCCGGACTCCGTCGCGGGCGCCGACGAGGCCGGCGTCGAGGAAGCCGAGGACTCCGCGAGCCCGGCGGAACACGGCGCCTCGGGCGACCGGACGCTCGACCAGGTGATCCTCGATTACCTTGCCTCCGAGCTCGCGCACGAGCAGATCGACTGCTCCTTTTCTCCCGTGCCGGAATTCATCGGGGGCCAGGAGGCCGCGCTGCGGATGAAGGCGGTTTCCTCCCTTTCGAAGCAGCCTGTCGGAGGCGCCGTGGTCCAGATCCGCGTCCTGTCGACGGTGGTGAAGCCGGCGGTCGTCTTTCAGGGCAAGACGGCTTCGGACGGGACGCTGCCGGTGTCGTTTCAAGTGCCGGATTACGAGGGGGGCACCGCCGCCGCCGTGATCCGCGTCAGCTCGCCCATCGGAAGCACGGAGTTCAAGTTTCCCGTTCGGAGGAAGTCGTGAGCGAAGTCGCCGTCCGCGTCAACGGAGAGGAGCTTCGCCTGCCGGAAGGCTCATCCGTCGCGTCGGTCCTCGATCGCCTGGCGATCGCGACCCCGCGCGTGGCGGTCGAGCGCAATCGCGAGATCGTTCCGAAGGCCTCCTACGCCACCACCGCGCTCGCGCCGGGTGACGTCCTCGAGGTCGTCGAGTTCGTCGGCGGAGGCTAGAGACCGCCGCGCGGCTCCGGGCTCGGCGAGATGCTTGCCCCCGACCACCCGATCGCATATCCTCCGCGCTCCGTGGGCCGTTAGCTCAATTGGTAGAGCAAGAGACTCTTAATCTCTAGGTTGTAGGTTCGAGTCCTACACGGCTCACCACCTCGAATCGTTTCGGATGTCGGCCGCCTGCGCCGCGTCCGCACCCCCGCGGCGTCGAGACGATTCCGATCCCTTCCCGCACCTCGAAGAGGAACCGGACGTCGATGTAGGTCTCGACGGGCTGCTCGGATTTCAGGACCTGGTAGGGCGCGGCGCCGCTGCCGTCGTCGACGTCCTCGTAGCGGCGCAGGCGCGCGGGGGTGAAGCGCCAGGACTCGACGGCCGCGCGGACCGCGTCGAAGAACTCCGGCTCCGCGGGCGCGCTCCCGGGCGATGGCGGCAGGGGAGCGACGCGTGCGACTCGACCGCGCGCGTCGATCACGAGCCGCACGACGATCTCCCGGGGACCGAGCGCGCGCGGCAGGAGGTTCGCGGGATAGCCCGGCGGCTCGTTCGCAGGCGAAGGCCCGGCCGGAAAGAAGTCGCGCTGCGCCTTCAGCCGGGAAGCCGTGCCCGCGGGATCGACGAGGGCTTCGTAGCTCACGACGCCGTCCTTCGAGGAGCCGGCCGGGATCGGCGAGAGAGCGGTGTCGGGAGGCGCGGCCCGGCCTGGAGTCGTGCCCGCGCAGGCGAGCGAGCCGGCGAGAGCGGCGGCCGCGAGGCACCACCGGCGCGTCCGGAAAAGCCGTACAGCCGGCATTGCCCCAGGCGCCCATCGCAGGCCAGCACTCACGGACGAATCCTATGCCCGCCGGATCACGAAACCCGGCCGCGCCCGGCAACCCGCTGCCTTATGCTGTCTCCGATGAGCAGTCCGATCGCCGGCAGGAAGCGCGTCGCCGGCCTCGCCGGGATCCTGTTCGCCGCCGCATCCCTTCTCGCCGCTTCGGAGCCGCTGCGGTTCACCGTCGTCGGCATCGACTGCGAGGCCTGCGGGCCTCCAATCCTGCGGACCCTGAACGCGGTGCCGGGCGTGAAGAACGCGAAGCTCGACTGGAAGGCGGGGACCGCGGCCGTCGAGGTCCCCGACGGCTTCGACCGCGAGAAGATCCGCAAGGCGCTTCGCGACGCGGGGTTCGAAGCGATTTTTCCCGGCGAGATGCGCCAGGACCTCCAGCCCCTGCCCGAGGAGGTCCGGAAGACCCTCGACATCGCGTCCGCGAGCGAGGGAGAAAAGGTCGATTTCGGGCGGACGCTGGTCCCCGGCAAAGTGACCGTCCTCGATTACTGGGCCGAGTGGTGCAGCCCCTGCCACCTCCTGGACGCGCGGCTCCAGCATCTCGTCCAGGCGAATCCGATCGTCGCCGTTCGGCGGATCAACGTGGGGGACTGGAGCAACGCGGCGGCGAAGCAGGCCACGAAGGAGTTTCGCGTCGAATCCCTGCCCTACGTCCGCGTCTACGACGCGCGCGGGAAGTTCGTCGGAGCCGAGACCGGCGGGAAGTGGGACCGCGTCGTGGAACTGATCGAAAAGGCACGGTCGCGGAGCGGCGCCTGAACGTGCGGTCGCGCCGGTTCCCCGTCTTCGCCCTGCTGATCCTCTCGTTTCTCGTCGCGCCTTCCGCCTACGCCTGACCCGCCTGAGCAAACCCCAACCTCTCCGGCGGAGGGGCCGATCGACAACTTCTTCCTCCCGGGTCGTGGCGATTGACCCTGGCGGCCGCGTACGGAACCTTCGACACGGCCCACGTGGCGTCGTGCCCTGAAGTCGCGCCCGAGTGCGGAACGATCGCGATCCCCGACCACCGGCACGTCGTGCGGCTTGGTCTCTTCCATACGGAGCTCGACGCCGACTACGGCGCGACGAAGAAGCTGACGCTGTCGCTGCGGCTGCCATACGACGACAAGGCGCAGCGCGTGCGCTACACGACCCTTTCCGGCGAGCCGTACGTTCCGCCCTACGGGGACATCCATCACCGGACGGAGACGCTGCGGGGCTGGAGCGACGGACAGGTCGTCGCTCTCTTTCCCGCTTTGGGCGGGCTCCAGGCCGGCGTCGGGCTCTCCATTCCTCTCGGGCGGACGGAGGATGACCCCGTGGCGCTCGGTCGCGCGGGAAAACGGCACGAGCACATCCAGTTCGGCAGCGGCACGGTCAATCCGCTCCTCTCCGTGATCTGGTCGCGTTCGATTGGCGCGCTCGTTCTCACGGCGAACGCGGACGCGGAGATCCCGCTCTACGAGAACAGCCATGGATTTCGGGCCCCGCTGACGGTGCGGTACGGCTTCGGACCCTCTATGCCGCTCGGAACGACCGGGCTCTCCCTCCAGTACGCCGGCCAGTACCAGTCGATCGGGCGCTGGAGCGGCGAGGTGGACGAGGGCACGGGATTTCACAATGGGGGCTTCTTCCTGCGGGCGACGTTTCTCCCGTGGAAGGGCTTTCGCGTCTCGCCGGGGATCTACCGGGAGCTTTACTCGAAGAGCCTCTCGGACGAGTCGTTCCGGCAGGGCACCACGTTCTCCCTGACGCTGACGCGGTTCTTCTAGGCGGGACGGCGAAGCGCCGTCATCCGGCGAACGGACCCCGAGCCCGGGAGACCCACCGCGGGGCGTCGGCCACCTCTTGCCGGAGGAGCAGGTTGAGCTGCGCCGCGTGATGCTGGACGTGGCGCATGTTGTAGAGGAGGGATTCGACGAGCGGTCCTTCGACCCGTCCGAACTTCCGCGCCGCGTGCGCGCCCTCCTCGGTCATGGCTTCCAGGAGGATCCGTACCTTGTTTCGGCCGTGCTCGAGATACTCGAGGAGCTCGTCCTTCGTGTAGGGACGGTCCGGAAGGATGCCGGCCGGATCGAGCTCGTCCAGTGTGAACGGCGGAGGCGGCGCGAATCCTTCGGCCGACTCCGAGAGGTAGTAGTCGAGAAAGAAGAGCGCGTGGAACACGACGTACCAGAACTCCGGGTTCCGTGACCGATCCGCCCAGAGCGTTTCCGGGCAGGCGCGCACGGCGTTTTCCATCATGTCGATGGACGCTCCGAACTGCTGCCAGAGGATGCGCCGGAAGCTCGTGTCCATACCGTTTCCTCCCTCGCGCGGCGGAGTGTCCCACGAGTGCGGCGCGGGCTGGGGCTCGTCCCGCCGACCGGCACGGTTTTCGCACATTTCCGCGACAACCCGAGGTGCGCGTGGCGCGCACGAGGGTATAGATGCCGGAATAGGGCGGCGAGAGGAGAATGTGGACTTCCCCCTTTACCCGGACCGCGACACGGCGCTTCCGGATCGACGGCGCGTTCTCATCCTCGAGGACAACGAGCCGTTGCGGGAGATCCTGGCGACGCTTCTCGAGCCGACCTACGACGTCTCGACCGCCGACGACGGCGAGGCGGGACTCACCGTTTTCCACCAGACCGGCCCGGACATCGTCATCCTCGACATGATGATGCCGGAAGCCGACGGGCGATTTTTCATCCTCTGCCTGTTCGCCCAGGGAATCCCCGTCCCGGTCATCGCGATGTCCTCGGACGTCTCGCTGCTCTCGGACGCGCGCCGGCTCGGCGTCGCCGACACGCTGCGGAAGCCGTTCAACATCGGCGAGCTCGAAGCGAAGATCGATCTTCTGTTAGGTCCGCCGCAGGCCTGATCGGCCCTCGCCGCCCTCGCGGGGGCGGAAGGGGCTCGAAAACGTGGCGCCCTCGCGACAAGAAGAGAATGCGGGGGCCCGGACGCGGCTCCCGTTCAGCCTGGAAAATGGCCGGAAACCCATTTCGAGGCTCGCTTTCCGCCGCGGGGTCGGGTAATTTCAGGGGGTCGGAAATCAAGTTCGGGCGAGCGGGTGGTCCGGTCGGGCCGCGGAACGACCGGATGCCGGGCTTGCCGGAATCCGGACAACCCCGTGCAATCCCTTGTCGAGGAAAGACGATGGACGACGACGATCGAGCCGTGCAGACCTCGGAGCCGAGACAGCGGCGGCGCGGCGACAGACCCGAGCCCTTCGTCACCTATCAGTGCGAGCTCTGCGGCCGGCGGCCGGATCAGCCCCCGCGCGAGCACTACGGCATGCACCAGGAGAACGCGAGCGCGTTTCTCGAGGTCGCGATCGCGCGGGGGGACCGGGAGGGAGAAGCCCGGGCCCGCGGCTGGATCGAAGCATGCCGGAGGGTCCTCGTCCGGGCGCGGCGCGAAACCGACTCCAGCCACTGACCCGGGCCCTCGCCGGGCGGCGCGTCAGCGGACGCGCGCGAGTGGGAGTTCGCGGAAGACGATCTCGAGCTGCTCGCGAACCACGGCGTAGCACTCGCAGCTCGCCGCCTCGAGCGCCGTTCGATTCTTCACCGAGACGTGTCCCTGGGAATAAGAGATCACCCCGGCTTTCATGAGCCGCCCCGCGACCGTGCTGACGCCGGCGCGGCGGACGCCGAGCATCATCGCCAGGAAATGGTGCGTGAGCACGAAGTCGTCGTCGCCGACCCGATCGTGCGCCGTGAGCAGCCAGCGCGCGCAGCGCGCGTCGAGATCGTGGAAGCGGTTGCAGGCGATCGACTGTCCCATGCTGATGAGCAGGGCATGGACGTACCGTCCCAGGCGATCGTAGAGGGCGCCGCCGCGCTGGGTCTCCTCGTGGAGGCGCGCGGCCGTCAGGCGGAGGGCGGTGCCGGGGACCTGGGAAACGACCTGGATCGGAGCCGCCGGAACGCCGAGGAAGACCGACACGCCCACCATGCCCTCGTTTCCAATGGCCGCAACCTCGATCTGCTCGCCGGTCTCGAGGCTCGAAACGAGCGAGAGGATGCCGCTTTCCGGAAAGAAGACGTGATCCTGCCTCTCGGCTTCTTCCTGGAGGATGGCGCCGGTGACGATTTCGACACGCTGGAGATGCGGCGAGAGACGGGCGTAGTCGGCCCTCGGCAGGGCGGCGAGAATCCGATTCTCGCCCAGGCCCGGATCCGGTTTGGCCATGGGAAATCCTTTCGGGTGAAGGTTCAGAGTAGCACCGATACCGTCGTATATTGCGCGGCAACGCCCGGAGGTGAGAATTGAGCCGACCCGCGCGAGGAGCCCGCCCCATCGACCGACGCACACTGTTTCGCTACGGAGCGGCCGGGGGCGCGGCGGCGGCCGGCGCCCGATTTCTTCCGGCGAGCCCGGAGAAGGATCCCGCTTCCCGGCCGCCCGGCGGCGCTCCGGCCCCCTTCGACCTGGACGGCGTCCCGATCTCGGAGCTCCAGAAGCTCATGGAGTCCGGAGCCGAGACGTCGCGCTCGATCACGACGAAGTATCTCGCCCGGATCGACGAGATCGACCGACGCGGACCCGCCCTGCGGTCGATCCTCGAGGTCAATCCCGACGCCCTCGCGATCGCGGGAAACCTCGACGCGGAGCGGAAGGCCGGCCGCGTGCGCGGGCCTCTGCACGGAATCCCGATCCTCCTGAAGGACAACATCGGGACCGCCGACCGGATGACCACGACGGCGGGTTCTCTCGCGCTGGAGGGATCGATCCCCGCCGCGGATTCCTGGGTGGCCCGGCGTCTCCGCGACGCCGGCGCGGTGCTTCTCGGCAAGACCAACCTCTCCGAGTGGGCGAACTTCCGGTCGACCCACTCGACGAGCGGCTGGAGCGGCCGGGGAGGACTCTGCCGGAATCCCTACGCGCTCGACCGGAACGCCTCGGGGTCGAGCTCCGGATCCGGCGCGGCCGCGGCGGCGAGCCTCTGCGCCGCGGCCGTCGGATCGGAGACCGACGGCTCGATCGTCTCGCCGTCCAACAATTGTTCTCTCGTCGGCATCAAGCCGACGCTCGGGCTCGTCAGCCGCAGCGGGATCATCCCGATCGCCCACAGCCAGGACACCGCCGGGCCGATGGCTCGCACGGTAGCCGACGCCGCGGTCCTCCTTTCGGCGCTCGCCGGCGCGGACCCGTCGGACGGGGTTACTCGCGAGGCGGCGGGCAAGGCGAAGGCCGATTACGCGGTCTTCGCGCCGGGCGATCTCGCGGGTGTGCGGATCGGGGTCCCGCGCAAGGGGCTTTTCGGACAGAGCGGAACGGCGGACCGGCTCGTCGAAGCGGCCATCTCCGACCTCAAGCGCCTCGGAGCCGTGATCGTCGACCCGGCGGACATCGACTCGGTGGGCGATTTCGACAAGGCGGAGTTCGAAGTGCTGCTATACGAGTTCAAGGCGGACTTGAACGCGTACCTCGCCGCCCTTCCCGGCCCCGCGGGAACCCATCCGAGGAGCATCGCCGAGCTGATCGTCTTCAACGAGAAGAATCGCGACCGCGAGATGCCGTACTTCGGGCAGGAGATCTTCCTGCAGGCCGAGAAGAAGGGCCCCCTCACGGACAAGGCATACCGCGACGCGCTCGAGAAGGATCTCCGTCTCTCGCGCCGGGACGGCATCGACCGTGCGATCGAGAAGCACCGCGTCGACGCGTTCATCGCGCCGACGAGCGGACCGCCCTCCCTGACGGACCTCGTCAACGGGGACTACGGAGTCGGAGGCTGCTCGACGCTGCCGGCCGTCGCCGGATATCCGCACGTGACGGTTCCCGCGGGATATGTCCGGGGGCTGCCCGTGGGCGTTTCGTTCTTCGGGCGGGCATGGAGCGAGCCGACTCTGATCCGCATCGCGTACGCCTACGAGCAGGCGACGCACCACCGGCGCGCACCGCGGTTCCTGCCCTCGGCGGACGTGTCGGGTCCGGAGGCCGGAAAGGGCGGCTAGTCCGGCGAAGGGAAGTCCGCCGGCGCGCCCTCTCGGGCCCCCGAGAGGGCCGCCACCCGCACCGAAAGAAGGGTCGAGAGCTTTCCGAAGTCGACGGGCTTCGTGACGTGGGCATCGAAGCCGCTTTCGATCGCCCGGTGTCGCGCCTGGGCGTCGGCATACCCGGTGAGCGCGATCAGAAAGATTTCGGCTCCGGCGAGCGCCTGGCGGATCCGGGCGGCCACCTCGTAGCCGTCGATCTCCGGGAGGCCGATGTCGATCAGGACGATCCCCGGGCGGTCGCGCACCGCCTTCTCGATGCCCGCCGCTCCGTCCTCCGCCACGTCGACCGAGTGTCCCCAGATCTCGAGGACGCTCTTCAGGCCCTCGCGGGAGTCGAGGTCGTCCTCGACGACCAGGATGCGGACGGGCTCCGCCCCGGCCGCGGGCTTCACGGCTTCCGGGGACGGGGGCGTCAGGCGGTTGGTCTCTTTCGAGGCGGAGAGGAGGCGCTCGATCGCGGCGACCAGCTCCGCCGGATCGAGCGGCTTCGAGAGATGGCCGTCGAAGCCGGCCCTCCGTGACCGGAGGCGGTCTTCCTCGCGGGCATACGCCGTGAGCGCCAGGGCGGGCACCCTTCCGCGCTCGTCCGGCCGGGCCCGGATGGAACGGATCAGGGAGTAGCCGTCCTCACCGGGCATCCCGATGTCGCTCACGAGGACGTCCGGAGAGAACGCGGCGAGCGCGGTGCGGCCCTCCTCGGCCGAGGCCGCGGTGGAGACGCGGGCGCCCGACGCGCGGAGCACTTCCTCGATGAGATCGCGGCCGTCCCGCTCATCCTCGACGAGCAGCACGCGCACACCCTCGAGGCTCATGCCCGAAGGGTGATCCACCGCCGCCGCCTCCTGCTCGGGCGCGGGCTCCGCTTCCGGGATCGCCGCGGCTCCCGGGGCCGTGCGAGGCAGGGTGACTGTGAAGAGCGCGCCGAGGCTGGCGCCGTCGCTCTCGGCCGAGATTGTCCCGCCGTGAAGCTCGACCAGATGCCGCGCGATCGCGAGACCGATGCCGAGCCCCCCGTGCCTCCGCGTCGTCGAGCTGTCGGCCTGGCGGAAGCGCTCGAAGACACGCGGGAGAAACTCGGAGGAGATGCCCTGCCCGGTGTCGGAGACGCGGATCTCGACCTTCGCGTCGTCGCCCGCGACCCGGACGGAGACCCGGCCGCCTTTCGGGGTGAACTTGATGGCATTGGAGACGAGATTCCAGACGATCTGTTGGAGGCGGTCGGCGTCGGCCATGATCCCGTCCTCTCCGTCGGCGAGCCGGTCTTCGAGGAGGATCTGGATTCCCTTCGCCTCGGCCGCGGGGCGCATGGCCTCGACGGCGGCGTCGACGAGAGGCCCGATCGCCGCCGGCGCGATCGCCAGACGGACCTTCCCCGTGATGATCCGGGAGACGTCGAGGAGATCGTCGATCAGTTTTGTCTGGGCGCGGACGTTCCGCTCGATGACTTCGAGCCCCCGTTCGACCTTGCTCGAATCCGCCGGCGTCCCCCGGAGGGTCCGAGTCCAGCCAAGGATGGCCGAGAGCGGCGTCCGGAGCTCGTGCGACAGCGTGGTGAGGAACTCGTCCTTGATCCGATTGGCCTCGCGCGCTTCCGCGTTCAGGGTGTTCTCGATCGCGACCGAGGTCATCTGGGCGAGCTGGGTCAGGATCGATTCGTCTTCCGTCGTGAAGTCGCCTTCGCGCTTGTCGAGCAGATGGAGGAGTCCGATCCGCCGCCCGTCCCGAAGGACGAGCGGGGCGGCGAGCCAGCCGAGGCGCGAGGGACGATCGCTCGCGAGAAGGCTCTGCCAGGGAGGCGGCGAATGGACGCCGCCCCGGGGAATGCGAACGGGGCCGTCGACCTCGCCGAGGAACGCGCGCAGCGCGGCTCGATCGCTCAGGACCGGCCGCTCGCCGCGGGCCTCGTACCGGCCGGAGAGCGAGACCGCCGAGTCGAAGCGCGTGGGATTCGGATCCGCGGCGATCAGCGCAACGGCCTGATGCGACCCGACGATGTCGCGCGCGATCTCCGTCACCGACTGGAGCATGTCGGTGGGGGAGAGAGCGGAGTTGATGGTGAGCGACGCCTCGGTGAGCCGCTGGAGCTGCAACGCCTTGTGCTCGAGCGCCTGCGCCTGCTGCCGGATCTTGGCCGTCTTGCGGAAGAGCTCGACGAAGACCATCACCTTGGTTTTGAGAACCTCGGGATCGAGAGGCGCCAGGATGTAATCCACGGCTCCGAGCGAGTAGCCGCGGGAAGCATGCGTTTCGTCGCCGTAGGCGGTCACGAAGATGATGGGCGTGTGCTCGGAGTTCTTGCGCTGTCGGGCGAACGCCGCCGTCTCGAACCCGTCCATGCCGGGCATGTTCACGTCGAGCAGGATCACCGCGAACTCGTTCGTGAGGAGAGCCCGCAGGGCATCGCGGCCGGAGCCGGCCGTGACCACGTTCTGACCGAGCTCCGCGAGCACGGCGGACAAAGCGAGGAGCTTGTCCGGGTGATCGTCGACGGCGAGGATGTTGACCTTTCCGTCGCCCATTTGTTGATTCCGGGTTCCCGAGTCGACCCTTACCGGAACAGCCAGCTGCGCAGGACCGAGAGCATCTGCTCGGTGTCGACCGGCTTCGAGAGATAGTCCCACGCGCCGGCCTGGAGCGTCTTCTCGCGGTCACCCTTCATGGCCTTCGCCGTCACCGCGATGATCGGAAGGTCCTGGAAGCGGTCGATCTTTCGGATCGCACGCATCGTGTCGTAGCCGTCCATGTCGGGCATCATGACGTCCATCAGGACCACGTCGATGCCGTCGGTTTTCTGGAGTGTGGAAATGGCGTCCTTGCCGGTCTCGGCCGAGAGGACCTCCATGTTCTGCCGTTCGAGCACGCTCGTGAGCGCGAAGATGTTGCGGATGTCGTCGTCGACGATGAGAACCTTCTTCCCGGTGAGCACCCGGTCGGTCGAGTAGATCGCCTCGAGAGCCCGGCGGCGGTCCTCGGGCAGGTCATCGACGCGCTGGTGCAGGACGAGGGCGGTCTGGTCCAAAAGCCTCTCGGCGGAGTGCGCCTCGCGCGCCAGACCGGACTGGACGTAGCGATTGACGTCGGACTGGAACTCGGCCGGAAGCGATCCCGGAACGTGGAAGAGCACGGGGATCTCCCGAACGGCGCATTGACGCGCGATCTCGGAGACGGCGTCCGGAGCGAGGTCCGGCGAGATGCCGAGCACCACGCAGTCGAACGAGGTCTCGTCGAGTGCCCCGAGGGCTTCCGCGGTGGTGGTGACGAACCGCGTCCGGGCCCCCGGATGACCGACGAGCGAGGCGAGCGCCGCGTGGTCGGAAGCGTCCGACCACAGGAACAGAAGGTCGCGTTCGCGGCGATCGACGAAACGGCGGATCGCCGTGAAGAGATCGTCCAGCGTCTCCTTCGTCTTGATCGGCTTGGAGACGGTCCCGCGGGCGCCGAGCGCCATCCCGCGGGAAGTGTCTTCCTCGGTCGTGATCACCCAGACCGGCACGTGGCGGGTCGCCGGATTCGTCTTCAGGCGGTCGAGGACGCGCCAGCCGTCGATGATCGGCAGCTGGATGTCCAGGGTGATCGCGTCCAGGCGATGGCCCTGGGCGAGAGACAGGGCCTCGGGACCCTGCGTGGCCACGAGAGCCTTGAAGCCGTTCTCGTGAGCCATGTCGACGAGGAATCTCGCGAAGTTCTCGTCGTTGTCGACGATCAGGATCGTTCGATCCTCGGATCCGATGTCGGAGCGGTCGTCGACGACCTCCGACGGTTCGAGCGCCGCGTCCATATTCGGATGGGCGGCGTCGATGTCCGACATGACGGAGACGATCCGCGAACCGGACCACTCCGCGCCGGGCCGGGAGCTCTTCGGCGCGACGTACATCTGAGGCAGGAACAGCGTGAAGGTACTGCCTTCGCCCGGGATGCTCATCAACCGGATCTCGCCGCCCAGAAGCCGCCCGATCTCACGGCTGATCGCGAGGCCCAGGCCCGTGCCGCCGTACTTCCGGCTGGTGCTCCCGTCCGCCTGCTGGAACGCCTCGAAGATGATCTGCTGCTTGTCCGCCGGAATACCGATGCCGGTGTCCGTGACGGAGAAAGCGAGGACGGATTTCGCGCGATCGAGGGACTCGATGCCCGAGGTCCACCCGTCGCCCACGGTCTCGATGTTGAGGGTCACCCGTCCGCGGTCCGTGAATTTGAAGGCGTTCGAAAGCAGGTTCTTGATGACCTGCTGGAGCCGCTTCGAGTCCGTGAAAATCGATCGCGGAAGCCGGCGGTCGACCTCGATCCCGAAGCCGACGCCCTTGGCCTCGGCAACATGGCCGAAGGTGCGCTGGACGTAGTCGAGCAAATCGGAGAACCGCAGCTCGCCGACGTCGACGACGACCGTGCCGGACTCGATCTTCGAGAGGTCGAGGATGTCGTTGATCAGAGCGAGCAGGTCTTTGCCCGACGAGTGGATCGTCTGCGCGAACTGGGTCTGGCGGCCGCTCAGGTTCCCGTCGGGGTTCTTGGAGAGCTGGTCGGAGAGGATGAGAAGGCTGTTCAGAGGCGTCCGGAGCTCGTGGGACATGTTCGCGAGGAACTCGGACTTGTACTTCGACGTCAGAGCGAGCTGCTTCGCCTTCTCTTCGAGTGCGACGCGGGCCTGTTCGACCTCCTGGTTCTTCCGTTCGACCTCGAAGTTCTGCTCGGCGAGGAGAAACGCCTTCTCCTCGAGCTTCTGGTTCGTCTGACGCAGCTCCTCCTGCTGCGCCTGGAGCTCTCCGGCGAGCGACTGGGACTGCTTGAGGAGGTCCTCCGTCAGCGTGTTCGCCTGAATGGTGTTGAGCACGATCCCGATCGTCTCGGCGAGCTGGTCGAGCAAAGCCTGGTGCGTGGGGCTGAAGGTCTCGAAGGAGGCGAGCTCGAGAACGCCCTTCGGCTCGCCTTCGAAGAGAACCGGGAGCACGATGATGTTCGCCGGCGAGGCGCCTCCGAGACCCGAGGAGATCGAGAGGTAGTCGTCTGGCACCTGCGTGAGGAGAATCTTCTCCTTCTCGACCGCGCACTGGCCGACGAGGCTCTCGCCGAGCCGCAGCGTGTTCGGAACGGACTCGGAGCGCGAGGCGTAGCTCGCGAGGAGCTTCAGGTTCGGCTCGTCCGCGGACTCGTCCAGCGTGTAGAAGGCTCCCTGATGGACGGAGACGACCGGAGCGAGCTCCGAGAGGATCAGCCGGCCGACCGTCAGGAGGTCTTTCTGGCCCTGGAGCATGCGAGAGAACTTCGCGAGGTTGGTCTTCAGCCAGTCCTGCTCGCTGTTTTTGAGCGTGGTGTCCTTGAGGTTGCGAATCATCTCGTTGATGTTGTCCTTCAGCGCCGCGACCTCGCCGCGCGCCTCGACCTTGATCGAGCGCGTCAGGTCTCCCTTCGTGACGGCCGTGGCGACCTCGGCGATCGCGCGCACCTGTGTGGTCAGGTTCGCGGCGAGGCGGTTCACGTTGTCGGTGAGGTCTTTCCACGTTCCGGCCGCGCCCGGGACGCTCGCCTGTCCGCCGAGCTGACCCTCGACGCCGACCTCGCGGGCCACGGTCGTCACCTGCTCGGCAAACTTCGCGAGGGTGTCGATCATCCCGTTGATCGTGTCGGCAAGGGCCGCGATCTCGCCCTTCGCCTCGACCGTCAGTTCGCGCTTCAGGTCGCCGTTGGCGACGGCGGTCACGACCTTGGCGATGCCGCGCACCTGGCTGGTGAGGTTACCCGCCATGAAGTTGACGTTGTCGGTCAGGCCCTTCCAGGTGCCCGAGACGCCCGGCACCTCGGCCTGTCCGCCGAGCTTTCCTTCCGTTCCGACCTCGCGGGCGACGCGCGTGACCTCGGCGGCGAAGGAGGAGAGCTGGTCGACCATCGTGTTGACGGTGTTCTTGAGCTCGAGGATCTCTCCCTGCACGTCGACGGTGATCTTCTTCG
>JBDTOO010000068.1:0-15548 GCA_039933215.1 Acidobacteriota bacterium
GCGCGCCCGAATACGACGCGGCGTCCTTTCCGCGCTGCGCGCGGGGCGCCGCTAGACGCGCCAGCGCCGGGCGTGCGCGGAGCCGAGGCGGATCGCCCCGTAGACGGCGACGCAGCAGAGAAAGTCCAGGAGGAGACCGGCGTCGAGCTCGAAAGGAAGCATCCCGCCTCGCGGGGGCGGGTGCTGGAGAGAGGGAGGCAGTCCCGGAAACAAGACGAGGAAGTAGACCGCGTTGCCCGCGAGGATGGCGATCGTGTACTCGATCCAGCGCCGGGCGGTCATCTGCGGCAGCAGCGGTCGGCTCACGACCGATTCTGGGCGGGGATGGGCGCGGAAGACAAGCCTCATCCGTGCCGGCCCGGAGCCGGCGAGCCGAGCGCGAAGTAGATCTTCCCGTGGCCGGGGCTGTTCTCGTGTCCGATCAACAGGGGCCCCGGCATGCCGCGGTCTCCCACATAAAGCCGCGGGCCGCGAACGCCGCCGGGCAGGTCGAAGGACAGCGTCGTTTGCGACGACTCTCCCGGGCGCAGCGGCCGGTCGAAGGCGGCCACACCGGAGTCCGGCCCGGCGCCCGCGGTTGGGGGCAAGGGGAGGTAGCGCCGCCCGGCGGCGTCAACGATCCACGCGACGCGCGGGTTGGGCGTGAGAGCCGTGTCGCCGCGCCAGGCCGAGGTCGTGGCGGGATCGAACCAGGTGCGAACGACGACGACCGCCCGCCCGCCCGTGCCCGAGGCCGCCGCGGGCTCGAGCGAGTACGCGAGGTGGCAGTCGAGCTCGCAGAAGTATTTCCTGCCGCCGGGGCCGAGAGTCCGGTCGCGGCTCGCCCAGGCCGCCGCGAAGAGCACCACCGCGTAGAACAAGACCGCCCCCGCCGCCGCGGCCGCGACGGAGCGCGCGGCGCGCCTTTTTCCGAAGCCCGCGAGCCCGGCCGCCACGACGGCCGCGACGACGAGCAGGACGCCGAGCCCCAGGAAGGCGAGCGCGGAGAGGAGGATGTGAGGGGGCGTCGACACGGCCTCCGGGCTCGACGCGGCGGCGATCGCTAAAGAACTTTGTATCATGAAGTAACCCTCCAAAAAAAAGAGAGCGATGTCAGAGGCCGCGGGCGTGCCGGACCACCGCCTCGAGGTGGTCGAGGTAGCGCGCGAAAGCGCGGCGCCCCTCCGCGGTGAGGCGGAACTCGGTGCGGGGGATCCGGCCATCGAAGGATTTCGAGGCGGCGACGTACCCGGCTTCCTCCAGCCGGCGCGCGTGGACGGAGAGGTTGCCGTCGGTCGCGCCGAGCAGCGTCTTCAGCTCCCGGAACGTGAGAGGAGACTGCGCGGCGAGGGCGGAGACGATCGCGAGCCGCGTCCTCTCGTGGATCGTCCGGTCGAGGTCCGGAACTCCCGAGCGGGGAGTGGCGGCCCGCCGGGCCGTTCGCCGCGATGCGGCGTCGGAGGCGGAGGAGCGGGCTCGCGCCATCAGCCTCCGTGCCTCCGCGCGATCAGGAAACCGACTCCGATCTGCAGCCCGCCGAACCCGCAGGCGAGGAAGCCCGTCCCCCATGAGGGCGGGCAGAGGAGCGCGAGGCAGCCGAGAACCATGAAGACGATCCCCATCGCCGGAACGATGCGGACGGCCAGGGCGCCTCCGGTCACGACCGCCGTGCCATACAGAAGCAGCCACATCCCCGGCAGGAGCGCCATCTGACCCGCGTGCGCCAGCGCGAGCGTGACGACCCCGCCGGCGACGAGCGGCGGAGTGAGCATCAGCAGGAAGCGCCTGGCGGGGCCGGAAAAGAGGGTCGCACCGGCGCGCCGCGCCTTCCGCGCCATCGCCCAGGCTCCGAGCAAGAGCGCCACGAACGCCTCCACGAGCCAGATGCCGAGCCACTCCTCGGGTGTGCGCGCGAAAGTCGACAGAGCGGCGGCCGCGACGGCCGTGACGCCCATTCCGACGCCCCCCCAGCCCGGCACCGCCGTGAAGGCGATGGCCTTTTCCATCGTCTCGCGGATGAAGCGCAGGTTGTCAATCGCCCGGCCGCCGACGTCGGGGGCCCGGTCCGGATGCCGCGGAAAGCGGGTCGAATCCACGCTCCGATTCTGACCGCCGCGGGGTGACCGAGTCAAGTACTTTGCAAAATGGAGCGCCGCGCGCCGCGCCGCGCCTTCAGCTTCCGAAGAGCGAACCCTGCCTGTCGGGCCGCCGGAACGTGCTCCCGCGCCCGTTTTCCCGGTCCCGCGTGTATCCGAGCCGGCGGCACTCCGCGCGATACAGCGCCTCGACCGCGGCCCAACGGGGACCGAGCCCGTGCATCCGGTCGCCGAACCGGGTCTCGTTCAGGCGTCCGCCCCGCATCTCCTGGACCGCGCTCCACACTTTCGAGGCGCGGGCGGGGAAGGCGGCCCCGAGCCGCTCCCGGAATACGGGAAGCGTGGCCCCGGAGAGCCGCAGCGGCTGGCGGAACGCTTCGGAAGCGCCGGCTTCGCGAGCGCGAGCGAGGATCTCCGGGATCTGGTCGTCGTTCAAACCGGGGATCACCGGCGCGACGCCGACGCCGGTCCGGACCCCCGCGTCCGACAGGACCCGGATCGTCTCGAAACGCTGGGACGGAGGGCTCGTGTTCGGCTCGATCGCGCGGGACATGGCGTCGTCGGAAAAGCAGATCGAAAGATGCACGGTCGCCGAAGCCTCCCGTGCGAGGCGCCCGAGCAGGGCGGCGTCCCGGCGGATCAGGGCGCTCTTCGTGATGAGGCCGACCGGGTTGCGGAAGTCGAGGCACACCTCGAGGCAGCGGCGAGTCAGCTCGTAGACCGCCTCGAGCGGCTGGTAGCAGTCCGTGTTTCCGGAGAGAGCGATCACGTCGCCCGCCCACGAGCGGCGCGACAGCTCGCGCCGCAGGAGCTCCGCCGCGTTCGTCTTGACCACGATCTTCCGGTCGAAGTCGGTTCCCGCGCCGAACCCCAGGTACTCGTGGCTCGAGCGCGCGTAGCAGTACGCGCAGGCGTGAAAGCATCCGCGGTAGGGGTTGATCGAGAAGCGGAACCCGACGTCGGGGCTGTCGTTTTCCGCGATGATCGATCGCGCGCGCTCCTCGAAGACCTCGAGGCGCGCCGCGGGAGGCTCCCCCAGCCATTCGGCGTGGACGGAATCCCAGGGATTCGGGGGGTTGGAGACCGGCACGATCATGAGGCGTAAATCTAGCGCAACTGCCGGGTGTCGGCAACCGGCCGCGCGAGGCCCCGAGCTAACGGAGACCGACCGCTTCCCGAACCTCACGCATCGTCTCGCGGGCGACGTCCCCGGCGCGGCGCGCGCCGCGCGCGAGCACCGCGTCGACCGTGGAGGGATCTCTCTCGAGCTCGCGCCGCCGCTCTCTCGCGGGCGCGAAGCGCTTCTCGATCTCGGCGATGAGCATCTTCTTGGCGTCCCCGTATCCAAGACCTCCGGCGCGGTAGCGCGACGCCAGGGCGTCGCGCTCCTCGGGCGAGGCGAAGAGCGCATAGAGGGCGAAGACGTTGTCCTTCTCCGGGTCCTTCGGGGACTCGACGGGCGTGCTGTCCGTCACGATCCCCATGACGGCCTTCTTCAGTTGCGCGCCCTCCGCGAAGATATCGATCGTATTTCCGTAGGACTTGCTCATCTTCTTGCCGTCGGTCCCGGGAACGACCGGCGCGCGGTCGAGCCGTGCCTCGGGGAGCGGAAAGACCTTCTTCCACGTCTGGTTGAAGTAGCCCGCCATGTCGCGGGTCATCTCGATGTGCTGGATCTGGTCCTGACCGACGGGGACGAGGTTCGAGCGGTAGATCAGGATGTCGGCCGCCATGAGCAACGGGTAGCCGAAGAGGCCGGCGGTCGCGGCGATCCCCCTCGCGATCTTGTCCTTGTAGGAGTGCGCGCGCTCGAGGAGCCCCATCCCGGTCACGGTCGAGAGGATCCAGGAGAGCTCCGTCACCTCGGGGACATCGGACTGCCGGAAGAACGCGGCCTTGTCCGGGTCGAGCCCGAGAGCCAGATAATCGAGCGCGACGCCGCGGACGAGCCCGCGAAGCTGCTCCGGATCCTGCACGGTCGTCAGCGCGTGGAAGTCCGCGATGAAGAAGAAGCATTCCCCTTCGTCCTGCAGCGCGATGTGCTGGCGGATCGCGCCGAAGTAGTTGCCGAGGTGCAGCTTTCCGGACGGCTGGACGCCGGAGAGGATCCGCGGGCGGCCGGGCGCGGGGGAGTCGGGCATCGGAGGCATTCTAGTGAAGAGCGGGCGGCCCTTCGGTTAGAGTCCCGCGATCCGGAGGCCCCCATGAAACGCTCCCTCCTCGCGCCGCTCGGCCTGCTTCTCCTGTCTCCCGCCCTGATCGCCCAGGCGCCGCGCGCCACGCCCCCCCCCGGAGCGACTCCGTCGCCGGCTCCGTCCGCCCCGGCTTCCGCCGAGCACCATGCCGCGCCGGCCGAAGACCCGTTTCGACTGAAGCCGCTCGCGGGCAACGTTTACGCGCTCTACGGACGGGGCGGCAACGTCGCGTTCTTCGTCGGACCGGACGCCATCCTGGTCGTGGACTCGCAGTTCAAGGACCTCGCCCCGGGGATCGTCGCCCAGATCCGGAAGATCTCGGACAAGCCGATCCGGTTTCTCGTCAATACGCACCATCACGGAGACCACGTGGGCGGAAACGAGGTCTTCCGCCAGTTCGCGATGATCGTCGCGCATGACAACGTCCGCGCGCGCATGCTCGCGAGCCCCGTGGCGATCCAGAAGGAGTACCCCGCCCATCTGGAAGAGGCGAAGAAGAGCGGCAATGCCGAGATGGTGAAGTTCTTCTCGGACCAGATCGCGTGGGCGAAGACGGTCAAGATCGAGGAGATCCCCGCACCCGTCATGACATTCGATTCTGCGCTCCGGATCCACATCGGCGAGGAGACGATCGACGTCTGGCATCTTCCGCCGGCGCACACGGACGGAGACAGCGCCGTCTGGTTCGAGAAGGCGAAGGTGCTCCACATGGGCGACGACTTCTTCAACAAGGTCATCCCGTTCGTCGACGTCGAGGGCGGAGGCTCCGTCCTCGGGTACCTCGCCGCGCTCGACAAGGCCGCGTCGAAGGTCCCGGCGGACGCGGTCGTGATCCCCGGCCACGGCCAGGTCAGCGATCTCGCCGGCATGAAGGCGTTCCGGCAGTACTTCACGGATCTGATGGACGCCGCCCGGAAGGCGCGCGCCGCCGGGAAATCGAAGGAAGATTTCGTCCGGGACGTCGACCTCGATTCCTATCGATCGTGGAACGGCTACACGGAACGCTTCAAGGCGAACGCCGCGTCCGCCTGGGACGAGGCGAAGTAGCGCAACCCGCTCGGTCCCGCCGCATCGCGCGGAAGACTCTCTCGGCGTGCGGCGCTGGCCCCCGCGCGCTTTACGCCTCATAATGTTCCAGATTGAGCCAAGGATCCTTCTGGCGCGGCCGTCTGGCGAGTGAAGCCGTCGGCGTCCTGCTCCTCCTGATCGGGGTTCTGCTGGCGCTGTCCCTCCTCTCCCACGATCCCGCCGATCCCAGCCTCTTCTCGCACTCGACGGGCGACGCGGTCGCCGCGGCGGCGCCGTCGAACTGGATCGGCGGATTCGGCGCATCGCTCTCCGCCGCCCTGTATGCGGCCGTCGGTTTCGCGGCGTGGGCGGTCCCAGCGCTCCTCATCTACTGGGGATTGCGCCGCTTCTCCCAGCGCCCGTTCGAGAACCCGGCCACGAAGGCGGCGGGGTTCGTGATCCTCGCCCTCGCGGTGCCGGCGCTGCTCTCTCTCGCCTTCGGCCGGCGGACCCTTTCCGGCGAAGAGATCGACTCCGGCGGCGTGATCGGACGGGCGCTTTCCGAGGCGGCCCGCGCGCGCCTCGGCACGACGGGCGCCGTGCTGCTCGCCGCGGCGCTCGTCCTCCTCGCCATCCCTCTCGCGACGCAGCTCTCCCTGGGAGAGGTCTTCTTCGGGCTGCGGGTGCGGTTCGCGTCGCTCTGGGGGCGGCTGACGGTCCGCTGGGTCCGGCGCCGCGACCAGCGCACCAGGGAGCGGCTGCGGCGGACGGTCGTCGCGAAGCATCTCGAGAAGTCGAAGAAGGAGCACGTGACGCTGGAAGAGGTCCCCTTCGCCCGGGAGGAGCCTTCGCCCGTGCTGCAGGAGGTGCCCGGTCCCGGCCGGCTGTCGCTTCGGAAGGTCGTGACCGCCCCGCGCCAGGCTCCCGCACCCTTCGCCGGTTCGGCGACGCCCGGGGCCGGGCGGAAGAAACCGGACGCCCAGAGGAGCCTTCCCCTCGTCGTCGAGGGCTACACCTATCCGCAGTCGTCGCTCCTCGAGCGCCGGGAGAACGCGGGCACGGTCGACCGCAAGGCCCTCGCGGAGAATGGCCGGGTCATCGCGGCCAAGTGCGCCGAGTTCGGGGTCGAAGGGGAAGTCGCGGAGTACCACCCGGGCCCCGTCGTCACGACCTACGAGTTCCGGCCGGCCGCCGGGATCAAGGTCAACCAGGTGATGGGCCTGTCGGAGGACCTCGCGCTGGCGCTGTCGGCGGAGTCAATCCGCATCGAGAGGCTTCCCGGCCGTTCGAGCGTCGGGATAGAGGTCCCGAACCCGGGCGGAGGAGAGATCATCGCCCTGCGCGACGTCATCGAGTCGGAGAAGTTCGTCCGCTCGCCGTCGCTTCTCACTCTCGCGCTCGGCAAAGACATCCACGGCGAGCCCGTCGTCGACGACCTCCGCGGCATGCCGCATCTCCTGATCGCCGGGACGACGGGGTCGGGCAAGAGCGTCGGCATCAACGCTCTCCTGAGCTCTCTCCTCTTCAAGGCCCGGCCGGACCAGGTGAAGATGATCCTGATCGACCCGAAGATGGTCGAGCTGGAGATCTACGAGAACCTGCCGCACCTTCTGACGCCGATCATCACGGATCCCAAGAAGGCGTCGAACGCCTTGAAGTGGGCGGTGGGCGTCATGGAGGAACGCTTCCAGATCCTCTCGGACGTCGGCCAGGTCCGCAACGCCGAGCAGTACAACGCGGCGATCAAGGACCCCGAGGTCATCGCGCGCGTGAAGGCCGACCATCCCGACGACGACCTGAAGCTCGAGCCCATGCCGCTCATCGTGATCGTCATCGACGAGCTCGCGGACCTGATGATGACGGCTCCGAAGGACGTCGAGGAGTCGATCGTCCGGCTCGCTCAGAAGGCGCGCGCGGTGGGGATCCACCTCGTGGTCGCAACGCAGCGGCCGTCGGTCGACGTGCTGACGGGCGTGATCAAGGCGAACCTCCCCTCGCGCATCGCGTTCAAGGTCTCCTCGAAGGTCGACTCGCGCGTGATCCTGGACGGCAACGGCGCGGAGCGCCTTCTCGGCCGCGGCGACATGCTGTTTCTTCCGCCGGGCACTTCCCGGTTGCGCCGCGTGCACGGCGCGTACGTTTCGGTCCAGGAGACGGCGGCGCTCGTCAAGTTCTTGAAGAAGCAGAGCAAGCCCCAGTTCAACGACGAGATCACGAAAGATCGCGAGGAGGCCGCGTCGCGACGGGGCGACGGCGAGGGCGCCGACGAGAACGATCCTCTCTACGACGAGGCCGCGCGGCTCGTCGTGAAGGAGAAGATGGCGTCGATCTCGTTTCTTCAGCGGCGGATGGGCGTCGGATTCTCCCGCGCGGGCAAGTTGATCGACATGATGTCCCGCGACGGCCTGCTCGGCCCGCCGCGGGGCTCGAAGCCGCGCGAGGTCCTGGTCTCGCAGGACTATTTCGAGCAGGTCGACCGGCAGCCGCGATGAAGCGCTCGTTTCTCTGGATGGCGCTCGTCCTCGCCGCGACGCCGGGCTTCACGTGGCTCGTCTATCGACTGGCCCGCGGGCTCGGATTCCTCGATCCGCCCAGAGACCGCGAGCAGGAGCTCCGCCGCACGATCGTCGTCGCGCTCTACGCGCTGCTGCTCTTCCTTCCGGTGATCTTCTACGGGTTCGAGAAGAGATGGCCGCCGGCGTGGGTCATCTTCGGCTCGCTCGTCGGCCTCGTTCTGGTGGTCTTCGCGGCGGCGGGAGTCTGGTCGGCTTCGCGCCTCTGGAGGATCCGGCATCCCGCGCCGCCGGCCGGCGGCCCGGCCCACACCGATCCGGTCGACGGGTCTCTGGCGGCGACACCGGTGCGGGTCGACGCGGGCGCGGAGCCGAAGGCCGGCGCCGAGCCGCCCGCGGGCCTCTGACTTGCTGCGCGCGGTCTTCTTCGGGACTCCCGCCTTCGCCGGTCCCTCGCTCACGCGCCTCGCCAGCGATGCCGAGGTGCGTCTCGTCGTGACGCAACCCGACCGGCCCGTCGGACGCCGCGCCGCCCTCCGTCCCTCGGCGATTTCCGAGGCCGCGGCCTCCCTGGGCATCCGGACGGAGAAGCCCGAGCGCCTCCGGGACAACGCCTCGTTTCTCGAGACTCTGGCGGCCGCCCGCGCCGACGTCGGCGTCGTGGTCGCGTACGGCAAGCTGCTGCCGGACGAGGTCCTCGCGGCGCCGCGCCTCGGCTTCGTCAACGTGCACGCTTCCCTTCTTCCACGCCATCGCGGGGCATCTCCCGTCCAGGCCGCGATTTTGGCCGGCGACCGCGAGACCGGTGTTGCCACGATGCGGGTCGTCCGCGAGCTCGACGCGGGACCCCTGTACCTCGAACGGCGCACTCCGATCGAGCCGCGCGAGGACGCGGCCGCCCTGGCCGGGCGCCTGTCCGAGCTGGGAGCCGATCTGCTCGCCGCGACGCTCGCCGGCCTCGAGCGGGGAACTCTCGAGGCGCGCCCGCAGGAGGGGGAGCCCACGTTCTGCCGGACCATCCGCCGGGAAGACGGCGAGGCGGACTGGTCGCTGCCCGCCGCCGCTCTCGACCGCCGGCGGCGGGCCTTCGCGCCGTGGCCCGGCCTCTTCACCTTTCTGGACTCTGAGCGGATCAAGATCCTCGACTCGGAGGTCGGTCAAGAGGGCCGCGCCGAGCCGCCCGGCTCGTTCTGGCAGGAGGACGGTGAGCTCGTCGTGGCGGCGGGTGGCGGGACGTCCCTCCTCCTGCGCCGCCTGCAGCGCGAGGGCCGTTCGCCCGTCAACGGCGCGCAGTTCGCACTGGGCGCGCGCCTGACCGGCCGGTTCGGGTCCTCCCGTCCGTGAAGGACGGCACTTCGGGGAAAGGGTGGCGGAGCGCGTCCCCCGCGCGCCGCCGGGCGGTCGAGGTCCTGCGGGAGGTCCTCGAGCGCGGAGGGCGTGCATCGCCCCTCCTGGCCGAGCGCGGCGCCCATCTCTCGGGCGAGGACCACGATCTCCTCCGGCACCTGGTTCTCGGGGTGCTGCGCCACAAGGACGCGCTCGACGCGGAGCTCTCGCGGGCCTGCCGCATTCCGTGGAAGAAGCTCGCGCCGTCTCTGCGCGAGATCCTCGAGGTGGCCCTCTACCAGGTCCGCAACCTGGAGCGCGTGCCCGCCTACGCCGCCGTCGACGAAGCGGTGCGGCAGGCTCGGGCGAGCGGCGGGGACGGCGCCGGCCGTCTCGTCAACGCGATCCTGCGCAATATCCTGCGGGCGCAGCCGGCCGGGAGCGCGCCCTCCTTCGACGCGGCGGCGGCGGACGCCGGAGCACTCGCGCGGCATTTCTCGCATCCCGACTTTCTCGTCGGACGCTGGCTCCACCGCTTCGGGCGCGACAGGACCCTGAACCTGCTCGCGTCCGACAACGCGCCGTCCGGGATGGACCTCATGGCGAATCCGAGGAGGACGGATCGCCCGGCGCTCGCCGCCGCCCTGGCGGGAGAGGGGATCGTCACGGAGACTTCGCCCATCTCGCCGCTCGGCCTGTCCGTCCTCTCGGGCAATCCGCTCCGGTCGCCTCTCTTTTCCGCGGGGCACTTCGCGATCCAGGATCTCGCGTCGCAGGCGCTTCCGCTCCTGTTGCCGGAGGGGGACGAGCTGGTCGATCTCGCCGCGGCGCCCGGGGGCAAATCGTTTTCCGCGCTGGCTCTCGGCCGGGCGCGCCGCGTGGTCTCCGCGGACCGGTCGCCCGCGCGTCTTGGCCGCCTGGTGGAAGCGTCGCGGCGGCTGGGGTATCCGGAGGCCAAGCCTCTCGCGGCGGACGTGACGCGCCTCCCTCTCGAGGGCGGGCGGTTCGAGCGCGTCCTCTTCGACGCGCCGTGCAGCGGAACGGGCACCCTGCGGAAGAACCCGGAGATCCGGAGGCGGCTGTCGCCGTCCTCGATCGACCGGCTCGCGCGCGCGCAGAGGGAGGGCCTCGCCGCCGCCGCCGCGCTCCTCGCGCCGGGAGGCATCCTCCTCTACGCGACGTGCAGCCTGGAAGAGGAGGAGAACGAACGGGTGGTCGCCGCCGTGCTGGAGAGCGCGCCGGGGCTCGTCCCGGCCGCGATCGACGCGCCGCCGGGGCTCGCGCCTTTCGTCGACGGGAACCGGTTCCGGATCTTTCCCGGCCCGACGAACGACGGCTTCACGGCGCATCTCCTGCGGCGGGGAGCGTGACACGCCGTTCTTCCGTACAATGCGCCGCGATGGCCGAGCCCCTGCCTGTTCCGCTTCTCGATCTCACCCGCTACGACGAGGCTCTCCAGGCGGAAATCGCCCGCCGCGTCGCCGACGTCTTCGCGACCGGACGGTTCGTAATGAGCCCGGTGAACGAGGAGTTCGAGAAGGCGTTCGCGCGCGAGGTCGGCGTGGAGCACGTCGTCGGCGTGACGTCCGGCACCGACGCCCTTCTCGTCGCGCTGATGGCGCTCGGGGTGGCGCCCGGGGACGAAGTGATCACGTCGCCCTTCACGTTTTTCGCGTCGGCCGGGGTGGTCGCCCGGCTGAACGCACGGCCGGTCTTCGTCGACATCGAGCCTTCCACGTTCAACATGGATCCCGAGAAGCTCGAGGACGCGATCGGCCCGAAGACGCGCGCGATCCAGCCGGTGCACCTCTACGGACTCTGCGCGGACATGCGGCCGATCCTGGAGATTTCCGCCCGCCGGGGGGTTCCCGTTCTGGAAGACGCCTGCCAGGCGATCGGGGCGAAGGACGGCGAGGCCCGCGCCGGAACCTTCGGCGCGCTCGGGGCGTTCTCCTTCTACCCGACGAAGAACCTCGGCGCGGCGGGAGACGCGGGCGCCGTGACGACCAACGATCCGGATCTCGCCGCTTTGCTGCGCAGCCTCCGCATGCACGGCTCTTCCACCACCTATCACCATGACCGGGTCGGCGGGAACTTCCGGATGGACGCCATCCAGGCGGCGGTCCTCTCGGCGAAGCTTCCCCGCCTCGCCGCGTGGACCGCCCGCCGGCGCGCGATCGCATCCCGCTACGGCTCGATCTTCGGCGAAGCGGCGCGCCGCGGCGCGATCGTCCTGCCCGTGGAGCCGCAGGGCAAGACGCACGTCTTCCACCAGTACGTCGTTCGCGTCCCGGATCGCGACGGCGTCAAGGCGCGGCTGGCCGAGAGGCGCGTCGGGAGCGCCGTCTTCTACCCGATTCCCCTGCATCTCCAGGACTGTTTCGCCGGGCTCGGCCATCGGGAGGGGGATTTCCCGCACGCCGAGCGCGCGGCGAAGGAGGTCCTCGCCCTTCCCGTCTTCCCGGAGCTCACCGACGCCGAGGTGGATCGCGTCGGAGAGAGCGTGCTCGCCGCGCTGCGCTGAACCGGAGATCCGGCCCCGGCCCGGCGGGGCCGCCGCCTCAATCCCCGGTCGGAGGCCCGGCCTCGGTCTTCTCGCCGACCACGAACCCCCGCCGTCCGCGCGCGGCGTCGAGCGTGCGCCAGAGGTACTCGCCGAGGATGCCGAGCGACAGGAGCTGGACGCCCGAAAGGAAGGCGAGAACCACCATCGTCGTCGTCCACCCCTGAATGGGCTGGCCGTGGAACAGCTTGAAGAAGATGAGGAAGGCGGCGTAGGCGAAGGCGAGCAGGGCGAGCATGATTCCGCCGAGCGACATGAATCGCAGGGGGGCGTAGGAGAAGGACACGACCGAATCCGCGAAGTACTTGAGCTTCTTCGCGAACGTCCACCGGGAGCGCCCGTCGTCCCGCGCGACCCGGTCGTAGGGAACCACCGCCGCCGGAAAGCCGCTCCAGAGAAGAAGCCCCGGCAGCGAGGTGTGGACTTCGCGGGCCTCCACGAGGAAGTCGATCGCGGGGCGCGCGACGAGGAAGCAGTCGAAGCCGGCCGCCGGCATCTGGGGAAAGGCGAGGCCGCGCAGCATGCGGTAGTAGGCGCTCGCTGCGGCGCGGGTGGCCCAGCCTTCGGGCCGGCTTCGCCGCACGGCGAGCGCGGCGGACGCTCCCCGGCGCCACGCCGCCACGAGATCCGGCAGGAGCTCGGGAGGCTCCTGGAGGTCCGCCGAGAGAACCGCGGCGGCATCGCCGCGGGCCTCGCGCAGCCCGGCCACGATCGCCATCTGCGAGCCGAAGTTTCTCGTCAGGCGGATTCCCCGCGCCGCAGGCCACGCGCGCGTGATCGCCCGGATCTTTTCCCACGACCCGTCGCCCGAGCCGTCGTCGACGAAGATCGCCTCGATGTCCCAGTCCGCCGCCGCTCCGGCGACGGCCCGCAGCCGCTCCGCGAGCCGCTCGAGCGTGCCGGCGTTGAAGTAGACGGGGACCACGACCGAGACCAGGGTGCGCTTCAACCCGCGGCCTCGAAGAATTCGCGCGCCGCAACGACGACCGCCCGCGCCTGCGCGTCGTCGAGCGACGGGTGGATCGGAAGCGAGAGCAGGGTCCGGCAGGCTTCCTCCGACACGGGGAAGTCCCCGGGCCGGCCTCCCAGGAAGGCATAGGCGGGCTGGAGGTGGAGCGGGACGGGGTAGTGGATGCCGGTCTCGATCCCGCGCGCGCCGAACGCCGCGGCGAGGGCGTCCCGCCGCGGGGTGCGGACGGGATAGAGGTGGCGGACGGGCACGCTGCCGGGGCGCGCCGCGAGCCGGGTCAACGGCAGATCCCGCAGGCCGGCGTCGTAGAGCGCGGCGATCGCACGCCTTCGGGCGTTGCCCTCCTCCAGGCCGGAGAGCTTGACGCGGAGGATCGCCGCCTGGATCTCGTCCAGCCGCGAATTGCGGCCTTCGACGTCGGAGACGTCGCGGCGGGACCAGCCGTACTGGCGGAGGGCGCGCAGCCGCGAGGCGACGTCCGGATCGTTCGTGGCGACGGCGCCGCCATCGCCGTATGCGCCGAGGTTCTTCGTCGGGTAGAAGGAGAAGGAGGCCGCGAGACCGAAGCCGCCGGTGCGGCGCCCCTTCCACTCCGCGCCGTGGCTCTGCGCGCAGTCTTCCAGGAGGATAGCTCCCCTCTCCGCGGCGAGGCGCGTGAGCCCTTCGACGTCGGCGACGCCGCCGTAGAGATGGACGGGGAGGAAAAAACGCGTCGAGGGCCCCATCGCCCGCGCCGCGCTCTCCGCGTCGAGCGTGAGCGTCTCCGGATCGACGTCCGCGAGCCGCGCCGAAGCGCCGGCGAGCCGCACGCCGGCGAGCACCGGGACGCAGGCGTTGGCGGGGACGAGCACCTCGTCGCCGGGCTTCGCGCCGCAGCCGGCCAGCATCAGGGCGATCGCTTCCGTGCCGTTGCCGCACCCGACGACGAACCCGACCCCGAGGAACCGGGCGAAGTCCTCCTCGAAACGCGCCACTTCCTCGCCGAGGATGTAACGCCCGTTCTCGATCACGCGCCGCGCCGCGGCCGCGATCGCGTCCCGCCGGGGGAGGTCGTCCGCGGCGGGATCGGCGAGCCGCACCCGGATGTCCGCCGCAGAGATGGAGGTCATTCGCGCGCTAGATTAGAGCCTATTTCCGCCCCGATCGCCCATCCGTCGCTGCCGCGAAGCGCCGGCGCCGGTCAGAAATAGTCCTCCCGGCGGTCCCGGTAGAAGGCGACCGTCCGCGCGAGACCATCCCGCAGGCCGATCGCGGGGCTCCAGCCGAGAATCCGGCGGATCTTCGTGATGTCGGACACGAAGTCGCCGGGTTCCTGGGCGCGCCGCTCCGGGCTGAAGTCGGTGAAGACGACCTCCGTCCCCGGCACGAGCTCCTGGAGGATGCGCGCCACCTCGAGAAAGGTCGAGGCCCGGTCGTTGCCGACGTTCAAGACCTCTCCCTCCGCGGCCGGCTCCTCCGCGGCGCGGACCAGCGCGTCCACACAATCGTCCACGTACAGGAAATCCCGGAGGATCTCGCCCGTCCCGAAGATCGGCACGGGCTCGCCCGAGAGCGCGAGCCGGACGAACCAGTTGACGACTCCGAACTGAGAGTGCTTCATCTGAGCCCGCGGACCGTACACGTTCGTGAGCCGCAGCGGCACCGTGCGGAGGCCGTGGATCCGGGTGTACGTGCGGCAGATCATCTCCGCCGAGAGCTGGGAGATCTCGTAGAGACCCCGCGGGTCCGAGGGCGCGTCCTCGGACACCGGGAGGTGGACGGCGGGCCCGTACTGCCCGCGGGTTCCCGAGCGGACCACGAGGACGCCCGGGTTCGTCTTCCGGCAGGCTTCGAGGACCGCGGCCGTGCCCCGGATGTTGATGTCGATGTCGGGGTAGGGGTTCGACAGAGACATCACGTGCGAGACCTGGGCCGCGAGGTGGAACACCGCGTCCTGGCCCGCGACGAGCGGCGCCATCGCTTCCTCGTCCCGCACGTCCGCGATGTGGATCGCGACGTCTCGGGCGATCTCCCGGACGTTTTCCCGGTTGCCGCCGTACCCCGGAATCATCGCGTCGCAGAGCGTCACCCGGGCCCCCCGGGAGACCAGGCGGATCGCCAGGTTCGACCCGATGAAGCCGAGCCCGCCCGTCACGAGGACCCTCCGGTTTTTCCAGTCCATGGGAGCGCGACGATACCCCAGCCGCCGACGGGCCGGACCTTCCCGCGACCCCCTGGCGGGGCTTTTAACAGGGATCGTGTATCTGCTTAAATAACTAAACCCGAGGCACTTAGATTTGGAAATCGCCGGGTACTAGCACTCACACGAGAGGAGTGCTAGTATCGACATTCCGCCGGACGCTCCCCGCTGGCCGACCGGTCGGGAGTCACCAGAAAGGTTATGGAGGAACGCATGAAGATTCGACCGCTGTATGACCGCATCCTCGTCAAGAGAATGGAATCGACCGAGACCAAACGGGGCGGGATCATCATCCCCGACACCGCCAAGGAAAAGCCCATGGAGGCCGAGGTGGTCGCCGTCGGCAAGGGCAAGATCAACGAGGAAGGCAAGCAGCTTCCTCTGGACGTCAAGAAGGGCGATCGGATCCTGATCGGCAAGTACGCCGGCACCGAGATCAAGATCGACGACGAAGAGCATCTGATCCTTCGCGAAGACGAAGTCCTCGCGGTCATCGAAAAGTAAATTTCAACACGCGCGGCTTCGCCGCGGCGCGCCGACCGGCGCGACAGATAACGGAGAGAACATGGCAGCAAAAACGATTTCGTACGGCGAGGAAGCCCGCCAGCGCATTCTGCACGGCGTCAACAAGCTGGCGGACGCGGTCAAGGTGACGCTCGGTCCCAAGGGCCGCAACGTCGTCATCGAGAAGAAGTTCGGTTCCCCCACGATCACCAAGG
>JBDTOO010000069.1:0-15532 GCA_039933215.1 Acidobacteriota bacterium
CCTCCCTCCCTTCGGTCGGGAGACTCCTCACGCTGCGAGCGGTCATCGAGGTCACGGTGACTCGTTGATTTCAGGATTTTGAGCTAGAGGGGGCGGGGCCGGCGTCGGGGTCAGGGAGGTGGCGCCGCTCGGGCGGCCCCCAGGCCGGCGGCTCGGCCTGTGGCCCAGGCCCAGAGGAAGTTGTAGCCGCCGATCGGGCCGAACGCGTCGAGCGCTTCGCCGCAGAGGAAGAGTCCCGGCCGGCGGCGGCTCTCCATCGTCCGGGGATCGACCTCCGCCAGGCTCACGCCGCCGCCCGTGACCTCCGCCGCGGCGTAGCCGCCGTGGCCTGTCCAGGGGAGCTCCCCGCGGGCGAGCGTCTCGGCGAGTTTCAGGCGGTCCTCGCGCGGCAGGCGCGACAGCGGACGCGCGGGATCCACGCCGGCGGATGCGGCGAGCGCCGCCGCCAGCCGCTCCGGCAGCTCGCCGCGCAGCGCGCCGGCCACGGTCCGGTTCCCGTCCGGCCGGAGCGCCGCATCCCAGGCGGCCTCGTCACGCCCGGTCCACCGCACCGTCACGCGCGCCGGCGTGCCCTCGGCGAGCGACCGCACGGCGATGTGGGAGACGTCCAGGATCGCGGGGCCGCTGTAGCCGCGATGCGTGAAAAGAAATCCCCCCGCCGCCGCGGCGCTCCGGGCGGCGCCGCGTGCGGTGACGGTCACCGGCAGCGAGACGCCGGCGAGCGCCGCGAAGAGGGGAGGCGCGCCCTCGAGCGGCGTGAGCGCCGGATAGGTCGCGTGGATCGTGTGGCCGAGCGCTTCGAGCAGCCTCAGTCCGAGCCCGTCGCTTCCGGACTTCGGCACGGAGAGCCCGCCCGTCGCGACGACGACGGCGTCCGCGTCGAGCGGCGGGCCAGCCTCCCGATCGATCCGCCACCCGTCGTGGCGCGGCGTGAGGCCGGTGACCAGAGCGTCCGTGGCGATCCGGACGCCGCGGCGCCGGGCCAGGCCGAAGAGCCTGTCGCGCACGTCGCGGGCGCGATGGGATGCGGGGAAGAGCTTTCCGGATTCCGTCTCCTCGACGAGCGGGATCCCCGCCTCCCGTTCGAAGAATTCGCGTTGATGGGAGAGTGGCCATGAACGGAGCATCTTGCGGAGCGTGTGACGCGACGAGTCCGTCACGAAGCGCGCTTCATCGACGCGGACGGGAAGAATGTTGCACCGGCCCCCGCCGCTGATCAGGATCTTCCGGCCGCCGTCCGGAGTCCGCTCGAGCAGATCGACCTCGGCGGCTTCCCCGGCCGCGAAAATGGCGGCCATCGTTCCCGCGGCTCCCGCGCCGACCACGACGACGCGCCGCGCGCGAGCTGGCATGGCACCAAGATAGCGCCGGGCCGCACCGCCGCGTCGCGTGCCGCGCCGGAATGTCACACCGCGGCTCCACGGCGGCGGCCATCGGCGGCTCCCGCCGCAACCTTTCGGCCGCGCGCCCGTAGGTTTTCCCATCGCCATGCTCCTGCGCCGGCCTCTCTTCGTGACGCTCTCCGCGGCGATGCTCGTTCTTCTCGTCGCTCGGACCGGAGCGACCGCGGCCTCGTCGGGCGCCCACGGCAAAGACCCGCTCGCGGCGGAGATCGCGAAGTGGTCCGCCTACGTCCGCAACAACGCCTCGAAGGACGACCTGTGGGGGCAGATCAAACCGGGGAGCGAAGCGATGCTGACCCGCGCCGACGACGCGCTGCGGGACGGCCGGCGCCTCGTCGCCCTGCAGCGGCTCGCCGCCGCGCGGGTCAACCTGGCCGCGTACTCCTATCTGAACGGTCTTCCGTCGCTGGAGCGCAACGACGCGCCGGCCTTCGAGAGGGAGTGGACCCGACTCGCGAAGACCTACGGCGGCGGCACGGCTCCCGCCGAAGCCCTGGCTGGTATCCAACCGGCCGCGGTCCGCGCGGTCGCCGAAGCGGCGCTGCCCCAGGCCCGCGAATATTTCGACGCGAGCCGGGACTACGCTCACAACACGGAGCCGCGCTTCGGTTTTCTGTACCTCGGCACCGCGAAGGCGCAGACCGAATTCGTCGAGTTCTGCCGCTCGCTGTCCGAGCCTCCGGCGGGACGGCGGCCGGCCATCCGCGGGATCCACTCTGAGCTCGACGCGCTCGAGGCCGAGATCCTCGCGGCGTATCGCCCGCCCGCGTCGATCGACCGGCACTCCGAGTTCATCGGCGTGAGCGCCGCGGTGAAGGAGGCGCGTGAGCTCGACGCCGCGGGCCTTCGCTACGGCGCCCTCATGCGGTACCTGCAGGCCGAGCTCCGTTTCGCCGAGCTGCGTCCCTCTCTGCAGAAGTGGGAACCCGGCGCTCTCCGTCGGCAGCTCGACGAGCTCGAAGCGCGGCTCTCCGCCGGCGGCGTCGACCATACGATCGGCTGCGTTTTTCTCGAATCCGCCCGGGGAGATCTCGCAGTGCCTCCGGCGACGGGCCCCGGGACCGCGGGTGCGATCGCGTCCGAGGTCCTCCCGCGCTACTTCGCGGCGCTCGAGCCGGCGGCGCCCGAGAAGCCGAAGCCCGTTCCTGGGGTCACGGTGACGCTCGTTCGCTGGCCCTACACCTGAAACCTCTCCGATCCGGCAGGTCTGCTGGCACAAAGCGTGGTTTCGGGGTACGGCGGACGCGCCCGTTTCGTGGCGGAGAACTACGGAGACTCGGCGCTCGCGAAGCGCTTCGGCGTCGACCGGTACCCCGCCATCTTCGTCGACGACGTCCTCGTCGCGACGCCGAAGGACTTCGGCTTCTACGGGAAGGGCGAGGGCGCGGGCGACGGCCGCTACACGCCGCTGAAGAGCGCCGCCAGCCACGAGCGCCTGCGATCGGACCTCTCGCGGATGATCGATCTCATCCTCGCGGGGCGGAAAGACGACGCCCGCGCCGTCGCGGCCCCCTCGAAGGCGGCGGAGATCGCCGCGCTGCCGGCGATGTCGCTCACCGACCTGCAGGGCCGAACCCTCTCGCGGGAGGACCTGATCGGCCGCGTCGTGCTCGTGGAGTTCTGGGCGACATGGTGCCCGCCGTGCCGCGGGACGCTCGGATGGCTGGCGGAGTTGAAGACGCGCTACGGCGACAGGGTGGCGATCCTCGCGATCGCCGTCGATTCCGACGAGGCGAACGTGCGCAAGGTCGCTGGCGAGATCCAGTCGCCGCTCGTGTGGGCGATGGGCAAGCCCGAGCTCGCGCGGGCCTTCGGCGACGTGAGCGCCGTGCCGACGCTCTATCTGTTCGACCGCGAGGGACGCACCGGCGGCGCGTTCTACGGGGCGCCTCCCAGCCTGCACCCGGACGCCGAGGCGCGCCTGGCCGCCCTCCTCCGCTAGCTCCCTCGAGTGGCAGGGAAGAGGTGAGAGGTGACGGGAGAGAGGTGAGAGGTGAGAGGTGAGGGGAGAGAGGGGAGGCCTGAGCTTCCCTCTTCCGCGCGGGGTATGGTTGCCGTCTTCGAACAGGCCATGCCACCGACCCTCGACCCCATCGCGGACGGAGTCCGGATTCGCCCCTTTCAGACGGGCGATGCGCCGCTGCTCCACGAGGCGGCGCTCGAATCCGTCGAGACGGTTCACCCATGGCTCGAGTGGTGCCGGCCCGGCTACGCGTCCGAGGAAGCGCGGATCTGGGTCGAGCGCCAGATCGTCGCCTTCCGTAACCGCAGCGAATACCAGTTCGCGATCACGACTTCCGACGGGCGCTTCCTCGGCGGCTGCGGCCTGAACGCCTTCGACGACGTCCATCGGCGCGCCAACCTCGGATATTGGGTGCGGCGCGGCGCGGCGGGGTGCGGCGTGGCGACGGCGGCGATCCCGCGGCTCGTCCACTGGGCGTTCATGAACACGCATTTCAACCGGCTCGAGGTGGTCATCGCGACGGGAAACGCGGGGAGCCTGCGGGTCGCCGAGAAGACGGGCGCGCTGCGGGAGGGCGTCCTCCGCAGCCGGCTGATGCTGCATGGCGCGCCGTGCGACGCCGTGATGTTCTCGTTCATCCGCGGCGCGGACGAGCCCGAGCGCCGCGGCCTCTGAGAGATCCGATCTTCCTCGTCGAGGTCCCCGTGTCGCGGCGCCGCACTGTGCCGGACTGAGCACGCCGGGGGAACCCGCACGTGAAACCCGGCGGCATCCGGGCCGTAGTCATCGCGAGGAGGACAAGCATGCAAGTTCGCCGCTCCCGTCTCGTCCTGCCGCTTCTCGTCGCCGGGCTCGCGTCCTGGGCCGGTTCGCGAGCCGCGGCGCAGTCCCCGGAGGGCGCGGCGCCGGCCGGCCACTTCCAGGTCCAGAAGCTCGCGGACGGCGTCTACGCGGCGATCCGGACGGAGACTCCCGGGTTCGCCGTCGACGCCAACGTCGTGTTCATCATCAACGACGCCGACGTCGTGGTCGTGGACGCGAACGACACGCCCGCGTCGTCGCGTGAGGTGCTGGCGGCGCTGCGAAAGCTCACGCCGAAGCCCGTGCGATACGTCGTCAACACCCACTGGCACGACGACCACATCCTCGGCAACCAGGTCTATCGGGACGCCTTCCCCGGAGTGGAGTTCGTCGCCCATACCGCGACCGGCGAATACCTGCCGACGCAGGGCGTCGCCGCGCGCAACACGATGAAGGAGAACGCGACGAACTTCGGCGCCATGCTGCGAGAGATGCTGGCGAAGAACCGGACGGGCTCGGGCCGGGAGTTGAACGACGAGGACCGTGCCGCGTTCCGGAGCGACCTGGAGCTCGTCGACCGCTACATCGCCGAGGCTCCCGGTGTCCAGATCGTGCTGCCGACGATCACCATCGACCAGCGGCTCACGCTCCACCGCGGACGGCGCACGATCGACATCCGGCATCTCGGGCGCGGCCACACGGCCGGCGACATCGTCGTGCACCTGCCGGAGGAGGGGATCCTGATCACGGGCGACCTCGTGGTCTGGCCGATCCCGCTCGTGGGCAGCGACCAGTCCCACGTCTCGGAATGGAGCGCAACGCTCGGGAAGCTGCGCGCGCTCCACGCGAAGACGATCGTACCCGGCCACGGACCCGTGATGCGGGACGACTCGTATCTCGCGCTGATGGAGGATCTCTTCGCGTCCGTGACGCGCCAGACGCGAGCGGCGGTGACGCGCAGCGAGACGCTCGAGAAGGCGCAGGCCAGCGTCCAGCTGGAAGAGTTCCGGAAGAAGTTCGCGGGAGACTCGAAACTGCGGAGCTCCGTCTTCGCGAATTACGTGGCGGGCCCTGCGGTCGCCGCCGCGTATGCCGAGGCGTCGCCGGCGCCGGTGCCGACGAAAGCGGCGAGCTAGCTGTACTCGTCCGAGCCCTGGACCCAGATGAACGACTGGATGTCGATCAGGTCGCGAGGCTCCAGGTCCCGCTGGTCGCGGCGGATCGTCTCCGCGAAGTCGAGCAGGCTCGCGTACGTGGCCCAGCCGGGCCGCGAGCGATACAGGAAGTCGTATCCGTAGCGTTCCGCGGCGGCGCGGGTGACGTTCGGCTTGAGGAAGATGTGGCGGTCGGGCGCGGCGAGGAACCCGAAGACCGTGGCGACCGGCCAGGTGAGGACCCGCGTCTGGCGGCGGGGGAGGGATCCGACCGTTTCGCACCAGCGCTCGAACCGCCGTTCCTCGCTCCCCCGGCCGTGCAGAAAGTCGTGAAGACCCTCGGCAAAGAGCCGCGCGCCCTCCGCCTCCTTCACCGCGTCGCGAACGGCCATCTTCTCGAAGGAGAAGAGGAGGTTCGTGCGCGACTCGATCCGGACCGCCGTGGAAGCGATCTCGGCGTACTGGCGCGCCCGGAGGAGCGAACGGAGCTTTCCCGCGCCGAGCGACTCGATCCAGGCCGCATGGGCCTCGGCTTTGTAGTTGCGCTCCCAGTCGAGGTACGTCTCATCCTCGAAGCCGCCGGGAAAGATGCGGAGGAACTTGCGCCGGCAGCGGGCCGCCGGGGAAGGAAGCGCCCGAGCCGGAGCCGAACGGCGGGGGGTGGGAGAGGTCGACGCCACGGGTTTGCGGAGTGCAGGGATCGGGCCACCCGGCGGCGGATTGACCCCCTTATGATGCGCCCGTGATCCGTGTGTGCCTGGCGGGCGCGACCGGTTGGATCGGGAAGCCCCTGTCCGAAGCCATCCTCGCGAGCGGGGACCTCGAGCTCGCCGTCGCGGTCGCGCGGAAGAGTGCGGGCGGGACGATCGGGGGCTCCCTGTCGATCCCGGTCGTGGCGTCGATAGAAGAGGCGCTCCGCGTCCCCTTCGACGTCGCCGTCGAATACGCCGGCGCCGAGGGCGCGAAGGCGCGCGTCCTCTCCGCGATCGAGGCGGGCCGGCACGCCGTGGTCGGAAGCTCGGGCCTGGGCGACGAGGACTACGCCGAGGTCGCCGCGGCCGCGCGCCGGCGGGGCGTCGGCGTCGTGGCCGTGGGCAACTTCGCCATTTCCGCGGCGCTGCTGCGCCGGTTCGCGGTCGAGGCGGCAAAGCACCTGACCGCGTGGGAGGTCATCGACACCGCGCACGATTCCAAGGCCGACGCGCCGAGCGGCACGGCCCGCGAGGTCGCCTGGCACCTCGCGCAGGCCGCGAAGCCCCGGCTGGCCGTGCCCGTCGAGGACACGATGGGCGTGCCCGAGACGCGCGGCGCCGTCGTCGGCGGGACGCGCGTCCATTCGATCCGCCTGCCGGGCTACACGATCGGCGTCGAGGTCCTCTTCGGATCGGAGAGCGAGCGCCTGTCGATCAAGTACGAGGGCGGCGAGAGCGCCGGCCCTTATCTCGCCGGTACCCTCCTCGCGATCCGGCGCGTCCCGGAGGTGCGGGGTCTCGTTCGGAGCCTGGATGACTTTCTGTGAAGTCGGGCATCTGCCGGACTGCGGTTTCGTCTCGCGATAATCTCGACGAGCGCCGATGATCGAAAAATGGCACTGATCACCCTTGGGCTGGCTGCCGCGCTTCTTGCTGTCCCCGCCGCCGCGGCCCCGGACGCCGACCGGGTGGAGATCCGGCCGGGCTCGACGGTCGAGCTCGCTTCGGCCGCGACGGGCGCGCGCCTCCTCGTGGAGAAGGACGTCTTCGTGCGGGCGCTCGGGCCCTTCGACCGATCCTCGAGGTTGAAGACGGATCGCGACGTGAGCGAGGCCGAGTACCTGGCCTTCGTAGCCCGGCAGACGCGCGAATGGTCCGCCAGCGAGAAGGCGGTGCTCCGGCCGATGCTCCTCGCCTTCCGCGAAAAGACGAGCGCGCTCGCCATGCGGATGCCTCCCACCGTGTACCTGCTGAAGACCACGGGGCTCGAAGAGGGCATGGCGGCCTACTGCCGCGGCGCCGCGGTCGTCCTTCCGGCGAAGCTCGTGGCCGGCGACCCGAAGCAGCTCCAGTCGGTTCTCTTCCACGAGCTCTTCCACATCTTCAGCCGGCACAACCCGCAGAGCCGGCAGGCGCTCTATCGGATCGTCGGATTTCAGACCTGCCCGCAGATCCCTTATCCCGAGGCCCTCGCGTCCCGGCGGATCACGAACCCCGACGCGCCGGTGCTGGACGCCGTGATCCGGGTGAAGTCGGGCGCGGAGACCGTCACGGCGACGCCGATCCTCTTTTCGAAGACCGAGCGCTACGACGCGAAGCAGGGCGGCGAGTTCTTCGAGAGCCTGGTCTTCCGCCTCCTCGTCGTGGAGGAGAGCGGCGGACTCTTTCGCGCGGCCGCCGACGCCGCGGGCCAGCCCCGTTTGCTCGACCCGGCGGCGCTGCCGGACTACCGGGAGCAGGTCGGACGCAATACCGATTACTTGATCCATCCCGAAGAGATCCTCGCCGACAACTTCGTCCTGCTCGTCCTGCCCTCCGCCGGGCCGCCTCCGTCTCCCCGGATCCTGGAGGAGCTTCGCGCCGTCCTCGCGAAATGACCCGCGGCCCGATCCGTGGCAAGCTCTCTCCGTCATGACGTGCCCGATCTGCGGAGACGAGGATCCGGCGCTTGCCGCCGGCGCCGGCGAGCTCGTGACGGTGCTCGAAACCGGCAGCCAGAGCCTGGTCGCGATCGCGCGGTCGATCCTCGATGCGGCCGGAATCCCTCACGAAGCGCGCAACCAGTCGCTCCAGAACCTCTTCGGCTGGGGAAGCGTCGGGACGGGATTCAACGTCGTCACGGGTCCCGTGCGCCTGCGGGTCCCCGTCGAATGCGAGGAGGAGGCGCGCGCTCTTCTGACCGAGCTGCCCGAGGGGCCGCGGCCCGTCGAAGAGGAGCCGGACGAGGATGAGGGTTGAGGGATGACCACGTGAGGCGCCCCGGGAGGGAAACGCGTCTCCGGCGGTTTGCGCCGCTCGCGGTCGTCGCGGCTCTCTGCCTCGGGGCGGCTCCCGCTCCCCCGACCGAGAAGCCGCCCCGTAAGGACGACGTGCCGCGCGCCCGCGAAGCGGCCCGGTCGTTTCTCGTGCCGATCGACGCCGGTCTCTACGCGGACACCTGGGAGAACGCGGCCGCGTACACGAAGTCGATCGTTCCGAAGCCGGCGTGGGAGAACGGGATCCGCATCATCCGCTCGCCGCTCGGAGACGTCCGCAGCCGCGCGCTCAAGAAATCCGACTACACGCGCTCGCTGGCCGGCGCGCCCATCGGCGAGTACGTGATCGTTCAATTCGAAACGAAATTCGAGAAGCGTCCCGAGCCCGCCGCCGAGACCGTCGTCACGATGCGCCAGAAGGATGGTGCCTGGAAGGTGTCGGGGTACTTCATCCAGTAGGCTCCCGGCACTTCCCGGTGGAGCTCGCCGCGAAGGAGGAGGACGTCATGCCGCTCGTCCGCATCGATCTGAACGAAGGCCGCACGAGAGCCGAGCTCTCCGCGATCTCCGAGGGAGTGCATCGCGCTCTCGTGGAAGCGATCTCCATTCCCGAGCACGATCGGTTCCAGGTCGTCCGCGAACATCCGGCGGGCGGCCTCGTCTACGATCCGGAGTACCTGTCGATCCCGAAGACCCGCGGCGCGGTCTTCGTGCAGATCACGATGTCGTCGGGGCGGACGGTCGATCAGAAGAAGGGTCTCTATGCCGCGATCGTGCGGAACCTCTCGTCGGGGGCCGGCGTGCTCCCCGCGGACGTCTTCGTGAACCTGGTCGAGGTCGCGAAGGAGAACTGGTCCTTCGGAAACGGCGCCGCGCAGTACGCGACATGAGCGGCGGCCCGCACGCCGGGCGCATGTCCTGGCTCTCCCCGAAGACCGAGGTTCGCGCGAGCGCGATCGAGGGCCGCGGCCTCTTCGCGGCCGAGGCGATCTCGAAAGGCGAGGTCGTCGCGGTGAAGGGCGGGTCGATCTTCGGGCGGCCGGAGCTCGACCGGCTCGCGAAAGAGCTCGGTCCGGCGGAGATCCAGGTCGGCGACTCGCTCTACATCGGCCCGGTGCGCCCGGAGGATCGCGAGGGCGCGATGATCTTCAGCAACCATTCGTGCGAGCCGAACATCGGCGTGCGGGGGCAGATCGTCTTCGTCGCGCTCCGGGACGTCCAGGCGGGCGAGGAGCTGACGCACGACTGGGCCATGACGGACGACGACTCGTACGAGATGAATTGCCGCTGCGGAGCCGCGAGCTGCCGGCGCGTCATCACCGGCCAGGACTGGCGGCGGCCCGACCTGCAGCGAAAGTATGGCGAGCACGTTTCCGAATATCTGCTGCGGAAGATCCGAGGCGGTGAGCGCCCGTGAGGGACTCGCCGAAGGAGGGCGCTCCGATGGAACCCGCCAGTGATGCGGCTCGCGCACTCCTTCGCCACACCGTGGCGACGCTCGCCTATCGCGGCGGGAAGGCCCTGCGCGATGCGCCCGCGGAGTTCTCCGTCTTTCGCGCGCGCGAGGGCACGCGGACGCCCGGCGAGATCCTGGCCCACATCGGGGATCTGCTCGACTGGGCGTGCGCGCTCGCGAAGGGGACTCACACCTTCCGCGACACGCCCGCCGGGAGCTGGGACGCCGGCGTGGCACGGTTTTTCGATGGCCTCGCGCGCTTCGACGCGCAGCTCGCCTCGGACGAGCCGCTTGGCTTCCCCGCGGAACGGCTCTTCCAGGGTCCGATCGCCGACGCGCTCTCGCACATCGGCCAGATCGGGATGCTCCGGAGGATGGCGGGCTCGCCCGTGAGAGGGGAGAACTACTTCAAAGCCGGCATCGCGGCGGGGCGAGTGGGCGTCGAGCAGGCCCCGGCGCGCCTCGAGTTCGACTAACGACGTGTCCGAGTCATGTCTGCGCTGCCATTGAGCATACGACGCGGCGTCCTTTCCGCGCTGCGCGCGGGGCGCGGCGTGTCCGAGTCATGTCTGGGGCGCTGTCTTTGAGCGTATTCGGGCGCGCGTGGGGTGCGCGCTCCCGAATACGACGCGGCGTCCTTTCCGCGCTGTGCGCGGGGCGCCGCTAGCGCATGCTCGACTCCGAATCGATCGACGCGCTGCGTTCCGCCCTCGCGCGTCTGGACCGGGGGTTTGCCGATCTTCCGGAGATCGGAGCCGAAGCGGACGACACCGCCGCCGTCGAGCGTGTGCTCCTCGCGGCGGCGGACCGCCTGACGGACAACTACCCCTACTTCCACCCGTTGTACGCGGGCCAGATGCTGAAGCCCCCTCATCGGGTCGCGCGGCTCGCCTACGCCCTCGCCATGTGGATCAACCCGAACAACCACGCCCTGGACGGCGGCCGCGCGAGCTCCGAGATGGAGAAGGAGGCGGTGGCGGAGATCGCCGCGATGTTCGGGTGGACCGCGCCCGCTCTGCTCGGGCACCTGACGGGCGGGGGCACGATGGCGAACCTCGAGGCGCTCTGGGTCGCCGGACGGCTGCGTCCCGGGGACGCCGTCGTGGCTTCCGAACAGGCTCACTACACCCATGGCCGGATCGGAGGCGTCCTCGGCCTCCGCTTCGAGACGGTCCGCTGCGACGACCGCGGTCGCATGGACGCGGAGGCGCTCGAGAGGCGCCTCGCCGCGGGCGGCGTCGGGACGGTGGTCGCGACGATGGGAACGACGGCGACGGGCTCCGTCGATCCCCTCCCCGAGATCCTCGCGCTGCGCGACCGGTACGATTTCCGGCTGCACGCGGACGCCGCCTACGGCGGCTACTTCGGTCTCGCGGCGAATCTCTCTGCGGACACCCGCCGGGCGTTCGACCGGCTGGGCGAAGCGGACTCGATCGTCATCGATCCGCACAAGCACGGCCTCCAGCCCTACGGCTGCGGATGCGTCCTCTTCCAAGACCCTTCCGTCGGGCGCTTCTACCGCCACGACTCTCCGTACACGTACTTCAGCTCGACCGAGCTGCATTTAGGCGAGATCAGCCTCGAGTGCTCCCGCGCCGGCGCGTCGGCCGTCGCGCTCTGGGCGACGCAGAAGCTGCTTCCCCTCGTCCCCGGCGGGGAGTTCGCGCGCCGGCTCGCAACGGGCCGCGGCGCCGCGCTCGGTCTCCATGCCCGGGTCGCTTCGGACGGACGGTTCGCGGCGGGGCTCGTGCCCGAGCTCGACATCGTCGTGTGGTCGCCGCGCGCCTCCAGCCCCGCGGCGTCCTCCGCCGTGTCGCGACGCATCTTCGAGGAGGCCGCGCGGCGGGGACTCCACCTGGCCCTGGCGGAGCTTCCCCTGCGGTTCACCGACCCCCGCGGGGACGCGTTTTCCGACGCCGGCGAGACCGCCACCTGCCTGCGCTCCGTTCTCATGAAGCCGGAGCACTACGACTGGCTCGACCGGATCGGGGCGATCCTCGACGAGGCGGCGGCCGCGGCGCTGGCCGGCACTCCGCCGCCCCGCTGAGGCTGGGATATCGTCGAAAAGCCCGGGGCGGGATTCGGGGGCGCCCCGGCGGGCGCCGGGCCGCGGCCCCCCCCTCGAAGCCAGGAGATCGCACTATGGACCCCGCGACCCCTTCTTCCTCTTCCTCTTCCTCTTCCTCTTCCTCCTCCTCCTCCTCCTCGACCTCGCGGCGCCGCGCGGCCCGCGTGCTGCTGCCCCTCGTGCTTCTCGGCGTGGTCATCGCGCTCGCGCGGAATGGCCCGCGGGACGGCGCCCGGGCCGGAAGCGGAGCGGCGGACGCGGGCGCGACAGTCACGTGCTCCTTCAGCAATCCCGGCTATTCGGGATTCTGCCGGCAGGCGCAGGTTCTCGCCAGAGGGGCGTCCGCGGCGAAGGCGTGCACGGGGATGCTCCGATGCTTGAACGACGTCCGCTGCGTGAAGACCTACTGCGAAGCGACGACGATCCGGACGGGCTGGAAGCTCGAGCGCGTGGAAACGAGCACCCGGCCGTGAGCGCGGCCGGTCCCGATCTCCTGCTCGAAGCCGTCAAGGAGGGGCGGGTCGACGCCGTTGAACGAATGCTCGACGAGAGCCCGGCTCTACTCGAGGAATCCCCGGAGGGCCGCACGTCGCCCATCCTGCTCGCGCTCTACTACCGGCATCCGGAGGTAGCGGCGGTCTTCGTTCGCCGCGGGGCGAAGCTCGACGTCTTCGAAGCCGCCGCGCTCGGGGACTCCGCGCGGCTGGCCGAGCTTCTCGCCGACGATCCCTCGCGCGCGGATGCCTTCGCCGCGGATGGATTCTTCCCTCTCGGCCTGGCGGCCTTCTTCGGCCGCCGCGGAGCGGTCCGGACGCTGCTCGACGCGGGCGCGGACGTGCACGCGGAGGCGCGCAACGGCATGCGCGTGCAGGCCCTGCATTCGGCGGCGGCGGCGCACGACGCGGAGATCGTGCGCGCGCTCCTCGAATCCGGCGCGGATCCGAACGCCGCGCAGCAGGCGGGCTACCGCCCGCTCCACGAAGCGGCGGGGCAGGGCGACGCGGAGATCGCGCACCTCCTCTTGGAGGCGGGCGCGCGGCTCGACCTGGGAAACGACGACGGGAAGACGCCCCGCGACCTGGCGATCGAGAAGGGCCATGGGGATCTCGTCGCTCGCCTCGAAGCGGCAGCCGCGGCGGACCGGCCGGCGGGCTCGCCGCGCGGCGAGACGGAAGCGAAGTGAGCCCGGCCGCGAAGAAGCCGCCGGCGGACCTCGCGGCGCATTTCGCCGGACGCGATCCCGCGATGCTGGAGCTCTACCGGGAGCTCCTCGCGCTCGTCGCGCGCTCCGGTCCGTTCACCGTCGTGCCCGACAAGTCACGCATCGTCTTCCGCGCGCGGGCGCCCTTCATGGCGATCGCGCCGAGACAGATGCACCTGATCGGCCACTTCGTCTTCCCGCGGCGGGTCGCCAACCCCCGGTTTCAGCGGATCGACACGATCTCGCCCGGAAGGCTGGCGCATCATTTCTGCCTGGAACGCTCGGACGAGCTCGACCCGGAGTTCGCCGGCTGGATCCGCGACGCGTACGCGGTCGGAGCTGCCGAGCCCCTCGCCGAGCTCGCGCCGCCCGCGACCCTTCGATGACCGCAGAGATCTCGCGGCTCTTCGCCTGGAATGACTGGGCCAACCGCGACACGCTCGCGTCGCTCCGCGCGGTGCGGGAAGCGCCGCTGCCCGATCGTGCGCGGCGGCTGCTCGGCCACCTCGTGGGGACGGAGCGGCTCTGGCTCTCCCGGATCGGGGATTCAGGAGAGAGGAGAGAGGAAAGAGGTCAGGGGGAGCGATTCGGGAGAGAGGAGAGAGGAGAGAGGTCAGAGGGAGGGATTCAGGAGAGAGATGAGAGGTCAGAGGTCAGAGGGATCGGATTCCCTCTCACCCCCGTTTGGCCCGACCTGTCCCTCGACGCGTGCGCAGCCGGCATCGAGGAGATGCGCGGCCGCTGGACGGCGTTTCTGGAGGCGCGCGGCCCCGGGGACGAAGATCGCTGCGTCGGGTACACGAACTCCAAAGGGGAGAAGTGGGAGAGCGCGGTGTCGGAGATCCTCACCCACGTCGTCCTCCACGGCGGATACCACCGGGGCCAGATCGCCGCCGAGATCCGCGCGGCCGGGCACGAGCCGGCGTACACGGACTACATCGAGGCGGTGAGGCGGAAGAAGATCTAGGCGGCCGAAGGACCCCGAGCCAAAACCATCAGGGAGCAAGGGTCGAAAATTCGCCAGAGAGGCGAAATCGACGCCCCCTCCCCCTGTCCCTCTCCCCCGGTGCGCGGGGGAGAGGGGAGCACCGGACCCCATGGCTCGAGATGCAGATGGCCCGATTCCCTGGTCCCTCTTGCCGGACACTCTCTGAGCTCGAGGCCGATCGCGAGCCGCATTCCCAGATGGCCCGATGACCCGACGGCCCGATGACCCGATCGCCGACAAATGGCCGGATAGAAAAAAGGCGCCCGGACGGCGCCTTTTTCAGATTCCCCCGGCCGCGCAGTTTGAGTTACGCCTTTTTTACGCCTATAGTCGGGAAATGGATAAACGGGGTCGCCCCTCCGATGCGCCGAGGGGTGATGGCCCTCCCTCCCGCAACCTCGGGGGTCCTCTCGTCGGGCAGATCGTCGCCGCGGGGGCTCGTAAGGAGCGGCTGCGCCAGCGGGAGTGGCGGCCCGCCGCGGCGCGGCTCGCGCCTCGCCCTTACGCGGAGCTGAGGGCGGCGTCCGCCTTCTCGTTTTTAGACGGCGCGTCGCTTCCCGAGGACCTCGTCGAGCAGGCAGGCCGGCTCGGGCTTCCCGCCGTCGCGCTCGTCGACGCCAACGGCGTCTACGGCGCACCGCGCTTCTACAAGGCGGCGCAGGAAGCCGGCGTCCGCGCGCTCGTCGGCGCCGAGATCACGCTCGACCGTGCGCGGCCCGCGGCGAAGCCGGACTCGAAGAAGAAAAAATCCGCCGTCGGCGCCGGCGTACCCGAGGAGCCGGCGCGTTTGACCGTGCTCGTCCAGAGCCGGACCGGGTATCGAAACCTCTGCCGCCTCGTGACCGTCGCGGCGTCCGGGAAGAAGAAGGGGGAGGCCTTCGCCACGCGCGAGCAGGTCGCGGAGCACTCCGGCGGGCTGCACGTCCTCTCCGGCGGGGACGAAGGCCCGGTCGCCCGGGCGCTCGCCGCGGCGGGCGCGGACGCGGCGCAGGAGGAGCTCGGCCTCTGGAGCGCCCTCTTTCCCGGCCGGCTGCACGTCGAGCTCCAGCGGCACGGCCTGCGCGAGGAGGAGCATCGCAACCGGGCGCTCGTGGATCTCGCCCGCCGCCTCCGGCTCCCGCTCCTCGCCACGAACGGCGTCCGGTACGCGCGCCCGCGCGACAAGGACCTCCACGACGTCTTCACCTGCATCCGGCATCACACGCAGCTCGACGCCGCGGGGCGCCGGCTCGCGGCGCAGCGCGGCCGGTTCTTGAAAGACGCCCGCGCGATGGCCGCGCTCTTCCCGGACCTGCCGGAAGCGCTCGACCACGCCTGGGAGCTCGCGGGGTCGCTCGACTTCACGCTCGCCGACCTCGGTTACCGGTTCCCGGAATATCCGCTTCCGCCGGGCGAGAGCCCGCACTCGTACCTCCGGCAGGTCACGTGGAACGGCGCGCGCGGCCGCTTCCGGCCGCTCACGGCGCGTGCGCAGGCGCAGATCGAAAAGGAGCTCGCGATGATCGAGAAGCTCGATCTCGCCGGCTACTTCCTGATCGTGTGGGACGTCGT
>JBDTOO010000070.1:0-15389 GCA_039933215.1 Acidobacteriota bacterium
AGGGTTCGACCCCCTCCTCCGGCAAGAAGAGAGGGATCTGAAAAACGGCGCCTTCGGGCGCCGTTTTTCTATCCGGCCATTTGTCGGCGATCGGGTCATCGGGTCATCGGGCCATCGGGCCATCTGGGAATGCGGCTCGGCGAGGACCAGGGGACCTCGGGTGCGGGGGCGCGGCCGGCTCGCCCCCCGCCGGCGCAAGACTCCGCGAAGCGGACCCCCGATGATCCGATGGCCAGATGGCCCGATGGCCCGATCTGCCGCCGATGGCCCGATGGACGCGCGGGAGCGCGCGTCAGATCAATGCTCTAAACCGTATTCTTTGATTTTGTTGTAGATCGTCTTCAGGGACAGCTTCAGGAGCGCCGCTGTCTTCGGCTTGTTGCCTCGGGCGAATTCGAGGGTTTTCTGGATGAGGCGGCGTTCCACGTCGGCGAGCGAGGCGCCGACGGCGATCTGGACGACCGGCGGCTTGCGGCGGCGCGATCGGCGGCGGGCCCTCGGGCCGGCGAGCAGCGACAGGACGACCGTGGGGCCGATCACGGGGCCGTCCGAGAGAGGGGCGGAACGCCGCACGACGTCCCGAAGCTCGCGGACGTTGCCCGGCCAGTCGTGGACGCGGAGGGCGTCGAGCGCCTCGGCGTCGAACGACAGGGTCGGATCGATGTCCGCGAGCAGACGGCGGGCGATCGAGTCGACGTCGTCTCCCCTCTCCCGCAGCGGAGGGAGATGGACGATCCGGTCGCGAAGCGCGGCGAACAGGGAAGGAATGATCCGGCCGGCCGCGGCCGCCTCTTCCGGCTCTTCGTTGATCGCGAAGACGGGGCGGAATCGGGTGGGCGTTTCGACGAGCGGGAGCAGCGCCTCCTGCGTCTCGAGACGCCGGCGCTCGAGGGCGGGGACGTAGATCGTTCCGTGACCGGACGCCGGAACCTCCGGGAGCTCGACGCTCGAGACGCGGAGGAACGGGCCCGCGCCGCGCGAGGAGAGACCGTGGAGGGCCCGTGCCGCCTCCTCCTGTTCGGTGCCGGCTTCGCCCGCAACGAGGACGGGATCGCCGGACGCCGCGGCGCGCTCGACTTCCGCAAGGGCGGACTGCCACGCGGACGAATCCCCGGTGAGGGTGGCCGCGATTTCGGAGCGCACGAGCCGCACGCGCAGGTCCTCGATCCGCCGCTCCCTCCCCCGCCGCTCGGCGAGGCGAGAGAGAAGGATCGACACGCGCGATTCCGACACGGGCCGCCAGAGGAAATCGGCGGCGCCGCGATCCATGGCCTGGACCCCGGAATCGAGCCGCCCGCCCTCGACGAGAGCGAAGACGTCCATCCCGCTCTCGCGCGCGGCCGCCTGGATGAAGGCGATGGGATCGCCGCCCGGGGCGTCCAGGGCCACCACCGCCACGTCCGGCGCGAAGACGGCCGCGTGCCGCCGGGCTTCGTCCAGGGATTCGACGCTTCGGACCTGCTCGCCGGCCGCGGAGAACATCCGGCGGAGCGCGTCGCGGGACTCTTCGTTGGGATCGACCAGGAGCGTCCGCATGGGACCTGCGATTGTAGCGGAAACGGACATCCTCGCGGAAGCGCCCGGGCCGGGGAGGGATGGGAGGTCAGAGGAGAGAGGGCAGAGGAGAGAGGGCCAGGTCAACCCCTCTCACCTCTCATCGCTCATCTCTCACCTCTCACCTCCCCCACCTCCGATGCCGAGGGTCGGCCAGAGGGCGTCGACCTTGCGCCGGACCTCTTCGCTCATCACGATCTCGTCCGGCCAGCGGCGGTCGAAGCCCTCCTCCTTCCACTTGCGCGTCGCGTCGATGCCCATCTTGCTGCCGAGGCAGGGCCGCGGCGACGCGTGGTCGAGCTCGTCGACGGGCCCGTGGACGAATTCGATGTCGCGCTCCGGATCGATCGCCGCGAGCACCTTCCAGAGCAGGCGGCGCGGATCCCGGACGTCGACGTCGCGATCCACGACGACGATGGTCTTCGTGAACATCATCTGGCCGGTCCCCCAGATGGCGTGCATGGTCTTGCGAGCGTGGCCGGGGAACCGCTTATCGATCGCGACGATCATCAGGTTGTGGAAGACGCCCTCGACGGGCAGATGCATGTCCACGATCTCGGGGATCGTCTTCTTGACGAGCGGGAGGAAGAGGCGCTCGATCGCTTCCCCCATGAATCCGTCCTCCATCGGGGGCGGGCCGACGATGGTGGTCAGATAGATCGGGTCCCGGCGGCGCGTGACCGCGGTGACGTGCAGGACGGGAAAATCGTCCTCGAGCGAGTAGTAGCCCGTGTGATCGCCGAAAGGACCCTCCCTGCGGCGCTCGCCCGGCTCCACGTAACCCTCCAGCACGATCTCGGCCTCGGCGGGGACGAGGAGATCCACCGTCTTTCCGCGGACGAGCGGCACCGGCTCTCCGCGCACGAAACCCGCGAAGAGAAACTCCGAGACGCCCGGAGGAAGCGGCGCGATCGCGGAGAACACGGTCGCGGGATCGCACCCGATGGCGACGGCAACTTCCATCCGCCGCCCCTCGCGCTCGTATCCGCGCGCCTGGCCGGCTCCGTCCTTGTGTTTCTGCCAGTGCATGCCCGTCGTGCTGCGGTCGTAGACCTGCATCCGGTACATCCCGACGTTCGTCTTGCCGGTCGCCGCGTCGCGGGTCACCACGAGAGGCATGGTGATGAAGGGCCCGCCGTCCTGCGGCCAGCAGGTGAGCACCGGCAAAGAGGTCAGGTCGACCTGATCACCCGTCGCCACGACCTCCTGGGAGGGACCGGATCGCACCGTCTTCGGGAAGACCGACGCGAGCTCCGTGACGCGCGGGATGGCCTTCAGCTTGTCGAGAATCCCCTCCGGCGGCTTCGGGTCGAGGAAGAAGTCGAGCCGCGATTCCCACTCCTCGTAAGAGTCGATCTCCAGCGCCGCGAGCATCCGCCGCGCCGACGCGAAGACGTTGATCGCGACCGGCATCGAAGAGCCGGCGACGTTCTCGAAGAGGAGCGCGGGGCCGCCGGACTTGACGGCCCGGTCGGCGATCTCCGCGATCTCGAGCCGCGCGGAGACCGGCGCCGAGATCCTCGCCAGTTCTCCCTCGGCCTCGAGGCGGTCGAGGAACGCACGGAGGTTGCGGAAGCCCATCAGCGAGTCCCGATCATCCGATCAGCGCGCATGCCGCCGCAGCGTGAGGTCCGCCCGCACCTCGCCCACTTCCTGGCCGCGAACGCTCCGGATCACGGGGCGCCGATGGGGGACGAGACGCCGCGCCGGGTCGCCTTTCAGGCGGCCGAGCTGATCGAGGATCTCGAGCGCGACCGCGTCCCGCGCGCGAGAGGACCCGTCCTCGATCTTGAACGCGATGCCCACGGCCTTGCTCCGGGGACCGGCCGGCCGAAGTCCGATGGCGTAGACACCCTCCGCCCCTTCCTTCCCGATCCAGGCGCCCCGTCCCGCCTCGAGGAAGTCCGTGGTGAACCGGGCCCGGCCGGCGACCATCCCGGGGCTCGCGCACATCGCACGCCACAGGCGCCGCCGCACGGCGCGGCCGGAAGCGGACTCCCCGGCCCGTCGCTCCGAGCCGAGCTGTGCGTAGGCTGCCGCGAGGCCGGTGAGGGGCAGCGAGAACACGGGCAGGCTGCATCCGTCGATCGCGATGCCGATCGAGGCGCGAGGCGCGCCCGTGTAGTCGGAGACGAGGCCGAGGATCGTCTGTTCGAGGGGATGGCCCGGATCCTCGTATCGCCGGGGGGCGAAACCGAGCAGGCGGCAGGCGAGAAGGAGACCGGCGTGCTTGCCCGAGCAGTTGTTGTGGAGGGGCGTCGGCTTCTCGCTTCGCGCGATCAAGGCGCGCGCGGATGGCTCGTGCATCGGAAGATGCGCCCCGCACGCGAGATCCGAGACGAGAAACCCTCCCCGCGCGAGCATCCGCGCGGCGGTCCGCACGTGCCGCGGCTCGCCGCCGTGCGACGCGCAGAGGAGCGCGATCTCGTCGTCGCCGAGCCCGAAGGCTCGCTCGCCGCCGGCGGCGAGGAGGGGGATTGCCTGGATCGGCTTGGCCGCCGAACGGAGGAAGACGGGCCCTCCCGGCTCGCCGCACTCGGCGAGCAGGCGTCCGTCTTCGTCCACGACGGCCACCGACCCGCGATGCGCCGACTCGGTTTCCCCTCCGCGAAGGACGCGGGCGAGAAGAGGAAGCGGGGCTACCGGCATCGACCGCCTTCTATCATGCGGCGCCCGCCGTCTCGACCGGGTCCGCCGGCCCGCGTCCCGGGCCACCGGGCGGCCGGTTCGGGGAATAAGCCCTGCGGGCGGGCCGTTCGAACGTCCGATGCGCTCCTTCGCCTTCGCGGTCGTTCTCGCGAGCTGCGCCGCATCCGCCGCCGCCCAGGACCAGGGGCCGTTTCCCGATCTCGAGTTCGCGGGGGCCGACGGCGGTGGCGTGCGCCTCTCCCAGCTGAAGGGCAACGTCGTCCTGCTGAACGTCTGGGCGACGTGGTGCGGTCCCTGCCGCATGGAGCTTCCGGTGGTCCAGAAGATGTACGACCGCTACAGCGACCGGAACTTCGTCGTGATCGCGGTCAACATCGACGCCGACCGCCGGCGCATCGAGCCCTTCATGAAGCGGTACAACATTTCTCTTCCGATCTACTACGCGTCCCCGGAGGACGCCGGACAGATGACGTCCATGGGGATTCCGTCGACGTTCCTGATTGGAACGGACCGCAGCCTTCTCGGCAACTTCGTGGGGTTCTCGGCGGACGTCGAGGAGCGATGGAAGCAGCTCATCGAGAAGAACATCAAGGCGCCTCGCAAGCGATAACCCCGGCGCGGCGGTCCCCAACTCTCCCGATGGTCCTCTTTCTCTTCCTCTTCCCCCGGCGTCCCTGCGGCGCTGGACACCGACCCACCCTCGACCCTCTGGAGGTTTCACAATGAAGACACGCATCGCGGCCATCGCTCTCGCCCTCGTGCTCGCCGCCGCAGCGGCTCCGGCGCAGTCCCGTCCGGTCGTCGAGCTCAATCCGTTCGGCGGATATCTCTTCGGGGGCAAGTTCTCGCGCGGGACGAATGCCCTCTTCACGTCCGACGTCGACGTCGACGATCACGCGACGTTCGGCGGGCGCCTCGGCTTCTACGTCACCCGGTCCTTCGAGCTCGAGCTCCAGTACTCGCGGAGCGAGACCTCCTTCGTCACGCGCGATGGCGGAGAAGTCTTCGGACCGGGCAGACAGCGTCTCGGGGGACTCGACATCGACTACTACCTCGGCTACCTGACGTTCAACTTCGGCCACAACCCCCGCGTGATCCCGTACGTCTCGATCGGCGCCGGCGGCGCGCGGCTCGATCCGCACGTCCCGGGCACCACGGCGAAAACCGAGAACAAGTTCACGGGAAGCGTGGGGGCCGGGGTCCGCACGATGTTCACGCGCAACTTCGGGCTCCGCTTCGACGGCCGCTATTACGCGACGCGGGTCCGCAACCGCGACAACGACCGCTGCGACTCGTTCTTCGACGACTGCAACGGCAACCGCCGCGACTGGCTCACGAATGGCGACGTCAACGGCGGCTTCGTCTTCACGTTCTGAGGACCGCGCCTCGCCCGGCCGGCGCGCCGGCGGACTCCCTCCTCAGGGAACGGGAGCCGCCGGCCGCGTCACGCGGATCCGGCGGACCTCGTCGCCCTGCCGCCGTTCGATGACGACCTCGATCGTCGCCGGGAGGAGCCGCCGCACGGCTTGCCCCGGCCACTCGACGGCGGCGGGCGCTCCGGCGAGCGCGTCCGGGACGCCGATCGCCTCGAGGTCCCCCGCGCGATCCTCGACGCGATAGAGGTCCAGGTGCCGCAGCACGATGCGGCCGTCCGCCGCGGCGTACTCGTGCACCAGCGCGAACGTCGGAGACGCCACCTCTCGCGGCGCCGCTCCCACGCCCCGGGCGAGACCGCGTGCGAAGCAGGTCTTCCCCGCGCCGAGATCGCCCACCAGGTAGACGACGTCGGACGCCCCGAGCGTGCGTCCGACGTCCCATCCGGCCCGCTCCGTGTCTTCTTCCGTCCCGGCGAGGAGCGAGCTCTCCTCGGCGCTCAACCGTTCCACCCGGATCGCAGCCGCCTGCGGACTTCGGGCAGGGCGTCCGCGAGCTCGTGGGCGAGCAGCCCCGCGTCGCCGAGACGCTCCTCGAGAAGCTGACCGGCGGCGCCATGCAGCCAGGCCGCCGCCAGCGCGGCCTCCTCGGCGGGCAGACCGGCCGCGAGGAGGGCTCCGAGAGCGCCGGCGAGCACGTCGCCGCTTCCGGCCGTGGCGAGGAGCGGGGTTCCCGTCGGATTGACCGAGACGCGTCCCGCGGGCGTCGCGGTCAGCGTCGCGTCGCCTTTGAGCAGGACGACCGATCTCGATTCCGCCGCGAGGCGCCGGATCGTTTCGAGCCGCCTCGCCTGCACGCGGGCGGTCGGAACGGACATCAGCCGTCCCGCTTCGCCGGGGTGGGGCGTCAGGACCGTCGCAAAACGGCGGCGCGCGAAGGCGGAGGCGCGGCCCGCGAACGCATTCAAGGCGTCGGCGTCGCAGACGAGCGGAGCGCGGACTGCCAGGATCTCCTCCAGTGCGGCGCGCGCGCCGGGCGAGGTCGAGAGGCCGGGGCCGGCGACGGCGGCGTCGAAATCTCTCAGGTCCCGCCGGAGGGAGGCCGCGGCCTCGCCGGCGAGCGCTCCGTCCCGTTCGGGCAGCGCGCGGGTCATCGCCTCGGGAAGGCTCGCCGCAACGGCGGCGGCGACCGAGAGGGGTCCGAACACGGTGACGAGCCCGGCCCCGGCCCGCAACGCACCGCGGGCGGCCAGCACGGCCGCTCCCTCCTTGCCGCGGGAACCCGCGACGACCGCCACGCGGCCGAAATCCCCCTTGTGAGAGTTGGCCGGTCGGTCCGCAAGGAGTCGGCGGAGGTCGGCCGCCTCGACGAGCCCCACCCGGGGCCTGCGGCGCGGGAGAGCGTCCCTCGGGATCCCGATGTCGCGGATCACCACGCGTCCGCAGAGGTCGCGCGCCGGCGCGAACACGTGACACGTCTTGGGAGCGCCGAGCGCCACCGTTCGCGCCGCGCGGACGCACGGCCCGATCGGATCGGCAGAATCGGCCGAGAGCCCGGACGGCAGATCCGCGGCGACGACCGGCCGCCCGGAGGCGTTGATCGCCGCGACGGCCCGCTTCGCCGCCCCCGTCAAGGGCCGCGAGAGGCCCGTCCCGAACAGCGCATCGAGGATGCCGTCGGCATCCCGGAGCGCGGCGGCGAAGCGGTCCCACGCACGCCGGACGGAGAGGAGCGATATCGGGAGGCCGGCGTCCGCCGCGCGATCCCGGTTTTCGGCGGCATCGGCGCGATACCCGGATGGATCCGCGAGCGACCAGACGTCCACGGCGACGCCCGACTCCGACAACATCCTCGCGGCGGCGAGGCCGTCTCCCCCGTTCTGCCCCGGCCCGCAGACGACCATGACGCGCCGCCATCCCGGATAGCAGGACGCGATCTCGTCGACGATCGCCGCGGCAGCGTTCTCCATGAGGGCGATCGATGGAACCCCCCGCCGGACCGCGGCGCGGTCGGCGGCGCGCATCTCGCGCGACGTCACGACCGGGATCACGGCATCCCCGCCAGCACGCGCGCCGTCGAGGCGGGGAAGTCTTCCGAGCCGGAATCCCGGCCGGCGAGGTCGCGGCGCAACCGATCGAGGTCCTCCGGCCGGTCGACGTCGTAACCGCCTCCGACCACCTGGAGGGGCACGCCGCGCGCGCCGAGCCGTTCGCGGGTCGCCGCGAGCACGTCCTCGGTCGACCAGGGAATTCCGCCGAAGGCGGCGTCGACCGGAACGGTGGACGAGAGGGCGATCGCGCAATATCCGCCGTCGTCCGCGGGGATCGCCGCGGCTTGCGCTCCGTCGGCGAGGGCCGCGAACAGGCGCACGAGGCTCGACCGGGGCAACGCGGGATGGTCCGAGCCGAGGGCCAGCGCCGATCGCGTCCCACGCGCGAACTCGCGCTCGAACGCCGCCCCGAGCCGTTCGCCAAGGCCGCCGGAACCCTGCGCCTCGCGCCGCCAGGGCGCGGGGAAGAGGGCCGCGATGCGCGGGTCGTCCGGGTCCGGCTCGACGGTGACGACCGGGGCCCACGCCGTCTCACCTCCGTACACGCGGGAGGCGTCCTCGAGAAAGGCGCGATAGAGGGCGAGCGCGCCGTCGTCTCCGAGCCGGGGGGCGAGACGCGTCTTCACGCGGCCGAGAACCGGCACGCGGGCGAAGAGGATCAGGCTCGGAAGCGGCTCGCGCACCCGGTCATCGTATGGGAGACGGACCGGCCGTGTCGCAGGGCACGGGGCGCGGGGCGCGGCTGCCCCGCCCCGGCCCTCAGCTCTTCGGCTTTTCCGCTTCCTTCTTCGTCTCGCTCGGGAGCACGGAGACGAAGAGGTTCTTCTGGTAATAGGACGTGGTGCCGGTGCTGCCGTCGCGGACGGCGAATGCGAGGCGCTGCGCTCCGGGCCCGACCGTCATCGTGAAGTCGTAGTACCAGTCCTTCGTCTGCGCGATCGTGAGGTCTTTCACGGGAACCGTCACCGTCTGCCTCTCGATCGCCATGTCCGACTGCTTCTCCGCCGAGTCCCGGGCGATGACATAAATGAAGAACGCGCCCTCGTATCGGTCTCCCATGGGAAGGAGCCCGAGCTTCCCGATCGGAACAGAGATGCGCACCGGGATCGCGAAGTTCTCGCGGTCGTAGGGCTTCTGCTTGCCGAAAGCGACGTGGATCCCCAGCGGATTGTCTTCGCGCGGATACGAAAGGCTCGCCAGCACCGACTCGGCGGCCTGCGTCTCGGGCGTCTTCTCGACGAAGCTCCGGCGGAATCGCGCACGCAGTCCCTTGCGCTTGACGTTGACCTCGACCGTATGAGGCCGGTCCACGGCCGAACGGGAGCTGCGGTAGCCGAGCGAGTAGAAAGCCGAGAAGTCCCTCGCGAGCTCGTCCAGATTCTTCTTCCAGTCGTTCGTATTCACCGCCGCGACGCCCCCCGTCTGCTCGGCCATCATCTGGATGGGCGCCTGCATGTTCTGGCGCATCATGAAGGAGCTCGGCCGGTTCTGCATCGTCCGGTTCTCGGCGGTCGCGAACTCGTCGACCGTCAATCCGGACGCGTCGAGCGCCCACATCGTGATCCCCTGCGCGTTGGCGGCCTGCACGATCGACGCGTACTTGCCGTTCATGTCGAACTCGAACTGCTCGAGCGTGGAGGTGTTCTCCTTGTACTTCTGCTGGACGGCGTCGAAGAGCTCCTGGCCGGCGGTCGCCGGGAGGCCTTCCGAGACGTAGACGAGGACTTTCCGCCCCTTCATGCCGGCGAGGCTGTTGATCGTGTCCTTGAGGCCGTCGACGGCAAACTGAAGGTCGTTGCGCAGCGATCGGCTGTATTGCCGGGCCGTCGAGAGCGCCTCGTTGGCCGAGCGGGACTCGTCGATCCGCTGCAGAGCATCGCGGCGCTCGCCCACCGTCGAAGAGCCGCCGCCCGTTTCGCGCTCGATCTCCTCGAGCGCTCCGACGACCTCCGTGGGGTCGGCCGTGAACTTGCGTTTCACCTTCAGCGAGCGGTTGTAGGTGACGACCTCCGCGAGCGCCCGCGGCCCGACCGTCTGCATGACGAATTCCTTGAGCCGGCCGAACATGCGATTGCGGTTCTGAGGCTGGAGGTTCAGGTTGTCGATGTAGAGAATGAAGCGCGCCTGCATGTCCTGGGGGAGCTCTCCCTTGGCCTCGGCGACGTCGAGCGGCGCGCTCGTCCCGTCCCCGAACGTCACCTTCCCGCCTCCGACGGCGTAGAAGTTCTCGATCTTCTGGGGCACCCGATCCTGGAGGACCTCGAAGTCGTCCCGTGTCAGGTCCGTGATGCGGTTGCCCCGGGAATCGGTCACCACGACCTCGATATTCGTGATGTTGACCTCGACCCGCTCCCCGACCGGAGCCAGCGGCTGCGCCGGTGCGGTCGGAGCAGGCGGCTTGGCGGCCTGTCCGAGGGCGAGAGCGGCGGCGAGCAGTCCGGAAGCGGCGAAGAACGTCTTCAAGGGTTTCCTCCTGTCGGTCTGGTAGTGCACGCCGGAGAGGCATTATTCCCCGCCCGGCGGGGGCCGCGGGCGCCGCGGCGCGAACCGAAAAAAACGATGTTGCTTTGTCCGGGGGAATTCAACAGAATTCGCTCCTCCGGAAGGTGCCGAAACCGGCCCGGAAAAGCGAAAGAAGCAGAGGAGCACCCCAGAATGCCAAGTCGCCGGCACCGCGGCATCGCGGCCGCCTTACTTCTCCTGACCGTCGTCTCCTTCTCAGGATGCAAGAAGATCCAGGCGCGCCAGGAGGTCAAGCGAGGCAACGAGTTCTTCAAGGCCGGCAACTACCCCTCCGCTCTCGCCGCCTACCAGAACGCCTCGCGCCTCGATCCCGGGCAGGAAAAGCTGAAGAAGAACATCGGCCTCGCCTACATGGCGATGTACGAGCCCGGCTCGAAGCACCCGAAGGACATCGAGTTCGCGGCGAAAGCGATCGAGAACCTCAAGGCGTATCTCGTCGACCACCCCGAGGACAAGCGAGCCCACGAGTTCCTCGTTTCCCTCTACCTGTCCACCGACCGTTACGACGACGCGATCGCCTTCTATCAGGAGCGGCTGCAGAACGACCCGAAGAACGTAAAGGCAATCCAGTCCCTGGCGGCGATGTACTTCAAAAAGGGGGATTTCGACAAAGGCGTCGAATGGCTTCAGAAGCGCGCGGCCCTCGAGCCGAACAACCCCGAAGGCTACGTGATGATCGGCGTCCAGGCCTGGGATCGTTCCTACCATTACCCGGACTTAGATCCCACGACGCGGGCACGGATCGTGGACATGGGCCTGGAAAACGTGGACAAGGCCCTGAAGATCAAGCCCGACAGCTTCGAAGCCCTGACCTACATCAACCTGCTCTATCGAGAGAAGGCCAAGATGGAGCCCGATCCGGCGAAACAGCAGGAATTGATCGCGACGGCGGAGAAATACCGCCAGCAGGCAATGGAATTGCGTAAGAAGACCCTGGCTACCACACCGACGCCGGAACCGGCCAAGTAGACCCGGTGTCCTACTCGTCGGGAGGAGACACATGTTCGAAGACGTTCTGATCGAGTCTTCCAACCGCAAAGGCGGGTCCAAGACTGCGTTGACCCTGCCGGTGTCGATCGCGATCCATGCCGTCGTCATCGGTGTGATCGTCGGGGCATCGATCTGGTTCGTGGACGACGTGCCGGAGCCGCCGATTCCGGTGACGTTCTACGCCGCCGCGCCCCCTCCGCCTCCCCCGCCTCCCCCCGCCGCCCCGAAGGCCGCGCCGAAGGTCGAGGTCCAGAAGGTCGTTCCAGTCCAGCACGTCGAGATGGTTCAGCCGACGATCATCCCCGAGAAGATCCCCGAGGCCCCGTCCTCGCCCGAGCCGCCTTCGACCGGCGGGGTCGAGGGCGGAGTGGAAGGAGGCGTCGAGGGCGGCGTTCCCGGGGGCGTCCTCGGCGGGGTTGTCGGTGGCACGGGCGGTGCGGGTGGCGGGGACGAGCCCATGCGCGTCGGAGGAGAGGTCAAGGCCCCCGTCCTCCAGAGCCGCGTCGAGCCGACCTACCCCGAGGCGGCGCGCAAGGCCCGGATGGAGGGCGTCGTGATTCTCGAGGCGATCATCACGGCGAGCGGGAGCGTCGAGGAAGTCAAAGTCTTGAAGTCCGTGAACCCCCTCCTGGACGCCTCAGCGGTCCGGGCCGTCCAGGGGTGGAGGTACAAGCCGGCAACCCTGAACGGCCGGGCCGTTCGCGTCTACCTGACCGTCACGGTCACTTTCAACTTGCACTAGGATTGGCGTCGCGAGTGACCACGAAGAATTCAGAATGACAAGGAGTGCTTCATGAGTTTTGATCCCGTCGAACTGTGGCACACGATGACGCCCCTCGCGAAAGGCGTCGCCGTCCTGCTCATCCTCATGTCGGTCTACTCTTTGACCGTCGCCGTCGAGCGATTCATTTATTACAGCAAGGCGAAGAAGCAGTCGCTCGCGTTTGCGAGGCTGGTCACCGGCTACCTGAAGCAGGACAAGCTCCAGGAGGCGATCGACTCCTCGAAGAAGTACAAGAACAGCCACCTCGCGCGAGTCGTGGCCGCGGGACTCTACGAGTTCCACAACGACCTTTCGTCGGGCGCGGTGAACATCCAGGGCCACGATCCGATCGAAGCCGCCGAGCGCGCGATCGAGCGGGAAGCCCTGATCACCACGGCGGACATGAAGAAGGGACTCTCGGGGCTCGCGACGATCGGCACCACGGCGCCTTTCATCGGACTGTTCGGAACCGTCATCGGCATCATCAACGCCTTCCGCGGCATGGCCCTCACGGGATCGGGCGGTATCGCGGCGGTGTCCACCGGCATCGCGGAAGCCCTCGTCACGACGGCGCTCGGCCTCTTCGTCGCCATTCCCGCGGTGTGGCTCTTCAACATCTTCATGAACAAGATCGAGCGCTTTCAGGTCGAGATGTCCAACTCGGCGTCCGAGCTGCTCGACTACTTCATCAAGCGTCGCGGCGCCCAGACGCAGCGCACGGCGTAACCCTTCTCCGGAGGAACGTTCCATGGCCATGGGAGGCGGCAGCAGCCGCGACAAGATTCAGAGCGACATCAACGTCACACCTCTGGTGGACGTGTGTCTCGTCCTGCTGATCATCTTCATGGTCGTCACGCCTCTCCTGCAGAACGGCATCAGCGTCCAGCTGCCGGAGACGCAGAACCCGGACAAGAAGCCGGAAGGCGAGAAGCAGAAGGTCATCACCGTCAGCTACGCCACGCCGCCGGCCTATTACCTCTCCGGAAAAGAACCGATGGGCAAGCCGGCCCTTCAGAAAGAGCTCGAGGAGCTCTACCAGCGCTCTCCGCAGACCGATCTCGTCATCAAAGCGGACCAGCGCCTGAAGTACGGCGAGGTCAAGGAAGTCATGCGGCTGACCAAGGACGCCGGCTTCCAGAACGTTGGACTGATCGCGAACAAGAAGCCGCAGGGAATCAACGCCGGCGGCGCGGCTCCGGCGTCCAAATAATTCCGGCGTCGAACGACCAAGGAGAACTCCTCTCATGTCTATGGCCGCGGGCGGGACGAACGACTACAAAAGCGACATCAACATCACGCCCCTCGTGGACGTCGTCCTCGTTCTTCTCATCATCTTCATGGTGATCACCCCGCTCCTCCAGATGGGTTACGACGTGAAGGTCCCGCCGAAGGCGCAGACGGACAACCCCATTAATACCCCGGCCGATCAGCTCGTCGTATCTCTGATGCCCAACGGAAAGATCTACCTGAACAAGCAGGAATTGACGGCGCAGCAGCTCGCCCAGCAGCTCGGCGACAACCTGAAGAACCGCAGCAACAAGACGGTCTTCTTCTCGGCGGACGACACCGTCGTCTACGAGGAGGTCGCCAAACTGATGGACACGGTCCGAAACGCCGGAGCCAACAACATCGGCATCGTCCTGGAAACCGTCTCCGTCCAGTAGCCCCCGCCCCGCCCCCGCCCTCCTCCGATCGACTCTCCCTGAAGCGCCAAGCGGTCATCGCGCCGGCGCGCGGCGCCGCCTTCAGCAAATGGCCGGAGCAGTGCGGAAACTCCTGGACGAATTTGCCTTCCGAGGCCCTGCTTCCCTCTCCCCGGCCGTCGTGGAGCCCGGCGACGGCTGCGCCCCCCGCGGAGGCCATGAGTGAGGGAGCACACCATTCCCCGATCTCCAGTCACGGCGCGGCTGCTACCGAACGCCGAGCGGAGGCCCGGTGCTCTCCTCCGCGGCCAGGCCGACGCGTGCCTCCGCGGGGGGCGAAGCGGTCGCCGGGCGGCTCGATCGCCACGAAGAGTCGCCCAAGCGAAGCCCCGCCTCCCCGCGCGACCTTCCGTCCAGTCCCGGTGCCGGGAAAGCGATCGATGGACACGACTTTCTGCCCTGGCACAATCGCCCGGGCCCCGCTCGCCGAGCCCGTCGATCTGATATTCTTCCCCGCCTTTGACCCCCCCCGGAGGGGTCTCCCAGGTTCACGTTCAAAAGAGGGAGTTCGCTGAATGTCTTACGACTACGCTCTGCCCCTGATCCTGACGTTTTCCGTCGGATCGCTCCTCGTCGCCTGGTTCCTCGCGCGATGGGTCCTGAAGCGCGATACGGGAACGGCCGCGATGCAGGAGATCTCGAACGCCATCAAAGAGGGCGCTGAAGCCTTCCTCCGCCGGCAGAACACCACGATCGGGCTGCTCGCCGTGCTCCTGGCGGCCGTCATCTTCATCCTCTACGCCTTCGTGCGGTCCCACCACTCCTTCGACCCGGTGCCGACCGCCATGAACCTCGCCTTCTGGACCACGCTCTCCTTCGTGCTCGGCGCGGCCTGCTCGGTCTTCGCCGGATACGTCGGGATGTGGATTTCGATCCGCACGAACATCCGGACCGCGTCCGCGGCCCGAACCTCGCTGAACGACGCGCTTCGGACGGCTTTGCGGGGCGGGGCGGTGTCCGGGCTCCTCGTGGTCTCGATGTCGCTTCTCGGGGTCGGCGGGCTCTACTACCTCGTCAGCCGTCTCACCGCCGTCCCGCCCGCCCAGATCCCTCTTCTGATCGTCGGGTACGGGTTCGGCGCCTCGTTCGTCGCGCTCTTCGCCCAGCTCGGCGGAGGCATCTACACCAAGGCCGCAGACGTCGGGGCCGACCTCGTCGGCAAGGTCGAGGCCGGGATTCCGGAGGACGATCCGCGCAACCCGGCCGTCATCGCCGATCTCGTGGGCGACAACGTCGGAGACTGCGCGGGCCGCGGCGCCGACCTCTTCGAATCGACCGCCGCCGAGAATATCGGCGCCATGATCCTCGGGGCGACCCTGGCGACGGCCTCCGAGCGCGCCAACATGCCGTTTGCCGCCGGGATCGTCGGAGTGATGCTCTTTCCGCTCGTCGCCCGCGCCTTCGGCCTGCTCGCATCGATCGTCGGCATTTTCCTGGTGAAGACCCGCGAAGACCAGGATCCGATGCAGGCGTTGAATCGCGGCTATTACGTCACCTCCGCGCTGGCAATCGCCGGCTTCTTCGTCGCCACCAAATGGCTGCTCTACAACCAGCAGAACCCCGACGCGTGGTGGAAATACTTCATCTGCGGGATCGTGGGCGTTCTGACCTCGATCGCCTTCGTGTACATCACGCAGTACTACACGGAGTACCGTTACCGCCCCGTCCAGGAGATCGCGGAGGCGTCGCAGACGGGTCCCGCGACGAACGCGATCACGGGCCTCGCGATCGGCTTCCAGTGCACGATCATGCCCGTCATCGCGATCTCGATCGCGATCCTCGC
>JBDTOO010000071.1:0-15239 GCA_039933215.1 Acidobacteriota bacterium
CCTGGAACGGCGTCGCCGCCGGCAGCTACACCCTCACCGCCGTCGCCACCGACAACCTCCTCGCCACCCAGACCTCGACGCCCGTTCACATCACCGTCTCGGGAACGCTGCCCGCTCCCTGGCTCGACCAGGACATCGGCAGTGTCGGTCTCGCGGGAAGCGCGACGTTCACGAGCGCCGGGTCGATCTTCACGGTCAAGGGCTCGGGAGACGACATCGAGACCACCGCGGACCGCTTCCATTTCGTCTATCGGCCGTTGAGCGGCGACGGCCAGATCGTCGCCCGCGTCGCCTCGGTGACCAATACGGATCCGTGGGCCAAGGTCGGGGTCATGATCCGCGAGACCCTGGGGACGAGCTCGGTCAACGCCTTCGTGTTCGTGTCCCCTTCTCACGGCGTCAACTACCAGTGGCGCGACGCGAGCGGCGGCACGACGAGCCACGCCGGAAGCCTGACGGCGGCCCCGCGCTGGCTGAAGCTCGTCCGGGCGGGTAACGCCTTCAACGGATTCGAGTCGAGCGACGGGTCGACGTGGACTCCCGTCTTCGGCTCGACGGTCGCGATGGCGGCCAACGTCTACGTCGGGCTCGCGGTCACCGCCCACAACAATCTGCTCCTGAACACGTCGCTTTTCGACGGTGTCGCCGTCACGACGGGAAATAGCCTGCCGTCCGTCGCGATCACGAGCCCCGCGGACGGAGCCATCTATTCACCCTCCTCGAACATCCCGATCAACGCGACGGCGTCGGACACCGACGGAACCGTCACGAAGGTGGAGTTCTACAACGGGACGACGCTGCTCGGGACCGACACGACGAGCCCGTACAGCTACGCCTGGAACGGCGTGCCGGCGGGCTGCTACACGCTGACCGCCGTCGCGACGGACAACCTCCTCGCCACGAAGACGTCGAACGCCGTTCGCGTGACGGTCGTTTCTCCGACGCAGACGATCACGGTCGCTCCCTCCATCGTCCGGCCCGGCTCGACCGGCAACGTGGCTTCGGTCCCCGACGCCGGCACCGGCGTGACCTACGCCTGGACGATCGTCGGAGGCACGTTTACGACGCCGTCGAACGTCCGGACGGTCACGTTCACGGCGGGGGCGGCCGGCGCCGTGCAGCTGCGCGCCACGATCTCGAACTCCGGAGGCTGTGCGTCCTCGGGCGGGCTGAAGACGGTTCCGGTCGTGGTCTCCGACTTCAACGCAGACGCGAAGACGGACATTCTCTGGCGCAACGTCGTAAACGGCCTGGACTCCGCCTGGCTCCTGAACGGAACCACGTTCGCCGCCATCGCCGGCCTGCCCACGGTGTCCGACACGACGTGGAGCCTCGTCGGGACGGGGGACTTCAACGGCGATTTCAAGCCGGATCTCGTCTGGCGAAACTCCGTCAGCGGGTTGAACGGGATCTGGCTGATGAACGGCTTCTCGGCCGTGTCGGTCCTGGGCCTGCCGACCGTGTCGGATCCCAGCTGGAAGATCGTGGCCGTGTCCGACATGAACGGTGACGGGAAACCGGATCTCGTGTGGCGCAATCGCGCGACCGGACAGAACGTCGTATGGCTCATGGACGGAACGACGGCGACGAGCGTCGTCGCGCTCCCGGACCTCGCGGACCCGAACTGGGACGTCGCGGGCGCCGGGGACTTCGACGGAGACGGGAAAAACGATCTCGTCTGGAGAAACGGAGTGACGGGGGCCGACTCGGTGTGGCTCATGAACGGGACGACGTTCTCCTCCGTCGTCACTCTGCCTTCCGTCGTGGGAGGCGGATGGCGGATCGCCGCCGTCGGAGACTTCAACACCGATGGCAAGCCGGACCTGTTGTGGCGCGACCCGACGACGGGGTTGAACGGAATCTGGCTCATGGACGGGGTGACGGCGACGGCGGTCGTTTCACTCCCGGCGGTGCCCGACTTCAACTGGTCGATCGCGGCCCCCCGCTAGCCTCTTCGCGGTTCAGAAACCGGGGCACTCCGCTCCCGGTGCGCCGTCAGCGCGAATCCGGCGCGCGAAATTTTCTTGTCAGCGGCCGTACAACTGTTCTATTGTCGCTCAAATTTCAAGGAGCTCCATGACCACACGCGCCCGGTTTCTCCGGTCGTCGAGCGCGATGCTCGCGCTCTGTCTTCTGATGGTTTCGGGCGCTCTGGCGCAAACAGACGGCGTCTCCGACAACGCCGCCGCGCAGATCTCGGCGCTGCTTCGCGACAAGGACGCCCGGACGCCTGCTCAGAGAAAGATCGATTCGAACCTTCTCTACGCGACGCGCCTCAGCCACAACCTGCCGGCCGCGCCCGGAGTCTCCGGCATCGAAACGGGAATCGACGTGGGCACGGATCGTCTCGTCGTCGTCGACATCGCGGCCCGGGTCACCGACGCGCTGCTCACCCGGCTCGAGGCGCTCGGTGCCACGGTCATCAACGGGCAGATCGGAATGCGCAACGTCCGGGTCGAGGTCTCGCTCGACTCCCTCGAGGCGATCGCGGCGCACCCCGACGTGGTCTTCGTCAACCACCGGCAGGGGTCGAGCGTGCAGACGCACGCCGCGGCGGCGTCGCCGGCGATCCTGCGAGCCGTGTCGCCGTCGCTGTGGAAGAGCCTCGGGCCCGGTTTCGCCACGCGAGCCGCCGCTCTGCGGGCGCGGGTCCAGGCGGCCCTCGCCGCGCAGGCGGCGCGGACGCCGAGCGCCGTCACGGCGACCAACGTCTCCGAGGGGCGCACGACGCACCGGGCCGCGCAGGTCACCTCCGCCCTGGGTTACACGGGCGCCGGGATCACGGTCGGGGTGATTTCGGACGGCGTCAACACGCTGTCGCTCGTTCAGGCCTCGGGCGACCTCGGCACGGTCACAGTCCTCCCTGGCCAGCAGGGCAGCGGAGACGAAGGCACCGCGATGCTCGAGATCGTTCACGACCTCGCTCCGGGCGCCAGGCTCTTCTTCGCGACCGCGAATCCGACGATCGCGCAGTTCGCGCAGAACATCCTGGATCTCCGCGCCGCAGGGTGCGACATCATCGTCGACGACATCAGCTACTTCGCCGAGAGTCCTTTCCAGCGCGGCCAGGCCGCGACCGTCACATCGACGTCAAACGGCGGACTCGTGGTAGAGGCCGTCGCCACGGTGACCGCGGCCGGTGCGATGTACTTCTCCTCCGCGGGCAACGAAGGCAACGTGGACGACGGAACCGCCGGCACCTACGAAGGCGACTTCGTCGATGGAGGAGCGATCGGCGCTCCCGTGACGGGCGCCGGGAACTACCACCAGTTCGCGGCCGCGCAGAACTACGACATCTTGAACGCGAGCGGCTTCCTCGTGAACATGTCCTGGTCGGATCCCCTGGGCGCCTCCGCGAACGACTACGACGTGTTCGTCCTGAACAGCACGGGAACCGCGGTCTCGACCTCGTCGACGAACGTCCAGACCGGCACCCAGGATCCCTACGAGGAGTGTCCGGCCAATCCGGGGGCCGGCTCCCGCATCGTCATCGTCAAGCGCACGGGCGCCGCCCCGCGTTACCTGCGCATCTCGACGTTCCGCGGGCGCTTGTCCGTTTCCACTCCCGGCGACACCTTCGGCCACAACGCGACGCCGGTACCGTTCGGCTACACGGTCGCCGCGACGCCCGCCGCGGGCCCGTTCTCGGCGCTCGGCTCCCCGACGGGCCCGTATCCCGGCCCGTTCAACTCCACCAATACCTCCGAGGTCTTCGAGTCGGACGGCCCGCGGCGGATCTTCTTCAACGCGGACAGCACGGCGATCACGCCCGGAAATTTTGGCTCGACGGGCGGCCTGCTTCTTCAGAAGCCGGATTTCACCGCGGCCGACGGCGTCTCGTGCACCGCGAGCGGGTTCAGCACGTTCTTCGGAACGTCAGCGGCGGCGCCCCACGCCGCGGCGATCGCGGCTCTCCTGAAGTCGATGGGGTCGTCGGTGACTCGGTCTCAGATCGAGACCGCGATGACGTCGACGTCGATCGACATCGAGGCGCCGGGGACCGATCGGGACACCGGAGTCGGCATTCTCGACGCATTCGCGGCAGCCAACGCGATCAGCCCGACTCCGTCGGCCGCCCTTCTTCTCGGGACGCTTTCGTTTCCCGAAGCCTCCGGCAACGCGAACGGGTCCGTCGAGCCGGGTGAGTGCGGCAACCTGACGATCCAGCTCGTCAACGGAAACGCCACGGTCGGGGCGACCGCCGTTTCGGCGACGCTGACCACTTCGACGCCGGGGGTGACGATCATCCCCGGGACGAGCGCCTATCCGGACATCGCGGCGAACGGATCGGCCAACAACACGGCCGCCTTCCAGATCAGCGTAGCGAACACCGTGGCCTGCCCGACCATCGCCGACTTCACCCTGACGATCACTTTCTCCGGCGCCGCGTCGCCGACCGTCCTGTACTTCTCCATCCGGATCGGCACGCCGCCCGTATCCGTCAGCACGACGCTGGACGGCACCGCACCGGCGGCGAGCGCCCTCTACGTAGCCGCCACGGGAAGTCAGACGGGCCGGTTGAACCGGTTCACTCCGGAGAGCACCTGCGCGGCGCCGAAAACCAATCCCGGCCTCCTCACCGCGTCGGGCGCGCGGGCCTTCGACTCCTACACGTTCACGAATTGCGCGTCGGGTCCGGTCTGCGTGAGGGTCAACCTGAAGGAGACTTCCGGCGGAGCGAACGCGCTGTTCAGCGCCGCCTACTCCGGTTCCTACAATCCGGCGGCGCCCGCGACGAACTATCTCGCGGATCAGGGATCGAGCTTCCCCGTCGGGGCCGCTTCCACGTACTCGTTCAACGTCGCGGCCGGCCAGACGTTCGTGGTCGTCGTCCACGAGGTGAACACGGGCGGCGGCGCGGGCGCGACCTACGAGCTGACGGTCGACGGGATGTGCCTGCCCTGCGCGACCTACGCGGGAACCGGCTGTAGCGTCTCCTGTCCGACGATCACGCTGTCCCCAGCCTCGCTGCCGAACGCCATCGCCGGCACGGCTTACAACCAGGTCGTGACGCCGAGCGGCGGCGTGGGACCGTACGCCTTCAACACGACGACCGGCCTCCCGCCCGGCATCACCGCGACTCCGAGCACGACGAGCGTGACGCTCGCCGGGACCGCCACGGTGGCGTTCTCCGGCACGGTCACCGTCAGCGGAACCGACGCGAACGCGTGCCCTTTCTCCATGGGGTATCCCTTCTCGGTCGTCTGTCCGGCCGCTCCGGCTCTCGCCATCACGGCGACCGCGACCGTCCGGCCGCTCTCGACCGGCAACGCGGCCTCCATTCCCGATGCCGGGGTGGGAGCGACGTACACCTGGGTCGTCACCGGGGGGACCCTCACCTCCGCGAACAACGCCTCGAGCATCACCTTCAGCGCCCCGGCGACCGGGTTCGTCACGCTGCAGGCGACGGTGACCGGCGGCAGCGCGGGATGCGGCACCTCCGGCACGAAGATCGTCCCGGTCCTGACCGGCGATTTCAGCCTCGACGGCAGGGCGGATCTTCTCTGGCGGAACACGACGAGCGGACTCGATTCGATCTGGACGATGAACAGCTTCGCGTTCGCCTCCATCTCGGGCCTGCCGAGCGTCGGGGACACGAACTACGAGCTCGTCGGGTCCGGCGACTTCGACGGGGACGGCAAGCCGGACCTCGTCTGGAGACACAAGACCCTCGGGTTCAACAGCATCTGGCTAATGAACGGCCTCACGCCCGCGTCGGTCGTGAGCCTGCCGAGCGTGCCCGACACGAACTGGCACATCCAGGCGGTCGGCGATCTCGACGGGGACGGCAAGCCGGACCTGATCTGGCGCAACGTGGCGAACGGCGTCAACGGCGTCTGGATCATGAACGGAACGTCGTTCGTGTCCGTCGCCGGGATCCCCGCGGTGCTCGACACGAACTGGAACGTCGTCGGGACGGGAGACTTCGACTTCGACGGCAAGAACGACCTCGTGTGGAGAAACAAGTCCAACGGCCTGAACGGGCTCTGGATGATGAACGGAACGTCCTTCGGCGCCGTGCTGGCGCTGCCGGCCGTCACCGCCGTCGAGTGGAAGATCGCCGCCGTGGGCGACTACGACCAGGACGGCAAGCCGGACCTCGTCTGGCGCAACACCACCGTCGGATTCGACGCCTTCTGGAAGATGAACGGCACGTCCGTGACGTCCGTGATCCCGTTCACCGACGTCTTCGACACGACCTGGAGCATCGCCGGCCCCCGATAAAAGAGGTCCTCGCTTTCCGAGCCCCGGGCCGCCCGCGCGGTCCGGGGCTTTTTCTCTTCCGGGGGCGGGTCCCTCCGCCGCTTGGCCCCCGGCGGCGCGACCGGTACCATCGCGGCCTATCGCATGACCGGCGACGTCGCGGACAGGGGTTTCGAGCGCGTTCGCGCGTTGCTGTTTCTGGCGACGGGCCTCGCCGTGCCGCTCTACGCCTTCCCGCCCGTCCGGCTGGCGGGGAAACCGGTCGATCTCGCGACGATCTTCGCTGCGGTCTTCGTGGCGGCGAGTCTCCTGTCGCTTCTGCCCGCGCGGGGACGGATGCTCGCGCCGGCTGTCGCCGTGCTCGCGGCCGCCGTTCCCCTGGCGGTCCTTCTTCCGCCCCGGCCCTCCTCGTTCGCGACGGGGAGGTTCCTCTCATCCGCCGCGCACTGGGCACTGTTGATCGCGTTCTTCGCGGCGGCCGCCGCATGGCGGCCCTCCGCGGTGTGGCGACGCCGGATCGTCCTCGCGAACCTGGCGGCGGGCGCCGCGGTCGCCCTCTTCGCCCTCTACCAGCTCGTGGGAAACCCGCGCGGCTGGCCGGGGACGGGCCCGGTGATCGCCTCCTGGCAGCGCGAGCCATTTCGATTCACGCCGATCGGCGGATTCAAACGCCCGACCTCGCTGTTCCTAGAGCCGGCGTGGATGGGGGGATATCTCGCCGGGACACTCGCGCTCGCCCTCCTCTGGCCTTCGGAATCGCGGCGGGAATCCGCGCTCCGCTGGGCGGCCGCGATCCTCGGCGTCGCGGCGATCGCCGCGAGCGTCTCGTGGGGCGCCTACGTCGACGCGGCCGTCGTCCTCGCCGCGGCGAGCCTGTACCGCACCTCGCGGCGGTCCTCCTCCCGGCGCGCCGCCGGAGTGGCGGCGGCCGCCGTCGCGCTCGCGGCGGCGCTCGCCCTGACGACGCCGCCGGCCCGCCGGGTCCTGGCCGCGGTCGGCGAGAGGCTCGCGCTCCTTCGGAACACGACCGCGAACGAGGCGTCCGGTGCCGCCGACACCCCGCGCGTGCGGCTGCGAAACGCCTCGCACGCATGGCGCCTCTTCGCGGAGCACCCGTGGAGGGGCGTCGGATTCGGACAGTTCGGCCGCTACGCGTGGGACGTGCCGAAGGGCCCCGAACGGGCCTTCGAGGAGAGCCTGTCGCGGCGCGATCCGTGGTGCGGCTGGCTCACGATCGCGGCGGAGGCCGGCTTCGCCGGCCCCCTGGTGCTCGCCGCCGCGGTCGCAATCGCGGCCCGGCGCGCGCGCGGCGCCGCCGCCGGTGTCGTCGCGGCGCTCGCCGCCCTCGCCGTCGTCCAGCAGATCCACACGGGCAGCTACATCGACCTCTGGTGGTGGTACCCCCTCGGGCTGGCGGCGGCGCTCGGTGCCTCCGCCGACGCCCGGTCGGGCGCACTGGCGAGCGGTCCCGCTTGAGCGAGACGGCGGGCCCGACGCCGGTCGGAGGCGTCTCGGGCATGGAAGAGGTCCGGCGCGCGGGGCGGACCAGCGTCGGGGTCTCCGCGATCTCGATCGCGTCGTATGCCCTGACGGTCGCGCGGGTGACCCTCGTCGCCTTCCTGTTCGGCGTCGGGCGGGAGCTCGACGCGTTCTACCTCGCCCTCGCCGTGCCGCTCTTCCTCCAGGGGCTCTTCTACGGGACGTTCCAATCGGTCTTCGTTCCGGCGTACCAGCGCGCGCTCGCCGCCGACTCGGATTCGGCCCGCTCGCTCGGACGGCGGTCGCTCGCCGCGGCGTTCGGCGTGCTGCTCCTCCTCGCGCTCGGGACCGCGCTCTTCCCGGGTGCGATCGTGCGCGCCGTGGGAGGCGGGCTTCCCCCGGACGTGCGGGAGCACGCCGCCCGCTTCCTCCGTCTCCTTTCGCCGCTCCTGCTCCTGGAGGGCGGCGGCCAGGCGATGAAGGCTCTCCTGCAGGCCCGGAAGCGGTATGTCCTTCCGCCCGTGGCCGCGCTCGCCGCCATCGGCGCCTCGGTGGGCTGGCTGTTCCTTCGCAGAAGCCGGGGCGTCGACGCCTTCGTGGAATCGACCCTCGTGGGGGGCGCCGTGATCCTCGCGGTGATGGCCGCTGCGACGCTGCCGGATCTCCTCCGCGGCCGCGGCCGCTCGAAAAGCCCGGCGATCGAGTGGCGAAGCTACGGGATCGTGCTCGTGACGTTCGCGCTGACCGGTCTGAACCCTCTCGTCGACCAGGCGTTTGCCGCGTACCTTCCGTCCGGCGACATTTCGATCTACAGCTACGCAACCCGGCTCTACGACGTGATCTGGCAGATCGTCTTCGCCGGCGCGGGCGTCGTACTCCTGCCCCTGCTGTCGAGCCAGCTCGCGCGCGAGAAGACGGACGACGCGGGCAAGACGCTCTCGGGGACGTTCCAGGCATCGTTTCTGATCTTCGCGCCGCTCGCGGTGGGGATCGCATTCGCGGGGCGCCCCTTCGTCACGCTCGCCTTCGAGCGGGGCGCGTTCACGCGCGAGGCCTCGATCGGCGTGTGGGGTGTGTGGGCGGCGTTGTCGCCGGCGCTCCTGTTCGCCGCCTGGGGGACGATCGTCAACCGGCTGCTCTACGCGGCCGGGCGCATCCGGGCGATTCTATGGGCGGCGCTCGTCAACGTCGCGATGAACGCCGCCGCCGACTACGTGTTGATGCGGCGGTGGGGGATCGTGGGGATCGGAGCCGCGACGACGGTGCGCGCGATCGCGACCTGGCTCGTGCTCGCCGCGTTCGTCCCCTCCGATCTGCGAACGCTGCTTCCGATCCAGAAGGAGCGCCGGGACTACGCGCGGGCGATCCTCGCTCTCGTTCCGCTCGCGGCCGGCGCCTGGTTCGCCGGCCACGTTCCTCTCGCCCCGGCTGTCTACGTCGCGGCGCTCGTGCTCCTGGGCGCGCTTCAGTACGGCTTGTTCCGGATCGCCGTTCCGTCGTGGGTGGCCCGGCTCGAGTCGCTCGCGCGGCGAAACCGGCCCGCGCCTCTATAATGCCGGCAAGCCTTTGAACGACCCCTCAGCCGGCTCTCCCCGGGTGTTTCGCCACTGGATGAAGCGCGCGTGGGGCCGGCACGTCCTTCGGCTTCCCCGCCGGGGAGCAGGGACCCGCATCTCCCGGCGCGCCCGGATCGAAGAGGCGCAGAACGTCTACCTCGGGCGGGGCTGCCGCATCGACGAGCACGCCTTTCTCTCCGCGCCTGGTCCCACTCGAATCGAGCTGGGCGACGGCGTCGAGATCCGCCCCTACGTGTTCCTGGAGACGCAGGGCGGCGGGTTCATCCGGGTCGGAGCGCGGACGGCGATCAATCCTTTCTCGCTTCTCTACGGGTTCGGCGGTCTGACGATCGGGGCCGACTGCATGATCGCGGGCGGCGCGATCCTCGTCGCGGCGTCCCACCACGCGGAGGACACCTCGCGCCCGATGATCGAGCAGGGGAGCGAAGGCCGCGGAATCGAGATCGGCGACGACGTGTGGCTCGGCGCGGGCGTCCGGGTCTTGGACGGCGTGCGCATCGGATCAGGGACGATCGTCGGGGCGGGCGCCGTGGTCACCGAGAGTCTTCCCGGAAATTCGATCGCCGCGGGAGTTCCGGCGCGCGTCGTCCGCTCCCGCTGAATCGTTCAAAGAGCTTGTCTTTGCGGAGGTCCACGCTCTACAGTCGATCGCAGTGGAAAAATCGGCGGCTTCGGTCGGCGTGACGCCGGATCCCTCGAGCCCGATCGATCGCCTGATGCGCGCCCGCGCGCGGCACGGGGAAACGTGGGGAACCCTGGATGCCGAGACGCTCCGCGAATTCGAGCGGATCTTCGAGGAAGTGGGCGGCCGCGGACGGAAGATCCTCGAGATCGGCAGCGGCAACGGCTTCAACTGCGTTCTGTTCGGCCTGCTGGGCGCCGCGGAGGTGCGAGGGGTCGAGGTCGTTCCCGAGGCGGTGGCGATCGCGGAGGCCGTCCGGACAGAGGTCGATCCGGGTCTCCCCGTGTCCTTCCAGCTGGGCGACGCCGGTCAGCCCCTGCCATTTCCGGACGCGTCCTTCGACGCGCTCCTCTTGATCGAGGTGATCTCCCACGTCGTGACGCCCGACGTGTCCGGTTTCCTGCGGGAGATGGCGCGGGTCGTCCGGCCGGGCGGCATCCTCTACATCCAGGATGGCAACAACGCCCGGTCCTGGAAGCGCCGGCGCGAGAACTACGAGATCTGGCGGCGCTTCGAGAACGGGCCGATCACCGAGGGCGGCGAGACCGTGCATTCCCACCGCGTGGGGAAGCCGTACGTCGAGCTGCGCGCGGACATCGCCCGGGCCGCCGAGCCCGCTCTGAGCGCGGAGGACGCCCGCCGCATCGCCGAGAGGACGTTCCGCTTCGATGCCGCCCGGGTTCGAGAAGCGGCGCGTGAGTTTCGCGAGACGGGCCGCCTGCCGCACTCCCCGTTCCAGGAGAAGACCTGTCCGATCGAGCCGATTTCCCGCTCCTACATCGAAGAGCTGGTCGATCCGATCGACCTGATGAAGGACCTGCGGGCGTTTGGTTGCGAGATCCTGGCGTGCCGCACCCGGCGCAAGCTGCCGGGCGATTTCCTCTGGCGCCGTCTCCCTTTTCTCACCATGCGCGTCGCCAACGGGTTCACCGTGGTGGCCCGGAAGCTCGCCTGACGGTACCCCGATCCCCCATGCCTGAACGCGACTGGGTCGAATACTTCTCCGGGACGGGATCGGATCCCGCCCGCTGGTTCCTCCACTGGCAATACCACACGCCCCTCGTCGATCTGCTGCGCCAGGCGCTGCCGCCCGGCTCCCGGATCCTCGACATCGGCTGCGGCGTCGGCGACACGGCGCTGTTGCTCGCCGGATTCGGTTATCAGGTCACCGGCATCGACATCGAGGAACCGCTCGTGGACCGCGCGCGCGAGGCGGCGGCGCGCCTCCACGTGACCGCCGCGTTCGAGCGCGGCGACTTGCGGGACCTGGCCGCCCACCATGGCCGCTTCGACGCGACGCTCTCCCTCGGGCTGATGGAGCACTTCGACTTCGACGACGCGGCCGGTCTGCTCGCCGAGCAGGCGCGGTGCGCCCCGCGTGTGATCGTCAACATCCCGTCCGTCTGGGCGGCGCTCTCGCTGCCGTTCGTCGACGAGAGGCCGTACACGCTGCGGAGTCTGGAGCGTCTGGGCCGCGCGGCGGGGCTCGTACCCGAGGTGGCGACGGGCTACGGCGACGTGCGCGGCCGGCGGCTCCACGACGCGGTGCGGCAGGTCGCTCCGCGCGGGCTCTACCGCTGGTTCCAGAAGCGCGGTTACGCGAACTCGATCACCGCCATTTTCCGGAGACCGTCCTGACCGTCGGACGCCGCCCGGCGCCCGCTGGAAACCACGACGCGATTCTTCGGCGTCTCGCACCGGCGGGATGGGTCCTCGCCGTCTGCGCGGGCGCGTGCCTCGCCGGCGCGGGGATCGAGTGGGGGGAGCCCGAAGCCCTGAAATTCCTCGTCGTCCTCCTCGCCGGCGCGGCGGCGGTCGCGGGCATGCCCGGACAACGGGAAGAGGCCCGGCGCGCCCTCGTCGGGTTGTTCCTTTTCGCATTCGGAATCCGGTGCGGGGCGACGTTCCTCTTCGATCGGATCGGCGCCGCGGTCGGCGATCCCTTCGCGGGCAGCTCCGACGCGTGGGCATACGACCAGTGGGCGCGGCGGCTCGCCGAGGCCTGGCCGCGCGGCATATGGCTCTCTCTCGAACGCTGGAACCAGGCCGGGCGCTGGGACGTGGGGTTTCACTACGTCCTCGGTGCCGTCTACTGGCTCTTCGGGGAGAGCGTCGTTCTCGGGCGCGCGGTGGTGGCGCTGTTCGGTGCCCTCGCGGTCGTCCTGTTCTTCCCGGTCGCGCGCCGGGTCCTCGGTCCGCGCTCCGCGCAGATCGCCGCGATCGCCTACGCCGTCTGGCCGACTTCGGTCGCGTGGAACGGCTATTCCGTGCTTCGCGACTCTCTCGTGTGGACGCTCCTGATGCTGTGCGTGTGGCTCGCCCTCCTCGTCTGGGAGGCCCGGTGGGTGGCCATCCTGCCCCTCGGACTCTCCCTCGTCGCGCTGCGTCTCACGCGGCCGTACGCGTTTGCCGCGGTCACCATCGGCCTCCTCCTCGCCGCGGCGGCCGCTCTCGGGAAAGGCTGGCGCGCGGGATGGCGGCCCGTCGCCGCCTGGGCCGCCGCGCTCCTCGGGACGGAACTCCTGGTCGTCGTGCTCGGGTTTCCGAGTCTTCCGCGCATGACCGGCCGCTATGCGTCGAAGCGGGTGATCCTTCAGGACGTGGACCGTTCTCCCGCGGCGGCGGGACAGGCGCTCGTCTATCCCGGGAGCGGACTCTCGCCGCTGCACGTCCCCCACGAGGAACCCGACGGATTCGTCGCGCCGAAGCGACTCTTCGGACCGTCTCTCCCGGCGAACGCCGCGCGGTTCCTGATCAACCCTCCGGCGTGGGCGCCCGTCGAGGGGGACATCCGGACCTCGGACAACTGGCAGCTTCCCGGGATGTGGATCTGGTACCTGATCCTTCCGCTCTGCGTCGCCGGGTTCGCCGCGGGCCTCGCGCGTCGAGGACCGGGGCGTATCGTGTTCGCCGGGACGCTGATCTTCGTCTTCTTTCTCGTCGTCGCGGGAAGGGGAGACTTCGCGCGGCAGCGGGAGATGGTCGTTCCCGTCTTTCTTCTCGCCGCCGCGATCGGAGCGGAGATCGCTCTCGCCCGGCCGCGCCGGATGGCGTCTGTCTACGCGGTTTACCTGGTGCTCTTCGTCGCCGGGATCGCATACCATCGGCACACTCTGCGAGAACGCGGCCTGGTCGGCTCGAGGCCGCCTGCCGTCTCCGGACAATACGAGGAGGTCTGTTGAAGGACTGGCTGGTGCAGCTGCTCAGGGACCCGGTCGACGGGTCTGCGCTCCGTCTCGAGGGGGAGAAGCTCGTCTCGGCCGCGGGAAGGACGTATCCGATCGTCCGGGGCATCCCCCGGTTCGTGCCCTCGGACTCGTACGCCGGCAGCTTCGGCTACCAGTGGAACCGCTTCGCCCAGACGCAGCTCGACTCGGCGAGCGGCGGGACCCAGTCGAAGGACACGTTCGTGGAGAAAACGGGCCTGAAGCTCGAGGACCTGCGCGGCAAGACGGTGCTCGACGTCGGCTGCGGCATGGGCCGATTCGCGGAGGTCGTCGCGGAAGCCGGGGGCCGCCTCGTGGGGATCGACCTCTCGAGCGCCGTCGACGCCGCGGCGCCGAACCTCGCCCGGTTCGAGAACGCCGCCGTCGTCCAGGCGGACGTGTTCTCGCTGCCGTTCGCGCCCGAGACCTTCGACCTCATCTACAGCATCGGGGTCCTGCACCACACGCCCGACACCCGCGCCGCCTTTCTGAGCCTCCCGAGGTTCCTGAAGCCCGGGGGCGAGATCGCGGTGTGGCTCTACGCCCGGATGCTTCGCTGGACCCTCGCGATGAGCCGCGTGTACCGGCTGATCACCACCCGGCTGCCGAAGGACCGGCTGCTCAAGCTCTGTCGCGTCGCGGATCCTCTCGGCGCCTTCGAGCGGAGCGGGAAGGTCGGGACGCTCGTCCAGTTCCTGATCCCCGTCAGCAACCACCCCGACCCGAAGTGGCGGATCCTGGACACGTTCGACTGGTATTCCCCCCGGTACCAGTGGACGCACACCGATCTCGAAGTGGAAGGCTGGTTCCGGGAGGCGGGTCTGCAGCGCATCTGGCACGGGTCCTTTCCCGTCTCGGTGCGCGGCGCGAAGATTTGACCCCGTCTCCGCGCAAGATCCTCGTCGTCATCGGGTCGCTCGAGGTCGGCGGCGCGGAGCGGCAGATCGTGGAGATCGCCCGCCTCCTCCAGGGACCGGACTTCCAGTTTCACGTCGTCACGACCGCGGCCGGCGGCCCGCTCGAAGCGCCCCTGCGCGCCACGGGCGCGACGTGCGAGACGCTGGGCCCCCCGGGCGCGCATCCTCCGCGGAGCAAGAGCGAGCGGGCCTGGCGCGCCGTGCGCAATGCCGCGGCGCTCCGCGGGATCCTGCGCCGTCGGCGGCCCGACCTGATCCACTCCTATCTCACCGAGACCTCGGCGATCGCCGCGGCCGCGCGATGGCCGGGGCGCGCGCCGTTCCACGTCTACTCCAAGCGGTCTCTCGTCCGCTGGATCGCCCGCGAGGCGGTGTACTTTCCGCTCGTGAAGTGGACGAACGCCCGCGCCGACCTGATCCTCGCGAACTCGCACGCCGTCGCGGAGGAATCGATCCGGAAGGAAGGCACGCCGGCCGCGAAGATCCGCGTCGTCCACAACGGCGTGGACACGGATCTGTACCGCCCGGGTCCCCGCTCCGACGCGCTGGCGGGGGAGCTCGGAATCCCCGCCGGTTCGCCCGTCGTCGGGATGATCGCCAACCTGCACCTGTATAAGGGCCACGCGGACGTTCTCCGCGCCTGCGCGAGCTGGGGGCAGCCGGATCTGAGGCTGGTCTTCGTCGGCCGGGAGGGGAACGCGTCCGATTCCGTGCGGCGTCTCGTGGCCGAGCTGGGGCTCGCGGAGCGGGTCGTGTTCACGGGCCCACGCACGGACGTGCCCGAGCTCCTCCGCCTCTTCGACGTCTTCGTCTCCGCCTCGCACGAGGAGGGTTTCTCGAACTCGATCCTCGAGGCGATGGCGTCCGGCTGCGGGATTGTCGCGACGGCCGTCGGCGGGACCGTCGAGCAGATCGAGGACGGAAAGAGCGGCTGTCTCGTCCCGCCGGAGGACCCCGCCGCGATCGAGCGGGCTCTGCGCCGTCTTTTCGACACCCCGGACTTCCTGGCGAAGGTCCGCGGAAACGCTCGGGCCCGCGCGGTGGAGCGGTTCTCCCTGGCGGCGCTTCGAGACGCGATGGCGGAGATCTACGGCGCAGTGCGACCCGGCTGAGCGGGGAGCGTCACCAGGGGCGGCCGCTGCACGAACGGCGCGTCGAATCCGAGCCCCGTCGT
>JBDTOO010000072.1:0-15217 GCA_039933215.1 Acidobacteriota bacterium
GCGACGCGATTCTCGTTGTCCTTGATCTCCTTCGGCACTCCGACGATCATGCTCCCGCAGCTCCCTTCATGCTGTCGATCGCGACAGCCGCCCCTGCCCTTTCGATTCGGCGTCAATCCGCCTGGTGGGTGTCGATCTGCGCGCGCTGCAGCTTTCCGGAGAAGTCGACGTAGATCGACTTCCACTCGGTGAAGACGTCGAGGCCCGCGATCCCCGCTTCGCGATGGCCGTTGCCCGTGTCCTTCATGCCGCCGAACGGGAGATGAACCTCCGCACCGATCGTCGAGGAGTTCACGTAGAAGAGTCCGGTCTCGAACTCGCGCATCGCGGTGAAGGCGCGGTTGACGTCGCGCGTGTAGATCGACCCCGAGAGGCCGTAGGGGACCGAGTTGGCGATGCGGATGCCCTCCTCGAGCGAATCGATCGGGATCACCGTCGTGACCGGCCCGAAGATCTCCTCCGAGGCGACCCGCATCTTCGGGTTGGCATCGCCGAAGACCGTGGGAGTCATGAACCATCCGCGGCCGAGCGCTCCGTCCGCCAGCGTGACTCCGCCGCACAGAAGCCTCGCCCCCTCGCTCTTGCCGATCTCGACGTACTTCATGACGCTCTCGCGCTGCCTCTCAGAGACGCATGGGCCCACGTCGACGCCCGCTTCGAGCCCGTTGCCGACGCGGAGCGCTTTCGCTCCGGCGACGAGGCGCCCGACGAAATCGTCGTAGACCTTTCGGTGGACGAGAAGGCGCGAGGACGCCGTGCACCGCTGTCCCGTCGTTCCGAAGGCGCCCCAGAGCGCGCCCTCCACGGCGAGCTCGACGTCGGCGTCCTCCATGACGAGGATCGCGTTCTTGCCACCCATCTCGAGATGGACCCGCTTGAACGTGGGAGCGCAGGCGACGGAGATCCGTCGGCCGACGTCCGTCGAGCCTGTGAAGGAAACGACCTTGACGTCTGGATGCTGGATGAGCGGGTCGCCGACCTCGCCGCCGGACCCCATCACGACGTTCCACACGCCCGCCGGCAGCCCTGCCTCCTCGAGAACCCTGGCAAGCGCGACGACGGAAGCCGGAGTATCCGTGGCCGGCTTGATCACGACGGTGTTGCCGGCGACGAGCGCCGCCATGCCCTTCCACGCCGGGATGGCCATCGGGAAGTTCCACGGCGTCACGAGGGCCGCGACGCCGACCGGCTGACGCACGCACATCGCGAACTTGTTCGGGAGCTCTGAGGGCGTCGTGAAGCCGAACAGCCGGCGGCCTTCGCCGGCGGCGAGAAAGGCCATGTCGATCGCTTCCTGCACGTCCCCGCGCGCCTCCGCGACGACCTTCCCCATCTCGCGCGTCATGAGGCGCGCGAGTTTCTCCTTGTCGCGGCGCAGGATCTCTCCGGCCGCGTAGAGGATCTCCGCCCGCCGTGGGGCCGGTGTGTCGCGCCAGCCGGGGAACGCCTTTTTCGCCGCCGCGACGGCCGCGTCGACGTCGCGCCGGTCGCTCTCGGGATACACGCCGACCAGATCGTCGCGGTCCGCCGGGCTCCGGTTCTCGAACGTCTTGCCCGAAGCCGCCGGGAGCCATTTCCCGCCGATCAGATTCCTCTCGGTCTCCACCGCCTGCTCCGTCGCCATGCTCATTTCTCCGGACCTTTCCCCGCGGGCGTCTTGCCCGCCGACATGGCCACGCTGCCCTCGAGGCGCGCGCCTTCCGCGATCACGATCTTGGGAGCCGTCACCCCGCCCTCGACGGTGGACGTGCTCGTGAGCTCCGCGCGTTCCGACGCGTGGACGTCTCCGTGGATCCGTCCCGCCACGAGGACCTGCCGGGCATGAATCTCTCCCTCCACGGTCCCTTCGGGCCCCACCGTGACCCTTCGGTCGACACGCACCGTCCCCTCGAAGCGCCCGTTCAACACGATATCTTCGTCCCCGGCGAGCTCTCCGACGAAGCGCGTCCCCGGCCCGAGGACGGTCGCCGCGACGGCGGCCGGACGGGACGAAACGGATGCCTCCGGATCGGAGCGGAGATCGTTCTTGCCGAGAATGGCCAGCGGGTCCTCCCGAAAAAGGGCGCCCAGTCTAGCAGGCCGGGCGCCGCCGGAAGCATCCGCCCGGAGCGGGCCGACGCTCCTCGCCGAGGGAGGTCAACCGGCGCGTCCGGAGCGGGCGCGCGCGGCGCGGGTGGCGCGAGGAGGAGCCGCTTCGTGCAGCGGCGCCCCCGGCCGGCGCTCGGTCCGCGCAAGCACCCGCACGAACGCGGAGAGATGCGCGGGAGGCGCCTTGAGGCGGCGCGTCGCGGCGCTCCACTGCCGGTGGATTCCCGGCGCGGTCAGCCTCCGCAGCAAGAGCTGTCCGTCCCGGGCGTAGGGTTGCGCCGCCCATCGTGCCATCACCGAGATCCCCTGCCCCGCCCGGACGAGCTCGACGATCGCCTCCGTGATCTGCATGGGAATCCATCGCTTCGGCCGCACGCCGGCGGGGATGAGGATCTTCTGGAACACCGTCAGGTGCTCGCGCGGGGAGGCGTACGTCACGAGCGTCTGTCCGGCGAAGTCCTCGGCGTCGACGAAGGCCTTCGCGGCCAGCGCGTGTCCCCTCGGCATGATCACCACGAGCTCGTCGCGGAAGAGCGGTGAGAGCCGGATCCGCGCATTCCGGGTGGGGTCGCTGACGATCGCGAGGTCGATGCGATCGTCGAGCAGGGCCGGGATCGGTTCCCGCGTCGCGTCGGCCACGATCTGGACGTCGACCCCCGGAAACTCCGCTTGAAAGGCGGCAAGCGCCGGAGGCAGCCAGTGGTAGCACGTGTAGCACTCGGTGGCGATTCGCAGGACGCCTTCCGGCTCCTTCGCCGCGTCGCGGATCTCGCGGGTGGCGCGATCGAGCTCTTCGACGACCGTCCGCGCCGCTGCGAGAAGCCTCTCGCCCGACCGCGTCAGCTCCATCCGACGGCTCGCCCGCCGGAAGAGCGGTTTTCCGAGGCCTCGCTCCGCGTCGCGAAGCTGGTGGGAGAGCGCCGACTGCGTCAGGTTCAGCCGCCGGGCGGCGCCGGTCAGGGTGCCTTCCTCGGCGACGGCCACGAGCAGCTTGAGGTGGCGGATCTCCAGTTCCACGGCCATGAGAATAGCTCATCATGTTCATGAAAACATAGAGCTGGATTAATACACGGCCGAGGCGCACGGTAGGGGCTTCAGGAAGGAAGGAGACCCATGCCGCACGCCGCGCCCGACGCCGTCGCCCGATCCGGATTTCCCAACATCTATGCGTCACTCGCGGCCGGGACGCTCCTCGAGGCCTACGGGGCCGCCGCCGACCGGGTCACGCGGGCCCTGGACGGACTGACGGAGAGCGAGCTTCGCGCCCACCCGATCCCTGCGAAGTGGTCGATCCACGAGATCGTCCTTCACCTCGCCGATTCCGAGACCGTCGGGGCCGTGCGGTTCCGCAAGGTCGTCAGCGAAAGCTTCCCCGACCTTCCGGCATACGACGAGAAGGCGTGGGCCGTGAGCTTCGGTTACGGAGATCGCGACGCGAGCTTCCGGCGCGCCGCGCTCCACACCTTCCGGAACCTGCGCGAAACGGCGCTGGCGCTGTTCCAAACCGCCTCTCCGTCCGACTGGAAGCGCCAGGGCCGCCACTCCGAATGGGGTCCGGTGACGCTCCGCGAGCTGCTCGAGCTCTATGCGGATCATGGCGAGCGCCATCTCGAGCAGATCGTCGCCCGGCGGCGGCTCCTCGGCCGCCCGGGCGAGCCGGCTCCGCTTCTTCCCGTGCGGCTCTACTGACCCGCCATGACGTCCTTCCTTTACGACCTCCGCTTCGCGTGGCGCCAGCTCCTGCGGACGCCCGCATTCGCCGCCGTCGCGGTCGGCACGCTCGCGCTCGGGATCGGGGCGAACGCGACGATCTTCTCGATCGTCAACGCCGTGCTCCTGCGACCCCTCCCCTACCCGCGCGCGGAACAGCTCTATCTCATCCGTGGCGCGCAGCCCGCGCTCCATACCGAGGGCCTGCCTCTGTCGCTGCCGAACTTCGAGGACATGGAGGGGAGCCGGTCGTTCGCCGCGATCGCCGCCACCCGCCCTCTGCCCTTGAACCTGACGGAAGGGGCGACGGCCGAGCGCGCCGAGGGCTGCCGGGTGACCGACCGCCTCCCCGAGGTCCTCGGCGTCGCGCCCTATCTGGGGCGCGCGTTCACCCCGGACGAGAATCGCTCTGGCGGACCGGCCGTCGCGGTTCTGTCCCACGCCTTCTGGACCCGGCGCTTCGGCTCGGATCCGCGGGTGGTCGGACACTCGATCGGGCTCGATGGACGGAAGTATCTCGTCGTCGGCGTGATGCCCCGGGGCTTCGCCTACCCGAATCCCGATACCGAGATCTGGATCCCCATGCAGAAGCTGAAGCCCGAAGAGGACCGGGGCCGCAATTTCATCCGCGTCGTCGGACGGCTCCGCGCCGGCGTCTCCCGCTCGCAGGCCGCCGCCGAGATCGCCACGATCGGGCGGCGCCTCGAGCGGGAGTATCCGGCCACGAACGAAGGGACGCGGTTCTACCCGGCTCCGCTGCAGGACGAGATCATCGGGGCCGCGCGCCGCAACCTGTGGATCCTCCAGGCCGCCGCGGCTGTCCTTCTCGGGATCGCCTGCGTCAACGTGGCGAACCTGCTGCTCGTCCGGGCCGCCGGGCGGCGCAACGAGACGGCGATCCGAACGGCTCTCGGCGCGGGCCGGCGGAGGCTCGCCAGCCAGTTCCTGACGGAGAGCCTGTTGCTCGGAATCCTCGGCGGCGCGGCGGGAATCGCCATCGCGGCGGTCGCGACCGCTTTTCTCCGGCGTCTGCCCGAGGCGCTTCTCCCGCGCGCGCAGGAGCTGTCGCTCGACGGCCGCGTGCTGCTCTTCGGATTCGCCGCGTCGGCCCTGACGGCTCTCGTCTTCGGGATCGCGCCGGCGCTGCGCGGAACCGGACGGGGGATCGCCGAGACCTTGAAGAGCGGCGGCAGAGGGTCGAGCCGCGGCGGCGCCGACCAGCGCATCCTTCGGACGCTCGTCGTTTGCGAGATCGCGCTCGCTCTCGTGCTGGCTTCGGGAGCGGGACTTCTCCTGCGCAGCTACCGGCTCCTCTCCCGCGTCGACCCTGGATTCGACACGAACGGGCTGTGGACCGCAGCCGTCGGCCTCGCCTCGTCCCGATACCCCTCGCCCGAGAAGCAGGAGCGCTACTACCGCGAGGCGACCGCTCGGCTCGCCTCCGTCCGGGGCGTCCGGAGCGCCTCCGTCGTCGCGCGCCTCCCTCTCGTCCGTTTCGGAACCACGACCTCTTTCACCCTGAAGGGACGGCCGGTCGCCAACGGCAGCGAGCCGAACGCCGATTTCCTGATCGTCGGTCCGGCCTGCTTCGCGACTCTGAAGATCCCGATCTTCGAGGGGCGCGAGTTCACGGACCGGGACGACGCGGCCGCGAAGGAAGTCGTCGTGATCAACCGCGTCCTGGCGCGACAGTACTGGCCCGGCGAAAGCCCGATCGGGAAGTTTCTCCAGATCGGAGCGGACCGGACCGGATGGCGCGAGGTCGTCGGCGTCGTTGGTGACGTCAAGCTCTACTCGCTCCAGGAGAACACGAACCCGACCATGTACTGCCCCCTGACGCAGAATCCATATGCGGGCCACCTCCGTTCGGCGTCGTTCGTCGCGCGCTTCGAGCCCGGCTCGGACGCCGCGACGACCGCTGGCGCGCGCCAGGAGCTCGCCCGGTACGACCCGGAACAGGCCGTGATGCCTTTTCAGCCGATGGCGCAGGTCGTTTCCGGCTCCCTGGCGCCGCGCCGCTTGAACCTGCATCTGACGATGCTCTTCGGGCTTCTCGCGGCGGCGCTCGCGGCCATCGGCATCTACGGCGTGATGGCCCACGCGGTCGGCGAGCGGCGCCGCGAGATCGGGATCCGCATGGCGCTCGGCGCGGACCGATCGGATGTGGCGCGTCTGGTCCTGCGGCAGGGCGCGGGCCTGGCGGCGATGGGGATCGTCGCCGGGATCCTCGTCTCGCTGCCGCTCATGCGGTTACTTTCGACCCTGCTCTTCGGCGTGGGCGCGGCCGACCCGGCGGTCTACGCGTCGGTCTGCCTGCTCGTCCTCGCGGTCGCGGCGGTCGCCGTCGCGATCCCCGCCCGGCGTGCCGCGCGGACCGATCCGCTCGTGGCGCTGCAGGCCGGTTGATCGCCCGGGGGGATCCAGCGCCCTCGGCCGCCGAAGGCGCTAGAAGCTGATGCGTGCGCCGAGCCGCGCCGATGTCGGCGGCGTTCGGAAGACGGGCTTCCCGTAGTTCGGGTTGACGGGAGTCGCCGGCGCGTTGTCCGACTCCTGGAAACCCCAGCGCTGGTCGAGCAGGACGGCGCGCTGCGCGTTCAGGACGTTGAAGACGTCGACCAGGAGATTGATCGTCACGGGCCCGATCGCGAGCGGATAGCCGAGATGGATGTCGGCCTCGTAGTTGTCGGGTGTCCGCCCTTCCGAGCCGCGGTCGTCGAGGAAGAACTCGTACCGGCCGTAGGCGTCGGAGTAGCCATAGCGCGTCAGAGGCGTGCCCGTCCGGTAATAAGCGGAGAGCCCCACCGTCAGTTTCCAGGGCGTGGCATACACGCCCGAGACCTTGAACTGATGGCGCCGGTCGTTCGAGAGAGGGCCCCGGTTCGTGATCCGGTCGAGATTCCGGCCGTCGGTGAAGAAGTCGAAGTAGTCGTACGCGGCGGAGATGTTCGGGTCGTTGATCGTCGTTTGCGTGAAAGGCGAATACTCCCCGTCGAAATTTCCGTCGAGCTTCGAGTAGATGTAGGACGCGATCGCCTGCCAGTTGTGCGAGAACCGCTTCGTGACGTCGAGCTGCACGCCCCGGTAGATCCGAACCGGACGCGGCGCGTCGTAAAGCGTGGTGTAGTCGAGCCCGAAGACCTGCCGCATGATCCCCTTGCCGGGATTTCCGATGCAGTACGTCCCGTCGTCCGCGCAGAGGAAGTCCTCGATCACGTTGCCGTAGTCGCGATAGATCCCCTTGATTCCCACCGCGACGTCGGTGACCACCTCGCGCTCGCCGCCCACGACGAACTCCGTCAGATACTGGCCGTGGATGTCCGGGTCGGAAGGCTCGGTGAAGCCTCCGAGAATCGCGGACGAGGTGCCGAAGTCGGATTCGGCTCCCGGGTCCGGATGAAAATCGGTGGGGCTGTAGTTGATGATCCGGGGCTGCCGCTCGAACGAAAACGAGCGGATGACGAGATCCATGGGGATCTCTTCGTAGAAGCGCCCGAAGGACGCGAAGACCTTGGACCGGTGGTCGCCGCTCGGATCCCAGATCACGCCGAGACGCGGCGCCCAGTCGTGCTTCAGGTCGACCTGGCTCGTTCCGGACGCGTCGATGATCCTCTGGCGATCCCACCGCACGCCGGCGTTGACCGTCAGGTTCGGCAGCACCGACCACTTGTCCTGGAGGTAGAGCGTCGTCACCTTGTGGGCGGGCGACGCGTTCAACTGGGAGATCGGGGCGTCCCCGATGGTCGCCGTCGGCGTGGTCCAGTAGCTATGCTGGTAGATCGGCATCGTCGGGTTGACTTCGTTGCCGAACACGGTCACGAGCTGTCCGCCGGACTCCCGCTTCACGACATCCGCCTCGACTTTCTCGTACTCGAAGCCGAGCTTGATCGAGTGATTGCCGAGGTACGGCGCGAGCGAAGCGCCGTAGGCCGTGCGCTTGAAGTTCTTCAACTGGATCAGACCGAAGCCGCCCGTCTGGAAGAAGTCGTTCCCCGCGTCCTGAAACTGGATCACGTCACCGGCGGACGTCGCGGGCCCGACCGAGTTGCGCTCGGAGTGGCGGGATGCCTGGGCCGAGACCGACCAGCGTCCCCCGAACAGGCCCTCGTAGCGTCCCGCGTAGTCGCGCCCGCCGAAGTCCTGCCGCCCCTCGTATGTCAGGGGATCGCCGTTCAACGTGTGGCTCCCGTCGTTGATGGCACCCGTGTCGGTCGTCGGGTCCTGGAACGCCGTCGCGATGAACAGGTGGCTGTCCGACAGGCGGAAGGTGAGCTTCCCGGAGCCCAGATTGCGCGTGCTGACCGATTGACTGGCAACGCCGTCGAGCTCGTTGTCCGTCGTGTTGTGGACCCGGTCGTACGCGCCGAAGAACCAGATCCGGTCCTTCCAGAAATAGCCGCCGAGGTCGGCGCCGTAGTCCTCCTTGCGGAAGCCCGAAACCGTCCCGGATGAGGTGTCGACGGCCTTCGCGGAGGCGCGCAGGCCATTCACGTCGAGATAGCCGAACAGGTCGCCATGGAACTCGTTGCCGCCCGACTTGGTGATGACGTTGATGACGGCGCCGGTCGAGCGTCCGAACTCTGCCTCGTAGCCGCCCGTCTTGACGTTGATCTCCTGGATGAACTCGTAGTTCAGTTCCTTGCCCTGGAAGCCGTATTCGATGCCCGTCGTGTTGACGCCGTCGACGAAGAACGCGTTCTCGGCTCCGGATGAGCCGTAGACGGTGATCGTCGACTGCGACTGATTCTTCGGGTCAGCGTCCGAGGAGGTCCCGGGGACCACCTGCACGACGGAGGCATAGTTCCGCCCGGTCGGAAGCGTCTCGATCGTGCGGGACGTGAGATTCGTTCCGAGACTCGTCGAGCCCGTGTCGACGACGGGCGCCTCGCCCGTCACGAGGACTTCCGCCGTCGCCGACGGCCGCAGGACGACATCGAGCGTGCTCTCGTTTGCGAGACTCACGGTGATCGCCGACCGCGTCTCCTGCGCGAAACCGGGCAGCGTGAAATCCAGCGTGTAGAGGCCGGGAGGTAGAAGCGTGAGCCGGTATCGTCCCCCGCCGTCCGTCACGGAAACGCGCGTTCCCTGAAGCGCCGGGCTCTTCGCCTCGACGTTGACCCCCGGCAGAACGCCGCCCGACTCGTCCAGGGCGCGGCCGGACAGCGAGCCGGTGGTCTGAGCGAAAAGGGGTGCGGCGCCGATCAGAAGGAGCGAGACCAGGACGGAGCAGCGCATGGTCTTCATTTTTTCCCCTCGTTCTTGCGGGAATCGTACATCACCGTCGCCTGCGCGTTCGCGCTCGCGCGCGACCGCTCCAGCTCCCGCGGATGGATCAGTTCGCCGGGAAGGCACCCCCTCCCGGCTGTGAGGGTTTCGTGAGCGGGGCCTCTTCCATCGGGAGAAAAAGAAGGACTCCAACGTCCCGGATACCCCGCCAGCACTACGGAGGCGCCAACACCGCCGCCTTCTCTCGTAAATCCCCGCAAAGCCAACTCTCCATCCCACGTGAGCGCTGATCTCCGCCGAGCTCCATCATCCGCTCGCCGCCGGAGCGGTCGCGCAAAGCGCGACCGCGGAGGCGACGGTTGTGGAGCGGGCAACCGGGTTCGAACCGGCGACATCCAGCTTGGGAAGCTGACGCTCTACCAGCTGAGCTATGCCCGCGCGCGGCGGAATATACCGGAAGGGATTCGGGGCGGCAATGAACGGACCGGGATACGGGGTGGGAGCGAAGGACACCGGCGTTGGACGGGATGGCGACCGAAGAGGGTTCGCGGGGCAAAAAAAATCCCGGGCCGGCGGGAAGCCTGGGCCCGGGGGCGATGAGATCGAAAGTCAGGTGTTCAGCTCGATCCAAAAGCCCCTTCCAAAGGGCCCTTAGTTGTACGCTATCGTACAACACGTCTGGGGGGATCATTTCTTTTCTTTCGTCCTTCGTCATGAATTTTCGGTGGCTTGCCGGGGTTCCGCCGGGAACGATCTTTGCTCAGCCGGTGGACAGAACGGCCTGGGGCCGTTAGACTTCGCCTCTCGTTCCGTCACGTCCCGGCCTGATTTCGGGGGTTTCATGTCCATGCCTCGGCAACGCGCGGTCCTCGGTATGGCCGCGCTCCTTCTCGGCGGGATCCAGACCCTGCGGGCGGCAACCTACCTGCCGCTGTCCGATGCGGATCTCGCCCGCCGCTCCCCCGTCATCGTCCGGGCCCGCGTGGTCTCCTCCGGGCTCTCCCGGGAGGTGAGTCCGGACGGAGAAGCCGCGCTCTCCACGCGGACGACGCTCCGGACGCTGGAGGTCCTGAAAGGCGATGCCCTCGAGGAGGGCAACACCTTCTCCGTCGTCCTGCCCGGAGGGATCGACGGCGATCGGGCCGTGTGGGTGCCGGGCACCCCCGTCTTCGCGGGCCGCGGCGAGGTGCTGCTGTTTCTCGCTCCCCGGCAGGGGGGAAGCGCCGAGTTCGGCCTGACCGAGTTCGGCCTCTCGAAATTCGACATCCTCTACGACCGGTCGGGAAGGTCCTTCGCGGCGCGTCCCGTGTTCACCGACGACGAAGACGACGCCGTCTCCCGGCGGATTCCGGGGATCCGGCCGCTCGACGTCTCGGGCCGCCGTCTGCGTGACGCCGCGTCCTTTCTGTCCAGCGTGCGCGCCGCGTCGGCGGGCCTTCCCGACCGGATCACGGCGTACGGCTCCCCGGTCGGTGACGTCGGCCCCGATCCCGTCCATCCCGGTGTGGCTTCACCAATGTGGGTCAATATCGGCGGAGTCGAAGGAGCGGGCGCGCTCTTCCGCTGGTACTGGGACACCGGCCTCTCTCCTCACGCGCTCGTGACCGCGACCGGCGAGCAAACGGGACTGTCGGACGGATCGAACGGCCTCTCGTCCGTCGAGAACGCGGTCACACAGTGGTCCGCCGTGCCCGGCACGAACGTGCGATACAGCCAGAGCTCCGGGACGGCGCCGGTCGTCGTCCACCTCGACGTCGAGAACGAGGCTCCGGCCTGGTCCGAGCCGTTGTCCTGCACGAGCGGCGGGATCATCGGCTACGGCGGACCCGGCACGTCGCGCTCGGCGCCGGCCTACCTCGGTGCGTCCGGCTATTACGCGCCCGCCTCGGGCGCCGTCTGGATGCGCAAGGTCACCGGCGGCTGTTACTCGGCGGCGACGTTTCGCTCCGCCGTCCTCCACGAGCTCGGCCACACGCTCGGTCTCGGGCATTCGGACCAGGACGTGAGCGCGCACTCGACGTCGACGGCGGCGGAGAGAGATGACGCCGTGATGCGCTCCGTCATTCCCTCGAGCCGCCCGTCGACGCCGCAGGCCGACGACGTGCAGGCCATTCGCTATTACTACGGTGCCGGATCCACGCCGGTGCCCGCGCCGTCCGCGCGCTTCTTCTTCTCACCCGCGACGCCCCTCGCCGGTCAGGTCGTCACCTTCACGGACGGGTCGACTGGCTCGCCGTCCTCGTGGTCGTGGACCTTCGGAGATGGATCCTCCTCCACGGCGCAGAGCCCCGCGAAGTCGTATGCCGCCGCGGGCTCCTACACGGTCACGCTGGTCGCCGGCAACGTCGGCGGATCGAGCTCGACGACGCGGACCGTGACGGTGGGGCCTGGCGCCGCGACCGTCGCCCCCGTGGCCGCCTTCGATTACTCGCCGGCGAATCCGACGCCCGGCTCCGCGGTCTCCTTCACCGACGTCTCGTCGGGTACCGCGTCGTCCTGGTCCTGGACATTCGGAGATCCCGCGTCGGGGAGCTCGAACGTCTCGTCGCTCGCGAAGCCGACGCATCACTTCCTGTCCCCCGGGACGTACACCGTGAAACTGACCGTCTCCAATTCGGGAGGCTCGAGCTCCATGACGCGCGCGGTGACGGTGAGCTCGTGCGGTGGCGGCCAGACGGTCCTGTGCTTGAACGGAGGACGCTTCCGGGTCGAAGCGGACTGGCGAGTCCCATCCCAGGGTACGAGCGGTAAGGGAACGGCCGTGCCACTCACCGGCGACACCGGCTTCTTCTGGTTCTTCACGAACAACAACGTCGAGCTCGTCGTCAAGGTCGTCGACGGGCGGGCGTTCAACGGAAAATTCTGGTTCTTCTCGGGCGCGCTTTCCGACGTCGAGTACACGATCCGCGTGACGGACACGACGACCGGCGCGGTGCGGACGTACTTCAACCCTCAGGGCACCCTCGCGAGCACCTCGGACACCTCCGCATTCGACTCCGGCGGGGGTACCGCGGTGGCCTCGCCCTCCCCGGCCGCCTCCGCGGATTCGGGCGGCGCGGCGCATCCCACACGCGCCGATCCCGCGGCGTCCCCGTGCGGGGCGAGCGACACGCGCATGTGCCTGAACGGATCGAGATTCCGCGTCGAAGTCGCGTGGCGGGTGCCCGATCAGAACACGAGCGGCGAAGCCACCGCGGTTCCCGTCACCGGGGACACGGGATACTTCTGGTTCTTCAGCGCCAACAACGTCGAGCTCGTCGTGAAGGTGGTCGACGGGCGCGCCTTCAACGGACGCTACTGGGTCTTCGCGGGCGGCCTCTCGGACGTCGGCTACACGATTACGGTGACGGACACGGCGACGGGCCTCGTTCGGGTGTACGAGAATCCGGCCGGCGCGCTCCACAGCTTCTCCGACAGCGCCGCCTTCTAGACTTCGTCGTCCTCGCTCTTCCGGTCCTCCCGCTGCGGGAGCCACGGCGTCTTCGCCGCACGCCGGAGACGGAGCCGGGTGGCGATCGGCGGAAGCCGGGTCTTCGCGAACAGCCGGCCGTTGACGTAGAGAACGGGGATCCTGTCCCCCCACTGGGCCGCGAGCCGCGCGTCCGAATCGACGTCGACGACCTCCCAGTCGCGCGGGAGATCCGCGAGGATCGCGTCCACGCGGCTGCGCAGCGCGTCGCACAAGTGGCACCCCCGCCGGGACAGAAGCCGAAGGCGGGCCGGCACGCCGGTGTGTGGAGTCACGGTTCGATCCACTCTCCCGTGCGTTCCGCCGCGGAAGCGCTCGCCACCCCGTAGATGTAGTCGAAGCCCGAGAGGATCGCCGCCGTCGCGGCCGCCCCGAACGCGATGAGAACGATCGGGCGCGGCCAGCTCCACAGGTTCTCGCAAAGAACGAACAGCACGGTGATGATGAGAGTCACGGTCGTCACCTTGCCGAGCCACGTCGGCGGAAAACGCCTCTTCGACCCCGTCAGGATCAAGAGGAGCGCGACCGTGAGGAGCAGGACGTCGCGGGAGATCACCATGAATGCGAGCCACACCGGGATCTTCACGGGGGCGGGGTAGGACGGGATCGAGAGAAACAGATAGGAGCTCATGAGCAGGAGCTTGTCGGCGATCGGATCGAGATAGGCCCCGAGCGCCGATTTCATGTCGAACCGCCGGGCGAGGTAGCCGTCGATGCCGTCGGAGAGGCCGGCGGCGACGAACAGAACCATCGCGATGCCGATGCGGCCCTGGGATATCGCGTACAGGAAAAACGGCAGAGCGGCGAGCCGCAGCAGGGTGATGAAGTTGGGCAGGGTCCATGGACCGCGGCGATAGCCAGTCCGAGCCGCGCCGGTCTCAGTCATCGGAGGCGTCCCCCGCCGGTGTCGCGGCGAGAGCGCGCACGCGATCGAGCGCGCGCGTGAACTCCGGTCCATCGGGGATGCCTTCCCCTCCGGCCTTCCAGAGACCGCAGGCTTCGGCGGCGCGGATCGCTTCGACGCCGCGCGCGGCGCGGGCCCCGAATGTGCCGAGGCAGGATGGCTCGTCGCGGGGTCGCACGATACCGATGAGGCGAAGCAGGAGCCTCGCCCCCGCGGGCCGCGTCAGCGTGCCGTCCGGATTCCCGCGGTGCGTCTCGCGGTCCACCTCGAGGAGCCCGAGCGCCACGGCGCGCGCGAAAGCCCGCGTGTCGCGGCGGGAGACGGCATCGCTCGCGATGACTCCCGCGCTGACGCGCGCCTCGCGCACCTCCGGGAACATCCACCAGACGAGCGCCGCGGCGGACGCGCGGGAGAGACGAGTCGAGCGGGCCGCCTCGCGCTCCGGGGCCGGCCAGTTGGAGACGCGGAACGCGAGGCGGGCTTCCTCCGCACGAGCCCTGTGCTTCGCGTCGCCGCGGGCGAGGCCGTCGAAGACCGAAACCGCGAGTGCGTAATCGCCGAGATCCATCGCCAGATCCCCGACTCTCTCGGCGATCGCGGCGTTCTTCGGGTCCATTTCCCAGGCTTCGCGGTATCTCCGGAAGGCCTTGTCCGGCTCGCCCGCCGCGTCCTCGATCTCTCCGGCGAGCACGCGGAGCGCCGCCGCCTCGGGCGCGAGGTCGATGGCGAGGGCGATCCGGTCGCGGGCCTGCGCCCACCGCTTCTCCTCCGATGCGACGCGCGCCTCCGCGGCGACGGAATCCCGCGCGGCGAGACGGATCTCCTCGGTCCGCGCGCGGAGACCCGGCCGGGACGGCGCCGTCCGCGCGATCGCGCGCCGGTAGAGCCGGTAGCCCTCCGCCGGTTTCCCGCCTCGGCCGTTCGCTTCGGCGCAGGCGACCAGAAGGGGAACGGTCCCTTCTCCCCCGGCGAGCGCGTCGTGGCAGGCCGCCATCGCGCCGTCGAACTTTCCGTCCAGGACCGCGGCCTCGATCCAGCCCACTTCGGCGGCGACCCGGTGGCCCTCGCGTCGCGCCGCGTCGAACTCCCGAAGCGCCTCGGAGGCGTCGCCGCGCAGAAGCGCCGCCCAGCCCCGATCGACCTCCTCGGGGAAGGGGCCGGACAGCTCCTCGCGCGGATCCAGCGGAAAGCCGTCCCGCGCCGCGACCTCCCCGGTGCGAGTGGCGCATCCCGGCGCGAGAAGCGCCGCGACGAAGAGGAAGAGGAGGCCGAGCGCCGTCGAGCGCGGAGAACGCCGCATGATCTTCGGGAGGGCCATGCCGGCAGGGCGCGCTCGATCCAGCGGCGCCGACCGGGGGCCGGGGGGTCTCATGGAGTGGCCGGGAGACTCTCCGATCGAATCGACGCGATGGCGTGCTTGTAGATCATCTCTTCCCGGCCGTCGACCTCGAGAACCAGGGCGAACTTGTCGAAGCGCCGCAGGCGGCCCATTCGCTCCTCGCCGGAGGTCAGCCGGACCGTGATGGCGATGTTGTCCTTGCGCAGATTGTAGAAAAAAGAGTCCTGAACGTTGATCGGAGCCTTGTTCATCCGCTTCTCTCCGTCTCGTCCCCATCCACGCGGGCGAGCGTCTCCGGAAGCGCCCGGTCCGGAGGGAACCAATCGACCCCGCTCTCCCGAGCGAACCAGGTCCGCTGGCGCTTCGCGAGCTGCCGGGTCGCCGTCACGATCCTCAGTTCCGTCTCCCGTCGTTCCGCGCGCCCCTGAATCCACTCCGCCACCTCCCGGTAGCCGATCGCCTGGAACGCCTGCGATTCGAACGG
>JBDTOO010000073.1:0-15164 GCA_039933215.1 Acidobacteriota bacterium
TCTACGAAGGGACGAGCGAGATCCATCGCCTGATCATCGCCCGCGAGATCTTCCGCGAGAGCGGACTCGCGATCGGATAAGAGAGAAGCCATGCCCCAGACCAGGATGTTTCGAGATCGCGTGGTCTCGATGGAGCAAACCCTCGAGGGCGGAGAGAAGAACCTCGAGTTTCTCAAGTCGATCTGCCGCGAAGCGCTCCCGGAATTCGAGTATCGCGCGCATTCGCTCGACCACGAGAGAGATCTTTTCGTGATCACTCTCGAGGCGCCGGACGGCCGCCGCAAGACGATCGGATGGACGCGGATGGTCCTGTTCGACGCGGAGCGGCTTCCTGCGCTCGTCGAGAATCCCGTCTCCCCGCTGCGCTCGCGCATCCTGGCTTTTCTTCAGGCGCGGGCGGCCCGGACCGAGATCCTCGTGACGTTCCGGCACCTCGAAGACGGATGGGTGGACACGCCCGAACCGCGGAAAGAAAAGCGGCGGGGCCGGAGGGGCGGCCGGGACGGGCGGGGACGCCCGTCCGCGCCGCCGGCGGCCGCGGCCCGGGGAGAGTCGGGTGCGGGCTCGCCGCGCCGGGAATCGGGCGGCGGCGGCGGGCGGGGCCGTGGACGGTCGGAACGCGGGGGCGGCCCCGCAGGGCCGGCTCGCGAGCCGCGTCCCGCCGCGGCGCCGGGCGGGAGATCCGCGCCGGCGGGGCCCTCGCCGGCAACGGCTCCGGCGGCGGCCGGAGGCCCGGCGGGTGCTCCGGCGGCCGCTCCGGGCGGACGGCGGCGGCGGTTCCGGCGGCGGCGGCGCGGCAAGGGCGGAGCCGGAGGCGGCGCCAGCCCGCCGGGCGGCGGCTCTCCTCCCGGCGCGCAGCCATGAACTTCGACCTGACGGAAGATCAGAAACGGATCCGCGACGCCGTCGCCGAATTCGCCCGAACGGAGATCGCGCCGGGCGTGGCCCAGCGGGAGCGCGACGAGGTCTTCCCACGGGACCTGCTCGACCGTCTCGCGGACATGGGCATTCTCGGCATGATGGTGCCCGAGCAGTACGGAGGCTCCGGCTCCGACGCGCTTTCGTACATTCTCGCGATCGAAGAGCTTGCGTGCGTCTGCGCCTCCGTCGCCGTCATCGTCTCCGTGAACAATTCCGTGTTCTGTTACCCGGTCTGGAAGTACGGGACGGAGGAGCAGAAGAAGACGATCCTCTCGGAGGTGGCCGCCGGCCGGGCGCTCGGCGCCTACGCCTTGACCGAGCCTCAGTCGGGCTCCGATGCCGCCAATCAGAAGACGCGCGCCGTCCGGGACGGCGGCGACTACGTCTTGAACGGCTCGAAGGCATGGATCACGAACGCGGGGGAAGCGAAGTGGTACGTCGTGATGGCGATGACCGACCCCGCGGCGGGCACGCGGGGCATCACGGCATTTCTCGTGTCCGCGGAAGACGCGGGGCTGCGGATCGGACCCCCGGAGGACAAGATGGGGCTTCGCTCGTCGAAGACGGCCGCCATCTACCTCGAGGATCTCCGAGTTTCGGCCTCGCGGCGGCTCGGGGCGGAAGGCGAAGGGTTCGCGATCGCCATGACGACGCTCGACCATTCGCGGATCGGCATCGCGGCTCAGGGCATCGGGATCGCGCGCGCCTGCTACGGCGCGTCGGTCGAATACGCGACCACGCGCGAGACCTTCGGCAAGAAGCTTGCGGAGCACGAGATCATCGCCTTTCAGATCGCGGACATGCGCGTTCAGATCGACGCCGCGCGCATGCTCACCTACCGGGCGGCGGCCTGCTCGGAAAAACCGGGCCAGCGTTTTTCCAAGGAGGCGTCCATGGCGAAGGTCTACGCGACTGAGGCGGCCAACACCATCGCCGCGCGGGCGGTCCAGATATTCGGCGGCTATGGCTACTCCCGCGAATATCCCGTCGAGCGTTACTACCGGGACGCCCGCGTGACGACGATCTACGAGGGGACGAGCGAGATCCAGCGCATCGTGATCTCGAAGCGCGTCCTGGCGGAATCATGACGGACGAGCCCGAGGATCCCCGACCGTCGGGGGAGTCCGCTCCGCCGCCGGAAGCGCCAGCGGCCATTTCGCCCGAGCGGTCCGACCCCGGCGCGATGCCGCAGCCCGCGTCGCCGGTCGAGGCCGCGCCGTTTCGCGCTCCCTTCCCCGAGGTGCTCCCCGCGGCCGGGCCCGCCCCGACCGTGCGCCCGGCGGTCGGAGAGCCCGCTTCCGGACCGTTCCCCTCCGCGGCGCCCGCCGCCCCCCCCGTCGACGCCCCGGCGGCATCGCCCCCCGCCGGTCCTCCGGCGTCTGCCCCCGCCGCTCGGGCGGAGTCGGCATCGGTTTCCGCCGCCCCGGCGGCAGCCTTTCCCTCGCCGGTTCCCGCGGCGCCCGCCGCGTCGTCTCTCACATCGCCATCTTTTTCCGTGCCCGCCGCCCCGGCGGCGTCCCCCGCGCCGCCTCTTTCGCCGGCCTCGCCCGCGGCCGAAGCCTCGATCCCGCCGCGGGAGGAGGCCGCCGCGCCCCGCGAGGCGCCGTCCGGCCGGGGCCGCCGGGACGCACCGCGACCGCCGAAGGGCCCGAGGCCGGACCTCGTCCTCTCGAGCGAGCCCCTCTACCGCGACTCCGCCGGGTACCGGATGCGCCTCGAGCCTCCGGACCTCGCCCGGCTGCGCGAGCTGCCGGGGTCGAGAGGAAAGACCGACCAGGAGCTCGGAGAGACGTTCTTCGACGGACAGGCCGACCGTTTCACCGCATCGCTCGCGGAGGACGTCCCGGCCCCGGCGGAGGTCCGCGTCGTCGTCGACCCCTACTCGCGTCAGGCGTTTCTCGCCGTCGAGAAGAAGATCCGGTCGATCCTGAGCTTTTAGCGGCCCGGGTCAAAGCTCCGCGGTGAAGACCCGCACGCCGTCCCGCGACAGGTGCGTCCGGCGCTGGTGACCATCGAGCGCGACGTCGAAATCTCCGGGAGGAGCGCCCGCCGCGACCAGCGCCTCCGCCCATCGCTCGGCGGATGCCCGCAGGAAATCCTCGGCGACGGCCGGCTCTTCGCGGCCGTCGAAGTCCGGCAGCGAGCGCAGGGCGGCGACGTTGTCCGGGTCCAACCGGAATCGATATCCCTGCCAGCGGGCTTCGTAGGAACGGGGGAGGCGGGTCACGATGCGGGAATTTTAGAGCAGATCGGATACCTTTCCCGGCCATGAATGCGCGAAATGTCCGTTTTGGCCTCCTGACGGCGGCCGCCCTCTTCGCCTCGACCCTCGCCGCCGCCGCCCCGGGCCCGGAGGTCTCGCGGAACCACTTCGACTCGGACGCGCCGATGCGCGAGCCCGGATTCTTCGACTTCGTGGTCCTCGGGGCGCCCGGTGAAGCGCTCTGGAAGGTGGTCACGGAGTTCAATCCGCCCTCCGCTCCCAACGGGGTCAGCCAGGTCCTGGCCGAGCGCCCGTCGGAGTCGATCGCGACGGCGCTGCGCCGCAACGTCGTCGCGCGCGACGGCACGTTCTCGCTCGGGATCAAACGGACGGCGGGACGGGGCGGCATCGTGCTCCGCTGGGTCGACGCGAAGAATTTTCTCGCCCTCCTCGTGGACCCCCTGACCGGCGAGGCGCACCTGACGTCCTACCGGCAGGGTCGCGCGACGGAGCTCGCGCGCGGCAAGGGCGAGAGCGACCGGGTCTGGGGCGCGCTCGTGATCACCGCCGCCGGACCGAACGTCTCGGCGACATGGGAAGGGAAGCTCCTGCTCGACGGGACCGATCCCGCTCCCGCGTCCGGCCGCGCGGGGATCGCGACGGCAGGACCGGGGATTCTGGCTTTCGACGAGTTCCTGATCCAGCCCGCGAGCTGAGGCGCTCTACGACTTGAGGGTCGCGGCGAACTTCGGCCGGCCGCCTTCGACCTTCAGGATGACGGGCAGCTTCGTGGGATTGCGGTCGGCGTCCATGGTGATCGACCCCGTCACTCCCGGAAAGTCCTTCGTCACGGCGAGCGCGTCCCGCACGCGCCGGCCCTCGGTCGAGCCCGCGCGGCGGATCGCGTCCGCGATGATCCGCGCGGCGTCGTAGGACGTCGCCGCGATCGAATCGGGCTCGGCCCCGTACGCTTTCTTGTAGGCGTCGACGAAGGCCCGCACCGCGGGAGCGGGATCGTCTACCGAATAGTGGTTCGAGAAATAGCTCCCGTCGATCGCGGTTCCACCGATCTCCACGAGCTTCGGAGAGTCCCAGCCGTCTCCCCCGAGCAGCGTCGCGGTGATCCCGAGGCCGCGGGCCTGCCGCGCGATCAGCCCCGCGTCGGTGTAGTAGCCGGGAACGAAGAGCACGTCGGGATTCGTCGCGCGGATCGAGGTGAGCTGGGCGCTGAAATCGCTGTCGCCCTCCGCATACTTGACCTTCATCGCGACGCGGCCGCCGAGCCCGGTGAACTGGGCCTCGAAGGCTTCGGCGAGCCCGACGCTGTAGTCGCTCCTGGAGTCGATCAGGACGGCCGCCGTCCGCGCGCCGAGATTTCGGCGGGCGAAGATGGCGAGCGCCTTGCCCTGGCTCGGATCGATGAAACAGACCCGGAAGATGTAGTCACCCTTCTTCGTCACCTCGACGTTCGTCGAGGACGGCGAGACCATCGGCACCTGATAGCTCTGGGCGATCGGAGCCGCCGCGAGGGATCGCGAAGACGCGTTCTCGCCGATGAGCGCCACCACGTGGTCCTGGGTGATCAGCTTGGACACGGCGGAGGCGGCTTCGGACGGCTCGTTGCGGTCGTCCTCGGAGATCAGGGCGAGCTTCTTGCCGAGCACCCCGCCGCCCTTGTTGAGCTCCTCGAGCGCGAGCCGGGCGCCGTTTCGCCCCGACTGCGCGAACGTCGCCTGCGGGCCGGTCAGTGCCCCGAAGAAACCGATCTCGATCGCCTGCGTCGCGGGCGGCCGTTCGCCGCCGCAGGATGCCGCGATGCAGGCCAGCAACGCCAGCGGCAGCAGGGAAGCGAGCTTGCGCATCGGGGCATTCTAGCGTTGAGAAGACAGGTGACAGGTGACAGGAGACAGGAGACAGGTGACGGGTGACAGCAGCGTGGCGTTGAGGAGACAGGTGACAGGTGACGGGTGACAGCAGCCCCGCTCACCTGGCCTAAGAGAGCCCGAGAGACGGATGACGGCTGCTGACTCCCGTCACCGGTCACCCGTCACCCGGCCGAAGGGATCCCAAGAGACTGATGGCGCCTGCTGACTCCTGTCACCGGCACCCGGCCGGCGGGACCCCAAGAGACTGCGGGACCCCAAGAGACTGATGACGGCTGCTGACTCCTGTCACCGGTCACCCGTCACCCCGGTGGCTGCTGCTGACGCCGGTCACCTGTCACCCGTAACCCTCCTCCAAGCCTCCGAGAACTGATAACTTTCCCCTATGGCCCGCATCTCCCGGCTCGGCCGCTCCCAGGTCGCCGGTGCGGCGCGCGACGCCTTCGATCGAAAGATTGCAGAGCGCGGAAGCATTCCAAACATGTATCGGGTCTTCGCCCACCGGCCGTGGATCCTGTCGACGATGGACGCGCACTTCTCGGCGGTGATGGGGTCGGGGACGGTGCCTCTGAAGTTGAAGGAGCTCCTCGCGCTGCAGACCTCGCTCGCGAACGGGAGCGAATACTGCACGCGGTCGACGACGGAGCTCGCCGAGCGTCTGGGGGCGAGCCCGGAACAGATCGGCAGCCTGCTCGACTTCGAGGACGGCCCGTTCGACGACCGAGAGAAGGCGGCGCTGCGGTTCGGGCTCGCGATGACGCGGCAGGCGGCCGGGATCTCCGACGAGGTCTTCGCCGACGTCCGGCGGCATTTCGACGAGGCCGAGGTGGTCGAGATCGCCTGCGTGGTCGGGCTCTTCGCCTACTTCAACCGTTTCAACGACGCGCTCCGGACGGAGCCGACCGCGGCCGGCGAGGGCGTGGACTCGTAGGGGAGGAGACAGGTGACGGGTGACAGGTGACAGCAGCACCGGTTACCGGGCCTGAGAAGGATTCGGAGACCCACTGACTTCCCTCATGCATCACGTGCCCTACCCGCTTCCGTGACGGCTGCTGTCATCCGTCACCTGTCACCCCGCCCCGGGTCGGGCTGCTGTCACCTGTCTCCCGTCACCTGTCACCCGACACCGTCACCCGGTCTCTTTGATAGTCTTCGGCGCCCATGAACGAGACCAAGACCTACGACGTCAGCATCATCGGATCCGGGCCCGGCGGGTACGTCGCCGCCATCCGCGCTTCCCAGCTCGGTCTCTCGGTCCAGGTCGTCGAGCTCGAGCCGCGCCTCGGCGGCGTCTGCACGCTCCGGGGATGCATCCCCACCAAGGCGCTCCTGCACACGGCCGATCTTCTCGAGGAGGCGCGCCACGGAGCCGACATCGGCGTCGCGGCCCGCGAGGTGAAGCTCGAGATGGCCGGCGCGCAGAAGCACAAGGAAAAGGTCGTCCGGCAGAGCTCCAACGGCGTTTCCTACCTGATGAAGAAGAACCGGGTCGACGTCGCCTCCGGATTCGGCCGCGTCGCCGGACCGGGCCGCGTGACCGTCCGCGCCGCGGACGGCAGCGAAACGACGTACGGCGCGAAGAACATCCTGATCGCGACGGGGTCGGTTCCGCGGTCGCTCCCGGGCATCGAGATCGACCACAAGTCCGTCCTCTCGTCGGACTCGATCCTGGAGCTCGCCGACGTGCCGAAGTCTCTGGTCGTCATCGGTTCCGGAGCGGTCGGCGTCGAGTTCGCTTCGATGTTCGCGCGGTTCGGAGCGAAGACCACCGTGATCGAGGTCCTTCCCCGGATCGTTCCCGTCGAGGACGAGGAGATCTCGCGCGAGCTCGCGGCGTCGTTCAAGCGGCAGGGGATCGCCGTCTACGTCGACACGCGGGTCGAGAAGGTCACGCGGTCGGACGGAGGCGTCGAGGTCATCGCGCGGACGTCCGGAGGGAAGACGGAGACTTTTCGCGCGGAGAAGATGCTTCTGGCGGTCGGCCGCAAGCCGCTTTCCGAAGGGATCGGGCTCGAGCAGGTGGGCGTCGCGACGGACCGCGGCTACATCCAGATCGACGGCATGATGCGGACGAACATCCCGGGTATTTACGCGATCGGAGACGTCGTGCCGACGCCGTGGCTCGCCCACGTGGCGTCCGCGGAAGGGATCGTCGCGGTCGAGCACATGGCCGGGGTGAATCCTCCTCCCCTGAACTACGACCAGGTCCCGGGCTGCACGTATTGTTCGCCGGAAGTCGCGTCGATCGGATTGACGGAGGCGAAAGCGCGCGAGCGGGGCTACGACGTGGTCGTCGGCAAGTTCCCGTTCTCCGCCATCGGCAAGGCCCGGATCATCAACGAGACCGGGGGCTTCGTGAAGATCGTCTCCGAGAAGAAGTACGACGAGGTGCTGGGCGTCCACATCATCGGCCCGAAAGCGACGGAGCTCATCGCCGAGGCGGGCGCCGCCCTGCGGCTCGAGGCGACATCGGAAGAGCTCGTTCGCACGATCCACGCGCATCCGACGCTCTCCGAGGCGATGCACGAGGCGGCCGAAGCGGTCTCGGGCCACGCCATCCATATCTAGGGAAGGCCGGAGGTCAGAGGTCACAGGCCAGAGTCAGACCTACCCCCCCCTCTCCTCTCTCCCCTCAACTCTCACCTGTCACCCGTCACCTGTCACCCGTCTCCTACTGTGGCGCTCTGGGGACCTCGCCGCTCGAAGGGGGCATGCGGGGGGGCTCTCCGGGCGCGGTCTGGACCGCTGGAGCGGAGGGGTATCCGATCGTCCGCCCCTCGCGGTAGTCGTTCGCCGAGTTCGGGAATCCGGTCGTCGCCCCGGGGACCTGCTTTGCGTCGATGTCCGGCTGGTACTTGCGGTCCGGGTTGAAGAGCGCCGTGCCGTCGGGACGCGCTCCAGGACCGGGCGGCTCCTTGCGGCCGCTCTTCGCGGCGAGGGGCGCTCCGGGCACTCCGGCCATCGTCGCCGTGAGGTCCTTCCGGGAACCGCCTCCGGTCACGCCGATGTCCAGGTAGCCGTAGGCATCCTTCGCGGGACGCTCGGTCCACGCGGTCTCGGTGACCCGCCGGACCTCGGAGCGGCGGACGCTCATCAGCGTTCCGTCGGGAAACCGGTGGAAGAGAAGCAGGTCCCCGCGCTGCAGCGGGCGGTCCGCGGCCCAGAAGATCGCGGACCCGGCGGCGTCGATCCGGAAAACGACCCGGGCCGCGGGCGCCGACGTGCCCCGCGCCGGGACAGACGCGAAGAGGAACGCGGTCGCGGCCGCGAGAACCATCCGGCGCAGCATGGGAGGTTCGAGTATAGCCGCCGGGGGTTCCCCGGCGGGTCCGGCGAAGCGTCCCGGTGGGGGTTTCCTCTCGGAAAAGCCCCATGGCCACTAGAATGGCGGACTCGCGATGAGCCAGGAGAAGGAACGAGCGGGGACGGATCTCTCCGCGCTGAGGATCCACCGGACGCCCGAGAAGTCGGGCGGCCCGCGGGGCTGGCTCCTGCTCGGGGCGGTCCTCGTCGTCTCCGCGGGCGCCGCCGCATACTTTCTCGCCGGCCGGTCGCTGCGCCCGAAGAAGGTGGAGACCGTGACCGCATCCGTCGTGACGGAGGGTCAGGCGACGACCCTGCTCACGGCGACGGGCTACATCGAGGCGGAGCGCAAGGCAGACCTGTCGCCGAAGATCACCTCCCGGATCACCGAGCTGAACGTCACCGAGGGCACCCGGGTCCGGAAGGGTGAGGTGATCGCCCGCCTGGACCACACGGACATCGACGCGCAGCTCGCGGAGGCGCGGGCGGCCTGGGTGAACGCGCGCGCCGAGCTCGCGCGGCAGCGCTCCTTGAACGGGCAGGGGCTCTCTCCGCAGTCCTCCCTCGACGCCGCCGTCGCGCAGGAATCGGCGACCCGGGCTCGCGTGGACTACGTGCGGGCGCTCCTGGACTACACGGAGATTCGCGCTCCTTTCGGCGGCGTGATCACCGCGAAGCGGGCGTTCGTGGGCGAAGCAGTCTCCCCGTTCGGGTCGTCCCCTTCGGGCGGGGGATCCGGAGGGGCGATCGTCACGCTCGTCGAATTCTCGACGCTCTACGTCGGAGCCGATGTGAACGAGTCGAACCTGTCGCGGCTCGGTCCGTCGCAGCCCGCGGAGATCTCTCTGGACGCGGTGCCGGACCGGACGTACCACGGTCATCTGCGCCAGATCGTTCCGGCGGCCGACCGCCAGAAGGCGACCGTCCGCGTGAAGGTCGCGTTCGACGACGCGGACGACAAGATCCTTCCCGATCTGTCGGCGCGCGTCGCGTTTACCTCCGCGGTGACCCAGGGCCAGGCGTCGCGCTCGCGGATCCTCGTCCCGAAAAGCGCGGTCGCGACGTCCGCGGGCCGGACCGGCGTCTTCCGGATCGTCGACGGCCGCGCACAATTCGTACCCGTGACGGTCGGTGGCGAAGTGCAGGGGCAGGTGGAAGTGAAGTCCGGCTTGCAGGGCGGAGAAAAGCTCGTCGCGGCTCCCGCCGCCGTCGAGCTTCGCGAGGGGGACCGCGTGCGCGTCGCTTCGGACGGCGCGGCGTCGTAACAGGAGAGGCACCATGGCACAACCGCTGATCGAGATCGACCACGTCGAAAAGGTCTACAAACGGGACGCCTTCGAAGTCCCCGTTCTGAAGGACGTCAACCTGACGATCCCGGAGGGGGAGTTCGTCTCGCTCATGGGGCCGTCCGGGTCGGGAAAGACGACCCTCCTGAATCTCATCGCAGGCATCGACCAGCCGACGCGCGGGAAGATCATGGTCGGCGGCACGGACATCGCCCGGATCTCCCAGTCGGAGCTCGCGCGCTGGCGATCGCGCACGGTCGGCTTCATCTTCCAGCTCTACAACCTGCTGCCCGTGCTGACGGCGTTCGAGAACGTCGAGCTGCCCCTCCTCCTGACGCCGCTCAAGAAGGCGGAGCGCCGCCGGCACGTCGAGACGGCCCTGAACATCGTGAGCCTGTCGGATCGCATGGATCACTACCCGCGCCAGCTCTCGGGCGGCCAGGAACAGCGCGTCGCGATCGCGCGCGCCATCGTCTCCGACCCGGCGATCCTGGTGGCGGACGAGCCGACGGGAGACCTCGACGCCAGATCCGGCGAGGAGATCCTCGTTCTCCTGAACCGGTTGAACTCCGAGTTCGGCAAGACGATCGTCATGGTGACCCACGACCCCAAGGCGGCCGCGCGGGCCCACCGGATGGTTCACCTCGACAAGGGATTGCTGAATGCCGACGAGCAGACGGCGGCCGGCGCCGCGAGGAAAGCATGAAGTTCTTCCGACTCATCTGGAGGAACGTCTTCCGCAAGAAGACGCGGATGTTCCTGACGACGGGGTCGATCATCCTCGTTCTCGTCCTGATCGTCGTCCTGACGTGCCTGCTCCAGGCCATGGACCAGGACCCGTCCGGGAACAAGGGATCGAACCGGCTCGTCGTTCAGCACGCCACCGGGCTCGCGAACTTCCTGCCGCTCTCCCAGCGCCAGAGAATCGAGCAGATCCCGGGCGTGGTCGCGGTGAGCCCCGAGATCTGGTTCGGCGGCGTCTACAAGGACGATCGCCCCGAGAACTTCTTCGGACAGCTCTCGGCGGATCCGGAGATCTTCTTCTCCAAGATTTTCGACGACGCCACCATCGACCCGGTCGTCGAGAAGGAATTCCGAGCGACGCAGGACTCTTTCGTCGCCGGGCAGAAGCTCGAGGAGAAGTTTCACTGGAAGAAGGGGGACCGCATCAGCCTCCGCGGCACCTACATCCCCGTGACGCTCGACCTCGTGTATGCCGGTCACTACAACTCGGGGGACGAGTCGAACGTCTTTTTTCACAACGAGTACCTGAACCAGGCCAAGTGGTTCGGCGCCAACAAGGTCACGGGGATCTATTACCTGAAGGTCGCGAGCAGCGCGGATCTGCCTCGCGTCACCGCGGCGATCGACAACATGTTCGAGAACAGCGATGCGCCCACCAAGACGCTCACGGAGAAGCAGTTCCAGGCGTCCTTCATGGAGATGATGGGCAACATCAAGGGGCTCATCCGCTGGATCTCGCTCATCATCCTCTTCGCCGTCACGCTGATCGTCGCGAACACCGTCGCCATGTCGGCGCGCGAGCGGGTGACCGAGATGTCGGTCATGCGCACGCTCGGCTTCCGGCGCGGACACATCCTCGCCTTCATCCTCTCCGAGTCCGTGCTGATGTCGCTGCTCGGCGGGGTGGTCGGCGTGATCCTCGCGAAGTACTTCTTCATCCCCGGGATGGTGAAGGGCATGGCCACCTCTCCGATGGCGCCGTTCCTGATCAACTTCCGGGTGACGTGGAGCATCCTCGCCGCGGCGTTTCTCATTTCGGTCGGGGTGGGAGTGCTCGCGGGGTTCGTTCCCGCGATCCGCTCATCCCAGGTGCGCATCGTCGACGGCCTCAGGCAGGTGGTGTGATGGCCATTCCTCTCAAGTACAACGCGCGCAACCTCGTTCACCGCAAGGTCTCGACCGGCATGACCGTGCTGGTCATCTGCCTCGTCGTGACCGTGTTTCTCTTCGTCCTCGCTCTCTGGCAGGGGGTCAACAGCACGCTGACCGTCAACGCTTCGACGCGCAACATCCTGACGATGCGGGTGGGATCCCAGGCGGAGATGCAGAGCGTCGTCACGCGCGATTCCTACGAGATGATTCGCGCGCTGCCGGGAATCGAGCGCAACGCGAAGGGGGAACCGCTCGTCTCCCCGGAGCTCCTGACGCTCATCAATACGCCCCGGTTCGACGGGAAGAGCTCGAACGTTCAGATTCGCGGCATCGGCCCGGTCGGACTGGAGATGCGGCCCGGCGTTCGGGTCGTCGAAGGCCGGATGATGCAGCCCGGCACCAACGAGTCCATCGTCTCGAAGAATCTCTCGCACCGGTTCTCCGGCATGGCGATCGGAGACACGATCAAGTCGGGCAGCTTCCGATGGAGGGTGGTCGGGCTCTTCGACGCGTCGGGCAGCGCGTACGAGTCCGAGATCTGGGTCGACGTCAAAGACCTCCAGGCGCAGGCGAAGCGGCCGATCTTTTCCACCGTCTTCGTCCGGACGAGCGATCCCGAAGCGGGCGCCCGGTACATCGAGACGGTGAAGGGAGACCAGCGGCTGAAGCTCGAGGGGAAGACGGAAAAGGCGTACTACGAAGAGCAGATGGTGACGGGCGCGCCCATCAAGGTCCTCGCGATATTAGTCGGCGTCTTCACCGCCATCGGCGCGTCGTTCGGCGCGATGAACACGATGTACGCGCAGGTCTCGGCGCGCACCCGCGAGATCGGGACCCTGCGGGCGATCGGGTTCTCCCGGCGTTCGGTTCTCGCGTCCTTCGTCCTCGAGGCCCTGCTCCTGTGCCTCGCGGGAGGCGTCGCGGGAACGGCGCTCGCCTTCGTGCTCTTCAACCTCATCCTGACGCGCCCGACGGGGACGATGAACTTCCGGACGTTTTCCGAGGTGCTCTTCCACTTTCGTCTGACCCCGCCCCTGATCGCGGCCGGCATCGTCTTCTCGCTCGCGATGGGCGTGCTCGGCGGATTCTTCCCCGCGTGGCGGGCGGCGAGGCTGAAGATCACCACGGCGCTCAGGGAAGTCTGATCTCGAGCCCGGAAGAGTCCCGGCTCGGCTCCGGCACGGACCGCCCGGCTCTCAGCTGAAGAGGCGAGCCGGCTCGCCCGTCTCCTCTTCACCCCGCGACAGCGGGTGAGGAAGCGCGACGGCGGTGAGCCGGGATCCGTTCCCGGGCCGGACCGCGGCGTCACCCGCGATAAACCTCCGTGTCCACCCCCACGACGTGAACCCGCCGCTTCCCGTTCGCTTCGTCCACGATCCGGCCCCAGGGCACGGCCGGGTCGTGCTCGAAAACGCACAGCCATCCCTCCCGCACGGCGGCGTCCAGGAGCCGTTTCTTGTTCTCGATCAAGTCGACCGGGTAGAGGTCGTATCCCATGATCCACGGGATCGGCACGTGCGCCGTGGTGGGGAGCGCGTCGGCGAAATAGAAAGCCGTCATCCCCCCGGCGTCGATGCGGATGGCCTGCATTCCGGAGTTATGGCCGGGGAGAGGCACGACCCGGACGCCGGGGCGGATCTCCCGCTCGCCGTCGACCGCTTCCAGCCGGCCCGCCGCGGCATACGGCTCCCAGTTCTCCGGGAAGTAGGACGCCCGGTCGCGCTCGTTCGGCGCGCGGGCATGCCGGAGCTCCTCCGCCTGGACGTAGAGCGTGGCGTTCGGGAAGGCGGGCACCGCGGCGCCGCCGTTTTGCGCAGTCGCGCCGCCGGCGTGGTCGAAATGCAGGTGGGACAGGATGAGCGCGTCGACGTCTTCGGGACGCGCTCCCACCCGGGCGAGGGACTCGGCGAGGTCGGGAGGGCGGGCGATCGCGTACATGTCGCGGGCCCGGTCGTCCCACTTGTCGCCCAGACCGGCTTCCACGAGCGCCGTGAACCCGGGGCCGCGGACGAGGAGGCAGTTCGTCGCGAGGCCGATCCGATTTCTCTCGTCCGCTGGAAAGCGGCGCTCCCAGAGGGGCTTGGGGACGACACCGAACATGGCGCCGCCATCCAGGCGGAACTCCGCGTCCCGGACGATGTCGAGTCGAAGGGGGCCGAAGCGCATGGTGCGATGGTAGACGAGGTGAGGGATGAGGTGAGGTGAGAGGTGAGAGGTGAGAGGTGAGAGGAGAGGGGAGAGGGGAGAGGGGAGAGGGGAGAGGGGGGAGGGGGGAGGGGGGAGAGGTGACGGGTGACGGGTGACAGCAGCCACCACCGCGAGGCTTGACGGGAGGGTCGCACAACGTCGACTCTCTCGGATATGCGTCTGCGCTTTCTGGGGACCCGCGGATACGTCGAGGCGCGCTCTCGCGGCCACTCGAACCATTCGGCTTTCCTCGTCGAAGCGGCGGGGTTCCGACTGCTCTGCGATTTCGGCGAGAACCTGCGGGGGAAGCTCGCCGGCATCGCCCCGGATGCGATCCTGGTGTCGCACGGGCACCCGGACCACGCATGGGGCCTCGCCGAAGGGACGGATATTCCGGTGCTCGCGTCATCCGAAACCCATGCGCTGCTTTCGACCTACGCTCTCTCCGATCGGGTGGAGCTCGCTCCGGGCCGGACCCGCCCGACGGGGCCGTTTCGCGTCACGTCCTACCGGGTGGTCCATTCGGTCCGCTGTCCCGGAATCGCCGCGCGCATCGAGACGCCCGAGGGCACGCTCGTCTATTCGGGAGACATCGTGTGTTTCGAGGACGCAGGCGCGGCGGACGAAGCCCTCGCGCGCGCCGACGTCTACGTGGGCGACGGCTCGACCCTCCGGGGGTCACTCGTCCGGAGACAGCCCGGCGGCGTGCTCGTCGGACACACCACCGTGAGTGCGCAGCTCGGCTGGCTGGCGCGAACGGCAGTCCCCCGCGCGGTGTTTTCCCACTTCGGAGAAGAGCCGATCGGGATGGGAGACCGCGCGCTCGCGGCCGAGCTCAATAAAATCGGCGCCGCGAAGGCTCCGGGTTGCCGGGTCCTCGCGGCGCGCGACGGGAAGGAGATCGAAATCCCCCTCCGTTGACAGCCTGAAGGGCTACTGCTTCGAGCCGTTCGGCTTGGCCGCCGGAGCGTTCGAGTTGTTGTTCTGCGGCGGCTGCCCCTGGACGGCCCCGTTGCCGTTGCCGTTGCCCGCCGGCTGCTGAGCCTGGCCGTTGGTGTTCTGAGCCGGCTGGCCGGTCGTCTGCCCGGTTGTCGTGGTCTGGCCCGTTGTCGTGCCGTTCGCTGCCGGGAAGCCGTTCGGCGCGACCGGCTGCGCGGCTCCGGCCTGCGGCCCCGTCGTCGTCCCCGTGCTGTTCGCGGGGAAGCCGTTCGGGTTGACCGGCTGGGCGCCACTCTGCGGGCCGGTCGTCGTGGTCGCGGGGAAACCGTTCGGATTGATCGGCTGCGCGCCATTCTGGGCGGCTGCGGCTGTGGCGTTCGTCTGGGCGGCGCCGGACAGCGTCGGATTCAACACGGGCGCCGTGCCCGTATTGATGGCACCCGTGCCGCCGTTCGGCCCGCCGTTTGGAACCGGCAGATCGCCGGGGAAGACCTGGGCGTCGACCGCGGAGCGCGCCGCCACGTCGCGGGAGGCGTTTCCGGCCGC
>JBDTOO010000074.1:0-15062 GCA_039933215.1 Acidobacteriota bacterium
AACCGGGAGATCTCGTTCATCAACCAGCTCCGCAACATGCTCGTGATCGCGCGGGTGATGACGCGGGGAGCGCTCCTTCGCGATGAGTCGCGGGGCGCCCACTACAAGGTGCGCGACATCTCGAAGGGGCTCACGGAAGAGAACGCGCTGCCCCGCGACGACGCCAACTTCTTGAAGACGACGATCGCAGAGCACGGGCCGGACGGACCCGCCATCAGCTACCTGCCCGTCGACACGAGCCTGATCCCGCCGCGGGCGAGGAAATATTGATGGCGGGAGAGAGGCGGGGCGCGATGAGCTCGACGATCCGTCTTCGAGTGCGGCGGCAGGATACGCCGACCTCCAACCCGTACTGGGAGGATTACGAGACTCCGTACCGGGAACGACAGAACGTGATCTCCGTCCTCATGGAGATGGCGAAGAACCCCCGGACCGCCGACGGGAAGCCGACGTCTCCCGTCGTTTACGACCGCGCCTGCCTCGAGGAGGTCTGCGGGTCCTGCGCGATGCGGATCAACGGGGTTTCCCGGATGGCGTGCACGGCGCTGATCGATTCCCTGGAGCAGCCGATCCGTCTCGAGCCAATGGAGAAGTTCCCGGTGAGGCGCGACCTCGCCGTCGACCGCCAGGTGATGTTCGAGTCTCTGAAGAGAGTTCGCGCCTGGATCCCCATCGACGGGACTTACGATCTCGGGCCGGGGCCGCGCATGCCCGAGCCCGAGCGGCAGCAGGCGTACGAGTACTCGAAATGCATCACATGCGGAAACTGCCTCGATGTCTGTCCGCAGATCAACGACCGGTCGAATTTCATCGGGGCGGCGCCCATCGCTCAGGCGCGCCTCTTCAACAGCCATCCGACGGGCGCCATGAACGCCGTCGACCGGCTCGAGGCCCTGATGGGGGACGGCGGGATCGACGACTGCGGAAACGCCCAGAACTGCGTTCGCGCGTGCCCCAAGTCGATCCCGCTCACAACCGCCATCGCGGAGATGTATCGGGACACGACGCGCCACGGACTCAAGAAGCTCTTCGGGACCTGACGGGGCAGGTGACGGGTGACAGGTGACAGGTGACGGCAGCGCCGGGGTCCGTTACGGGAGTCCGCGGGGGCTACTGATACGCGTCACCCGTCACCGGTCACTCGTCGGGTGCTGACCGGACACCCGTCGGGTGCTGCTGACACCCGTCACCTGTCACCCGACACCCATCACCTCCGCCTATAATCGCCCGCTCGTCATGAAGGTCCACGAATACCAGGCCAAGTCGATCCTCGCCCGTTACGGCGTGGCCGTGCCGCGCGGCGAGGTCACAGACGACCCGGATGAGGCTCGGGCGATCGCCGCGCGTCTCGGCGGGCGCGCCGTCGTCAAGGCGCAGATCCACGCGGGAGGACGGGGCAAGGGGGGAGGCGTCAAGCTCGCCAAAGACCCCGACGAGGCCCGCGAGCTCGCGAAGAAGATCCTCGGGATGACGCTCGTCACGGCCCAGACCGGCCCGGAAGGGCGTGTGGTCCAGAAGGTCCTGGTCGAGGAGGCGCTCGAGATCGACCGCGAGCTCTACCTCTCGGTGACGCTCGACCGCGCCGAGGGCCTTCCCTCGATGATGGCCTCGAAATCGGGCGGCATGGAGATCGAGGAGGTCGCGGCAAAGGATCCGAAGGCAATCGTCCGGGAGCTCCTCGATCCGTCTCTCGGGATGTTCCCGTTCCAGGCGCGCCGGCTGGCGTTCTCGCTCGGACTCTCCGGCCCGGCGTTTCAAAAGGCGCTGCAGTTTCTGCCGGCCCTCTTCCGCGCCTACGTCGACACGGACGCGTCGCTCGCCGAGGTCAACCCGCTCCTCATCACGAAGTCCGGCGACGTGCTCGCGCTCGACGCGAAGATGACCTTCGACGACAACGCACTCTTCCGGCATCCCGACATCAAGGCGATGCGTGATCTGTCGGAGGAGGACGCCCTCGAGGTGGAGGCCTCAAAGTTCGGCTTGAACTACATCAAGCTCGACGGCACCGTGGGCTGCATGGTCAACGGGGCCGGGCTGGCGATGGCGACGATGGACCTGGTGAAGCTCGCGGGCGGCTCGCCGGCGAACTTCCTGGACGTCGGCGGCGGCGCCAACGAGCAACAGGTGCAGAACGCGTTCCGGATCATCCTCTCGGACAAGAACGTGCAGGCGATCCTGATCAACATCTTCGGCGGCATCATGCGCTGCGACATCATCGCCAACGGCGTCGTCGCGGCCGTGCGGGAGATGGGCCTGTCGCTTCCCGTCGTCGTGCGCCTCGAGGGCACAAACGTCGATCTCGGCAAGCAGATCCTGCGCGATTCGGGGCTGAAGATCACGCCGGCCGACGGCCTGGCCGACGCGGCGCGCAAGGTCGTGGAGGCGACGCGATGATCTGGGTCGGCAAGGAAACCCGTCTCCTGGTCCAGGGTCTGACCGGCCGGGAGGGAAGCTTCCACGCGCTCGCCTGCCGCGACTACGGGACGCAGGTCGTGGCGGGGGTCACGCCGGGCAAGGGCGGGACGCTGCACGAGGGCATCCCGGTCTTCGATACGGTCGCGGATGCCGTCGAGAAGACGGGCGCGAACGCTTCGATGATATTCGTGCCGCCGCCGTTCGCGGCCGACGCGGTCGTCGAGGCCGCCGAGGCGGGAGTGGGCGTGATCGCCTGCATCACCGAAGGAATCCCCACGGTCGACATGATCCGCGCCAGGGCGGCGCTCGCCCGCATGGCGGCGCGAGGAAAACCCGTTCGTCTCATCGGGCCGAACTGCCCGGGCATCATCACGCCGGGGGAGTGCAAGATCGGGATCATGCCGGGCCGGATCCACAAGCCCGGGTCGATCGGCGTCGTCTCCCGGTCCGGGACCCTCACTTACGAGGCGGTCGATCAGCTGACGCGCCTCGAGCTCGGGCAGTCGACCGTGATCGGCATCGGCGGCGACCCCGTCAACGGCACCAACTTCATCGACTGCCTGGCCGCGTTCCGCGACGACGCGGGAACGGAGGCCGTCGTTCTGATCGGCGAGATCGGCGGATCCGCGGAGGAGGAGGCAGCCTGCTGGATCGCCGGCAACTTCCGCAAGCCGGTGGTGGCCTTCATCGCGGGGCAGACGGCGCCGCCCGGCCGGCGGATGGGCCACGCGGGCGCGATCATCGCCGGCGGCCGCGGGACGGCGGCCGACAAGGTGAAGGCCCTCGAAGCGGCCGGTGTCGCCGTCGTCCGCTCGCCGGCCGAAATGGGAAGCCGGATGAAGGAAGTGCTCGGGCGATGAACGGGGCGGCGCTCTACGAAGAGACCCAGGGCTTCGGTCCATGGATGTTCGCCGTCGCGGGCCTCGTGATCCTCCTCGTCGCCGCGCTCGGAACCCTGCGCATGAAGACGACCGTGAGCGCCGACGGGGTCCAGATCCGATACGGCTTCCTGAGCACCACCCGCGTTCCGCTCCGCGACATCGCGAAGGCCCAGTCCGTCGTCTACAGCCCCGTGCGCGACTACGGCGGCTGGGGGATCCGCGGTTTCGGCCGCCGCCGGGCCTTGAACGCGCGGGGAAACCAGGGAGTCCTGCTCGTCCGGACCGACGGGTCCACGCTTCTCGTCGGGTCGCAGCGCCCGCGCGACCTCCTCTCCGCGCTCTCACGCGCGGGCGTCGCGACGGAGGACAAGCTGCCTCCCGACATCCGGGAATTCTGAACACGCGAAAGGGAACCCAACTTGAGCGAAAGAACTCTGACGATTTTGAAGCCCGACGCGGTCGCCGCGGGCAAGGCGGGCGCGATCCTCGCGCAGCTCGAAGACGAGGGCTTCCGGATTGTGGGCTTGAAGAAGATCCGGCTCGCCCCGGATCAGGCGCGCGCGTTCTACGCCGTCCACCGCGAGCGCCCCTTCTTCGAAGGCCTCGTGCGGTTCATGACCGAGGGCCCGGTCGTCGTGGCCGCCCTGGAGCGCGGGGAAGCCGTTCCGCACCTGCGCAAGACGATGGGAGCCACCGATTCGAAGAAGGCCGAGTCCGGGACGGTGCGCAACCGGTTCGGAACCGACATCGAGCGCAACGCGATCCACGGCAGCGATTCCCCCGAGAATGCCGCGATCGAAATCTCCTTCTTCTTCGCGGGCTCCGAGCTGATCTGAGCCCGGTCCCGCGGGCCGGATCGTTCAGCCTTCGGAGCGGGATCTCCTCAGGCTGACCATCACGCGGTTCGCCACCCCTCTCAGGATCGCGGCTTCGCGCGCCGTGAGCGGGCGCCCGGCCACGATCTTTCTCCAGGCGCGCAGGGAGCGTTCCCGGTGGCCGGTGTCGTAGAAGCCGATGGCGTCCAGGGCCCGGTCCCAGTGCTCGACGGCGCCGTCGACGTCGCGCGCGGTCGCCCACTCCCGGGGCTCGGCGCCGGCGGCGGGGCTCTCCTCGGGCTCCGCCATGCGCGCCACCGCGAGGACCGCCGCGAGCGCGTGGGAGACGTTCAGGGTGGGGAACTCGGCGCGCGAGGGGAGGCGGAGGCTGACGGAGGCTTTCGAGCGCTCCTCTTCGGTCAGGCCGCTTCTCTCCGGCCCGAACACGAACGCCGTCCGCGCGTCGGGTCCGAGATCGGCGAGAAACCCGGGCAGCTCCGCGAGCGTCAGGGAGCGCTGCTCCTCCCGGCCGCGCAGGGAGGACGTCGCGATGACCGAGTCGAAATCGGCGATGGCGGCGGAGAGATCGGGGAACCGGCGGATGCTTCCGAGCAGGTCGTCGGCGCCGGAGGCGAGGCGCACCGCGTCCTCGTCCGGAAGGGCTGCCGGCTCGACCATGCGGAGATCCGTCACGCCGAAGTTCTTGGACACCCGCGCGGCGGAGCCGACGTTGCCGGGCGTGTGGGTCCGGACGAGCACGGCGGCGATTTCCCGGGGCGGCACGACCGGAATTATCGGGCAGGAAAGTTGCTTTTTCCCAGAGAGATGCAGCTTTGGATCGGACGTTTCCTCGTGGCGACGATATTTGTCGCCTCGGCGGGAGCCGTCGCCGCCCAGACTCCGGACGCGATGGTCACCCCTCCGGCGGTGGTTGCCGCCACGCCGACGCCCGCGGCGCCCGCTCCGGCGCCCTCCCCATCCTCCCCGGTCCCCCCCTCGAAGGAGACGCCGCTGCCGACCTATTCGGACTTCGCGGGAAGCGAGTACGTGATGATCCCGGCCGTCGTCCTGGACCACAAGGGCCGGTTCGCCGATGGTCTCGAGAAGAAGGACTTCAAGCTGAACGCGGGCGGCATCGACGTCGACGTCGACACGTTCGAGCGGGACGACAATGCTCCGGCGTCGTTCGCGTTTCTCGTCGACACGTCGGGCAGCATGAAGCTCGCCGAGAAGCTGCAGAACGCCAAACGCGCCATCCGGCGCATCGTGCAGCAGCGCCGGACCGGCGACGATTTTGCGCTCTTCGAGTTCGCCGAGGAAGAGGTGTCGCTCCTGTCGGATTTCTCGCCCGATCCGGCGAAGCTCTTCCATGCCCTCGACCGGCTCGAGGCCGGCGGCCGGACGGCCCTCTTCGACGCGGTCGCCGCGACCCCTTCCCGGATGATGCAGGGCAAGAACGGAAAGCGCGCCATACTGCTCTTCACCGACGGGGTGGACAACGCGAGCCGGCTCTCCGCCCTGGAAATGGCAGAGATCCTGCAGCAGGTCTCCGTGCCCGTCTACGCCGTGGGCATGAAGAACGCGGCGTTCGACCGATTGTCCGATGCGGAGCGCAAGGATCTGGCGCTGGACAACTTGAAATTGCTGTCCTACACGAGCGGAGGACAGCTCTTTCTCGCAGGCGGAGAGGAGGATCTGGAGCCGATCGCCGCGAAAATCGACGCGGAAATCCGGAAGCAATACCTATTGGGATTCGCGCCTTCGGGTCGAGGCGAGTTAAAATACCGAGTCGTAGTCGTGTCCATCGCGAAGCCCGGAAAGTGGACCATCCGGGCACGTCGGGGGTATCGGGGAACGGCACCCGCGGCGACACGTTAACCCTTTTGGCGAGGAGGCCTTCATGACGGGAAAAAGACGAGGAATCCTGGTGGTCGGCGGGGCGCTGCTTCTAGGCACCTTCGGGCTGAGCGGCTGCGCTTCGAAGCGCTACGTCGGCGAAGAGGTCTCCAAAAGCAGCGCTGCGTCGGAGAAACGGATCAACGAGGTCGAATCCCAGGTCGAGACCGCTCAGAGCAAGATCCGGGATCACGACACGCGCATCTCGGAGCTCGACAAATCGACCCGGGACGCGCTCGAGCGCGCTCAGGCGGCCGGCAAGCTGGCCGAGGGCAAGTTCGTCTACTCGCTGGTCCTCTCCGACGACGCGGTGAAGTTCCCCACGAGCCGGTTCGCGCTCTCCAAGGAAGCCGAAGCGAAGCTCGCGGAGTTCGCTGAGAAGCTGAAGTCCGAGAACAAGAACGTGTACCTGGAGATCCAGGGGCACACGGACTCGAAGGGCACGCCGCAGCTCAATTACCGGCTGGGCGAGGCGCGCGCGGAAGCAGTCCGCCGCTACCTGAACAAGCAGGGCATCGCGCTCAACCGGATGTCGACCATCTCGTACGGCGAAGACGAGCCGGTGGCTCCGAACAAGTCGAAGGATGGCCGTTCCAAGAACCGCCGGGTCGTCGTCATCGTTCTCGCCTAGCCTTCGGAACGCGTCGAGATGAGCCCCGCTTCGGCGGGGCTTTTTTTTCGCTCGCGGGTGCCCGGTCCAGGCGCGGGCCGGCCGGCCGTGGAGCGACCCGGGGGACCGGCGGATGTCGTTTTCCGGATCCGAGCGCCCGGAGGATCTCCGCGAAGTCGGCGGGCAGGGGAGCCTCGGCTCGCACGAGCGTCCCGGTCGTCGGGTGGAGAAAGCCGAGACGCCGCGCGTGGAGCATCTGCCGCGGGGCCTCGATCGGGCCCGCCTGTCCGGGATGGCGCCGGTACACGCGGTCCCCGACGACCGGGTGCCCCTCCGCCGAGAAGTGGACGCGGATCTGGTGCGTGCGCCCCGTTTCCAGGGTCACCGCGACGAGGGACGCTCCCGCGAGGCGCTCGACGACCCGATACCTCGTGACGGCCCGGCGGCCGGGCTCACCGCGCCGGGCGACTCCCCGTTTTCCGAGCCCCGCGTCGCGGACGAGGTCGGCGTCGAGCGTGCCCGCTTCGGCCGGGCTGCCCTCGACGATCGCGAGGTACTCGCGTTCGATGTCGTGGACCCGGAAGAGCGCCTGGAGCGCATGGAGCGCCTCCCGATGGCGGGCGAAGACGATCGCTCCGGACGTGTCCTTGTCGAGCCGGTGAACGACCCCCGCGTAGGGGCGGCGCTTGAAGCGGTGCTGCAGGTAGTCGAGGACCCGGGCGAGCAGCGTGTCGCGCTCCTGCTCGGCGGTCGGGACCGAGAGGAGGCCGGCCGGCTTGTCCACGATGACGACGTCGTCGTCCTCGTAGAGGACCGACAGGCGCGTGCGGACGCGGTGGCGGGCCGGCCGCGAGGGGTCGAAGGTGAGCGAGGCGTCCTCGGGAATCTCCGCGCCGGGCTCCTCGGCCGGAATTCCGTCGCGGTCCACCCGGCCCGCGCGCACGGCCTCCCGGGCCGCCCGGCGGGAGAGGCCGAACCGGCGCGCGACCGCGAGGTCGAGCCTCACGGGTGCGCGGCCTTGCCGCCCGCGGGGATCCGCACCTGCACGAAGAACTGCGGGTCTCCGACCCGGGGCGCGGGGCCGGCGCCCGGTCCGTAGGACGCGGCCGGCCGGGTCTCCGCCTCGATCCACCCTCCGAGCTCCCGCGAGTAATCGGTCCCGAACGCGCGAGCGCCTTCGCCGACCGCGAGCGCGTTGACGAGGAGGAGCGCATCGGGCGGCCGCCGGAGGAGACCGGCGATGGTGCGCCGCTCTCCGGCCCCGTCGAGGTGGCCGGGCCAGAACTGCTCCAGGGGGAGGGGATTTCCGGCCTCCAGGACGTACTCGAAGAATCCGGCTTCCGGAAAGCCCGTGAGAGTCCGTGGACGCGGGAGCCGCCCTTCGAGATCCGCGATCACGAGACGAGCCGTGGACGCTTCGACCGAGGGAAGGACGACGGAACCGGCCGCCGTCGAGAGAGTCTCCCAGCCCGGACCACGGTGCAGCCGCGCGACCTCGGCCGTGCGGAGGACCACGAAGACGAGCAGCGCCGCGAGGACGAGACGGGGGAGCGACCGTCCGAGCGCCGGCGACCATCGGGCCGCCGAGCGGAACGCCGCAACGGCCGCGACCGCGATCGGGAGGGGGAGGAAGAACGCGTTGTAGGGCCCGGAGTAGCCCGCCGCGAGCAGGAGGCGCGCGCCGAAGAGCACCGCGAGGAGAAGCGCGCCGTCGGAGACACCCGGGGCCGAGTCGGCCGCGGGCCTTCGCGATGCGAGCGCCCGCAGCCGCGCCAGGCCGATGCCGAGGCAGAGCACGGGGACCGTCCGGACGAGCGGCGGGAAGAGCGAAAGCGACTCCTGCCAGGGCGCGGGCGGGAAGACGAAGACGGCGGCGCACGCGGCCAGCACTCCGAGGAACGCGGCTTCGACGGCCCGCGCGCCGGCGGCCGTCCTCGCCCGGGTCCGCTCCGACACGGCCGCCGCGGCGGCCAGAAGACAGCACGCGAGGAGGACGAGGATCGCGGCCAGAGCGACCTGCGCCGCGCGCAGCCCCGGCTGGTCGAGCCCGGCGTAGGCGCGATAGACGTTTCGGAAGGCCTGCGGCGGGCGGAGGAGAGCGAGCCAGCCGTCCGCGACGAGCTTCTCGAAAGGGATGCCGGCCGACGCGATGAAGTAGACGGCGGCCGCCAGGCCCAGGGGCGCCGCGCCGAGGAGGACCGTCCGACGGAGATGCTTCCGGGCGTCGAGCAGCGCCGCGGCGACCGCCGCGATCCCGAGCTCGGGGCGGGACAGGAGCGCCGCGAGCAGGAGGGTCCCCGCGGCGGCGTCGCGCCTTCGGGTCGCCGGCCCGGCGAGGAGGGCGAGCGCCCCCGTCGCGGAGGCGACGGCGATCGCGGTGTCGAAGCTGAACGGGAATAGCCAGCCGCCGGGGCGGAGAAAGTAGGCGATCGCAACGGCGAGGGCGGTCGCGGCGCTTCCGTTCCAGCCGGGCATCCACCGGGCGGCGAGACGTCTCAACGCCTCGAGCCCGGCGGCGGCGACGGCCAGCGCGAAGAGAGTGCGGGCCGCGATCGAGCGCGGCGCGGCTTTTTCGACGAGTGCCCCGAGCCACGGGGCGAGCGGACCGTGGTGGAAATGCAGGTCTCGATAGAGCGATTCGCCGGCCGCGACGCGCGCCGGGATCATGAGCTCTCGGCCGGAATCGACGAACGGCTCCATCCAGCGGTTCCAGGACGCCGCGAGAAGCACGAGGAAGATGACATATGGAAACGCCGCGGGCGCCAGGCGGCGACGCATCAGCGTGCCCCGAAGACCGGCGGGCGCGCCGTCGATCTCGCTCGGGTGCGAAGCGGCATCGATCGATGCTAGCAGGGTGGGACGCTCCTCCCCGGCGCGCGCCGCCGAGGACGCCGCGCCGCGCGCGACCGCCGCCTCGGAAACCGGGCCGGGGACTTGCATTGCCGCCCTCCGCATGACGCTCGTCGAACGACTGGGGCGCACGGGGATCCGAAGGCTCGGCTCTCCGGCGAAGGGATTTCGCTACGTCCGCGCGGACGGGCGCCGCCCGTCCGCGTCGGACATCGAGAGAGCGCTGTCGCTCAAGATCCCGCCCGCCTGGAAGAACGTCGTCATCAGCGCATTCCCGAGGTCGTCCCTCCAGGCGCTCGGCCAGGACGCGGCAGGTCGATGGCAGTACCTCTATCACCCGGCCCACAACGTCCGGCGCGAGGAGGAGAAATTCCGGCGGCTGGTGCTATTCGCGGAAGCCCTTCCCCGGATGCGGCGCGCTGTGTCCCGGGATCTCGCGCTCCCGGGCCTCCCGCGGGAGAAGGTGCTTGCCGCCATCCTCCGGATTCTCGCGACCTGCTTCCTGAGGCCGGGCAGCGAGGTGTACGCCGAAGAGAACGGAAGCTACGGGATCGCGACGCTCCGCCAGAAGCACGTCGTCGTGCGCGGCGACGTCGTGCAGTTCGACTTCCCCGGCAAGTGGGGCAAGCAGCAGCACCGCGAGCTGCGCGACCGGCGGGTCGCGCGGATCGTCCGGGAGCTCGTGCGGGTGCGCGGCGAAGTCTTCAAGTACCGCGACGCCGAGGGGCGCTGGATCGACATCCGCCGCCGCCACATCAACGACTACATCAAGGAGATCATGGGCGAGAAGTTCTCGGCCAAGGACTTCCGCACGTGGGCGGGGACGCTCATCTGCGCGTGCGCGCTGGCTCGGGCCGGGGCCGAGACGGCCGACACGAAGACCGCGCGCAAGCGCAAGGTCGTCGCCGCCATCAAGGAGACGGCCGGTCTCCTCGGCAACACTCCCGCCATCTGCCGCTCTTCGTACATCTATCCCGCGGTCCTCTCGAGCTTCGATCGGGGGCGGGTCATCGAACGCTACTTCGAGACGGTCGAGGAGCTCGTGGAGCGCCGGGCGCCCGCGCTCCACGGATCCGAGAAGGCCCTGCTGAGGCTCTTGAAGCAGAAGGCGTCCTGAGCCGGTCCTCGTTCCGCCCTTAGACTCTCGCCCGTGCAGGAAAAGATGTCGAGCCGCAACCGGCTCGTGCGCGCCGTCGCTTCAGCGACGTCCCACCTCTGGTTTCCGGGTTCCGTCTTCTTCGCGCGGCGCGTGCCGAGATGGATCTCCTACCCGCTCGCCCGCGCGATCGGCGGAGGCTATTTCCGGCTGCGACCGAAATACCTCGGAGCGATCCGCTCGAACCTCTCGATCATCACGGGCGAGCCGGAGGAATCCGAAAGGGTGCGCAAGGCTGCGGATCAGATGGTGCGAGGGCACGCCTCGGCCTGGCTCGACTTCCTGACGTTCGCGACGCGTCCGCCGAAGGAGTCCGCGCGCCTGGTCGAGAGCGTCGTCGGGTTCGACCGGATCCTCGAGGGGCGTGCGGCGGGCAAAGGCGTTCTCCTGCTCACGGCCCACCTCGGGAACTGGGAGGTCGGCGGGCTGATGCTCGCAGAGGTCCGGCAGCCGATCCACGTGGTGCTCGTGCCGGACATCTTTCCGGGCGTCGAGCGCGCGCGGCGCCGGCTCCACGAGCGCGCGGGGGTGACGGAGATCCCGATCGACAACAGCGCGGGCCCGACGCTCTCGGTGCTCCGCGCCCTCGAGCAGAACGGCATCGTCGCCATGCAGGGAGATCGGGACTTCAACAACACGGGCATTGCGGTGCCGTTCTTCGGCCGGCCGGCCTACTTTCCGCGGGGCCCCTTCCGGGTGGCGATGGCGACCGGAGCGGCCGTCCTGCCGGCGTTCATCCGCCGCGTGCCGGACGGACGCTACCGGGCAATCCTCGAGGAGCCGCTCGAGATCGTCCGCGGCGGCGACCGCGACGCAGCGCTGCGGACGAACGTCTCCCGCTACGTGGCGATCCTGGAGCGATACGTCCGCGAGAACCCGGAGCAGTGGTACTGCTTCTACCCGTTCTGGGATGACCCGACGAGAAAGCCGGCGGCGTCGGACGAGGGAGCCTGAGGGCTCGGGGCGAAGGCCGAAAAGCCTAGAAAGCCGTGACGTCCGCGACGCTCGCGAGGTTCCCGCTCGGGTTCGTGTAGGTCTTCACCGCTCCGTTCGTCGTGTCGGTGACGGTGATCGTGTACTCCACGTCCGAGAGGGCTCCATAGAAGACCCAGAACTTGTCGTTGAAGGCGCGGCCGTCGACGACCTTGATGACGAGCTCGATGTTGTTCGCCGAAAAAAACCAGAACTCGCCGGTGTCCCCCGTCAGGGCGATCCCGTTGCCGACGCCGGAGGTGCCCTGCGCGGGGACGCGCCAGGTCGCCTGAACTTTGAACCGGGTCGCGTTCAGACAGAGCGTCGTGCCGTTGGCGACGCACGCCTGGGCGGCCGCCGGGCGGGACGGCAGGAGGAACAAGGCGAGGGTCGCGGCGGCGATGGACGCGGCGACTCGGGACGGCGTTTTCCGTGGCATGGATCCTCCTGTTCGCGGACGCGTGCTCGGACACGGTAGCAACAAACGCCCCTGTCGCGAAACTCCCCTCACGAAAGGGGCCTTCTGGCGGATACGGCCGCCACGAAGAAAGCGTCGTAGTGGCGGGCGAGGTTCTCGACGTCGGGCAGGATGTCGGGAGCCTCGAAGCCCGCTGCGCGGAAGGCGTTGCGCCAGTTTTCCGGAGTCAGGAAGCCGTGGTTCGGCCGGGTGGCGGCGTCCGTCGCCACTCCGGTGAAGTTTTCGAGGAAATTGAACACGAACTCGACGTAGATGGGCTGCCCCTCACGCGGCCGGACGCACTCCGAGAAAACGGCCGTGCCGCCCGGTTTCAGCGTCTCCCGGACCCGGGAGAGCGTCGCGGCGAGGTCCTTGGCGATGTGGACGGTGTTGACGGCATAGAAGACGTCCGCGATGCCCGGCGGGACGCCCTGTTCCGCGAAATCCCGGTCCATGTCGAGCCGCAGAAACTCGGCCGGCAGGCCCGGGAAGCGGCCGCGGAGGGCGCGCTCCGCGCGGCGAAGGAATGTGGGAACGACCTCGCTGAAGACGTACCTTCCGATCCTTCCGAGCGACCCGTCTCGCGCGAGCCGTTCGGCGACGGCGAGCGCCGCGGATCCCGATCCGCCGCCGATCTCGACGATCGTGGCCGGCCGCGAGGCGGGCATCGCCCGCACGACGGCCTCCGCGCCGAGCCGGTTGTTGATGGCATACAGGAGGTTGTCGTTGGAGAAGTAGTCGAACCAGAGCGGCAGCTTGGCGGGCGAGAAGAGGATCTCCTCTCCCGTCTTCTCGCCGCGCAGAAACGCCGGCGCATGGTCGACCATCGCGCGGACGACCGTGAACGGAGGGATCGAGCGCGGGTCGATCGAGCGGGCGCGCTCCTCGGCTCGGTCGGGATCGCCCGCGGGGAGCGGTCCGCGGGTCCGATACGTCGGCTCCCGCGCGTCGCCCGTCCTCTCGAGGTACGCGTCCTCCGCGAGCTTCCGCAGGAACCATGCGATCGGCACCTCGGCGCGCGGGGCGTATCCCATCGTGCGCACGAGGTCCCGGGAGGTGGTCCCCGCTTCGAGCGGGGGCGTCATTCCGAGGTCCCGCACGAGGTTCAAGACCATATCCGTCGTGAACCGGTCGAACTCCTCGCAGCAGAGGATGAACTCGGGCGAGAAGAGCGATCGGATCGCGGGATCGGGGATTCGGGCGAGAAGCGTCGGCAGGTCCTCGGAACGGCGCGACATCGGCCGGATTCTAGCTCGCGGGCGTGCGCGGAAAAGGACGCTCTCCGCCCGGGCGGGAAATCCATCATGCGTCCGGCGCGGCCCGCGGCGCGCGGACGCTGACAACCGCGGGCCGTCCCGCTAAACTCCATCCCGCATGCGCAAATGGAAGGCCCGCCTCCTCGTCCTCTCTCTCTGCGGCTTGTTGCCGTGCGCCGGCGCGATGGGAGAGAAGCCCGGGCGCATCATTGTCCTCGGATTCGACGGCGTGGACGCCGGCGTCGTCGAAGGAATGCTCGCCGCCGGGCGGCTCCCCAACCTGGCGGCGTTGAAGGCTCGCGGCGCCTATTCGCCGCTGACGCCGACCGTGCCCGCGCAGACGCCGGTCTCGTGGTCGACGTTCGCCACGGGGCTCGACCCGGGCGGCCACGAGATCTTCGACTTCCTGAAGCGCGACCCGAAGAACCGGGTCCCGACCTTCGCCGTGGCGGAGGAGATCAGCGTCCCCTTCCTGTTCGGAAAGTCGAACCCGGTCGTGCTCGGCCTGGGAGTCGCCGTCGTGTTCCTGCTCGCCGGGGCTCTCCTCTTCTTCTTTCGCCGGCGCGCCGCCATTCCCGCGGTGATCGGCCTGACAGGCCTCGCTCTCGGAGCGGGCGCCTTCTACGCCGTGCGGCAGTGGGTCCCGTCCGAAAGGCCCGGCGTCCACAACAACCGCCGCGGGGCGACGTTCTGGGCCGACGAGGGCGCCGGTCCCGCCACGGTGATCCGCATGCCCGTCACGTTCCCGCCCGAGCGGCTCCCCGGTGGGCGCCAGCTTTCCGGGCTCGGCGTTCCCGACATCTCCGGCCGGATCGGCAAGCCCTTCTACTTCACGTCGGATCCCTTCTTCGCTCCCCGCGAGGGCAACGATTTCTCCGTCGAGGTGGTGAAGCTCGAGTCGAACACGGGGCGCCAGACCACGAAGATCTCCGGCCCCCCCGGCAAGCCGTTCGGTCGCGAGGGCTGGATCGAGATCCCTTTGACGCTGACGGTCGCGTCCTCCCGCGATCGCCTCGACATCGACCTCGCCGGCGAGCACGCCTCATTGAAGGTCGGCGATTGGAGCCCGTGGCTCTCGATGCCTTTTCGCGTGAATCCGCTCGTGACGGTCCACGGCTACGGCCGGTTCCGCCTCGAGAAGCTCGACCCGGAGATCGCTCTCTATCTGTCTCCCGTGCAGTTCGACCCGGAGCGTCTCCCTTCCGGTTTCGACCTCTCTTCTCCCTCGCGGTTCGCGCCGCACCTCGTGCGGGACTTCGGCCGCTTCAAGACCATGGGCTGGGCGATCGACACCTGGTCGATCCAGTCGGGGACGCTTTCCGAGGACGCGTTTCTGGAGGACGTCGCGACGACGGTCGCGCAGGACCGGAAGATCCTGACGCGCCTCCTCGCCGACACCGACCGCCTGCTCGTCCACTACTTCGAGTTTCCGGACCGGGTCGCTCACGTGTTCTGGCGGTTCCGCGATCCGCAGCATCCGGCGTACGACGCCGCGCTCGCGAAGAAGTACGGAGACGCGGTCGAGAAGTCCTACGAAACGGTCGACGCGATCGTCGGCGAGGCGGCGAAGGCCCTGGGGCCGTCGGACGTGCTCATCGTTCTGTCGGACCACGGCTTCGCCACGTGGCGCCGCTCGGTCAACTACAACTCCTGGCTCGTCGAGGCGGGCTACCTCGTGCTGACGGGCGGCGCGAGCCGAAAGAGCCTCGAAGCCCTCTTCTCGCGCGGGCAGTTCTGGGAGAACGTCGACTGGA
>JBDTOO010000075.1:0-14190 GCA_039933215.1 Acidobacteriota bacterium
GGGGCGCGGCGTGTCCGAGTCATGTCAGCGGCGCTGTCTTTGAGCGTATTCGGGCTCGCGTGGGGAGCGCGCGCCCGAATCCGACGCGGCGTCCATTCCGCGCTGCGCGCGGGGCGCCGCTAGAACGTCGCGACCGGGGCCTTTCGGATCGACCGTATGAGCGCGTCGAACGGCTGCCGGGCGGCCGCGATGGCTGCGGCAGGGCCCGTGCACTTGAAGAAGACGAGCCCCTCCGGCGCCTCGACGATGACGCCGGCGAGCGCGTAGTTCGGCTTCTTCCCCTGCGACGGCATCATCGGTCCGGCGGAAGCCAGATACGTGCCGGACGTGGTCACCTGATGGATCCGCAGGGCGTCGACCGTTCGGACCGAGATCTGCGGCGCCGGGGCGCCTTCGAACTGCGAGCGCCAGCGCGCGATGTTTTCCTCCGCCGTCCCGCCCTGACCGTGGCCGAAGTAGAAAACCCCGCACTCCCCGGGCTCGCCGCCCTTGCCCGCCGGAAGGACATAGGTCGCGACGCGCATCGGGCGGACCGTACCCGCCGTCCACCCGTGGGGAACCGTCCACCGGATTCCCCCGGCCGACACGCTCTCCTCTGCCCGGAGGGGGGCGGCGATCGAGGCGGCGAGGGCGACGGTCCAGGCGGCCAGGGGGTATTTGAGCGTCATGCGGCCTCCGCCCGGGATGGTATTCCCTTCGCCGGCAGGCTGCGGGGAGTTCCCTCGGCCGCCGCGAGGCTCACTTATTGCACTTCGGCTCCCCGATGTCGCACGCGGGGAAGATCTCGAAGCTCTCGGAGGACGGGCAGAAGGAGCGGGCCGAGCTCGCGGCCGATCTCTCCGCCGCCACGGAGAAGGCGCGGGGCTGGAGCCGGCGAGCCGGCCCGTGGCTCTTCGCCGTCGCGGGCGTAGCCGCCGCGGCCATCGGCGCCGCGGTCGTCGCGTCCGTCTCGCGCCGCGTCCGGGAGCGCTCGCCCCTCGGCCGGGCGCGCCGGATGCTCGCGAAGGGGACCGCCCGGGTCAACCGGATGCGTCCGCGGCCGGTCCCCGTGACACTCCTCTTCGCGTTCCTCCGGAGCCCGATGGTCCGACGCCTCCTCGCGGCCGGCGCCGGAAAGCTGGTGGCCGCCCGCGAAGGCACCGCGGAACCGGGTCAGTTGGAAGGGGAGGCATCCGGCGAAGGGGATCGCGCGGCCGCCCGCGACGAACGTCCGGACGACCGGGGCGCCGTCCCCGCCGCGAAGGGACCGCCCCCCGCAAGCCCGGCGGGCAAGGCGCGCGAGCAGGCCCGGGCCGCCGGGCTCAAGGAGAGCGCCAACCGCGCCGCGCCGTCCGAGGGGAAGGGGGAGGAGAAGGCGAAGGAGACGCTCGGCGGCCTGAAGCGCGCGCCCTTTTCCCGGAAGCTCCGCTTCGTCTTCGAGCTCTTCCGCGACACCTTCCGTAATTTTCAGCGCGACGAGGCCCTGACGCGGGGCGCCGCGCTCGCGTACTACACCGTCCTCTCGCTCGCGCCGCTCCTGATCGTCGTCGTCGCCGTCGCGGGTCTCGCATTCGGACAGGACGAAGTCCGGACCCGGATTTTGGCGCAGATCCAGGGGCTCGTGGGCGCGGACGCGTCGAAGACCGTGGGCGAGATCATGCAGAAGGCCAGCAAGCCCTCCTCGAGCATCCCCGCGACGATCATCGGCGTCGGAACGCTCCTTCTGGGCGCGGGGGGCGTCTTCGGCTACCTGCAGCGGATGATGAACACGATCTGGGGCGTGCCCGAGAAGAAGGGCGGCGGTATCTGGAACCTGATCCGTTCGAGGTTCCTCTCGCTCGCGATGGTTCTCGGGACGGGATTCCTGCTCCTCGTCTCCCTCGTCGTCTCCGCGGCTCTCTCCGCGGTCGGCCGGCGAGCCGGCGAGGAGGTGGGACTCCTCTTCGGCACACTGCACACCGTCTTGTCGTGGGCGGTCGTCGGGCTCCTGTTCGCGCTCATCTTCCGGTACCTGCCGGACACGCGGATCGCGTGGCGCGACGTGTGGATCGGAGCGGGAATCACGTCGCTTCTCTTCGCGCTCGGCCAGTTCCTGATCGGTCTCTACCTCGGGAGAAGCTCGGTGGCGTCGATCTACGGCGGGGCCGGCTCGCTGCTCATCGTGCTGCTCTGGACGTACTACTCGGGCCTCATCCTCCTCTTCGGCGCCGAGATGACGCAGGTCTTCGCCAACCGCTGGGGCTCGAGACGCGTCGCCTCCGCTGGCGCTCCAGCTCCCGCAGCGTGAGGCTCCTCCCTACCGTCGCCTCCGCGCTCGTGCGCGAGCGCTCCGGCTCCCGCATCGGGAGGCTCCTCCCTCCCTTCGGTCGGGAGACTCCTCCCGATGCGAGCGGATGGAAGAGGGCCGCGGAAAGCGTCGGCGGGGAGTAGTGGGAGTGGGGATAGTCGGACTCAGCGGAACGACGTTCTACCGTTGAAAAGCGTAGGAGACCTTCAGGAATAACTGCCGGTCCTGCCTCTCGAACGTGTTCGTCTCCGTGAGCGTCCGGTTGTCGCCGTATCCCAGGAACAGGACGGACTGCCAGTTGAGCTTGTAGGCGACGAGCGCCGACCCGGAGAAGGTCCCCTCCTGCGCGTCGAGCCCCGACGGATCCCGATAGAGGCCGAGATCCCGTTTGACCCGCGTGTACTGGGCAATCGCCCGGAAGAACGCGCGCGCGGTGAACGTGTACGTCCCCTTCAACCGGCCGATCTCCGCCGTGAAGAGCCGCTCGCGTGAACCGCCGATGTCCGGCGTCACGTCGAGCCACCGTCGCGCCGCGTTCAACTGGATCGCGAGATGGTCCGTCGGGCGCACGGTGGCTCCGAGGTTCAGATCCGCCCCGCGCCCCGTGCGGGAGTTCGCGAAGTCGACCTCCTCGCCGATGAAGGCGATGAGCGAAATGTCCGTCACCGCGCGGGACGGCGTCAGGCGGAGCTCGGCGCGAAGCCGCCTTCGCGGCAGGTTCTTCCCGCCGCTGCGCACCTTGTCGAAGTTCGCTCGCAGCTGCAGGAACCCGTTGAACCGGGTGTCCATCCCGACGGAGGGTGCGATCTGGCGGAAGATCAGGTTGTGCTCTCGGTCGGCGGAATAGTCCGCGATGAGAAACGTCCTGAGGCGCGACACGAAGCCCTCCGGGCGAAAGGTGTAGCCGCCTTCGAAGTAGTTGCGCCGGTAGCCGACTTGCGGCACGAAGCCGTCGTCGGCGCGGAAGCCGTCGCCGAAGTCCCTGTACTCCGTGAACCAGTCCCAGCGCGGGTCGTTATGCTGGTACCAGACTTCGGCGGCGTGGGAATCGAGCCGGCGGCCGTCCCATTCGGCGGCGACCTCGGGCGCGAAAGGGGTGCGCGTGTTGCTCAGGAGCACCTGCCCCGTCACGGTCTCGTGGTCGTTCGGCCGCCACTGGAAGTCCGGCCCGTAAACCCGGTTGAATCCGCCGCCGCGCACCTCGCGGTCCGTCGCGAGAAAGCTGACGAATGAGTGTCCGACGTCCCGCCGCAGGCGAGCGATGCCGACGAACGAGCGCAAGTCCTGGTCCGCGAAGTCCGAACCGTTCGGCCCCGGAAGGATCACCTGCCCTCCTCCGCGGTCCTCGGCGACGAGCGCCGTGTAGCCCGTGTCGCCGATCTTTCCGGTCGCGCGGGCACCCCAGCGGGGCGACGTGATGCTGCGCGTGTAGACCGCCTGGATCGGCGTCGTGAAGAGCTCGATGCCTTCCAGAAAGAACGGCCGCTTTTCCGGGAAGAAGAGCGCGAAACGCTCGTTCACGCCGATCTGGGCGACGTCGGACTCCACCTGGGAGAAATCCGGATTCAAGGTCGCGTCGATGGCGGTGTTCTCGTTGGGGATCCACTTCGCGTCGACGCCGCCGTCACCCCGGATCGGCCGGTTGCCGAACGTGCCGCTTCCGTCGTCGCGAACCGCTCCGTCCTCCTTGAGCGTTCCATACGGCGCGACGACGAGATGTCCTCCGGACGGCAGGTGCTCGAGCCCGGTCAGCGGCACGAGGTGGCAGATGAAACAGCTCGATCCGCGGGGAAGCTTCATCGTGAAGAGCTGGTAGCGGAACTGGCGGGGATAGTTGCGGTACAGCGCGACGGCCCACGTCTGCGGATCGGCCTTCGGGTAGCGCAGCGAGGAGAACGGCACGCGCATCTCGAGCACCCAGCCATCCTTCGTGATCCTGGCCGCGGAGTCCCAGTAAAGATCCGGCGAGCTGTCTTCGGGGCTGAAGTCGTCGCTCACCGCGTCGTACTGCACGCCGCGCGGGTTGGCGAGGAGAAGGAGACCCGTGCGCCCGTCGTTGCGCGGATTGATGATGAGACCGCCGTAGTCGAGCGAGCTGCCGATATTGTCGCGGTCCGCGAACGGCGCGCGAATCCGCGCCGGGTCGGGGTCGGCGAACTCCATCGCCGCGTAGAAGAACTTGTCGTCGTACGTCAGGTATCCGACGTTCTTCACCTTCGGGGTCACGTTGTCGCCCGGGTTCGTCTCGTACCAGGTCTCGAGGCGGAGCGCTCCCTGCCACCCCGGGTCCGACAGGTCGCCGTCGATCGCGATGGGCCCCGTCGCGCGCGTGATCCGCAGCCCGGTTTCCTCCGCGGGGAGGGCGGAGGCCGGAAATCCCAGGGCGAGCAGATACAGGAGGACCAGGAACGCGAACTTCCGGCCCCGGATCGCCACGGTGTTTAAGACGTGAAAATCGCGAGAAAGTTAGGGCTTCTTACGAAAGTCTTGGCATGGGCGCCAGAATGAAGGTCAGAGGTGAGAGGTCAGAGGTGAGGGAGTCAAAGGTGAGAGGTGAGAGGTGAGAGGTGAGAGGTCAGAGGTCAGAGGGAATGAAGGCTTGCGTCCTCTGACCTACCTTCTCTCTCCTACCCGGCGCCCTCTCACCTCCGACCTCTCTCCTCTCACCTGTGTTAGCTCAGGGAGCTCGCACCAGGACCGCCTGGGACGCGGCCGCGCGCGCGGCCGCGCCTTCGATCGCCTTCCATGCGGTCCAGTCCGAGAGCGGGATGGACGGCTTCTTCGTTTCGTACGTCTCGCGCACGACGATTCGCCCGTCCTCGACCGCCGCGGCGAACCGGTAAGAGGCGTAGGCGTTTTCCGCGGAGATGGGATCCGGCAGCGCGTCGATCTTCAGCCCCGGCCCCGGCCGGAACCGCACCACGAGCTCGCGCCGCTCCGGCGCTCCGAGGTGGATCGGGAAGCGCCGCTCGGCTCCGGCGGTCGCGGCGATCCGCCCGGGGCCGACCGCAAACGGCAGCACGGGCAGGAGCGTCAGCGCCCCGGTCGTGCGCAGAAAGCCCTCAGACGCGAGGTGAAAGCGCGCCTCCATCGGCTTGCCCGGGTCGCCGAGGTTGCCGAGCTGCAGGGCGGAGGCCCGCGAGCCGCGGATCTCGCGCTCGGCGAAACGCGAGATGGCGTCCGTCCGTTCCTGCGGCGTCCAGGCCTGATACAGGGCCCGCTCGGACAGCGCGCCGTCCGATGTCTCGGTCACCTCCGCGCGAAGCCCTCCCTCAGAGGTCAGGTCGGCGTCGACGGATCTCACGAGCCGGTTGGCCGCGGAAGGCGCGAAGGGGAAGTCGAGGAGCTCGCCGCCGTCCGACCGCACGAGGAGGCCGCGCGCGCCCTGGAGCTGGGCGGGCAGCTGGCCATAGGGCGTCCAGGGGCTGGTCGGATCGAAGAGGACCGCGACGAGGCCCTTCGCGCGGATCTCGGCCGCGAGTCCGCTCGGCGCCGGCTGGCGAATGGCGACGATCACGTGGTTGAACTGCACCGGCGACGGGAAGTCGCCGTCGATCGCGCCGTCGTCCGTGCCGCGCGTCAGCACGGGATACGCCTCGATCCCGGAGCGGGCGAGGAGCGCGAGAAGGAGAAACGCCTTGTCCTTGCAATCGCCGTAGAGGCGCTTCGTGACGAGCGCCGGCTCACGCGGCACCCACCCGCCCTCACCCGCCTCGAGCGCGACGTAGCGGATCCGGTCCTGCACCCAGCGCGCGGGCTCGCGGACGGCGTCGCCGGTGAAGAGCGGCACGGCGGCAGGCGGCGGGGACGCGCGGACGGCGCCGCTCTTTTTCGCGAACCAGGCGGCGACGTCGTTCCAGCTCTGGAAGACGAGCTCCGGAAACTTCCCCGCGGGCGGCAGGATCGAGATCTCCATGTCGGCGGAGAGATCCGCGCGGGCGCCGGACCGCTGCTCGGCCTGGATCCCGCGCTGCGCGGGGAAAGGATACGTGGCCTTCGGACCGCCTTCGCCGGAGCGCGGCCCGGAGTATCCGTCGACGGCGCCGCTCAACCGCCACCGGTGGCCCCACCCCTCGGGCAGGTCGATCACGACTTCCTGCGCGGCGATCGGGTCGCCGCCCTGGAGGTCGAGCGACCACTGGTACACGTCCCGGCGCGACCTGCGCGAGAGCGCATAGGCCGCGATGTCTCCAGGCGCGAGCCGCGGGGGGCGGAAGGCGAGGACGAACGTGTCCGTGAAGTACTCCGGGTTCGCCGCCTGGACCGAGACGACGTCCGCGAGCTTCAGGGCCTCGGCCTTTCCGTCGGCGTGCAGCGTCCAGGCGCCCTCGACGTCCACCTTCGAGTCGTCGTCGTAGTGCGAGTAGAACGTCCCCGAGGAGGCGCCGCCGGGAGTCAGGATCCGCACGGCGTGACGCTCGTAGAGCCGGGTCGCGCCCGACGAAGATCCGGCGGTGATGATGCGCTGGCGCCAGAGGACGGTCGCGCCGGGCTCGGGCCTGGCCTGGAGAACCGCGGGATCGACCTTCGTCTCCTTCGCGCGGAGGACCCAGTCCGGCGCCTGCACGGCGGCTTTCGCCGTCGGGACGGAGGAGAGCGCCGCGAGTACGGCCGCGGCCGCGAGGAGGAACGGCCCCCGGCGGGTCACGACGAGGCCTTTGCCGGAGCCGCCTTGCGGAAGACGACCGAGAGCGCGGCGTCGGCGCGAATCGCCGCTTCGAACAGGCTGCGGTAGGCCTCGTAGACCTCCGGACCCGCGTTCGCGCGGGCGAGAGTGAACGTCCTCTGGATCACGACTTTCTCGCCGGGACCCTTCTCGGCGGTCAGCGTGTATCGCCCGACGGCCGAGGTCCGCTCGGTCGGGCCCGGCACGCCCTCGACGACGTAGCCCTCCGGAGCGACCACCGTCACGTAGTCCTGGTTGACGTAGGGGAAGGGGAACGAGATCGGATCGTGGCGCGTGTCGACGGGAAAGGGATTGGACTCACGGAGCAGGGGAAGGGGAGCGATCGCGATCCGGCCGCCGGGAAGAGGCGGCGCGATGCCGCGGGTGAGGAGCCTCAGGGTGCTCGTGAGCGGCTCGTCGGGATCGTTTTCCTTGTCGAAGGCGAGCGAGTCGACGGACGACGGCGGATCGAGCTTCTCGTACTGGTCGCGCAAATCTTTCTCGTAGTCGGCGCGGCCTTCGCGGTAGAGGTCCGAGCGCACCTGGAAGCTCTGGTATCCCGTCCAGATGGAGCGGCGCTCGACGTGCGCGTCTCCCGCTTCCTCGACGGAGATCGTCCAGATGCGCCGGCGCAGGTTCGTCTCCGCGGGCAGGATCGGAAGGAGCAGCTTCTCGCTCGTTCCGGCTTCCACATCGACGGCGAGCCCGTCGAGCGCGAGGTGATTCCACGGCACGATCCCGAAGGGCAGGAGCGGATGCTCGAAGCTCGCGTAGGCCCGCCGCGCGGGGTCGGCCGGATCGGAGACCTCGACCACCCAGCCGTCGAACTGGAACACGGACGGAACGCCGGGCCGGAAGTATCGCGACTGCCGGTCCGAGACCCAGACGGCCCGGTATTTCCAGCCGTCGGCGCGGACCATCGACGCGAAGGCCGCGGCCATCTCGCTCGGCGTTCCGCTCTCGTGCGCGAACGCGTCGCCCGCGTCCGCGTTCGGCTTCCAGCCTCCTCGCGGTTCGGTCTCGCCGGCCGGAAGCGCCGACCTGTTCTTGATCGTCGTGCGGACGTAGTTGTAAATCGCGCGCAGGCGGACGCCCGGGTCCTTCTCCCGCGAGCCCGCGAGGCCTTTCAACCGGTCGGCGACGCGGCCCGATCGGATCATCTGGCTCTTGACCGCCGGCACGAGCGCGAGCTGCGTCGCGTCTTTCCAGAACTGTTCCACGTTCGAGCCGGAAATCCCCGGCAGGACGAACGCGAAGATGACGACGGCCGACCGCTCGTTCAGGGGGCGTCCGTACATCTCCGCGTGCGTCGCGGGCATGTCGGCCGCGGAATAGACGAAGTGGCTTCCATCTTCCCGGATGGCGATGTGGACGCCATTCTGCGCGCGCGTGGTGCTCGAGTAGGTGAAGCGCCGCGGCGTCCAGACCTCCTGCTTCAGGATCGGGTACTTGTCCTGGTACGGGATCTCCACGTGGTACGCGCTGTGCGCCCCGAAGTCCCCCGGCTCCTTGTACGTGTATTCGACGAAGCAGCCCGGCTCGAGCGCCGGCATCGTGAAGGCCTTTCTCTCCACGGAGACGCCGGCCGCCTTGACGGTGGTGATCGTGCGCACGTCTTTGGAGGCGAGCTCCGTGACGCCGCCCGAGGGGGAGATCGTGCGGCCGGAGATCTCCCACGCGTCCGGGGCGAGCCCCTCGACGGTCGCGACGTCGAATCCTGTCTTCGAGAGGATCTTCGCCCGCACCGTCGTGCGGAACGCGCCGTCCTCCGAGCGGAGGGTCTTCTCGAGGTAGATCGCGCCGACGATCCCCTTGCCGGGGTCCTCGACGATCAGCTTGTCGGCGGGGGAGGGCATCCAGCGGGCCGCGGCCAGGGGAGCCGCCGGGGCGAGCCACGCCGCGACGGACACGAGGCCCGCGAGGACGCGCGACGCGAAGCGCGCTTTCGTGGTCATGGAACTCCTTGGATTGACCGGAATTGTAGCCGCGATCCCCCGGACGGGGGCGGCAGAGAAGCGAGCGAGACTCCTCTACCGCATCGCTTCCATGGGAGAGAGGCGGGCGGCGCGGATCGCCGGGTAGAGGCCGAAGGTCAGGGCCAGCGCGAGGGCGATCGCCCACGCGACGATCAGCCCGACGGGGTTGACGACGAGCCCGTAGGGAAACTTCGACGAGAGCGCGGTGCAGAGAGCGGCCCCGAAGAACGTGCCGACGGACGCGCCGACGGCGGCGAGCACGCAGGCCTCCAGAAGGAACTGCACGAAGACCTCGCCGTCGGACGCACCCATCGCCTTGCGCAGTCCGATCTCGTAGCGGCGATCGGAAAACGAGATGAGCATCACGGACAGCACGCCGACGCCGCCGACGAGCAGCACGGTGCCCGCGAGGCTCATGAGGACGACGGTCCAGCCGTGCATCTGCTTCAGGAAGTTCTCCCACGACCGGGCGCCCTCCGCCTCGAGGTCGACGATCTCGACGTCCTCGATGCCGTGGTGCGCCTGCCGCGTGCGGCCGAGGAGCATCGCGGAGACCTCCCCGAGATCCCGCTTCGCCCTGAGCTTGACGGCGACCTGGGCGAGCTTGTGATCGGGATCCATGCGGTTCATGTAGGTCGTGAGCGGGATGAGCATGCCGTTCGCGTCGTACCAGTTCTCGTCGGAGAAGAGCTGCCCGGGCGCCTGGACGCCGACCACGCGGAAGGGGATGCCCTCGACCGTGATGTCGCGGCCGACGGGGTCCGATCCCCCGAAGAGCTTCGAGGCGAGGGTCGCTCCGACGACCGCGATGGTCGAGCGGCGGCGCTCGTCGTCTTCCGTGATCCCGCGGCCGAGCCCGATCGGCCGGTTCATCAGGCTCGCGTACTCGTGGGTCACGCCCATCACGAACATCCGCTCGCTGCCGCCGGCAATGCGCACAGCCGAGGTCTTCTGCGCGCGCGGGATGAACCCGATGACTTTCGGGTTCGGGGCGGCGATCCGGGAGAGGTCCTCGTACCGGAGGCCGGGGCTCATCGCGAAGCGCTTCTGCTCCTCCGTCGTCTCGGGACTCTTCGGCGCGATCATGACGGTGCCGTCCCAGCTCATGCCGGCGAATCCCGTGGCAATCCGGTCCATCACGCCGTCGAGAACCGACGTCATCACGACGAGGGCGAAGACGCCGAGCATGAGGAGCGTCAGCGTCAGCGTCGAGCGGAGCTTGTGGGCCCAGAGCTCGACGAACCCGCCGCGGATGACCTCGCCGTAGAGGCCGATGTGCGCGCGCAGGGAGAGCGGGCGCCGCGGCTTCGAGGGCGAGGCGCCATACGCGCGCGGCGCCGCGGGAGCGGCCGAGATCTCGTTCACGCGACGGCTCCGCACGGCTCACTCATAGCGCAGAGCCTCCATCGGGGAGAGGCGGCTCGCCTTCCAGGCGGGGAAGAGCGCGAACACGAACCCGAAGACGGTCGCCATGCCGTACGCCCAGAAGAAGCTCTTCGGCTGCATCCAGAGGGGAACGCCGAGGGACGCCGTGATGATCTTGGAGAACGCCACGCCCATGAGGAGCCCGACGAGGCTGCCGAGCGCCGTCACGAGCAGGGCCTCGGTCATGAACTCCTTGAAGATCTCCCGGCCGGACGCCCCGATCGCCATCTTCACGCCGACTTCCCGCACCCGCTCCTTCAAGGTCGCCATCTGGATGTTCACGTTCACCATTCCGCCGCCGATCAGCGACAGGACGCCGGAGAGCATGAAGATGAGGTCGTAGACGTCGCCCTGGCTGCGCTGTTTCTTCATGCGCGCCGCGACGTCGTCGATGCGGAAGTCCTCCTGCTGGCGGTGGTTCGACTTGAGCATCCCCGAAAGGCTCTTCGAGAAGACGGCCATGGCGTCGAGGTTCCGGATCCGGAACGTCACGCGGTCGAGGCGGTGGTACCGGTCGCCCTGGAAACGGGCCGCGACGAGTGTCGCGGGCAGGGCGACGATCCGATTGCGCCGCCGCAGCATGTTGTGCTGCGATGCGCGGAACCGGAAGACGCGCTCCTGGAGGACGCCGACGACCTGCACCGGGACGTCCCCGACGCGTAGCGTCTTGCCCACCGCATCTCCGTCCGGAAAGAACACGTGGAGGGCCTCGCTTCCGAGGATGGCCACCGGGGATCCGTGAATCAGGTCGTCGTCCGTGAACGTCCGGCCGCGCGCGATTTCGTAGCCGTCCGTCGGAAGGTAGTCGCCGCCGATGCCGGTCACGGGCCGCTCCTGATCCGCGTACGCGGAGCGCACGCGGACGCGCGCGAACCTCATCTGGCTGACGCCCGAAACGACTTTCTGGTTGATCTCCTGCCCTTCCTCGGCGTCGTCCCGGCGGAGGCCGAGGTTCGCCGTCTGCAGCGCGGTCGGGCTGCCATCCTTCACGATCGCCGACGGCTGGACGTTCAACTTGTCGAACCCGCCCAGCCTCACATACAGCTCGTCGGAGCGCTTTCGCTGGCTGTCGGAGATCGAGAACCCGCCGAGCACGGAGGCCACGCCGAGCATGACGCCCAGAGCCTGGAGCGTCGTACGGCCGAGGTTCTCGCGAATCTCGACCCAGGAGTTGCGGAGACGCTCGCGGAAGGCGCCGGTCAGCATGAGGGACTCGGGGAGACGGGTGACAGGTGACAGGTGACGGCAGCGACGGGGAGCCGGGTGACAGGTGACGGGTGACGGGTGACGGCAGCGACCTGGCGGGTGACGGGTGACAGGTGACAGGTGACGGCAGCGACGGGGGTGACAGGTGACGGGTGACGGGTGACAGCAGCGACCTGGCGGGTGACAGGTGACCGGTGACCGGTGACGGCAGCGACCTGGGTGACAGGTGACGGGTGACGGGTGACAGCAGTCACTTGAGCCGGGGTGACGGGTGACGGGCGACAGGTGATGGCAGCGGTCCGGGCTGACGGGTGACGAGTGGCCGCAATCAGGATGTGGCCTTCGAACGACGAATGGCTTCCTTGAGCCGGTGAAGCATGCGAGCGCACACGTCGTAACGGTCGTAGACCTCCGAGAAACGCTCCTTCTTGAGATAGCCCTTTTGAAACGCCACCGAGAGATGGTGTTTCGTCTCTCGAAGCTCTGCTTCTGCCCGGTTGATCCCTTCGAGGTACATCAGGGTGTGCTTGTTGTTCCAGCCCTCGGCGAGATTTGCCGGAATGGAGTTCGAGCTTCGCCGGATTTGCGAACCCAGCTCGTACATTTCGAAGGGAGGGAACGAAAGGGTTTCCCTGTGGACCTCGAGATGAAGCTCGACGAGGAGCCGATAAACCTTCAGATCCCGAAACGACGAGATCGTACGCTTTCGGTCGGCAATCCTGACCATGCCAGGTATTGTCACGAGCGAACGGCTGCCGACACCTGTCACCCGTCACCTGCCACCTCGCTCATGGCGGCTGCCGACACCTGTCACCCGGTCACCTGTCACCTTGCTCATCGGGGGCTGCCGACACCTGTCACCCGTCACCTGCCACCTCGCTCATGGCGGCTGCTGACACCTGTCACCGGTCACCTGTCACCTTGCTCATCGGGGGTTGCCGACACCTGTCACCCGTCGCCTGCCACCTCGCTCATGGCGGCTGCTGACACCCGTCACCTGGTCACCCGTCACCTTGCTCAAGCCGCTTCCGCCCGATGGATCAGCCCGTCGTGAATCTCGACCTGGCGGCCGGCGAGGGCCGCGATCGAGAGGTCGTGGGTGACGATGACGATCGTGTTGCCCTGCTGGTGGAGCTCGGAGAAGAGCTGGAGGACTTCCTGGCCGGTGTGGGAGTCGAGGGCGCCCGTCGGTTCGTCGGCGAGGAGCAGGGACGGACGGTTCGCGAGCGCGCGCGCGACGGCGACCCGCTGGCGCTGGCCGCCGGAGAGCGCCGCGGGCAGCACCTTCGCTTTTTCGGGGATGCCGACCTTTTCGAGAAGCTCGAGCGCCCGGGCCCGCCGCTCCTTCTTGCCGACGCCGGCATAGAGCATGGGCAGCTCGACGTTGCGCGCGACGGAGGCCTTCGGCAGCAGGTTGTACTGCTGGAAGACGAAGCCGATCTTCTCGTTGCGGATGTGCGCGAGCTCCGTGCCGGACAGCCCGTCGACGCGCTCCCCTTCGAGCAGGTAGCTGCCGGAGCTCGGGGAGTCGAGGCAGCCGAGGATCGCCATCAGCGTCGACTTGCCGGAGCCCGAGGGTCCGATCAACGCGATGAACTCGCCGCGCTCGACCTCGAGGTCGATGCCGCGCAGCGCGTGGACGGCGACGCCGTTCGTGCCGTAGGTCTTGGTGAGGTTCTGGGTTTTGATGATCATGAGGTGACGGGTGACGGGTGACGGGTGTCAGCAGCGTGTGTGTTCGTGCCACGACGACCCGTCACTGTTTCCTGGTACTCCCTCCTTGGGTTTGTTCACCGATAAGAGAAGGTGTCGAGCGATGAAAGATATTGGCACCCGGTGCTGCCGTCACCTGTCACCCGTCTCCTGTCACCTGCCCCGCTAATCGTTGTCGTCGTCCTTCTCGACCTTCTTCTTCGTCGGATCTTCCAGGGCGACCTGCTGTCCGGCCTTCAAGCCCGAGAGGATCTCGACCCGCTCCAGGGTCGCAACGCCGGCGGACACGGGGGTCACGTCGAAGTAGTCCTTCCAGTGCTCCGAGAGCCAGATGAACTTGGTCCTGCCGGAGAGGCCGTCCTTCGCGGCGGCGATCTGCTTCGGCTTCAACCCGTCCTTCAGTCGGAAGGCGATCGTCTGGCCGTCCCGCTTCTGGAGCGCCTCGAGCGGGATCGAGACGGCCTTCGCGCGCCGCTCCCCCAGGATTTCGACGTTGGCGCTCATCCCCGTCTTGTAGGAATCCGAGATCTCCGAGGGCGTGACCTCGATCTTGAAGACCTTGATTTTCTCGACGAGCTCCGCGGACGGCGAGACGAACGTGACCTTTCCAGTGAAGATCTTCTGGGGGTACGCGTCGAGGGTGATCCGCACCGGCTGCCCGACGTGGACCTTCGCGATGTCGACCTCGTTCAGGTTGACCCGGATGATCAGCGACTTGAGATCGGCGACGGTGAAGAGGATCGTGCCCGCGTTGAAGGAGGAGACGCCGGAGGTGACCGTCTCCCCGAGCTCGACGCCTTTCTTGATCACGACGCCGCTCATCGGCGCCGTGACGCGCGCCTTCTGCGAGGCGGCGTTGCCGGAGATGGGGATCCCGCGATCCTCGACGATCTGGTAGCGCATCTTCGCCGAGCGCTGCGCCTCGACGGCCATCTGGA
>JBDTOO010000076.1:0-14102 GCA_039933215.1 Acidobacteriota bacterium
TCCCGCATCGCGAACCTCCTCCGCGCGGAATCGCGCGGAGACTATTCGCGATGCGGCCGGGGCACTTATGGCGTCGGGCCGCTCGTTGAGCCCTGACTGGGCTTGAGCCGCGGCTCGGCTTGGCCTCGACCGCTCGAAGCGTTCCCTTGAAGAATCCTCGGGCTTGAGGGCTTTCTCGCGCTCGACAGTCCTGGGAGAGGGGGAGAGGAGGCCTCGGGGTCGCGGGATGCGCTGCGAGGGACGCTCGCGCTGAGGGCCGCGGCTCGGCTTAGCCTCGACCGCTCGGGAGGGGACGAGGGTGGGGGTCTCGGGAGGGTTGCTCTTAAGATCCTGCCGTGGCGCTGCCTCCGTTTCGTCCCGTCGCTCTCGTGCCGGCCTACCAGGCGGCCCCGACCGTCGGGGATGTCGTTCGCGGGCTTCGCGGCGCCCTCGATCGCGTCCTCGTCGTCGACGACGGGTCGACGGACGGGACGGGGGAGGCGGCCCGGGCGGCCGGGGCCGAGGTGTTGCGGCTTCCTGTCAATTCGGGCAAGGGGAGCGCCATCCGGGCGGGGCTGCCCCGTCTGCTCGATTCCGTCGCGACCCACATCGTGTTTGCGGACGCCGACGGGCAACACGCCGCCGAAGACCTTCCCGCCCTTCTCGACGCGGCCCGGGAGGGGGACGCCTTCGTCATCGGGTCCCGCATGGCGCGCCCCGAGGAGATCCCTGCCGCCCGCTACAGGACGAACGAGATCGGCAGCCGGATTCTCTCGCGCATGACCGGCTTCGACGTCGAGGACGGACAATCCGGATACCGCGTGATCGAGGCGGATCTCCTCCGCGGGATGCGCCTCTCGGCCCGCGGGTATCTCATCGAAACGGAGATCCTGCTGAAGGCCGCCCCGCGAATTGCGCGCCTGCGAAACGTTCCCGTCCGCGCCGTGTACGGCGCCCCGTCTCACTACCGGCCCTTCCGGGATACCTGGATCATTTCGTGGGGCGCCGTCTACTACAAGGTCTTCGAGGTGGACTGACCGGCAACCCGGACAAGCGCGCCGCCCGCGCCCGCATTCTCTACAATGCGTCCTCCATGCCCGCCGCCACGGTCACCCCGCTCCGGACACCCGGCCGCGCTCCCCGCGTCCTTACGATCGACGTGGAGGACTGGTTTCACGTCTGCGGCGACGATTACTTCTCGGACCCGCGGCGGTGGAGCGGTTTCGCCTCCCGGATCGACGGGAGTCTCCGCCGCGTGTTCGACGCGCTCGATCGGGGCGGCCATCGCGCGACCTTCTTCTTCCTGGGATGGATCGCGGAGGGACACCCGGATCTCGTGGCGGAGGCGGTGCGCCGCGGCCACGAAGTCGGCGTCCACGGGGACCTCCACCGCCGCGCCGACGACATGGGGCCGGAGGAATTCCGGGTCGACCTCCTGCGCGCGTCGGAGAAGCTCGAGCACGCGGGGAGCCGGCGGCCGCGCGCCCACCGCGCCGCGGAGTGGTCCATCCGGCGTCCCGACGACCCCGCCTTCCCGGTTCTCGTGCGAGAGGGCTTCGCCTGCGACGCATCCATGACCCGCGTGCCGCCCCTCGGCCTGGCGGACAACCCGGCCGGCCCCCACCGCATCGGGGTCGACGGCGGCGCGATCGTCGAAGTCCCTCCGCTGACGGGCTTCGGTTTCGGACGCAACCTCCCGCTCGGCGGCGGCTGGCCCTTTCGCCTCTTCCCCAGCGAGCGCATCCGGAGGGCCGAGGAGCTCTTCCGGGAGTCCGGCTGGCCCGCGGTCTTCACCTTCCACCCGTGGGAGTTCGATCCCGACCATCCGCCCATGGAGGGCCTCGTCCCCCTGACGCGTCTCGTTCACTTCTTCCGCCTTCCTGCCGCCTTCGAGCGGTTCGAGGCGTGGCTCCAGGACGAGGCCTGCGTCGCCTTAGACGACGTCCTCCCGAAGCTCGCCGCATGACGGCCGCCCCCGGTTTCCTGTTCCCCGGCCAGCTCTCCGAGGCGGTCGGGATGGGAAGGGACTTCTTCGACGCCGACCCCGAGGCGCGGAGGCTCTTCGCCTGGACCTCGGAGCGCAGCGGCCGGGATCTCGAGCGCCTCGTGTTCGAAGGGCCCGCCGCGGAGCTCGGCGAGAACCTCGCGGCCCAGGCGGCCGTGTATCTGGTCTCGACGCTCGCCGCCCGCGCCCTCGCGCGAGAGGGCTTCGAGCCCACGGCGACGGCCGGGTACAGCCTCGGCAACTACGCGGCGCTCGTCGCCGCCGGAGCCGTCTCCTACGAGGACGGCCTCGAAGTGCTGATCGGCGTGTGGCGCGAGACAGAGCGCCTCGGCATCCGGGGCTCGATGGCGGCCATCATCGGATGCCGCCGCGATCTCGCCGAGGCGGAGCTCGAGGCGCTCCGTGCTTCCGGTCATCCCGTGTGGATCGGTAACGTGAACGCCGCGACGCAGTTCGTCCTGACCGGCCGGGCCGAGGCGGTGCAGGCCGCCCTGGACGCGCTGCGCCCTCGGGCGCTCTCGGTCCTCCCGCTTTCGATGAGCTGGCCGATCCACAGCGAGCTCATGCAGCCCGTCGCCGAGCGCGTCGGCGTCCTCGTCGAGGGGCTGGGGTCGATCCGCGATCCCGCCGTTCCGTTCTACGGGCCGGACGGAGGCGTCGTGCGGACGGCCGGACGCGTCCGCGAGCTCCTCGCGACCGAGTTCATCTACCCGACCCTCTGGAACGCCACGTTCGAGTCCATGGTGCGGGACGGGTTCCGCACGTTCCTGGAGGTCGGCCCCGGAGAGATGCTCTCGAAGATGGCGCGCTGGATCGACCGGACCGCGAAATGCCTCCCCGCCGGCAGCGTCGACGCGATCGGCCGGGCGGCCGGTATATTGCGCAGCTCGGACTCGACGGAGAGGTGACGGACATGGAGCGGAGCGGGCGGACGGCGATCGTGACGGGCGGTTCCCGCGGAATCGGGCGGGCGATCGCGCTCGACCTCGCGCGCGCGGGAAACCGCGTCGTCGTCACCTGCCAGAAGGACATCGAGCGCGCGGAGGAGACGGCCCGTCTCATCCGCGACGCGGGCGGAGAAGCGGTCGCCGTCGAGGCGGACGTGCGGAGCGCGGAGCAGGTCAAGGCGCTGGGCGACCGCGTCGCGAAGGATTTTGGCGGCGCCGACATCCTCGTCAACAACGCCGGCATCATCAAGGACGCCCTCTTCCCGTTTCTGCGCGAGGAGGACTGGGACGCCGTCATCGACATCGATCTCAAGGGCGCGTTCCGCATGACGAAGTCCGTCATCCGCGGGATGCTCCACAAGAAGTGGGGGAGGATCGTCAACATCGTTTCGGTCAGCGGCATCTCGGGTCACGTCGGGCAGACGAACTATTCCGCGGCGAAGGGCGGCCTGATTGCCTTCACGAAGGCGCTCGCCCTCGAGATGGCGACTCACGGCATCACCGCGAACGCCGTCGCGCCCGGGTTGATCGACACGGAGATCATCGCCCACCTGAAACCCGAAGCTCGGAAGGAGTTCCTCCACCGCATCCCGATGGCGCGCTTCGGAACGCCCGAGGACATCGCCGCTCTCGTCTCTTTTCTCGCGTCGGAGCGCGCGTCCTACATCACCGGACAGGTATGGCGGGTCGACGGCGGGATGGCGTGAGGAACCGTATAATCAGCCCCCGTTAAGGAGCCTCCATGACGAAGGAAGACCTCAGGCCGCGCGTCAAGGACTTGATCGTGCGCCGCCTGAAGCTCGAAATCGACCCTCAGACGATCCAGAACGACGCCCCGCTGTTCGGCGAGGGCCTCGGCCTCGACTCGATCGACGCGCTCGAGCTCGTTCTCGGGCTCGAGCAGGAGTTCGGCATCAAGGTCGAGGACGAAGAAGTCGGCGTCAAGGCGTTCGCATCCGTCGACGCCCTCTGCGACTTCATCGAGAAGAAAAAGTCGGCTTGAACCGGCCCGGCCTGCCGCACGCCTACCCGTTCCGCTTCGTGGACGCCATCGTGGAAGAACGCAACGAGGACTTCACGCGGGGAACGGTCTCGATCCGCGTCTCGGGCAACTCCCGCGCCGCGATGGGGGAGTCCTGGCAGTCGCCGCTGCTTCTCGCCGAGGCGATCGCGCAGTCCGCCCTGCTCCTCGAGGGCGGCGACGCGGAGCTCGGCCGCACCGGGTTTCTCGCGGGCCTGGACGGCCTCGAGCTCACGCGCGCTCCCATGGCCGGCGAGACGTTGCGCGTCGACGTCCGACTCGCCGGGAAGTTCGGAGCGATGGTGCGGTTCGACGGCGCGGTGCGCGCCGGAGACGAGACGATTGCGCGCGGGGCGATCCTGGTGCGCAAGGGATCCCCGCCCGTCCCCGCGGGGGACGCGAAGGAGAGGACATCCGTTGGCGACTGAGACCACGGTTTCGTTCGAGTGCTCGTTCGACCCGCCGCACCGTTTCGCGATCGCCGGCCGGTCCCGCAACGCGAACGGGATCCTCGTCACCCTGAACCGGTTGGACGCGCCCTATCCGCCACGCGACGTCTTCATCACGAACCGTGAGATGAAGATGGGTTACGACAACGTCCAGAAGGCCTGCTTCGTCTGCGTCGACGCCGGGAGAAAGGAGACCGCGATCGCGATCCCCAAGGCCGAGATCGAACTGGGACTCCCGCCCGCATGATGCTCTCGAGGCGCCGGCCGGGAATCGGACTTCGCGCGTGAGCGGCGACGGACCCGAGGCCCCCGGCGCCGGCGACGAGCCCGGGCCGTTTCTCGACCGGATGGTCGAGCTCCGGGTCTTCGGCCGGAAGCCCGTCGCGGGCGTGGCTCCCTACTCGACCGACGATCCGGCGTCCGAGCTCGTCATCGCGCACCTGAACCGGCCGCCGCTGCGCTGGATGGCGGTGCGGGAGGACGGCGGCTGGCTCTTCGCATGGCGCGAGCCCTCCGCCACGCCCGATGGTGAGTCGACCGTGGCGGGCTACGTCCGGCTCGTCTCGGCGAAAGGACAGACGCGCGCCCACGCGGTCTGTCTTGCCGCTCTCAAGCTGTGCGCTTCTCGGCGCTCGACCCGGGAGAGGTGAGCCTCCGGGCCAAGAGCTGACGGGCGCGCCCGCTACGACCCGGCGGGGGCGGTCGCCCGAGGCGGAGGACGGTCGAAACGGAAAACGTGCGCGGCGTTGTCATGCAGCACGGCCCGCCAGTGTTTCCGGGGGATGGCCCGCTTGAAGGCGGCGAGATACGCGGGGATGTTCGTCACCGGCCAGTCCGACGCGAACATCAGCTTCGACGGATTCTCGATGTACCCGAAGATCCATCGAAGGGGCCGGATCATGTACGTCTCGACCTGCTCGCGGGAGTGTTTGCTGACGTCGCCGACCAGGAACGCGGAGCCGTCGAGCCAGACGTTCGGGTTCTTGTACGCGACCTCGGCGGCCGACTCGATCCACGGATTGCCGCAGTGCGCGATCACGAAGCGGACCTTCGGATGCGCGACGGCGATCTCATCGACGGTGAGGGGGTCGGCGTACTTCAAGTGCGCGGTCGCCCGGTCCGTGTCGCCGGTGTGGAACACGACGGCGACGTCGTACTTCTCCGCGAGCTCGTAGACGGGCGCGTACCGGGGATCGGACGCGAAATACGGTTCGTAGCCGAGGTAGATCTTGATGCACCCGTAGCGGCCGGCGCGGAGCCCCTCCTCGAGCCGCGCGGCGTCGATCGCTCCCATCATCCCGGCGCAGTAGACGACGCGCCCGGGCAGATCGTCCGGCGTGGTCCCGTCGTGCGTGTGGAGGATCCCGACGGCGCCCGCGAGCCCGGCCGACTTCCACTGCCGCATGTACTCCGCCCGCCGCTCCGGCTTTCCGGCGAACTCGGGATGGGTGTGGGCGTCGATGACCGGGATCGCCTCCGAGCCGGGCGCGGGGAGGGCGGCCGCGGAACGCGGCGCGAGCGTGAGGACGAGCGCGATCGGGAAAAGAAGGTGCTTCATGGCCGGGAAATCTAGCAAGGTTCGAAAGGCGGCCAGCCGCGGTTCCTTGACGGGGACCGGCGCCGAGGCTAGTCTGCACGTCCCTGCGAAAGTGGCGGAACTGGTAGACGCGCAGGTCTCAGAAGCCTGTGGGTAACACCGTGAGGGTTCGAGTCCCTCCTTTCGCACCAACCTCATCCCCATCCGCTGGACGATCAGGGATAGAGACACGGCCCCCAGGCGTTCGTTACGCCCGCGGTGAGGAGGTAGGGACCCAGCAGACGCGACTCGCCCGGCACCTGGATCGAGATCGTCATCCGGGAGCCCTCGACCGAGCCGGTGAATTGCGCCGGGTAGTCGATCCGGCCCGGGTACACACCGGTCAGCTGCGTGAAGGTTCCAGGCAGCGTGAAATTCCCGTTCGGGACCCCGTGCGGCACGTCTCCGTACGAGCCGTAGCAGCCCTCCGGGGGCACGCCGTTGCCGAAGATCTTCACCGTGGCGCTCCCGCTCCGGATCGTCACGCTGGCCTGATCCGAGCCCCAGACTCCCGGCGGGAGAGAACCGTCTCGCCGCGCGGACACCACGCCACGGGACCTCTGGTCGCGAGAGGTTCGGATGATCGAGGCGCGGTCCGTCGCCGGCGAGGAAATCGAGTCCGCGGCGGCCGGGGACTTCTCCGGCGCGGTCGGTGATCGATCGGCGCAGGCGGGCGCGATGGCCAGCGAGCCGATCAGCAGGAAGCCGTGAATTCCTCGCATGGGGAGAACGCAGCCATCGTACCGCGTTCCGAGGATGCGGCCCCGACTCCCTCGCGTCAGGATGCGGCCTGACCGCGCGGGTCATCTCAGTTGCGCTTGCGGTCTCCGAGCGACTGGTCCGGCATCCGGCAATTGAATGCCTGGCCCTTCGCCTCCGTCGGGCTCTCCGATTCCACGAGGACCGTGTCCCCGCCCATCTCCTGCGTGTGCCTTTTCAACGCGTCGATCGGATTCGTCCTGGGATCATCCGGCGTCGCCGTCACGTCGCCCAGGGCCTGGCATCCGCCGGGCACCGCTTCGTGGCGCAGGACGGTGACCCCGGAGCACCCGACCGAGAGCCCGAGGAGCGAACTCGCCAGGACCGCCTGGCCCCCGCGGATCAAACGGTTTCGGATCTCCCGGCTCATCGGCGAACCTCCGTCGAGATGGACCGAAGCGTAGCGCAACCGCCGAGGAGGATGCATCCTGCCGCCGCCGCTCGAGACCCGGGGCGGCGCGGTCAGAGGTACCGGCGGACCGCCGCGATCAGTTCCTCGCCCTTGACCGGCTTCTTCAGCGTCGCCTCGGCAGACAGGTCCTTGCTGGATGCCCGGTCCGCCGCGGCGGAGAGGACGATGACCGGGATCGTTCGAAGCCGGTCGGTCCGGGCGCGCAGGTCCAGGAAGTCCCAACCCGTCATTCCCGGCATCATGAGGTCGAGGAGGATCAGGCGCGGTCTCCAGCCGTCCTTCAGAATCCCGGCGACGGCGTGCTCCCCACGCGAGACGGAATGGCACTTCAAGCCGTCGCTCTCGAGAGTCCGGCAGAGGGCGTCCCGGAGGGCGTCGTCGTCCTCCACGATCAGAACATCCGGTTCCAGGTCCTTCATCGGGTCGGCGTTTGGCATGCAAGCCGTGTTCCGACCTGCTCGATTTCAACCCTCGATTCGAGAACGAAAGGGCCCCGCCAACCCGGCGGGGCCCCGGAAAAACCGGCGAACGGAGTCTAGAAGTGGATCCTCGCGCCGAGTTGGTATGGTTCCACGCCGAGTTCGCGCGCCGCTCGTCGAGCCATACGTGCCGGTTTCCCGATGGTTCGTGCGCTCACTTTCGTTGCCTGCGGCGAGCGTAAGCCGCGGCGCATTCGTCCTGTTCGCGAGGCGATTCGTCCTCCCGCTCTCGGCTCTCGTCCGGTGGGCGAGGCTCGTTTTCTGGCAGAGATTCTGAGAGGATTCTGCTGTGGTGATCGGGACGAGCTTCCATCGGATGGTCGTGAGCCTGGACGATCCGACCGTGGTCGTGTTCTCCCGGGGCGCGAGCGCGCTCGCTATCTTCGCGTTTTCGCCGAGCCTCTTCGATGCCGCTGCCCTGGTCGAGATCGCGCGGGGAGGCGTCCGCGCGAACCTCGGGTCCGTCGGCTCGGACGGACTTCGCGCGTTGAGCCTGGTCGGGACGCACGGAGAGGCGTTGTTCGCCGGCCGGGTGTCGGTCCACCTCCCATAGGGACCGCCTGCCATTCCGGGCGCGAGTCCGCTTCGGGCAGCCCTCTTGCAGCTCAGGCTCGGATGACCCGCTTTTCGGACCCTCTTCGGAGGCGGCGCCTCGGCGGGTTGCCCGGGCTCGCGCTCGGGCTGGTTGCCGCGCTCTCGGCCTCCCGCGGGGCGAGCGGCCAGACGATCCACGAGTTTCCGCTCGCCGCGGGCAGCGCGCCGGCCGGAATCACCGCGGGCCCGGACGGCAACGTCTGGTTCGTCGAGGAGCACGGCGATCGGGTGGGGCGACTCTCGCCCTCCGGATCCCTGTCCGAGTTCCCGCTCGCGCAGCCGCGAAGCTTCGCGCGCGGGATCACGCAGGGTCCGGACGGGGCCCTCTGGTTCACCGAGCTCACCGGAAGGATCGGCCGCGCGACGGCCACCGGCGCGATCGCGGAGACTCCGATCGTCGTGCGCCCGGCCGAGCCGATCGAGATCGCCGCGGGCTCCGACGGCGCGCTCTGGTACACGGACTACTACGACCGCATCGGGCGCGTGACGACCGCGGGTGCGATGACCACTTTCCCGTTGCCCGGCGGATCCGCCCCGCGCGGGATCGCGGCGGGCCCCGACGGCAACCTCTGGTTCGCCGAGAGCGGGACGGGCCGGATCGGGCGGATCACCCCGGCCGGCGCGATCACCGAGTTCGCGCTTCCAGACCCGTTGAGCGGTCCCTTCGGAATCACGGCGGGTCCCGACGGCAACCTGTGGTTCACGGAGATCTCGGTCTCCCGCATCGGGCGGATCTCGACCTCCGGCGCCGTGACCGAGTTCTCCCTCCCCGGAGGCGCGGCGCCCTACGGGATCGCCGCGGCCTCCGACGGAAATCTCTGGTTCACCGAATCGGGGCTGGGACGGATCGGACGCATCACGACCTCCGGCGCCGTCTTCGAGATCGCGATCCCGACCTCCGGGGGCACTCCCACCGAGATCGCCGCGGGCCCGGACGGCAACGTCTGGTTCACCGAGTTCAACGGCGATCGGATCGGCCGCGTCGCGCTCGCGCCGACCTGTACCCCGGGAGCCACGACTCTCTGCCTGAACGCCGCGCGGTTCGAGGCGCGGGTTTCGTGGTCGGTGCCCGCGCAGGGCAGCGCCGGAACCGCCGCCGCCGTTCCTCTGACGTCGGACACGGGCGCCTACTGGTTCTTCACCGCGAACAACATCGAGCTCGTCGTGAAGGTCGTGGACGGTCGCCCGTTCAACAACCACTTCTGGGTCTTCGCCGGCGCGCTGACCGACGTCCAGTACACGCTGACGATCCGCGACGTGCAAAGCGGTGCGGTCCGAACCTGGGAGCATCCCGCCGGCCGCCTGGAGAGCTTCGCGGACACGTCCGCCTTCTGAGGAGCGCGCGGCCCGCAGAGGTCCGCCGGGTCGGTCAAGATAGACTCGGCACGTGTTGCCGCGAGACTCGGAGATCCTCGAGCGGCTGCGTCAGAAGGGCTCGAGGACACTCTCTTTCCATGACCTGGTGCGGTCGTTCGACGTCTCTCAAGACGAAGAGGACACCTTCCAGGAGCGCCTGGACGCCCTGGAGCGCCGGGGCGAGATCGCGCGCGTCCGCGGCGAAAAATACTCGGCGATCGAGTTCTCGAACCTGACAGCGGGGCGCCTGACGGTGCGCCCCGAAGGCTTCGGCTTCGTCCTGGTGCAGGGGGGACCGGACCTCTTCGTTCCCCGCAACGGCATGCACGGGGCGATGGACGGGGACACGGTCCTGGCGCGCGAAGAGCGATCGCGAACCGCCGGGCGGGGACGCGACCCCGACCGGATCTCCGGTTCCGTGGTGAAGATCCTCGATCACGCCCGGGAGCGCGTCGTCGGACGCTTCCAGACGGAGGAGGGCCGCAAGGTCGTCCTTCCCTATGACCCGAAGCTCGACGCGATCGTCCGGATCGCGGAGGGAAAGGCCCACGGCGCGCGGGAAGGGGAGATCGTCGAGGCGCGGATCACCGCCTTCCCGGATGCCCGCCGGGTCGCCCACGGCGTCGTCGAGGAGCGCCTGGGCTTCCTCGGCGACCCCGGGGTCGACATCGAGATCGTCCTCCGGTCGCACGGACTCCCGCCGCGATTTCCGCAACCGGTGATCGAGGCGTCCGAGCGGTTCCCCGAGGAGGTCCCCGCGGAGGAGCTCCTCGGCCGGCGCGACTGGCGCGACCGCCGGATCGTCACGATCGACGGTGAGACGGCAAAAGACTTCGACGATGCGATCGAGGTCGAGAGGACGGAGAACGGCTTCCGGCTCGGCGTCCACATCGCCGACGTCTCGAACTATGTCCACGAAGGCAGCATCCTGGACGAAGAGGCGAAATCCCGGGGCACGAGCGTGTACTTTCCGGGCCGGGTGCTGCCGATGCTGCCGGAGCGCCTCTCGAACGGACTCTGCTCCCTGAATCCACGCGTCGACCGGCTGGTTCTCTCGGCCATCCTCGACTTCGATCGCAAGGGGCGCGTCCTTGGTGCCGATTTCGCGAAGGGCGTCATTCGCAGCGCGCACCGGATGACCTACACCGAGGTCGCGCGGCTCCTCGAGACCAAACCGAACCACGAGGACGCCCGGAGATACGGCCCGTTTTTGGAGGACTTCCGGAACATGGGGGAGCTGGCCTCCGTGCTGCGCGCGCGCCGCGAAGCCCGCGGAGCGATCGACTTCGACCTCCCCGACGCCGACATCGTGCTCGACGACGCGGGGCTCGTCGTCGGCATCGTCCCCGAGTCGCGCAATGTCGCCCATCGCCTGATCGAGGAGTTCATGCTCGCCGCCAACGAGGCCGTCGCGAAGAAGCTGCTCTTCGACAAGCAGCCCGCGATCTACCGGGTGCACGACCGGCCCGACCCGGACAAGCTCGTGGACCTGCGCGAGGTGCTCCACGGCTTCGGATTCGAGCTCAAGGGCGACCTCAAGGAGCTTCCGCCGTCCGCGTTCCAGAAGCTCCTCGAGGACGTGAAGGGGCGGCCGGAAGAGCGGCTCCTGACCGACCTCCTGCTGCGGGCGCAGCGCAAGGCGATCTACAGCGAGGAGTGTCGCGGCCATTACGCGCTCGCGGCCCCGTACTACTGCCACTTCACGTCGCCGATCCGCCGATACCCCGACCTCATCGTCCACCGGCAGCTCTCCCGCCGCCTCGCCTTCGGCCGGCCGATCGCGGCCTCGGAGTTCGAGGCCGCGAACCAGACGATGGCCGAGATCGGCAAGCTGTCCTCCGAGCGCGAGCGTCGGGCCGAAGGGGCGGAGCGCGAGAGTCTGCTCTGGAAAAAGATCGTCTTCATGAAGGACAAGGTCGGGCGGGATTTCGACGCCTTCGTGACGGGCGTCGCGTCGTTCGGCCTCTTCGTGATGCTGAAGGACTTCTTCGTCGAAGGCCTGGTCCCCGTCTCCGCCCTCGGCGAAGACTTCTTCGTGTACGAGGAAAAACAGCACCGGCTGAAGGGCCGGTCGAGCGGCGCCACCTTCCGGCTCGGCGACTCGCTGACCGTGCACCTGAAGGAGATCGACGAGGTCCGGCGCCGCTTGAACTTCCGCCTCGCGGATCGCGCGGCGGCGGTGCCGGCGCGGCGGCCCAAGGCCACGGCCCTGGCGACGGCGGCGACGGCGGCCGCTGCCGCTCCGGCGGGCCCCCGCAAGGGTTTCGGCCGTAAGGCCACCACGCGCAAGGGACGGCGATGAGGCGCCCTCACGCCGCCGCGATCGCCGCCGTGGCGCTCGCGGCCGCTTGCGCGGGCTGCCGTGAGCGGGGTCGGCCGGACCCGGACATCCGGATGGCGGTCTCCCACGACCGGGAGGCGCCGGAGGGTCCGGCGGCGGCCGCGGGCGCTCCGGAGGCGTCCGGCGCCGCGGGAAGCGAGACCGCGGCCGGCGAGAAGGTCCCGACGCGCCTGGAGGTCCCGCCGTCCGTCCAGAAAGCGTATTCCGGGATCCGTGTGCGGTGGAAGGACTCGGGCAGCGGCAAGGAGGGCACGATCGAGATCCCGATCGGATCCTCCGTCGCGGTACCCGAGACGACACTCCAGGTGCGCGGCGACGTCTTCCTCCCGTCGTTCACGATGACGAGCGACGTGATCACCTCGACCGGGATCGAGCCCGAGAACCCCGCCGCCCGCATCTCGGTCGCGGACAACGGGAGCGAGGTCTTCGGCGGCTGGATCTTCACGCGGTTTCCGGACGTGCACCCCTTCCAGCATCCGCGCATCTCGCTCCGCCTCGAGGGAGGGGTCCGGCGGAACTCGTGAAGGGCCAGTCGTTCACCGTGGTCGTCGCGGGGCGGCCGAACGTCGGAAAATCCGCGCTCTTCAACCGCATCATCGGCCGGCGGCGGTCGATCGTCCACAACCTCCCCGGGATGACCCGCGATGTGCTCGAGGAGCAGGCGGAGCTGCCGGACGGCCGCACCTTCCGCGTCGTGGATACCGGCGGCTACGACCCGGAGGGCAGGGACGAGATCCCGCGCGAGGTCCGCGACCGCGCCGTGGCGGCGATCCGGCGCGCCGACCTCGTGGTGCTCGTCGTCGACGCGTCCGCGGGGATTCTCTCGGGGGACCGCGCCGCGGCGCTCATCGCGCGCGAGGCCGGCCGAGAGACGATCGTCGCCGCGAACAAGATCGACCGCAAGGAGGGGAGCGAAGGGGAGGGAGAGGCGTACGAGCTCGGGTTCCCGGAAGTCCACGGCGTCTCCGCGGAGCACAACCTCGGCATCGACGAGCTCGTGGACGCCATCGCCTCTCGCCTCGATCCCGTCCCCGAGCCGCCCGAGGGCTTCGATCCCGAGGCGGAGATCGCCGCGGCTCCGCCGCCTCCGCGCGAGATCGCGCTCGCGATCATCGGACGCCCGAACGTCGGAAAGTCGTCCCTCGTCAATGCCATCCTGGGCGAGGAACGCTCGATCGTCTCGGAGGTCGCGGGGACGACGCGCGATTCCGTGGACGCGCACCTCTCGCAGGGTGGCGTCCATTTCCGACTCGTCGACACCGCGGGCATCCGCCGCAAGGGGAAGACGGAGCAGGGGCCGGAGGTGCTGTCCGTGGTGCAGGCGCGCAAGCGCATCGAGGAGTGCGACGTCGCCGTGCTGGTCGTCGACGCGGCGTCCGGGGCCGCGTCCCAGGACGCCAAGGTCGCGTCGTACGTGGCCGACGCCGGCAAAGGCCTCGTGCTCGTCGGAAACAAGTGGGACATCGCGGCGGGGGAGAAGGCGGCCGAGCGGTTCGGCGCGGCGCTCGAGGACGAGATCCCGTTCGTCCGATGGGCGCCGCTGCTGCTCACCTCCGCGAAGACGGGGCGAGGCGTCGCGAAGGTCCTCGAGGCCGTCGCGCGCGTCGCCGAGAACCGGTACCGGCGGATCCCGACCGGGGAGCTGAACCGCGTGCTCGGCCGCGCGCTTCGCGACAAGGCGCCGGGGACGGCTTCCGGCAAGCGCCTGAAGGTCTATTACGTCGCGCAGACGGGCGTCGCCCCGCCGACCTTCACGCTCGTCGCCAGCCGCGCCGAGGCGCTCCATTTCTCCGAGTCCCGGCGCATCGAGAACCTGGTGCGGGACATGGGCGACTTCAGCGGCTCGCCGATCCGCGTCTCGGTCCGCGGCCGCTCGCGCAACGAGAAATAGCGTCCTTTCGCGCTCTCTCCGAAGACGCCGGGCCGCTTCCCCCCGCTTCGGCTTAAGATGCTCCCGATGAAGACCGAGCCGGAGCTCTACAAGCCGGCGGAGGCGTGCCGGGTCGCCGAGGTCGCGCCGTACGTCCTGCGCTACTGGGAGACCGAGTTCCCGGCGCTCTCCGACGGCAAGGAGAAGGGCGCCGCGCGCGTCTACACGGGCAAGGACGTCCGCATCATCCGGCGCATCCGCGAGCTCCTCTACGACGAGGGCTTCACCGTCGCGGGCGCCAAGAAGCGGCTCGA
>JBDTOO010000077.1:0-13889 GCA_039933215.1 Acidobacteriota bacterium
CTACGCCCCCCTGAAACCCCCGGAGGTCGACGGTTCGATCTCCCGGTGGTCGAGCAGCAGCGTGGCTAAAGAAATCGGGATGCGAAAATGATTTGGTGGAGCTGAACGGGATCGAACCGTCCCGCTCGCCCGCGAGCGGGACCCGTCGCGCTCCATGAGCAGGGGGGCTACGCCCCCCTGAAACCCCCGGAGGTCGACGGTTCGATCTCCCGGTGGTCGAGCGGCAGCGTGGATAAAGAAATCGGGTGGCGAAAATGATTTGGTGGAGCTGAACGGGATCGAACCGTCGACCTCCTGAATGCCATTCAGGCGCTCTCCCAAACTGAGCTACAGCCCCACGTCGGTCGGCGAGGGCGCGAAGAATACCACGCGGGTCCGACGCCGGTAAACGCGGGATAATCCCCCGCGGAAGCGCATGGGGCCTGGTGGCCCTCGCGGACTTCAAATCCGTCGGCGTCGCGGCTCCGCCGGGATGGGTGGGTTCGATTCCCACACGCTTCCGCCACCGATTCCCGTCCTCGATGGAACGGCCGTCCCCGCGGCTCGCCGGGACGCCGTCAGCGTGCCGGGGCCGCCGGCGGAACGGCCGGCATCGTCCCGAAAAGCTCCTTCATCGATCCGATCGAGCCCATGACCCCCGCGGCCTCGTACGGAAGAAAGACGATCTTCTGCGAGTTCGCCGCGATCTGGGTGAGCGACTCCAGGTAGCGCTGGGCGATCAGATACTGGGCGGGTGCTCCCGTCGCACCGAGCGCGGCCGTGACGAGCTCGATGGCCTGGGCCTCCGCCTGGGCGACGCGCAGGCGCGCCGTCGCCTGCCCCTCCGCGGCCAGGATCGCGGACTCCTTTTCGCCCTCCGCAGTCACGATCTTCGACTGCTTCTGCCCCTCGGCGCGCAGGATGGCCGACGACTTCTCTCCCTCGGCCTGCGTCACGGTGGCCCGGCGCGAGCGCTCCGCCGTCATCTGCTTCTCCATTGTCAGCTTGATCTCCTGCGGCGGATTGATGTTCTTGAGCTCCACCCGCATGATCTTGACGCCCCACTGCTGCGTCGCGGCATCGAGCGTCGAGCGCAGCTGGGTGTTGATGGTGTCGCGCGAGGTGAGTGTGTGGTCGAGATCGAGGGCGCCGATCACGTTCCGGAGACCGGACAGCGTCAGCTGCTCGATTCCCCAGGCGAGATTCTGAACTTCGTACGTGGCGCGGACCGGATCGGCGATGACGAAGTAGATGACCGCGTCCACTTCCATCGTGACGTTGTCCCGCGTGATCACGGGCTGCGGCTCGATCGCCGTGATCTGCTCGCGAATGTCGATCGTGTTTCGGACGGAGTCCAGAAACGGCAGGATGACGTTCAAGCCCGCTTCCGCCGCCTTGTGAAACTTCCCGAGCCTTTCGATGACCTTCACCTTCTTCTGCGGAACGATCTTGATCGACTTGACGACCACGATCAGGGCGAAGAGGACGAGAGCGGCGAGGACGTAGGGGGTGTAGGGCACGGCGCCTCCAGTTAGAGAGTGCTCGAGACCGCCGACGCGGGCGCGACGAGAAGCACGATCCCGTCCGCGCCCTCGACGAGGACTTCCGCTCCGGCGGCGATGGGAACATGGCTTCGCGCCGCCCAATCGTCCCCGCCGACGTTGACCCGACCCGACCCGAGAACCGGGTCGATCGGTTGAATGACCAGTCCCCGCCGTCCGACGAGCGCCTCGGTCCGGGACGGGACACCGCGGCCGCCGAATCTCTTCGCCAGCAGAGGTCGCAGCAGGAGAAGAGAAAGCACGAGGGCCACGGCGAAGATGACGACCTGGACCGGCCAGACGACGCCACCGTACGCCGCCAGCGCGGCGAGCAGGGCGGCGACCGTGACGAAGACGAACCCGAAGACGGGCACGATGACTTCGACGATCCCCGCGACGAGGGCCAGAATCAGCCACAACGCGATGAGTTTCATTTTTTTTCGGGAGAGGTCTAGGAAATCGCAATCCCTCTGGAATGTCAACGCCGCCGGTCCGCCGCCACTGCCGGGTTGTTCGGCACAGTTGATGCTTTCCGAAAAGCCCGCCAAGCGCGAAACGCAAAAGGAGACTCACCATGGCTCGCTACGGGAAGAAGGCGTCTCAGAAGGTCGACAAGGCGATGCACGAGCGGAAAAATGGAACGCTGAAGAGCGGCAGCTCCGGCAAGAAGGTCAAGAGCAAAAAGCAGGCGATCGCGATCGGGCTCTCCGAGGCGCGGCGGGCCGGCGGGAAGGTACCCGGGAAGAAGTCTTCGTCGAAGCGCTCGACGTCGCGGAAGTCGACGACGAAGAGGTCGACGAAGAAGGAGTAGCAGCGCCGCCTCGCCGCTCCGCCTCCTGTCCCCCTCAGGCGCCGTCTTCGAGCGCGCCCGGGCCCGGCGCGATCTCCGCCCCGATGCCAGCCGCGGGCTCACGAGGCGCGGGTTATCCTGCCCCATGTTCTGGCTGCTAGCCGCGCCATCGCCGGTCGTGAACGCGCTGCGCGGTATGCGCACGGCTTTTTTGTTCGCGGCGGGCGTGCCGGAGCGCCTCCTGATCGCTAACGGAGAGGGGTTGCTCCCGCCGCTGTGGCTTCGGCGTCACACCGGCCCTTTGTCCGAGATCGAGAAGTCGGCGGCCGCCATCCAGGACCTCGTCGCGAGCCTCGGGCTCGTCCGGCCCGGAGACCGGATCCTGGACGTCGGATGCGGGTTCGGGATCATGGCGGAGAGGCTCGAAGGCTCGATGGGCCGGGAGGGGCGCTATCTGGGATTCGACGTGCACGGTCCCTCGGTTCGCTGGGCGCAAAGGCACATGGCTACGAGCGATCGGCGATTTCGATTCGTTCTGGGCCGGCGCCTCGAATCGGAGTGGACGCTGCCGGCGCCGGACGGCGACGCCGACTTCATCCTCGCGAAATCTCTCTTCACCCATCTCGGCGACGCCGCGGCGCGGCGCGCGCTGTCCGAAATGGAACGTGTTCTGGCACCGGGAGGCCGCGCGCTGCTGACTGCCTTCCTCTTCGAAGAGGATCAGGCGCCCCGAACGCTCTTTCCGTTCCCGCGTCCGGAGGCACCCGTCCGGTGGAAATGGAAGGCAAGGCCGGAGGCCGCCGTCGCGTACGAGCGGCTGCATTTTTCGCGGATGCTCGAAGAGGCGGGCCTCACCGTCGAGACCTTTCGCCCGGGCTTCTGGCCGGGCTCCGAGCGGCTCGACGCCCAGGACGTTCTCGTGATCTCGCGAGGGCGACGGCGGCCGCACGGACTTCCGGGCTGATACAAAGCGGACGCGCCGCGGCCCGGCCCGCCTCCAATCAGTAAAAGTCGGAGCAGGACATGTAGTAGCCGCACTGCCGATTCGGGCAGAGGAGCTTGCACTTCTGCTCGAGGAGCGTGCGCCCGCAATTCGGGCAGACGCGCTCCGGTCCGGTATGCGGCGGGTCCGATCGCACGGGCGCCGGCTCGGGCGTCCGGGCGTCGGGCTCGCGCGCCGTCACTTTGCCTTCGCTCCGGAGGCGGGGGTCGGAGCGGGAGTCGTGACTGGAACGCGCGGGGTGGCGTTGGGCTCTTCGACCTTCAGAACCAGGCCGGCGGGCGTCCGGAGCACCTCGATCGGGGTCGTATCCGGCGTCGGGGCGGGCGCCGGCGGCGCCTCCGCCCGGGCGTGGCTGGCGTGCACGCGCGGCTTGCGTCCGCAGCCGCCCGCGGCGGCGATGAGAACGAGCAGCGCACCCGTGGCGGGACGACCGAGCTTCATGAAACCTCCGCTCCGAGACCGCAAAAAGCCGCCGGAAACTCTCTGACCGGATTATGCACGAATTTCCCGCGGCGTCCGGAGCGCGCAATGAGGGAGGAGCCGCGATCGGACTACGCGGTCGGAGGCTTGCGGCGCGAGCGCGGCCTCGCGCGGCCTCGCGGGACATCCGTTGCCACCGCCGGTGTCGGTCGCGCCGCACGGGCGCGCGCGGGACGCGCCGGGATCCGTCCGACGAGAAACTCGGTGAGCGTGTCCAGATTCGTGCGCTCCCCCGCCAGCGTCAGCGCCAGGGCGTCTCCGCCGTCCTTCTCCTCCACGACCCGGAAGCGCGCCCGCGCGCCGGCGATCGCGGCGCCCTCGCTGTACGGAATCCGGACCGAGAACACGCCGGTCTCGGGCCGTGCGCGTTTTCGAATCTCCGATTCCAGCCGCTCGATCCCCTCCCCCGTCTTCGCCGAGATCGAGGTTCCGAAGGGCGAGACGCGGCCGCCCACGAGATCGCTCTTGTTCCACACCGAGACGATCCGGCCGGGATCGACGCCGAGCTCCTCGAGGACCTCGACCGCGACCTGCCGCTCCTCGTCGACGCGAGGGGACGAGACGTCGAGGACGTGCAGGACGAGGTCGGCGTCCCGGATTTCCGAGAGCGTCGACCGGAAGGACGCGACGAGCGACGTGGGAAGCTTCCGAACGAACCCGACGGTGTCGACGAAGACGGTGTCCGGAAGCTTCGCGGAGCGCGCCTTCGCCACGCGGGCGTCCAGGGTCGCGAAAAGACGGTCCGCCGCGTAGGCCTCCTCCCGTGTCAGACGGTTGAAGAGGGTCGATTTCCCGGCGTTCGTGTAGCCGGCGATCGCCACCTGAAACTGGTCGCGCCGTCCCCGCTTCCGGACCGTGCGCGCGGTCTCGATGCCTGCCAGGTCGCGGCGGAGGCGCGCGATCCGGTTGCGGATCTTGCGGCGGTCGAGCTCGATCTTCTGCTCGCCCGCGCCGCGCCCTCCGATGCCGCCTCCCAGCCGCGAGAGGTGCTTGTACTGCCCTGCGAGCCGCGGCAGGAGGTACTGGAGCTGCGCGAGCTCGACCTGGGTCTTCGACTCACGCGTCCGGGCGTGCCGTGCGAACACGTCCAGGATGAGCCCCGGCCGGTCGAGCACGCGCCGCTGCCCGCCCCACCGCTCCTCGAGGTTGCGCGCCTGCGCGGGCGTCAGCTCGTCGTCGAAGACCACGAGGCCGACCGACTCGCGAGCGGCGTCGGCGCCGATCTCCTCGACGGCGCCCTTGCCGATCCACGTCGCGGGGTCCGGAGCGGAGCGCTCCTTGACGTACCGACCCACGACCCGGCCGCCGGCCGTCTCCACGAGGCGCTCGAGCTCGTCGAGATGCTCCTCCGCGAGAGCGCGCGGCGTCGCGCGGCTGGAGACGCCGACGAGGAAGACTTTTTCGCCGGGAGGTGGAGGCATGAGGGGTATTCAATCACCGGTGGGATCGCCAACGGACGTCGTGAGCTCGCCGGGTCGCCTTCGACGACCCGGATGTCCGCGCACCTCGGTCTCTCTCCGTGAGAGAATTTTCCGGTGACACTCTCGGCTCGGGAACGGTTGCTCGGTCAGCGGCTCGAAGATCTCTATCGCGCGTACGGCCCCGAGACGCGCGAGTCCGATCCCATCGTCTTTCTCGGCCGGTACGAGGCCGACGCGGACCGGGAGGTCGTCGGCTGGATCGCCTCGGCCTTCGCGTACGGACGCGTCGAGACCATCCAGGCCAACGTGGCGAAGATCCTCGCCGCCCTGGGCCCGAGTCCGGCCGCCGCGCTCGACGGCGTGGACGACTTCGCCGCGTTCTCCCGCCGCGCGCTCGCGGGATTCCGCCACCGGTTCCACTCGGCGGAGGATGCCGGCGCGCTGCTCTACGCCATCGCCCGGGCGCGGCGGGAGGCCGGCACCGTGCGCGCTTTCTTCGAGCGCGAAGCGCGCGACGGTGACGCCGACGTCGGCGGCCTCCTCTCGCGAGTCGTGCGCCGGATCGAAGGTTTCGACTTCCGCCCCGCCCTCGGGCGCCGGTCGCTGCCGGCGGGACACCCGGCTCGCTTCTTTTTTCCGGATCCCTCCGGGGGGTCGGCCTGCAAGCGGTGGAACCTCTATCTCCGCTGGATGGTCCGCAAGGACCTCCTGGATTTCGGTATCTGGAACGGCATCTCTCCGTCGCGCCTCGTCATCCCGACGGACACGCACATCCACCTGGTGGCCCGCCGCCTCGGCCTGACACGCCGCCGGACGCCGGACTGGAGAACGGCTCGCGAGATCACCGACCGGCTGGCACGTTTCGACCCCGCCGACCCCGTGCGATTCGACTATGCGCTCTGCCGGATCGGGATCTTCGGGATCTGCCAACCGCGCGCCGGCCGCTCCCGTTGCGGCGACTGCGCCGCGCGCGAGGCCTGCACGACGGGCCGGAGATGGGTCGCGTGAGCTTCCGGACCCGGCCCTTTCTGACGATCGGATTCGCCGTGCTTTTCGCCGGGGTCGGAGCGGTGTTCGTCCGGTCGCTCGTGCCCCCCGAATCTCCCTCCGGCAGCCTCGCCTTCCTGTCCGCGGCGAAGTCCCTGCCCATTTACGACCGGCAGGGGCGCGCCGTCGACCTCGCGAAAGAGAAGGGGCACCTGACGATCGTTCACTTCTGGGCGACGTGGTGCCCTCCCTGCGTCGAGGAGATGCCCGCGCTTTCCCGGTTCTGGGATCGGTACCGCAACCGCTCCGACATCGTTCTCTACGCCGTTTCGGTCGACAAAGACTGGAAGACGGTCGAGGACTTCGCCGCGAAGAACCCGATGTCCGTGCCCCTGTATCGCGATCCGAACCTGGCGACCGCGCAGCGATTCGGGACGTCGCAGTACCCGGAGACCTACATCGTCAACCCGAGTGGCCGGGTGCTCTACCGGGTGGAAGGCGGAATCGAGTGGAACGACCCGGAGATCCAGAAGCGGATCGATCAGCTCCTCGCGGGAACGTAGCCCCGCCGGCCCTCCTGCGCGGCCAGCGACCCCCGGTCCCGGGTGGCGGCGAACGCTTCTAGGTGTCCGAGGATCCGGGACGGCTCGCCGGTTCCTCGGAAAGCGGCCCGGCCTCCGGTGCGGGTCGCTCCGCGGGACGGACGCCCGCCTTCCGGGCGGCGGGCTCCCGGAGAAGCCAGAGAAAGACGAGCACCGCCGCCGCGGAGAGCCCCAGGCTCGTCCAGTAGTAGACGATGCTCTCGTCGAGCGGCACCGCCGCCCTAAGGCTGACCGGCCGTCGTGGCGGCCGATGACGCCGCGGCGGGGCGAACCGGCGGTGAGGCCGCGCGCCGGGCCGAAGGCTTCGCCCTCGCGGGAGCGGCCGCTTCGGCGCGCGTCGTGGCGGGCGCGGCGGCGGCGGAGGCGTCGCCGGCCGGGCCGGTCCCTCCGTTGATTCCGATCGACCAGACGTAGTCGCGCAGGGCCCTGGTCACGGCGTCCGGGTCGGCCAGGAACTTCTTCGCGGGCTCGTCGCCGCCCAGGATGCGGGCGAACTCCTCGCGGTCCTTCGCGAACGCGGGGGCATCCGCCATGGCGCCGAGCGGAGAGGTCCGCTTTCCGTCGTCGCCCTTGGGGAAGTTGGTCGGCATCCGCGTGCCAGGCATCCACTCCTCCGGGCGCCGGATCCAGTCGTTGATCCAGTCGTGGCGCAGCCGGCCGGACGCCATCTGCAGGTTCGGCGCGAGGTTCGCGCGATCGACGCCCGGGGCATTCATCTCCTGCTCGTTGCGCGGGTGGCACTGCTTGCACTTCAGGAGCTCGAACGTCTTCTTCCCGGCCGCCCATCGCACCGGCTCGGCCGCGTAGGAGGCGACCAGGAACGGATACTGCGCGCGGTCGAGAGAAGCGAAATACCGCGTCAGGTCGTTCAACTCGCGCTCCGAGAACCCGAACGTCGGCATGTGCGCCTCGAGCCAGGGACGGATCTGTCCGGTCTTCGGCGACTTCAGGAACGCGAAGAGCCAGTCGCTCTGGACCTTGGCGCCCTCGCCCTGGATGATCGGAGGCGCGAGCGAGACGTCGGCGACGAGCGAGCGGAACGATCCGCCGAAGCCTTCGATGACGTGGCATCCCTGGCAGTTGTTGTTCTTGACGATCCGCCGGCCCCGCTCGATCGCCGACTCGTCGGGGTCGAGCTCCTTCTTCGCGGTGGCGGACGCGTTCAGCTTCTGCATGCCGAGGACCACAGTGGTGAGCTCCTCCTGCTCCTTCTGCGACAGCCGGAAGTTCGGCATGCGCAGCTTTTCCTCCCAGCCGCGGGCGCGGTCGCGGTCGAAGATACGCGGACTGGCGAGCTTCGTCTGGAACCAGTCCTCGCGCGTGTGAGGCAGGTGCACGAACCCGAAGTCGAGGCGATGGACGGCCTTGGAGCCTTCCTCGGTCAGCTCGGTCCCGATCGGCTTGGCGTCCTCGAACCCGGGGATCTTGTGGCAGGCGTAGCAGCCGTAGTGGGCGATCAGCTTCTCGCCCGCGTAGACCTCTTTCGCGTGGAGGTCCATCTTCGCCAGATCGGCCTTCGCGTCGAAGACGGTCTTCGTCGCCATCTCGAAGTAGAGGGCGATCTTCTGGAGCGTCTCGGGGTCGGTCCGCGGCATCGCGATCTGCGAGAACCGCGGCGGGCCCTGGAGCGTCGAGAGGTACTCGGCGACGTCGAGCGCCTCCTGGTCCGTCAGCCGGAGGTTCGGCATCTTCGTCTCGGGGTTCCAGGCCTTCGGATCGCGCACCCACTGGTAGAGCCAGTCGCGGCTCACCTTCGAGCCGACGCCCGCGAGGTTCGGGCCGAACTGGCGGTACGTTCCGGTGAGGTCGCGCGGCGCGTTCGCGTCGATCATGTGGCAGCCCATGCATCCCCGGTCGGCGATGAGCTTCTGGCCGCGCGCGACGTCTCCGCGGCCCGCCGCGGGAGGGACCGCGGAGGGATGGGACTTCTCGAAGATGTACGCGACGATCGAATTGACCATCGTGTCGTTTTCCATCCGGCCGGTCTCGTTCATCCGCGCCTGCGCGGGCGACGGAGTCCTCGGGCCCGACACCCGCACGAAGTTCTCCTGGTAGAAGAAGGTGGGCATCTTCGTGTTCGGCCTGAAGGCGGCGGGATCCATCACCCAGCGCGTCGCCCATTCCTTCGTCACCTTCGCGGCGACCTTCTCGAGCGAGGGGCCGACGCGGGGCAGGCCCTGCTTCTCGAGCCCCTCGATGCGATGGCAGCCCCAGCAGCCGAGGTTCTCGACCAGCCGGACACCGGCGTTCAACCGCGGCGCCTCGGGGAAGTTCGACTCGTCGGCGTGGCAGCGGTAGCAGCCAGCCTCGGCGAACTTCATCGGAAGGATCGGAGTCTCGTTGAAGCGGTCGAACTCCCAGTCCTGCTTCTTCGTCCAGACCGCCTGCTGCGCCTCGGATTCCGGCGAGTGGCCCGCGGACCAGAATGAGGTCGCGCGGTCGCGGCCGCCGTGGCAGGGCGTACACCCGAACTCGTTCACGGGATGCGGCGACTCGCTGCCGACCATGAGGTTCAACTTCGGGTGTGTCCGGAACACGACGCGCTTGGCGTCCTCGAACCCCTTCCGGTCGGCGGCGATGTGACACGTCGAACAGCGGTCGACGCGCGGGATCTTCATGAAGTTGACGTCGTTGTAATGCTCGGGCAGCTGGACCTGCTGCACGCGCAGCGACGGGTTGACCATGTCTAAGATCGGAGAGTTGCGCAGCTCGAACAGCGTGTCCTGCTTCAGGGCCGCGAGCTTCTGGCGCGAGAGCTTGTAGTCGGCCGATTGCTTCTCGATCGACGCTTCGAGCTCGTCGCGCCGCGACGTCAGGGTCTGGATCTGCGCGTTCAGGTCGGCTTCCTGCCTCTTCAGGTTCGCCAGACGGTCCGACGCCTTGTCGAGCCGGTTCGTGATCGCGTCGACGTCTTTCTTCACGGAGACGGCGGTCTTCGGGCTGTGCGCGAGCGCGTCCTCGTACCGGTAGCGCTCCGCGTCGAAGGACGCCTTGGAGAACTTGTAGTCCTGGTCCGCGGCGTAGAGCTCGGGATCGAGCTTGTGGAGCCGGGCGTTCAACTTCGCGAGACTCTGGCGATGGCGGGCGACCTCGGAGCGGGCCGCCTTCAGATCCGCCGCCAGCCGGTCGCGCTCCTCGCCGTACGCCTTTTCGCGGGCCACCTTCGTGGCCTCGCGCGTCTTGCGCTGGTCGAGCCGCATGAACGAGCGCTGGAGCGTCTTCCAGCCCCGCGAGTAGTCGGCGATCACCATCCCGATGAAAACGACGGCCAGCACTGCGCCGGCCGCGAAGAAGGCGCGGTTCAACCGCGGGATGTTGTAGTGGTGATCGATCGGCTCGGCGGGCGCTTTGCGGGGCATCGGGATCAGTCCTCGCGTCGCAGAGTGCAGAAGCCGGCGCCGGAGATCGGCGTCGGAAGAGCCGGCGTGGAAGCGTCGGGCTTCATATGTTGAATGCGAACTCGGGGATGTTCACGACGTACTTCAGGTTGAAGAACCATCGCAGGTACATCTTGATCGGAAGCGAGATCATGATCAGGACGAGGCTCACTCCGATCAGGTACCGGGGCGTGCCCATTTTCTCGTAGAAGCGGCGGAGGAGCGTCTTCGACAGGATGAGCGGCAACGCCGCCACGTAGAAGCCCACGATCGCGAGCCCGAAGATCTCGCGGATCAGCCAGAAATTGGGCAGCGACCGCTTCAGGAGCTTGATCCAGATGATCTCGGACAGATTGATGTTGTTCAGCGGGACCAGCTTGTTCACGTCCCAGAACTCGTAGGGGCCGAAGAAGTTCCAGTTGGGTCCGCGAAGGAACGTCCCGAGCGCGATCAGCGTGCACCAGAGCACGATGAAGCCGAGGAGAAAGAGCGTGATCTCCGACTTGCGCTCGCGGAACGTGAAGTAGCCGTTGCCCTTGGGGTTTGTGTCCATGTACGGGATCGCCATCAGGCCGACGATGATGAGAGACGGGAGCACGACGCCCGCGAGCCAGGGATCGTAGTAGACGAGCATCTCCTGGAGGCCCAGGAAGTACCAGGGCGCCTTCGCCGGGTTTGGCGAGTCCGTCGGGTTCGCGGGCTCCTCGAGCGGCGCCTTGAGGTAGATCGACCAGACGATCATGACCGCCGTCACGATCACGAGGCAGATGAGCTCGACGTAGACGAGGTCGGGCCAGGAGAAGACCTTCTGGGAGGAGTCGGTCGCCTCGATCGTCGGAAGACCCGCGGCGACGCGCCGGTCGTTCTCGTACGCCTGGTTCATCGCGAACCAGAAGAAGAAGCCGACGAGGAAGATCATGCCCACGATCGGAACGTTGTCCGGCAGCGTCGCGACGGCCGCGAAATTGGGGTCGAGGTACGAGAGGCCGATACCGCCGGCGATCAGGAGGAACAGGAGCAGGCCGCCGCGCTTCGACCAGAGAAACTTCGACCTCAGCCCGATCAGGAGACCGAACAGCATCGCCGTGACGAGGTACTGCGGCGCCGACAGGAAGTTGATCGCGCGCTTGAGCGCGTTGATCAGGAACATCGGCGCTACACCGGCCCCGAGATGCCGCCGTCCTTGCGGACGCGCCAGAAATGCACCGCCATCAGAAACGCGGCGACGAGCGGGATGCCGACGCAGTGGAGCACGTAGAACCGCAGGAGCGCGCCGGCTCCGACGAATCGGCCTCCCAGGAGGCCGAAGCGCGCGTCGTTCGTGGACGTCACGAGGGGGATGTCACCGATCTTCAGCAGGCCGGTCCCCGGCCCCTGAATGCCGATCAGTGGAGTGGCCGACGCCATGTTCGACCCGACCGTGATCGCCCAGATTGCCAGCTGATCCCAGGGAAGCAGGTATCCCGTGAAGGAGAGGAGGAGGGTCAGCACGAGGAGGATGACGCCGATCACCCAGTTGAACTCCCGGGGGGGCTTATACGAGCCGGTCATGAAGACGCGGAACATGTGGATCCAGACGGAGATCACCATGGCGTGGGCGCCCCAGCGATGCACCTCCCGCATGATTCCGAACGGGACCTGTTCGCGCAGGTCGAGGATGTCGACGAAGGCGTACTCGACGGTGGGGCGGTAATAGAACATCAGGAGCAGCCCCGTGAACGTCAACACCAGGAAGAGGAAGAAGGTCACCCCTCCGGCGCACCACGTGTACCGCATCTTCACGCCCGACTTGCGGGTCTTGACCGGGTGAAGATGGAGAACCACGTTGCCGAGCATCGCGAGCACGCGCTTGCGGTTGGTATTCGGCACGCCGACGCGGAAGATGGACTTCCAGATCTGGCTCGCGACGATCTGCTGCTGTACCTGCCGCCAACGAGGGACCAAAGAAGACCTCCGCTCTTGCGCTGATGCGATACCGCGGGTGCCCGCGGCGGACTAGACCATCTTGACGAAAGCCTTGGGATCGCTCCACTGCCCGCGCTCGAACAGATACCGCGTCGCCTTGTCCACGATGATCTGCCCGTCGTCGGGAGAGAGCGTGATCTCGGCGCGCTCGAGAGGCCGGGGGGCGGGCCCCTCGAAGTTGATCCCGGACACGTAGTAGCCCGAGCCGTGGCAGGGACACTTGAACTTGTTCTGCGCGGCGAGCCAGTTGGGCGTGCAGCCGAGATGAACGCAGACCGCGATCAGCGCGTAGATCGACTCGGTGTTGCGCACGATCCACACGCCGTACTTCTCCTTCCACCGCTCGTCCACGCCGGGGCTGTAGGTGGAAGGATCCCCCGCCTTGAAGCGGGTCGGAGGCTCGAAGAGGACGTTCGGGAAGAGAAACCGCACGGTCGCGGTCAGGCCGACGACCGTCGCCGCCGTGAAACCGAGCCACGCCGCGGTCATCCACTTGAGCGTGGAGCGGCGGGTCAGCCCGTCGTCGAGAACCTCGGACGCGGGGGACGGTGCGTGCTTCTCGACGGTGGCCATCGGCGCGCTCAGACTACCAAAAGCGCGCGGGCGCTCTCAAGAATCGCGGAATTCTCCTGCGGCGCCGCGGGCGCGGCGGCGCGCGTCGCTTCCGCGGCTTTTCGCGCCGCTTCCCGGACGCGCAGGTTCGGATCCTCTTTCGCGACGCGCTCGATCGCGGGGAGGGACGCCGCGTCGCGCAGCAGCGTGAACGCCTGGAGGGCGGAGACCATGGCGAGCTCCGCCTGCTCCCCCGAGATCGCCGCCTGTCGCGAGAGCGACGCGCGGTCGATCATGCTCCGGAGCACTTCCAGGCCCGAAGCATCTCCCAGCGACGCGAGCGCGATCGCGGCGTTCCAGCGCACGTCCGCGGCGGGATCCCCCAGCAGGACCTGGAGGCGCGGCACCGCGCGGCGGTCTCCGAGCTTCCCGAGGACGTAGGCTGCCATCTTCCGTGCGCCCGGATCGTCGGACACGGAGCTCTCGAGCACCGCGTCGAGCGCCGCCGGGTCCTGCAGCATGCCGAGAGCCCAGATGGCGTAGAGGCGCGTCTCCGGGTCGGGATCCTTCGCCGCGGCGAGAAGCTGCGGCCGGGCCTCCCGGTCCTGGAGCTTGCCCAGGACGAGCACGAGATAGCGCCGGACCTTCACGTCGTCGGGCCGCTTCGCCGACAGCGCGTCGAAGACGCGCCGCGTCTCCGCCGCGAACGCCTCGCGCTCCGGCCCCGGGGGGATGCGGGCAATCGAACGCGACAGCTCGAACGCCGCCTGCCACCGACGGTTGGCGGTGCCGCCCCGCACCTCCTGGAGCTCGTCCGCCGGCGACCGGCGCTCGAACGTCATGAGGTTGAAAACGAGGAAGATCACGAGGGCAGTCCCCACGACGAGGAGAGGAAGGACGAAGAAACGAGCGATGGTCGCCCCCCGCGTGGGAGCGTCCTCGTCCGCGCCGTCTTCGAGGGGATCCGGGGCCTCGAGGCGCTCGTCCGTCACAGGGCGGGAAGGTATCGCTTCGCCTGCGTGATCGGGTTGGGGACGAAGATCGCGTCCTTCTCGCAGACGGTCTCGCAGAGCCGGCAGGAGACGCACGGTCCCGCGTCGACTTCCGCGATCTTGTGGAAGGTCTCGTGAAGGGGATCCTCGATCAGGTAGATGCAGTCGAAGGGGCAGATGTCGATGCAGAACTCGCAGCC
>JBDTOO010000078.1:0-13221 GCA_039933215.1 Acidobacteriota bacterium
CAGTCGTTTCTCGACAAGCGCGGCAACAACGTCTTCTACGACGCGAAGGCGAAGTACCAGCTGTCGAAAACGGCGTTGAACTACACCGGCGGGATCCTCCGGCACGCGCGCGCGTTCGTCGCGGTCACGAATCCCCTCGTCAACTCCTACAAGCGCCTCGTTCCGGGTTACGAGGCTCCGGTCAACGTGGCCTGGTCGATGCGCAACCGGTCTCCGCTCGTGCGGGTTCCGGCGCGCCGCGGAATGGGCACGCGGATCGAGGTCCGGATGCCCGACCCGTCCTGCAATCCTTACCTGGCCTTCGCGGTGATGCTCGCGTCGGGTCTCGACGGCGTCAAGAACCGCATGGATCCGGGCGAGCCGGTCGACAAGAACGTCTTCAAGATGAGCGAGCGGGAGAAGCGCCGGCTGCGCATCGACCAGCTGCCCGGGAACCTTTCCGAGGCGCTCGACAATCTCGAGAAGGACGAGGTCGTCACGGACGCGCTCGGGGAGCACATCCGGACCCATTTCGTCGAGGCGAAGCGGGCCGAATGGGCGGAGTACATCTCGCAGGTCCAGCCCTGGGAGACGGAGAAGTATCTCGACAGCTACTGAACGCTCGGACGCCGGAGCGGAGAGGGGGCCGGGGAAACCCGGCCCTTTCCTTTTCGGACCCGCGGCAGGGCCGGGGTGAGAAACGGGGGAGGTCGGGCAAAATGAGGCCTCGGGCCCGTTGAACCGATCTGTTTGCGATTCGCGAGTATTCGGAGACTTCGACGTGTTTCTTTAATATCATCTGTTCCAAGACCGATATTCATTTGATAATCGCGAACCAATCGGCTAACAGCCGCATTTTGTTAGACGGCGCCCTGGGAACCCGTCTCGAGGAGCGAGGCCTCGCCCGCGGTCCGCTCTGGAGCGCGCGGGCCCTTCTCGTGGCGCCCGCGGCCGTCCGGGAAGCGCATGCGGCCGAAACGGCGGCGGGGGCGGAGATCCTCACGGCGAACACGTTTCGAACGCACGAACGAACCGTCGCTCGCGCGTCGATTCCGGAATCCGCCGACTCCCTGACGCGCATCGCGGTCGCGCTCGCGCGGGAGGTCGCGGCCGTGGCGGGGCGCGCGGTGGCGGTCTTCGGATCGCTCTCTCCGCTCGAGGACTGCTACCGCCCCGATCTGGTTCCCGACGATGAAGACCTCGCGCGCGAGCACGGCGCGCAGGCCCGCGCGATCCTCGAGGCCGGAGCGGACGGGATCCTGGTCGAAACACACAATTCCATCCGCGAGCTCGTCGCGGCGACGCGCGCCGCACGGGCGACGGGGCTTCCCGTCGTCGCCTCGATGGTGACCGACGGAAACGGACGGTTGCTCTCCGGCGAGCCGATCGGGGACGCGGCGCGGGCCCTGGAGCCGCTCGCTCCGGACGCGCTCGCGATCAACTGCGTTCCCTGGAAGCTGCTGGCGGGAGACCTCCGGGTCCTGGCGGCCGCGGCGCCGGGGCGCCGGCTCGGGGCGTGGGGCAACCTCGGGCGACCCGGACGGCACGGATACGAGGAAGCGGCGTCTCCCGAACAATACGCGGAGCGTGCCGCCGAGTGGGCGGCGATCGGCGCCCGGCTGATCGGAGGATGCTGCGGCACCACTCCCGCGCACACCGCCGCCGTCCGCGACACCCTGATGCCGGGCGCGCCGCGCCCGGCTTAAACGATGAGCATCGCGTCGCCGAAAGAGTAGAAGAGGTATTCCTCGCGGATGGCGGCCGCGTACGCCGCGAGGATCGTCTCTCGTCCCGCGAACGCCGACACCAGCATCAGCAGGGTGGAACGCGGCAGATGGAAGTTCGTCAGCAGGGCATCCACCGCGCGGAATTCGAAGCCGGGCTGGATGAAGAGGTCGGTTTGGAACTGCAGCTCTCCCTCGACCGGGGCCGCGGCGAGCAGCGCCGCCGCCTCGAGGGAACGCGCGACCGTGGTGCCGACCGCAACGACCCGCCCGCCGGACGCGCGTGTTCGCCGGATCGTTTCTCTCGTCGCCGCCGGGATGCGGACCGCCTCCGCGTCCATCCGGTGGCCTTCGGTGTCTTCCGCCGTGACGGGCTTGAACGTTCCCGCGCCGATCGCGAGCGTCAGGTCGGCGATGGCCGTCCCTCGCACCCGGATCGCAGACAGGACCTCCGACGTGAAATGCAATCCGGCGGTCGGGGCCGCCACCGCCAGCGCCTCGCGCGCGAACACCGTCTGGTACGCGTCGCGGTCGGCGGGCCGATCGGGCTCTCCTGCCGGCCGGCGGATGTAGGGCGGAATCGGGACGCTTCCCCAGGCGTCGAACCAGGCGGCGTCGATCGCGCGGTCGAACGCCACAATGCGTTTCCCGTCGGCGTTCACGGATTCGATGCGCGCCTTCGCCCCATCCGCGAAGCGGAGCGTCCGGCCCGCCCGGGCACGCCGCCCCGGTCTGGTCAGAGCGCTCCAGCGTCGGGCGTCGCCGCCGACCCGCTCCAGGAGAAAGACCTCGACGAGGCGCTCCTCGGGATCGCGGCCCCACAACCGGGCGTGGCGCACGCGGACGTCGTTTCGGACGAGAACGTCCGCCGGCGCGAGAAGGGAGGGCAGGTCGGAGAAGGTCCGGTGCCGGACGGCGCCGCTCCGGCGGTCGAGAACCAGCAGCCGGCTCGAGCCGCGGGGCCGCGGCTCCTGCGCGATCCGATCATCCGGAAGCTCGTAGTCGAAAAGAGAGACCTGCACGGTGGGAGCTTATCGGTCGAAGCGCCGCGCGGGACGCGGTGTACCCTCCCGGCGATGGAAGACTACCCGGCCGGCCGGGGGCGGGTCGCGATCGTCGCCTCGGGAATCGAGATCGAGGGCGTGTCGATAGCCGGGCACGAGTCCTTCTTCAAGCTGCCCGGGTTCCGCACGCTCCTCGAGTTCGGCCGCGCCCCGGACGACACGCTGGCCTACGGAACCGTCTGTCTCACCCATGGCCACCTCGACCACGCCGCCGGCCTCGCCCACCATGCTTCACGGCGCACGCTGACGGGTCTCGGTCCGGCCCGCGTCTTCGCGCCCGAGGAATCGATCGGGGATCTCACGGCCTGGGTCGCGGCGTGCGAGCGCCTGGAGGGCGTCCGTTACGGGACCCGGTTCGAGCCCGCGACGCCGGGGGCATCCGTCTCGCTCCGGCGGGATCTCGACCTGCGATTTCTCCCGGGACGGCATCGCGTCCCGACGGCCGGATATCTGTTTTCCGAGATCCGCCACAAGCTGCGCGACGAGCATGCCGGGCTCGCCTCGGCGGAGATCGCGGCGCTCCGGGCGGGGGGAGCGGCGGTGACGCGGCGCGAGGAGATCCCCCTCCTCGCGTACCCGGGGGACTGCGGCCCGTCGATTTTCGACGCGGTCCCGGAGCTCTTCACCGCCCGCGTCCTGCTGATCGAGTGCTCTTTCTTCGACCCAGAGGACGCAGTGCGCGCTCACGCCTACGAGCATCTCCACGTCTCGGACTTCGCCGAGCGCGCCGACCTCTTCGTCAACGAGACGGTCGTGCTGACACACTTCACGATGCGCTCGTCGCCCGAAGACATACGCGCGGGTGTCGCCTCGCTGCCGGCGGCGCTGCGCGACCGGGTGGTCGTCTTCTTGCCCTGAACCGTCGCCTCCGCGCTCGCTTCGCGAGCGCTCCGGCTCCCGCAGCATGAGGCTCCTCCGTCCGTCGCCTCCGCGTTCGCTGCGCGACCGCTGCGGCTCCCGCAGCGTGAGGCTCCTCCCTCCCTTCGGTCGGGAGACTCCTCACGCTGCGAGCTGATGGACGACTTCGCTGAAAATGGGCCCCTCCGGGCTGGGGAAGGTTGTGGATATTCCTGCGTCAGCCGCCCCTCCGGGAGAAGTGGCGAAATGCGTACCGGACACCGCACTTCTTCACACCGTCCTCACTACGTCCCGGATGCCGGGTCCGTTAGTCGAGGGAGATGCTAGCGCCCGTCGTGGCGGTGATCCGCGGAGCGAAGTCCGTGCGCGGCGTTTCGGGCGGGCGGCCCTCCGGCTGTTTCCGCCCGCGCGTTTGCAACGAGTGCAGGTCTGCCCCTCGGGCGCGCCGATGTCAGCGATCGGGGGTTGTGATTCGGACGATCGTTCTTTCGACCTCGGAGGAGAGGCCATTCGAACGCAGGATCACATCGAGCGCCTGTTCCCACCGGACGTCGACAAGACGGACCGTGACTGACCCTTTCACGTCCGGATCGATGACGAGATTGAAGTGTTGGAGCCGCGCGAATGTCCTCAATACGTCCCGGATGTCGGCGTCCTTGAGGTCGAGGGAGATGCGATCCCCCGGGGCGGCGGTGATTCGCGGGGCGGAGGTCGGGGCGCGTCGTGTCGGGGCGGGCGACCCTCCGGCTGTCCCCGCCCGCGCGTTCCCCACGAGGAAAAGGCAGAGCAGGCCGGGCGCGAGGCGTCTCAACCGCGTCCCGGGCTGACGGATTCGGCGGCAGCCGCCTCCCGCATCCGCTCCCCCATGGCCCAGAGACCCAGGTGGCTGCGCCAGGCGCCCGCGGACGCCGGAGAGAGGACGAACTCGACATCCTCGCCCCCGGCCGGCGCGATGCGAAGGACCTCGAGGCGGAAGAGCCGGCGGCCGGACGCGAGCTTCGACCCGGTGACGATCTTCTGGATCCGGCCGGTCGGGATACGGACCGACTCGCCGAAGAGGCCGTCGAAAGAGAGCCGGTCCTCGCACAACCCCAGGACGCCGGGGACGCGCCGGTACGCGCCCGAGACGAGATCCGCGCGAGTCAGGAGCCGGCACGCCTCGCCCTCGGCCTCCATCCGCGCTCGCGCCATCCGGTCCTGCCGGCGGCGCACGAGAAGCCGCGGCGCGGCCGCGAGGGCCGCCAGTCCCGCGGCCAGGAGCGCGATGGACGGAAACGTCACGGCCGCCGCATCAGTGGAAGAACTTCTTCCGATTGCGGATGTAGTCCGTGAACAGGAACTCGGCGAGATTGTACGGCGACGCGTAGTACGCGCGGCCGCGGTTGATCTTCGTGAGCTTGTCCACGAAGTCGACCAGATAGCTGTCCGTGGCGATCATGAAGGTCGTGATGGTGATCCCGTCCCGGCGGCAGGCGTCCGCCTCCTCCAGGGTGCGGTTGACGATCTTCAGATCCAGGCCGAACGGATTCTTGTAGAGCCGCCCGCGATCCCAGATCGCCGACGGTTTCCCGTCGGTGATGAGGAAGATCTGCTTGTTGGGGTTCTTCCGGTGCACGAGCAGCTTGCGAGCCAGCCCGAGCCCCGCACGCGTGTTGGTGTGGTACGGCCCTACCATCGTCTTGGAGATCTCCGAGATCGGAACGCGCTTCGCGTCATCGCCAAACAGGATCACGTCGATCGAGTCCTTGGGGTATTTCGACTGGATGAGCTCGACGAGCGCGAGCGCCACTTTTTTCGCGGGAGTGAATCGATCCTCTCCATAAAGAATCATCGAGTGGGAGATGTCGATCGCGAGGACGGTCGCGCAGGAAGTCAGGTGCTCCTCTTCGTGGACCTCGAAATCCTCCGCCTTCAGCGCGATCTCCTCCGCGTCCCGCCGCACGGCGTTCCCGATCGATCGCACGCCGTCGATCGCCGTCGGGTTGTCTCCAAACTCGTAGGCCCGCGTCTCGGGAAGGAGCTCGCCGCCGCCGCCCGCCCGCGGAATCGCGTGGTATCCGGGCCCGGACTTCGAGAGCGAGGTGAAGATCTCCTCGAGGGCCGACCTCCGGATCCGTCGTTCTCCGGCCGACGACAGGGACAGCTGGCCGCCCCGGTCCTCGACGAGCTCGCTCTTTTCGAGCTCCTTGCGGAAGGCGTCCAGATCGATTCCTTCGTCGATCATCCCGCGCTCCTGGAGGTACTTCATCCACTGGAGCGCCTCCTCGACATCACCGCCCGTCTGCAACACGATCTGGAGAAAAAGCTTGACGAGTTCCTGGTACGTCAGAAGGCCGCGGAGCAGGTCGACGGGATAGTCGGAATAGCGGTAGCGCATCGCGGGTCCGGCCGTCGGCCGCTCAGCGGCCCCGGAGGATCGAGGGATCGGGCGCGAGCGCGGCTCGCCAGGAGCGCGCCGACTCGAGAATCAGGGCCCGGTCCGTCATCGTGAAGAAGGAATAGCCCATGCCGCGCAGGGCGGGAATCTGGTCGATGCGGGCGAGCATGATTCCGACCGCCTTGGCGGCGGACTTCGCCGCGCTCGCGATCCGCGCGAGCTCGCGCTGGTAGGCCGGGTCGTCGTACCTGCCCGGGACTCCGAGAGCCTGCGTGAGGTCGTTCGGTCCGACGTAGAGCACATCGACGCCGTCCAGCCCGGCGATGGCCTCGAGCTCCGCGAGCGCGCCGGCATTCTCGATCTGGGCGAGCACGAGCGTCGACGCGTTGGACTCGTGCACGAACGGCTCGAGCAGGACGGTGCCGTAGCGGTTCGCCCGTACGCCCCCGAGGCCTCTCTTGCCGGCCGGCGGATACTTCGCGGCCTCGACGCCCAGGCGAACCGCGGCGGCGCTCTCGGCCCGGGGATACAGGATGCCGGCGGCGCCGGCGTCGAGAGACCGGCCGACTTCCGCGGCCGGACACGAGGGCACGCGCACCACCGCAGGCAGCCCGGCCCCGTCCGAAGCGCGCACCATCGTTTCGATCGATTCGATGGTGAAGAACCCGTGTTCCGCGTCGATGACCACGAAGTCGAAGCTCGCCAGCGCGAGGACTTCCGGAAGACCCTGGACGGGCCAGGTCAGGAAGCACCCCAGCAGGGGCTCGCCGGCCAGGACGCGCCGACGGAAGGACGCCTCAGCCATGCGACGGCACCGTACGGTCCATCAGTTGCTCTTCGCCCGAACGAGGTTGAACTTCAGCATTTCGGCGTAGGAGACGCGCGAATCGAGGTCCTCTCTCGCGATCTTGAGGTGCTGCGTCAGCCCCTCCAGGACGAGCTCCATCCCCACGGCGAGCTCCTCCGGAGACGCGGGAGCGAAACGCTCTTCCACCGCCTTCCGGAGCCCCGGAACGGTTTCGAGAGACGCGAGATGCTCCGGAAAAGGGGTGTCGTCGGAAATCGTCAGCTTCCCGCCGTTCGAAAACCACTCGACGATCGGCTCGTAGAGCGGATGGATCCGTTCGGGGGACGGGGCCGTGCGCGCCCGCCGTCCGGCGGCCGGCTCCTCGGCGCCTTCGTCCGACTCCTCCCGCTTCCGCTGGCTCGGCCGGCCCGAATCCGGGGCCGGAAACTTCGCGTCGAAGATCTTCTTGACCGCCGTCCCGATCAACTTCTTGGCGACGACTTCGGACCCCTGCTGTTCGCCCTCGTAAACCATTTCGACCTTCCCCGTGATCGCGGGGAGGCACGCCGGCAGGTCGCAGAGCCGGGGTGAGACCTTCTCCTCGCCGTGCCTCAACCCCCGGCGTTCGAGATTGGAGGCGAGGATCTCGATGGCCGAGATGGGCATCCGCGCGGACACCCCGGACGACTGGTCGACGAACTCGCTGCCGCGCGCCACGAACGCGATCTCTTCGACGAGATCCCGGAAAAAATCCGGCACTTCGACCCTCGGCGCGGTATCGCGGTCCGTCCAGGCCTCCTGGGCGGTGATCTTCGCCGCGGTCTTCACGTCCTCCGGGTAATGGGTGAGGATCTGCGACGAGATCCGGTCCTTCAGCGGCGTGATGATGTTTCCGCGGTTCGTGTAGTCCTCCGGGTTCGCTGAAAAAACCAGAAGGATGTCGAGGGGGATCCGGATCGGGAACCCGCGGATCTGGAGGTCGCGTTCCTCGAGAATGTTCAGGAGTCCCACCTGGATGCGGGGCTGGAGATCCGGCAGCTCGTTGATCGCGAAGATGCCCCGGTTCGTCCGGGGAACGATGCCGTAGTGGATCACTTCCTCGTCCGAATAGGACCGCCTCTCGGTGGCCGCCTTGATGGGATCGACGTCGCCGATCAAGTCCGCGATCGTGACGTCGGGCGTGGCGAGCTTCTCGCGGTATCGCTCGGCTCGCGGAAGCCATGCGATGGGAGTGTCGTCTCCCTTCTCCGCGACGACCCGCCGCCCGAATTTCGTGATCGGCGCGAAGGGATCCTCGTTCAACTCGCTTCCGGCGATGACCGGAATCTCCGGATCGAGCAGGCGTACCAGCATCCGGAGAAGCCGTGTCTTGGCCTGCCCGCGCAGCCCGAGAAGAAGGAGGTCGTGCTTCGAAAGGATGGCGTTGTAGAGCGCGGGCAGCACCGTCCGCTCGTATCCGTAGATCCCCTCGAAGGGGCTTCCTCCGGCCGCGAGCGCGCGGCGCAGATTCTCGCGAAGCTCCTCCTTGACGCCCCGCGGCCGGTAGCCTCCCTTTCGGAGAGCCCCGAGCGTGGCCGGTTTCTCAGACTGCAACGTGGACACCTTGGAACCTTTCCCGCGCGGCTAACTGCCGGCGTTTCGCGAATGTCAACCGGGCTGCATCGCGGGGACGGACTCGCCGCGCCGGAAGAACGGCCTCTCCCCGGAGCTCCCCGGATCCGGCGGGACGGCCCGCCGGGCGAGCTCCTCGAGCTTCCGCTTCTGAAACCCCAGGATGGTCTCGCGAATTCTCCCCTCGCCGTCGACGAGAAAGAGCGTCGGAACGCTCGACAGCCCGACGGCGTCGGAGACCTTCCAGGGGCGCGGGTCGAAGAGAGTCGGGATGGCGATTCCCAGGCGTTCGTTGAACCGCGCGGTCTCCGCCGGCGGATCCTGAGATACCGCGACCACCGAGAGATCGTGGCCGGCCCCCATTTCCCGGAGCCGCTCGAGGTAGGGCCACGTGAGCTCGCAGGTCGGGCACGTCGTCTTGAAGAATCCGTAGAGCGTGTCGCCGGGCGAAGGACGTGCAGGACGTCCGTCCGCGCTCACGAGGTCGAGGATGGGGAGGAGGTCTCCGGCGCCGAGAAGGGCCACCGAGCGATTATAGACTCGCGCTCCGCCCGAAGTTTTTTCGTCAAGATGTGCACGTGAAGCGTCTCTCCCGTCGCGCTCTCCTGAAGGCCGCCGGCGCCGCCGGGGTCGCGGCCGCCGCGTCCTCCTGGCCGCTCGCGGGCTGCGCCGCGCCCTCCGGAAAGCCGGCCGACTCCGGATCGCGGCCCCGGCTGACGATCCTTCAGTGGAGCCACTTCGTGCCGCGATACGACCGGTGGTTCGACGGCGAGTTCACGAAGGCCTGGGGAGAGCGTCACGGCGTCGACGTCGTGGTCGACCACATGTCCGCGGCGGAGATCAACGCGCGCGGCGCGGGCGAGGCCGTCGCGGGGCAGGGCCACGACCTGTTCTTGTTCATCTCCCCGCCCGCCGCGTACGAGGATCAGGTCCTCGACCTGGCCGACGTCGTGGCGGCGGTCGAGAAGAAGCACGGCCCCGCGGTCTCCCTGGCACAGCGGTCGAACCGGAATCCGCGAACGGGGAAGTGGTTCGCGTTCTCCGACTCCTACGTTCCCGACCCGGGGAACTACCGCATCGATCTCTGGGCGGACGCTGGCTTCCCGAAGGGCCCGGATTCCTGGGAGGATCTCCGCGTCGGCGGCCGCGTCATCAAGTCCCGGACCGGAAGTCCCGTGGGCATCGGCCTCTCCCAGGAAGTGGACTCGAACATGACCCTGCGCGCTCTGCTCTGGTCGTTCGGAGGAGCCGAGCAGGACGAGCGCGGGCGCGTGGTGCTCGATTCGCCCGCCACGGTCGAAGCGTTGAAGTTCATGCGGGCGCTCTATCTCGAGGCCATGACTCCCGAGGTCTTCACCTGGGATCCCTCTTCGAACAACCGACTGATGCTCTCGGGGCGCGGCTCCTTCATCCAGAACGCGATCTCGGTGACACGCGCCGCCGAGAAGGACGATCCGCAGATGGCGCGCCGGATCGGGATCTCCCGACCCCTCGCCGGGCCGGTCCGCCGCATGGCGTCCGCGCACCTCATGAACTGCTGGGTCATCTGGAAGTCCGCGCGAAACCCCCAGGCGGCGAAGGCCTTTCTGGCAGACCTGATCGATGCGTCGGCCTCCGTCTTCCGCGAAAGCGAGCTCTACAACATGCCGTGCTTTCCCACGACCGTCCCGGACGCGGCGAAGGTCCTCGCGGAAGATCCGAACGGTGAGCCCCGCGGGAAATACGCCGTTCTCGCGGGAGCGCTCGACTGGACGGGCAACATCGGCTATCCCGGCTTCGCCTCGGCGGCGGCGGACCAGGTGTTCAACGCGTTTCTCATCCCTTTGATGTTCGCGCGCACCGCGCGCGGGGACGTCTCCCCGCAGGAGGCGGCTCGCGACGCCGACCGCGAGGCAAAGCGCATCTTCGAGCGCCGGGCATGACGGCCTCCGGTTTCTCCGATCACTTCTCCGGGCACGCGGACGACTACGCCCGGTACAGGCCGGACTACCCGAAGGAGCTCTTCGGGCACCTGTCGGGCCTCTCTCCCTCGCGGCAACGGGCGTGGGACTGCGCCACGGGCAACGGCCAGGCGGCTCTCGCGCTCGCGGAGGTCTTCGAAGAAGTCGTGGCCACGGACGCGAGCTCCCGGCAGCTCGAGGCGGCGGCGCCGGATCCCCGGATCCGCTACGCCGTCGCGCCCGCCGAGGATTCCGGGCTGCCCGCCGGATCGGTCGATCTCGTCACCGTCGCCCAGGCCCTTCACTGGTTCGACCGGCTCCGATTCTGGGAGGAGGCCCGGCGGGTCCTTCGCCCGCGCGGCGTGATCGCCGTATGGGCCTACGACCTGCTGCGCGTGACGGAGGAGATCGACGCCACCGTCCTCCGTCTCTACCGGGACGTGGTCGGCGCCTACTGGCCTCCCGGGCGGACGCTCGTCGAGGCGGGCTACCGGAAGCTCGAGTTCCCCTTCGAGGAGATCGAAGCGCCTCCCTTCGAGATGGAGAAGTCCTGGACCCTTCCCGAGCTCGTCGGCTACCTGCGGACCTGGTCGGCGACCCGGCGCTTCGTGGCGTCGAGGAGGGAAGATCCGATCCGGGTCGTGGCGGAGGATCTCGAGAGGGCGTGGGGGGATCCGCGCGCGGCGCGGACGGTCCGGTGGGACCTCGATCTGCGCGTCGGCCGCGCCGGTACGGGCTAGAATCAGCCCGTGCCGTCCCTGGATACCTTCGGCCGGGTGCTGTCGAACCTGCGCGTCTCGGTGACGGACCGCTGCAACCTCCGCTGCCAGTACTGCATGCCGGAGCGCGAGTACACATGGCTTCCTCGCCAGGACGTTCTCGACTTCGAGGAGATCGGCCGTCTCGTCGACGTCTTCACGGGCCTCGGCGTGGACCGAATCCGCCTGACCGGGGGAGAGCCCCTGGTCCGCCGCGAGCTCTCCCGGCTGGTCGCCCTGCTCTCGGCGAGACCTGCGGTCCGCGACCTCTCCATGACCACGAACGGCGTGCTGCTCGAGGAGCAGGCGGAGGCCCTGCGGGCGTCGGGTCTCCACCGCGTCACGGTCAGTCTGGATACGCTCCGGCCGGAGCGCTTCGAGGCGCTCACGCGCTCGGATGCGCACGCGCGCGTCCTCGCGGGCATCGAGGCGGCTGGCCGCGCCGGGTTCCCGTCGTTGAAGATCGACACCGTCGTGATGCGCGGTGTCAACGACGACGAGATCGCACCTCTCATCGACTTCGGCCGTGAAGCCGGCGCGGAGGTGCGCTTCATCGAATACATGGACGTCGGCGGCGCGACGCGCTGGTCCCCGGAGAAGGTGGTGTCCCGCGCAGAGATCCTCGCGATCCTCGCCGCCCGCTACGGCCGCATCGAGCCATTCGAAGAGAGGAGCTCGGCCCCCGCGGAGCGCTTCCGCCTTCCCGACGGAACGGTGTTCGGGATCATCGCGTCGACGACGGCCCCCTTCTGCGGCTCGTGCGACCGCAGTCGCCTGACCGCCGACGGTCTCTGGTACCTCTGCCTCTACGCGGCGCGCGGGATCGACCTGCGCGGCTTGCTCCGTTCCGGGGCGAGCGAGGAAACGCTGAGTCTCGCGATCGCCTCGGCGTGGTCGGCGCGCACCGATCGCGGCGCGGAAGACCGCCTCGCGCTGTCCGCCCGCAGCCCGCTCGTCGCGGCCCGCGACCTGCGGCGCGATCCTCATCTCGAAATGCACACTCGGGGAGGCTGAATCGATGGAACCGGACCGTCCCCATCCGCCCGACCTTGGCCCGCCCCCTGGCGGAGATCCCCTCTCCGGGTTGAAGAACGTGCGATTCCTTTCGATCGAGCGCGTTCCGATCCGGACGCGCGAGAGCATCACGACCCGAAGCGCCTGGAAGCTCCTCGCGTCCTGCGACCAGGGGGACGGGACGATCTACCTGATCGAGCTCTCGCCCACCGTCTCCCTCTACCGCGGGGACGGGGTCTTTCTGGGGTGGTCCGCCGAGCGCCTGGAGCCCGCCTATCGGAACCTGATGCCCCGTTCCGGGGGCCCCGACATGGAGCTGCCCCAGCTCGGCTGAACCGCTGAACCGCTGAACCTCAGTCGGCCGGCGCGGCCCGCCGGAGCGCGTCCCACTCCTCTTCCCGCAGCGCGGTCGCCGCGGCCCCGAAGTAAACCGACTCGAGCTCCTTTTCGTGCGCGGTCAGTCTCCGGTCGAGGTTCTCCACGAGACCGATGGTGTCGGAAAGCGGCGCGGATTGCGCCAGCTGCTCCCGCAGGAATCTCGTGAGCTCGCGCACCTGGACGAGCTCGAGACGAAGCTCCCGCTGCGCGTCTCGGCCCGGGATGGGCACCCGTGCGAGCGCCGGAAGCAGCACCTGCTCTTGCGCCAGCGTCCATCGCCGCAGGTGCGTCGAAAAATCCTCGATCGCGAGCTGATACGCGGCCGCGTCGCGGCGCGAAAAGGCGCGCCGGAAATCCTCGAACCGACTCCGGAGGGCGCGTTGCGCGGCGCGCAGGATCTCGACCGACTCCGCCACCGGAGGAGTCTCAGATCCCGGCGAGGCCGGGCTCGATACGCTGGAATCCCTGCTCGCTCGCCCAGAGATCGAGCGACAGGGAGACCAGGTCGTCGATCTCGGGGATGGGGCGAGCGTCGTTCGAGAGATCGAGCGATTTGATGTACCGGCGACAGCTCTCGCAGGACTCGAGCCGGACGGTCGGATGACGGTCGCCCTGAAACGAGGGAAGCCGAACGGGATCTTCTTCGAAGCAGGAGGGGCAGAGGATCCGCTGGAACATCCATTCGGTCCCACAGAGCGCGCAGCCGAGCATCCGGCGAGCGCCCTCCATCT
>JBDTOO010000079.1:0-13121 GCA_039933215.1 Acidobacteriota bacterium
ACGCGGCCGCCGACCATCAGGGCGGTCAGGACCGGGCCGAGCTCGCGGACGAGCGAGAGGGAGACGACCCGTCCCACGAAGAGCTTTCCGCCGAAGGCGGCGAGGGAATAGGCCGTCTGGAGGGCGAGGACCATGCCGGTGAAGAGGGCCGTGATCCCGGTGATCGACACCGACTTGACGCCCACCTCGTCCATCTGACGGAGGACCTCGTTCGCGTAGAACGGACGCGTGAATGCCGCGGCGAGCGTCTGGCCGGCGAGCTCGGTCAGGCCCCCGATGTACTCGACCGCGCCCTGTCCGCGTCGCCCGAATCGGTCGACGAATCGGAGCCACCGGATGTTCCGGTAGAAGATGGCTGTCGCGGATTCCTGGGGCGGGGACATCGCTGGCGCATTGTAATCTGGGACTTACGCGGTCGGCCGCGGAGCCGGGCCGCCGCCGCCGCCCTCCGGCCGGGCGTCGGGCTCTCCCGGGCGTGAGCTAGCATCGCCGGCCGGATGCGGAATCTGCGCGCGGCCGTCCTCTGGGTCGGGATCGGGGCCGCCACGCTCGTCTTCGGGCTCCCCGCCATCCTCGCCGCGTTCGTGCCGCCGCGGGGAGACTGGTTCCTGCGATTCGCGCGGGGGTGGGCCCGCACCATCCTTTTCATGTCGGGAGTTCCCGTCCGCGTCGTCGGCCGCGAGCGTCTCGCCTGTGCCGACAGCGCCGTGATCGTCGCCAACCACGAGAGCTTCGCCGACATCCTCGTGCTGCTCGCGAGCCTTCCGATGCAGGTCCGATTTCTCGCCAAGCGAAGCGTGTTTCTCGTGCCCGTCCTCGGGTGGTCGATCCGCGCGGCCGGGTTCGTGCCCGTGGATCGCGGCGACCGCAGGCGAAGCGCCGCAACCTTCGACGCCGCGTTGGGGCGGCTCCAGGGAGGCCGGTCCGTCGTGATCTTTCCGGAGGAGACGCGGACGCGGACCGGCGAGCTCCTGCCCTTCAAGAAGGGCGCGGCGTTGCTCGCCCTGCGCTCGGGAATGCCTCTGCTCCCGATCGGGATCGCCGGGACGCGCCGCGTTCTGCCGCGCGAATCGCTCGTTCCGACGTCGGGCCCGGTCGTGATCGCGATCGGAGAGCGCATCTCGGCCGCAGGGCTCGAGGCGAAGGATCGCGCCCGCCTGACCGAATCGGCGCGCGACGCCGTCGACCGGCTGCGACGGGAGGCCGCGCTCGCGGTCGAGGCAGGGAGCGCGTGATAATTTCGGCGGCGGAGGCGGAATGCCCACATCCACGGAGCTGACCGAAGAGAAAGTTCTCGAAGTTCTTCGAACGGTGAAGTTTCCCGGCCTGTCGCGGGACATCGTCTCGTTCGGTTTCGTCAAGGAGCTGACGGTGGGGGGCGGCAACGTCTCTTTCCGCCTCGAGATCATGACCGAGTCGCCGCGAGCCGCTCAGGAGATCGAGCGCGACGCGAAGGAGAAGCTGCGGTCGCTCCCGGGCGTGAATGCGGTGACGATCCGCCTCGCCGTGCAGCCGCCGGCGGCTCCTCCGCCGCGCGGCGCGGCCGGCGTGCCTCCCGCGGACTCGGCGCTTCTGAAGGACGTCCGCTTCAAGGTCGCCATCGCATCCGGCAAGGGGGGCGTCGGGAAGTCCACGGTCGCGGCCAACCTCGCGCTCGCCCTGGCCCGGCTCGGCCTGCGCGTCGGCCTGATGGATTCCGACATCTACGGACCCTCGCAGCAGATGATGATGGGGATCGACGAAAAGCCGTTCATCAATCCGGACAATCAGATCGTGCCGATCGAGCGGTACGGCGTCCAGGTCATGTCCCTCGGGTTCCTGATGGACGTCGATCAGCCCGTCATCTGGCGCGGTCCGATGGTCATGAAGGCCGTCGAGCAGTTCCTGCAGGACGTCGCCTGGGGCCGGCTCGACTTCCTGCTGATCGACCTTCCTCCCGGAACGGGCGACGCGCAGCTGACGCTGACGCAGAAAATCCATCTCTCGGGCGCCGTCATCGTGACGACTCCCCAGGACGTCTCTCTCATCGACGCGCGCAAGGGCCTCGCCATGTTTCAGAAGGTCAACGTGCCCGTTCTCGGGATCATCGAGAACATGTCGTATTACATCTGCCCGAAGTGCGGGAACCGCGAGGAGATCTTCAAGCACGGGGGCGGCGAGAAGACGGCGACCCAGCTGCGAGTCCCGTTTCTCGGAGAGATCCCCCTCGATCCGAAGGTCGCGATCGGCGGCGACGCGGGAAGGCCGATCGTCGCGGGGGAGCCCGATTCCGAGGTAACGGCCGCCTACGTCAGGATCGCGGCCGCCGTCCGGGCGACTCTCGAGGCCGTGCCCGTCTCCTGAGGCTCGACGCCGGGCGGCCGGGGGCTCAGAAGGCGCTGGTGTCGGCCCGACTCGTCGGCGTCCCGGAGGGCGTGACGTAGCTCTTGACCTCGCCGGTCAGCGAATCCGTGATCGTGACGGTGTACTGGACGTCGGTGAGCGCGCCGTAGAACACCCAGAACTTGCCGTTGACGGGCCGACCGTCCACGACCTTGAGGACGAGCTCCACGTTGTTCGCGGTGAAGAACCAGAAATATCCCGTGTCGGCGGTCAACGGCACCGCGGTTCCGACGCCGCTCGCGCCCGTCGAGGGAACCAGCCACGCGACCCGCACCTGAAATCTCCCGGAGTTCAGGCAGAGCGTGGTCGAGTTCGGCACGCACGGAGCGACGGCCGTCACGAGGCGGACTCCGAAGCTGCGGATGCGCCCCGCCGTTCCGCCCACGGTGTCCTCGACGCGGAGCGTCCAGACTCCGTTTCCGGGCTTGCCCGCGAAACGGTCGAGCGACTGCACGGCCGCGTCGGTCAGGCCGTAGAACGCGTTGATCGGCTGGTCCGATTTTCCCGTCAGATTCGAGAGGAGCGCGGTCGTCCCATCCGGTCCGATGAGAGTGAGGCGCAGCTGCGACGGCTCCGGGTGGTCGATCTGGACCCAGACCTGGACCGTTCCCACCGCGCCGGTGAAGCCCGAGATCGTGGTGGAGACCGTGGCCGCCGCCGAGCCGTCGGGAATGAGCACCGAGCTCCCGGTGTACGGGGCGAATTTGGAGGCGGCTAGCTGAACGGCCGCCAGCGCGTCGATGCGCGGCGTCACGATCCCGTTGCGGGGGTCGGTGATGGGAGTGCCCGTGGCGCGAAGCAGGCCCACGATTCCGGCGGGCGTCAGGTCCGGACGTGCCTGCGCGACGAGAGCGACGGCGCCCGAAACGGCGGGAGCGGAGGCCGAGGTCCCCGCGAAGCCGCTGTCGAAGGTGCCGCCCTTCGTGACGACGTTCCAGAACGCGCCCGGTGCGAGCAGCGAGAGGCTCGTGGCCGAATCCGAGAAGCACACGACGTGGTCCACGGTCGCCGGAGAGTCCGTGCAGGCGTCGGGAGGAGACCAGGCCACGCGGGTCCGCGTGCTGCTGTAGACGGCGCCGACGGAGATCGCGGAGGAGATGCAGGCGGGGTCCGCCAGGGCGCCGGTGCGCCCGCCGTTGCCGGAAGCGACCACGACGACGATCCCCGACGAGGTGGCGAGATCGAACGCCTCGGCGTAGCTCGGCTCGAAGTTGTCGCAGTATCCCGCGTCCGTGTGATCCGGCTCCGAACCGAGGCTCAGGTTGACGGCGGTGATGCCGAAGAGCGCCCGGTTCGTGATGGCGTAATTGACGCCCTGCAGGATGTCGGAGTCGAGAGCCTCGTTGCAGCTGTTGGCCGAGGAGAAGACCTTGATCGCCACGATTTTCGCGCCGGGTGCGACGCCCGTCGGGCCCGCCGCGATGGCCGCCACGGAAGTGCCGTGACCGTCGCAGTCGATCGGATCGGAATCGCGATCCGCGACGTCCGTTCCGCCGATGACCTTGGAGTTGGGAAATGTCCCCCCACCCAGGTCCGGGACCGTGTAGTCGACTCCGGTGTCGATGACGGCGATCGTCTTTCCGGCGCCGTTGACACCGAGCGCGTTGGCCCGGTCGCTCTTGATCAGCACCTGGGCCGATTGCGGCGTGGCCTGGAGGAGATGCTTCGTTCCGTCGAGGGCGACCCACGCGACGTCCGGGCGTCGGGCGAGCGCGATCGCCCCCTGGCGCGACGCCGTCCCGGCGAGGATCGAGAAGCTCTCGTAAAAGTGTCGGGGCTGAAACTGATCCGCCGGCATCGTGTCGGCGAGGGTCTGCTGGGCTTCGATGCGTGCGATCTGTCGGACCTTTTCGCCGGCCGGGTCGGGATTCTCGCGCAGCCATCGCGCGGACGGCGTCCCGTCCTTCAAACCGACGAGGACCGCGACGGGCCCATCGGATGCGGACAGCGTCCGCAGGAGCTGCGGGGTCGCGCGCGGGGCGTCGCCCGGCGCCACGGGGGACAGCCCGGTCATCCGGCCGGCGGCCGCGAAGAGGGATAGGACGAGAAGGCCGGATCGGAGGAGCATCGGGTTCCTTTTGGCGGGGTTTCGGGCCACGGAATCCAGTCTAGGAGAGGAGAACACCGGGCGGAAGTCCGAATTCCCGTTTCGAGGCTGAAAGGCGGCGCGCTCGACCCGGAAACCGCCTGCTATTCTCGCGCCCGTGCGCGCGGTTTTTGCGGATTGCCACGTGGGACGGCGCCCCGACGACGAGGGCCCTTTCCTCGACGGACTGCGGCAGGCCGCCGACCGCGGTGCGACCGCCATCTCGCTCCTGGGCGATATCTTCCATTTCTTCATCGCCCATCCGAAATTCGAAACGCCGGCCATCCGGAGCTTCCTCCAAACAGTCGACGCCCTGGCCGCTCGCGGGATCCCGGTCACCTACGTCGAGGGGAACCGCGATTTCTTCCTCCGCGGCTCCTACGTCGAGCGTCACTTCCGCGAGGTGTGCGACGAGGAGAGCTTCGAGGCCGGGGGGCGCCAATTCCTCCTGACGCACGGCGACCTGTTGAACGAGGCGGATCTGCCCTACCGGTTCTGGCGCGCGCTCTCGAAGAACCCGATCGCTCGCGCGGCGCTGCACGTCATTCCGAAGAAGGCCGGAAACCGCCTCGTCTGGAAGACGGAAGCGCGCCTGTACCGCTCGAACTTCAAGCACAAGACCCGCCTCCCCGTCGAGATGATCCGCGCGTTCGCCGCGCGACGCTTCGCCAGAGGCGTCGACGTCCTTCTGCTCGGTCATTTTCACAAGGCGTGGGCGGAGGACGTCGGGCCCGGGCGCATCGAGATCCTGCCGGCGTTCGTGGACGAGCGGCGATGGATGGAGATCGCCGACGACGGGTCGACCGCTCTCGTCGCCCTCCAGACCTGAGCTTCGGCGCTCCTGCCCGGATGAACTCTCTCGCCTTTCCTCCCGCCCGGCGGCTCTCGGGCGCGGTCCGGGTTCCGCCTTCCAAGAGCGCGACGAATCGCGCCCTGGTCCTCGCCGCTCTGTCGCGCACTCCAGTCCAGGTGATCGATCCGCTCGACGCCGAGGACCCACGCGCGCTTCTCGCGTGCCTCGAAACGATGGGCGCGCGCGTCTCGCGGGTTTCCGGCGGGATCTCTCTGCACGGTCCGCTCTCGGGTGGCCGCGATGTCGCCGTCCTCGACGCGAAGGACTCGGGGACAGCGGCCCGCTTTCTCCTCGCCGTCGCCGCCGCGACCGGCGGGGAATTCCGGGTCACGGGCTCGAAGAGGCTCTGCGAGCGGCCCATGGGGGAGCTCTTCTCCGCACTGCGCTCCCTCGGAGCCGGCATCCGGGAGGAGGGCGCGAGCGGGTGCCTTCCCGTCCTCGTGAGCGGAGGAAAACTATCCGGCGGATCGGTCGCCGTCGACGCCTCCCGCTCGAGCCAGTTCCTCTCCGCCCTGATGCTTGCCGGAGCGGCCGGGGTCGACATCGAGGTGCGGGCGTCCGGCCCGGTCGCATCGGCTCCGTATGCCGCGCTGACCGCGGAAACGCTGCGTGCCTTCGGCCACGGCGTCGACGGTGCCGGACCCTGGCGCGTCTCCCGGGGAGTCCGGAGCCCCGAACGCTACGAGATCCCGGGGGATTTCTCCTCCGCGATCCCCCTCCTCGCCGCGGTGGGCGCCGCCGGAGGAGACATCCTCCTCGAGGGCCTCACCTGGCCGTCGCCCGAGGCGGACGCGGGGGCCGTTCCCGTCCTCGAGAAGATGGGCGTCCGGATCTCGGCGGAGAGAGGAGGTCTCGCTGCGAGGGCCGACTCCCGAGCGGTCGCGGCGGTCCAGGTCGTGGCCGCCGACTTCCCCGACGCCGTTCCCGCGCTGGCGGCGCTCGCCGTCTTCGCGCCGGGGGAGAGCCGTTTCGACGGGATCGCGCATCTGCGCTTCAAGGAGAGCGACCGCCTCGCGTCCCTGGCGGACATCCTGGGGCGCGCCGGAGCCCTCGCGTCCGCGGAAGGCGGCGCGCTCGTCGTCCGCGGGGGACTCGCGGGGAGGGCTTCCGCGTCCCTGCCGACGTTTCGCGACCATCGCATGGCGATGGCGGCGGGCGTCCTCGCCGTCGGGCGGCCCGGCGTCCGGATCGAAGATCCCGACTGCGTCGGAAAGTCGTATCCCGGCTTCTTTCGCGATCTCGATTCTCTCTGCGAGCGTTGATCCCTCGGAGGCCCGGCCGCCTCGCGACAATCTAGCCCACAGAAACGCCCGGGGGGCCGAGGGGTGGCGATGCGCGAAGTCCGCGGCGCGGAAGGGGAGCCGGAGCGCTTTTCGATCGACGGGACACGCGAACGGTGGCTCGGATTCCTGTCGTTCGAGCACGCGACGCTGCCGCCGCCGCTCGACTATGCGCGCGACGGAAACGAGATTGTCGTCTCGCGCGCTTCCGTCCCGCTCCGCCGGGTGGCCATGGGCCGCGTTGCGGTCGAGCACGGCCCGGCGCTGTTCCTTCAGGGCGCGGCCGTCGTCGCCGCGCTCTCCGCGGCGGGAACCTGGGCGGCCGCCGCAGACCTCCTCGACGCCGCGTGGGACGTCGAATCCGGCCTCGCGCGACTGTGGCTCGGACGGACGCCCGGTGGAGTCGCGGCGGGCGGAGCCGCACCGCCCCCGTCCGAGGTCCTGGTCCCGTATCTCGAGCGGTTGTTCGGCCGAGGAGGGCGCGTGCGCGATGAAAACGCCGCGGCCCTGCTGGAGCGTTTGACCGCCCCGCCAGCGTCGCGGCGACGGCCGGAGTTCTGGCTGGCGGAGGCGTACCGGAGCTTTCCCGCGCTCTCGGAAGCGCGCACCGGTCCGGTCCGTGAGCGGACGGCGGGTTCGTTCGCTGCGTACTTCCGGACGGCGGCGGCCCGGGCGCTCATCGAGAAGGGGCGGGCCATCCTCACGGGCGGCCGGCCTCGGGTCTTTCATGCGGCTTCGGGTGCGCTCGATCCGGGAGCGGCGATCGGTCACCCGGGTTCCTCCGGCTGGTCGGCCGCGCGCGAGCTCCGCCTCGAAGCCAGCGACGAGGCGGGAGCCCGGCGATCGGTGTGGATCTGCGTGGCGATGGACCGCTGGGATGCGATGTCACGCTCCGCGGTGCGAGTGGCGGCGTTGTCGGCTGATCCTCCCGCCGAGCTCGTCACGGTCGACGAGGCCGTTCCCGCGCCATCGGCCGCCGGGGATTGGAGGTCGGCGATCTACGTGCCGTGCGGGACGGTCCGGGCCTCGCTGCGTTTTTCCGAGCGCCTCGCCGAGGTCGCCGAGCGCCGTCCGGGAGAAATGCCGGAGGCCGCCCTGCGCCGCGTGCGGGATCCCGGCTGGGCTTCTTTCGTCGCGGACCCCACCGGGGATGCCCCTCTTCCCGAGCCGCGCCGGGAGGGGGGCCCGCCGGACGGCACCGCCGGGTTGACCGCGGCGGAGCGACGCCTCTGGGAGGCGCTGGCCGTCCTCGACGGGCCGCCTTCTCGCGGCGAGCTGGAAGCGCTCTTCCCGACGCGGAGTCTCTCCCTCCGGCTCCGCGCCCTGGAGCGCCGGTTGCTCGTGCGGATCGACCGGTCGGGGCTCCCCGAACCGTGCCCCGTTCCGTCGGACGCCATCTCCTCCGGCTCGCGACGCGGCTGGCTGCTGCGCTGGGCGGGCGTGTCCCGCGCTCCGGGCCGCCGCGTCTCATGGCTCCTCGACGCCGGGGAGCTCGGCGCCGCGCTCGGGGAAGCGCGAGCCTGGATCGCGAGCGAGGCGGGCGCGCCGCCGGAGCGCTGGTTCGAGCTGTCGGCGCGGCTCGCCGCGGCTCATCCCGGCGCTCGGCCCCCCTGGCTCGAAGCGCTCGAGGCGGAGCGCGAGATCGCCGGCGGCCGTCCCGCGGCGGCCGAGGTCTGCCTGAGGCGGGTCGTGGAGTCTCTCGCCTCTTCTCCGGAGGAACGCCGCGCGGCGGGACTGCGCCTCGCGGAGATCGCGGCGGCCCGCGGCCGCGCACGCGCGGCGGCGGAGGAGGCCCGCTCGTGGCGCGCCGCGCACCCGGACGCGCCCCCGGCGGAGACCGCCCGCGCCCTGCGTCTGGAAGCCGCCGCGTCTTCGCGCCAGGGAGATCCCGAAACCGCCCTCGCGCTCCTCGCGAGGGCGGACGCCCTGGCTGCCGGCCTTTCCGCGGCCGAACTCGTCGAGGTCCGGCTCGCGCGCGCCGCCGTCCTCTCCCGCGCCGGCCGGTTCGAGGAGGAGCAATTCGCCTACGCCGCGGCCCGGCAGGCGCTGTCGGGCGGCGACGACGAGTCCGGGGCAGCGCGCATTCTCGCGGCCGAGGCGCTCGGCCTGTCGGATCGCCGCGAGTTCGACGCCGCCATCGACCGCCTCGAACGCGCCCTGGAGATCCTGAAGGACGACGCGGTGGATCGCGCGAAAGTGACGATCGACCTCGCGGCGACCCTCCATCACGCGGGCCGCGGCGCGCGGGCGCTCGAGCTGCTCCGGGAAGCCGCGGACATTGCTCTCGGCGCGGGCCGGGAGGATCTCGCGCGGCTGGCGCGATCCAATATCGTCGAGGAATCGCTCGACCGCGGGGATTTCCCGGGCGCGGAGCCCGCCATCGAGGAGCTTCTCCGCGGCGCCGAGCGGGAGGGTGATCCCGTCTGGAGACTCGTGGCACTCCATCACCGCAGCCGCCTCGCCCTTCGGCGGGGCCGGCTCGAGGATTCTGCCCGCGACAACCGGGAGGCCCGGGAGCTGGCGTCGGCGCTCGGCGACCGGCTGGAGATCGGCGAGCTGTGGCTCGAGGAGGGCGATCGAGTGGCGCTCGAGGGCGAGCCGGAGCGGGCCCGCGAGGCCTGGGAGCGCGCCGCCGCGCTCCCCTCGGATCGCGGCGGCAGCGCCGCGCGGGCCCGCGATCGGCTCGCGGAAGCGGCGGAGCTCGGGGGATCGCAGTTCCCGCCGGAGAAGCTGGCACGCGCCGGCGACGGCGTGGCGCGCGGAGACTATGCGGCGGCGGAAAGCGTGGCGCGCTGGGCGCGGCTCGTTCCGCGCGCGGTCCCTCCGTCTCTGGCCGCCGCCGCGGCGGAGCTGCTGCGGTCCGCCGGTGGAGAGGCTCTGGCCGACCTCGCGTTTCCCGGCAGCGGCAGAGTCGGCGCCCCCACGGGGGAACTGCGGCGTCTTCGTGAGATCGTCGCGGCCGCGCTCGAGGGGGAAGCGCCGGACGTCCGCCTTCCTCTCGGGATCCACACCCTCGCGATCTCCTCCCCGGCGGGAGACTCGGTCGTTGCGCTGGGGGACGCGAGCGACACGCCGCCGGTCCGCCGCGTCCTGCAGGCCGGCTCGGACGAGTACGAGCTTCGAGTCGCTCCCGCCCTGGCCGCCGCCGACCTCGACGCGGTCGTCCTTCTCCTCGAAACCCTTCTCTTCCGGTCTCGTCCGGCGCCGGCCGATGAGAAGGATTTCGCCGGCGGCTGGGCGCGGCTCGGAGTGATCACGGGAGACGCCGCGATGGATGAGCCCTACCGGCGACTGCTCCGCTTTGCACCTCGGGCGATGACGGTGCTGGTGCTCGGCGAATCGGGCTCGGGCAAGGAGGCCGCCGCGCGGGCCGTCCACGCGCTCTCGCCTCGGGCCCGGGCGCCCTTCATCGGCGTCAACGTTTCGGCCATCCCCACGGCGCTGGTCGAGAGCGAGCTCTTCGGCCACGCGCGCGGGGCTTTCACGGGCGCTGACCGGGACCGGCCGGGACTCTTCGAAGCGGCGGCGGGAGGCACGATCTTCTTCGACGAGATCGGAGACCTCGCCGGTCCGGTCCAGTCGAAGCTCCTGCGCGCGCTTCAGGACCGCGAAATCCGCCGCGTCGGAGAAAACCGATCGCGGGGCATCGACGTGCGCGTCGTCTCGGCGACGTCTCTCGACCTGGCGAGGGAGGTCGAGGCCGGACGCTTTCGGGAAGACCTCTACTACCGGCTCCACGTCGCAGTCGTGCGCCTGCCGGCGCTGCGGGATCGGGGACGGGATCCCGTCCTCCTCGCCCGCCACTTCCTCGCCCAGTGTGGCCGGGACTTCGGACGGCCCGACGGTTTCGAGCTGGCGCCGGACGCGACGGCCGCTCTGCTCGCGCATACGTGGCCGGGAAACGTGCGCGAGCTGCAGAGCGCCGTCACGTCGGCGGCCGCCCTGACCGAGGGGCATCGCGTGGCGGCGGCCTCTCTCCCCGAGACCGTGCGGCGCGCTTCCCGGCCCTCCGAGCGCGGCCGCGGCTATCGGTCGCGGGTCGATGCGCACCGCCGCGACCTGATCATGGAGGCCCTCGATCGCTCCGGCGGCAACCGCACGCGCGCGGCGCGGGACCTGAAGCTTTCGCGACAGGCCCTCCTCTATCTCATTCGGCAGCTCCGCGTGCCCTCGCCGCCCGGGAGGCCGGCGGCTTCGCGCAGCTGATCTTTCCGGCGCCTCCGGGTCCGGGGCGCCGGCGCCCGCGTCTTCCGATAACCTCCGCCACGATGCTCGAACGACCTTCCCGCGGGGAGCGCGCCGCCTGGGGTCTCGTGCTCGCCGCGGCCTGCCTGGTCGCCTACGCGAACGGGCTCACCGGCACGTTCACGTACGACGACAAGGCGATCGTGCGCGACAACCCGCGCCTGCGCGCGCCCGATCGCGTGGGAGAGATCTTCCGGACTTCCTACTTCGGCGGAGGGCGGGGATCGGGGAGCAACTATCGGCCGGTTCTCCTCTTGAGCTACGCGGCCCAGTGGTGGGTCCACGGAAAGGCCGCGTTCGCGTTTCACGTCGTGAACGTCGCGCTCCATGTCGCGGCGACGCTCCTCCTGGCGGCGCTCTTTCTCCGGCTGGGCCTTCCGCCTCCGGCCGTCGCGCTCGGCTCCCTCTTCTTCGCCGTGCATCCGATTCACGTCGAGGCGGTCACGAGCCTCGTCGGGCGTGGGGAGACTCTCGCCGCGGTCCTGACGGCCGGGTTCCTCCATTTCGCGACGGCGTTCTCCGAGCGGCCCGGCCGGAGCCGCTGGATCCCTCTCGCCGGCGCGCTCGCGCTCTACGCCGTCGCCCTGCTCACGAAGGAGAGCGCGTCCGTCGCTCCCGCGCTTTTCTTCCTGATCCTCGCCTTGAGGTCCGAAGGAGGCTTTCTCCGAAGGGCGGCCTTCGCCTTTCGGAGGGGCTGGCCCGTCTACGCCGGGAGCGCCTTCGTTCTCGGGGGCGCCTTCGCGCTCCGGGCGGCGGTCCTCGGAGGAGCCATCCATCCTCCGAACAGCGGAATCTTCGAAGTCGAGAACGCGCTCGCCGCGCTGCATCCATGGGCTCGGGTCGCCAACGCCTGCCTGATACTCCTTCGCTATCTCGGGCGGACGGTGTTTCCGCTGCATCTCTCCGCGGACGAGTCCGCCTGGTCGATCCGGATGGTCTCCGCGCACGCCCCCGCCGCCATTCTGACCGTCGCCGCCGTCGGCTTCCTGGGACTCCTCGCGCTCGCCCGGCTCGGGACCGGATCGCCCGCCGCGTTCGGCGTGCTGTGGTTCGGGGTGGCGTTTCTGCCGACCTCGAACCTGTTCTTTCCGATCGGGACGATCTTCGCGGAGCGGGTCGCCTACCTGCCGTCGGCCGGGATCTGCCTGGCACTCGGGGCGGCGTTCGCCGGGGCCGGACGGCCTCTTCGGGAGCTCTCGCCCGCGAGGCGCTGGGCCGCCGCGGCGATTCTCGTCGGCTTCTCGGCGCGAACCGTCACGCGCAACGCCGTCTGGTGGACGGACTCGTCGCTCTTCACGAACTCCGCAGCCGTCGCGCCCCAAAGCGCCAAGGCGCACTACAACCTCGCCTACGTCCTCGGGGAGGGTGGCCAGCGGGAGGAATCCCTCCGCCGCTACGAGCGGGCCATATCGATCTACGCGGGCTACTGGGACGCGTGGGCGGGGAAGGGAAAGATGGAGCGCGAGCTCGGCCGGCTCGAGGCGGCGGAGGCGTCGTATCGGAAGACCCTGGCCCTCCTCCCCGATTACGAGAACGGCTACTTCGGGCTCGGGCTCGTCCTCGAGGAGGCGGGCCGCCTGCGCGAGGCCGCGGACAACGATCGCCGTGGCCTTCGGAAGGCGCCCGCATCGCTGCCTCTCGCGTACCGCCTCGCTGTCGTGTCGTCGCGCCTCGGGGACGCGGGAGCCGAGGAGGCGTGGCGGAGGGCACTCGTCCTCGGCCCGGCCTCCGCGGCGGTGCACGCCGACTACGCCGATTGGCTCCTCGAGGGCGGACGGGAGCCGGAGGCCCGCCGGGAGGCCCGCGCCGCACTGAAGATCGATTCAGGCTCTCAGACGGCGTGGCGGGTGCTCGCCCGCGCAGCCGGACGGCGATCGAGCCCTTTCGCTCGCGCTCTGGCTCTCGAACGGGTTGCCCTCTTCTCCCACGACCGCGCCGACGCCCGGGCGCTCGCCGAGGCCGCGGAATCGGCACCCGGGTACCGGAGCCGGTTCGAGAGAGTCGAATCGCGTGTTCGGAAGACCCGGCCGGGCTCGAGCTAGCTGTCAAATCTCAACAGGTTGTTGACGGAGGTTCTGGAGGGGGGAGCGATTGTTGAGAGCGGCATGGGGTCTCCTTCGATTGTAGCGATCGAGGTAGGGAGAGAGTCGGTTGGTTCTCTGGACTGAGGTTGAGTAGGGGCGTTTGTAGGCCCATTCGCGGAGCAGGGTTTGGATAAAGCGTTCGGCTTTGCCGTTGGTTCTGGGGCGGTAGGGGCGAGTGCGCAGGTGTCGCA
>JBDTOO010000080.1:0-12716 GCA_039933215.1 Acidobacteriota bacterium
CCCGATGACCCGATGACCCGATCGCCGACAAATGGCCGGATAGAAAAAAGGCGCCTGAAGGCGCCTTTTTTCAGATCGACGAAGCCCGAGCGCCGAGGAGTTAGAGCACTTCTCCCCTGAGGGGCAGCTCGATCATCGGTTTCTCTTTGTCCGTCGTGAAGAGCTTCACGGTCCCGTCGAGCGCTCCCTTCCTGACCTTGTCGCTCGCCTTGACGACGACGGTGTAAGAGATGCCTTCCTGCGTCGGAACGACGTCCGTGATGAAGCCGGGGATCGAGACCTCGGCCTTCGTCACACGAACCGGAGTTCCCGGCTTGTTGTTCGTGACGACGATGTTGCGCGTGATCGGGTCCTTGCCGGCCGTGAAATTGCCGAAGTTGACCATGACCGGGGTGACGGAGACGCGCGCACGGACGACGCCGGAGATGGGGATCTCGATCGTCGGCTGCTGAGGCACGCCCGTCGTGATCCGGACCGGCGCGTTCAGGAGTCCCTCGGGCGCGTCCGCTGTGACCGTGATGCGCACGCGGTACTGCTCGCCCGGATGGCCGGGGATCTTGTCCTTGTCGCCCGCCGGAGCGATCTCCGCCTTGACGTAAGGCTGGGAGGATTCCGCGACGACCGGCTTGAAGGTCTTCTCTTCGGAGAGGAGGATGACGTCGCGCGAGTCGGAGTCGCCCTTGACGACCGCGACGCGCACGTAGGGCTGCGGAAGGATGTCGACGAACGGCTTGACGGTCGCCTTCACGAACAGGTTGATCTGTCCGCGCTCGGGATCGTTCGAGACGAGGAGGACCGATTTCGAGATCGGGCCCGCGAACGACTTCGTATCGACGGAGGTCTGGATCTTGCCCTCGCCCCCCGGCTTGATCACCTTGTCGAAGGAGGCCACGGTGCAGCCGCATCCCGGCCGCGCGTCGGTGATGATCAGATCGGAGCCGCCGTTGTTCTTGACGACGAAGGTCGTCTCGATGACCTGGCCCTTCGCGACGATGCCCGCGTCTTTCGTTTCGGGAATGACCTCGATCTTCGGCGCCGCGACGGCGGGCCTGGCCTTCGCGTCCGTCGCCGGGGCCTTCGTCTTCGGGGCCGACTTCTGCTGAGCCTGGGACGCGCCTGCGAGGAGCAGGCCCGTCAGCGCGACACACGCGAACCGTTGGATCTGAAGCATTTCCGCCGCCTCCTGTCTTAAGATGCCGAAAGGTCCAAACTCGCGGGAGCCGGTCGATATTTCCATAACTTGCCCGAACGCCACGGTTTTCGGGCGATTCACGCCGAGGCGTCGCAACCGTGAAGATCCACATGGTGCCGATCGGGGGCACCGCGATGGTCCCGCTGGCGGCCCTCCTGTCCGAACGCGGACACTCCGTGACCGGAACCGACCTCGAAGTCTATCCCCCCATGTCGACGCTGCTCGAAGCGCTCGGCATCCCGGTCGCGAGAGGCTATGCCCCCGAGCACGTCCCGGCCGACGCGGAACGCGTCATCGTGGGCAACGCCGCGCTTCGCGACAACCCCGAGGCCGCCGAGGCCCTGCGGCGGGGCCTTCCCGTTCTCTCGATGCCCCAGGCGATCCGCGAATTCCTGCTTCCCGGAAAGACGTCGATCGTCATCACCGGGACGCACGGAAAGACCACGACCTCCGCGCTCGTCGCCTGGCTTCTTCTGGACGCGGGCCGGGAGCCGGGCTTTCTGGTCGGGGGCGAGATGCGCAACTTCGGTCGCGGGTACCGGCTCGGAGCCGGACCCGCTTTCGTCCTCGAGGGCGACGAGTACAACGCGGCGTTCTTCGACCGCGGGCCGAAGTTCCTGCACTACGAGCCGAAGCACCTCTTCGTCGGCAACATCGAGTTCGACCATGCGGACCTGTATCCCGATCTCCCCTCGATCGAGGACGCCTTCCGCCGCGTGATCTCGATCGTGCCGGAAGACGGGACCGTCGTCGTCAACGGCGACGACCCGCGCGTCGTGGAGGTCGCCCGCCGCGCGGACACGCCGGCGCGCGTCGTCCGGGTCTCGCTCGACGACCTCGCCGCGGACTTCGCGGCGTCGGACGTCGCGAGCGGACCGGACGGCACGTCGTTCACCCTGATCGAGGCGGGCCTTCCGACGCAGCGCCTGGCGTCGCCGCTCCTGGGGATCCACAACGTGCGCAACGCGCTCGGCGCCATCGCCCTCGTCCGCGGACTCGGCGTCTCGCCGGGAGAGATCGCCCGCGCGCTTCCCCGATTCGCCGGCGTGCGCCGCCGCCTGGAGATCAAGGGGGAGAAGGGCGGCATCGTGGTCGTCGACGATTTCGCGCATCACCCCACGGCCGTGCGGGGAACTCTCCAGGCGGCGCGCTCGAGGTGGCCGAACCGGCGGATCTGGGCGCTTTTCGAGCCGCGCTCGAACACCGCGGGCCGGAAGATCTTCGAGGCCGATTACGCCGACGCGTTCTCGGGCGCGGACGCGCTCGTCATTGCTCCCGTTTTTCACGCCGGACGGCTCGCGCCCGAAGCCCGGATGGACCGCGAGGCGCTCGTCTCCGCCTTCCACCAATCCGGCAAGCCCGCGTTCGCGCCCGGCTCGATCGCGGAGATTCCGGAACTCGTCCGAACGCATGCCCGCTCGGGAGACGTCCTGCTCCTCATGTCCTCGGGAGCCTTCGGAGGCCTTCCCGCCTCGCTGCTCGACGGACTGGCGGACTGAGGCGCGCGCGGATGCCAAAGACCGAGCGACCCCCGCATTCCGGCTCCTCCAGTTCGGTTTGGCGGTTGACGATCCTCCTCTCCGGCACGGCCGGACTTTTCCTCTTCCTGTGGGCCGGGCTCGTCGCTCCCGTCGTGCTCTGGTCGGACAGCCGGCTCGACCTCGACTGGGCGCGCACGGGAGCGGGGATCTTTCGCCCGCTGCCGGCTCCCTCCCCCGGGCAGGTCCTCGCCCATCCCGCGAAGACCGGCTACCTATTGTTCCTGAGGGCGGCGATGGCCGCTGTGCCGGGGGTGCCCGCGGAGCGCTCCGTGGTTCTCGTCCAGTCGGTCCTGCTCTGGGGGTCGATCGCCGCTACGGCGGTCTTCGTCGCGCGGCGCCGCGGGTCCGCCGCTGGCTTCGCGCTGTACGCGCTGCTCCTCGCGTTCCTGCGGCTGCGGGATTCGGCGAGCGCCGTGATGACCGAGGCACTCTCCGCCGCCCTCTTTCTCCCGCTCGCGGCCGCGGCCCTCGCGCCACCGAAGCGGGACAGGACATTACTCGGAATTGGGGCCGCCTCGGCTCTCCTCTTTTCCGTGCGGCCGAATCTAGCCTTGGTCGCGGCGGCGCTCGTCGCCGCGTCGCTCTCGCTCGCGCGGCGCCCCCGGGGTGTCGCGGCGTTCGCCGTGGCCTTCCTGCTCCTTTCGTCGGGCTTCTGGCTCGCGACTCGGCGCGTGACGGGCGAGGACGCGTGGCGCGGTGCGGGTTACCCGATCCTCGGGGGGAGTGCCGAGTACTACTGGCAGCCGTCGATCCCCTGGCCTCCGCCGGGAGTGACCCGCCCGCCTACTACCGGAACTGCCCTCGCGCTCACGCGCGACCGGTGGGAACGTTTTTTCGCCGGCAGCGCCCCCGACGTTCGCCGCGAACTCGTCTGGCGCGCTCTGCACGGCGTCTTCGGCGTCGAGTATTACGACGCGGGGTGGTCCGCTCTCTATGCCGTCCTCGATCGCGAGTCCCGGATCGTCTCACCTTTCCTCATTCTGGCGGGCATCGCGGCGGCGGCCGCCGGAGTCTTCGGCGCAGATCGACGCGCCGGCGTGCTCGCGGCGCTCCTCCTCGCAATGCTCGTCGTTCACGACCTCGTCTTCGGCTCGAACCCGCGATACCTGCTGCCCGCGCTCCCCGCCCTTCCTCTCGTCCTCGTCTTTGTACTCTCTGGAGTCGCGCCCGACCGACGGAAGAGGCGCCGCCTTTCCGCCGCGTTTCTCGCCGCCCTCGCGGTCCTCGTCCTGTTCGCCGCGGTCTGGCCCCAACTCTTCGACTGGCAGTGGGGCCGTCTCGACTCGGCGGGAGACGCGATCTCTCAGACGATTCCCCGCGGAGAGATCCCGCCCGGACGGTCGACGCTTCACGTCCGCATCGGCGCGGCCGAGCTCCCGTCGGGCGCGCGATATGCCCTCGAGGGCCCGGGCGGCCGGCCGATCGCCCTCGCGCCCGAGGCGACGCCCGACCGGGCATTCGCGACAGCCGAGATCCCGTCGTGGCTCGCCGCCGAGAACGCTTCCCGCGACGTCGACGTGCGGGTCGTGGCTTCGGGAGAGCTCGGGCCGGGGAGCTTCCTTTTGTTCCCCGTGGTCCCGCCGCCCTTTTGCCGCCGCCGCGCTCAGCGCGATGGGGTCGCCGCCGGAGAGCTGTCTCCGAGCACCGGCATCCGAAGCGGTTGCCTCGACATGTGGGTCCATTCCGGACACCCCTGAAGTCAGGGCAGCCGGAAAACGGTCACGGCCGCAGGAGGAACGCCGCGTTCGCCCGGAGGATTCACGAAGCGCGCGACCGCCGCGATACTCGGGTTTCGGAGGCGCAGGTACTGCTCTGCGGGCCGCCATCCATCCGGGGTCACAAGAGGGTCGGGGGCGATGAAGAAGACGCGGCGGCCCGCGACGTCGACCGGCGCGTCTGGCCCAAGCTCACGGAGGTCTCCGAAGAGGCGGAGGTTTCCCGGCCGCCCCGGGACGTCGCGCCGCACCGGCCCGCCGAAGACGTCTTTCACTGAGAAGAGACCGACGCGAGGGTTGCCCCGGAAGAGAACCCAGGCCGCGTCGGTCGGATTGCCGGAAATCTCGGGGGTGATCAGAACGATGGGCCCGCGCCGCGCCTGCGCCTTCAGGAATTCCACGGCGGCCTCGCTCGCGGGTCCGGCCGGCCACCCCGACGAGTATTGCCGCCGATCCTCGACGGTCAGCGTCTGCGACTCCCAGTCGGCGGCTTGCCGTACGAGCTCCGCCGCCGGCCAGGCGAAAAGCACCGCTACTGCCGCGGCAGCGAGAGCGGTGCGGGTGGCGCGCGGACGCAGGCTCCGGATGCGGGCGAACGAGCCCGCGAGCCCAATCCCGCAGGCGATCCAGAGTGGAATTGAGGCCGACAGGGCATATCGGGAGAAGAAGATGCTGCCGAAGAGGGCGAGTGGCAGAGTCGCCACGGCGAACCACGCGACGAGAAAGGCGGCGGCACGCCGCCGATGCACGGCGAAGAGCCACGCGAGCGAGAAGAGAGCGAAGAGCGCCACGGGAGGCGTCAGATAAGTCGTGATCGACAGCGCGACAGACGAGAGGTTCTCGATTCGCCGACCGAACGAGAGCGGTTCACGGTACGCCGCGAGATGAAAGGCGCGCACCGCCAGCGAAGGGCCGCCTGGCGCGAGCAGGTATGGGGACCAGAAAATCAGAGCGACAGCGGCAGCCAGAAACATCCGAAGGGAGAACGCCGCGGGCGTCGCGCGCTCTCCGCTTCGGAGGCAGAGTAAGGCGGCGGGCGGGAGGGCCCAGAGGACGTAGCTGAAGCTCTGCCGGGAGAGCATCGCGGCGCCAAGAACCGCGCCGAGGGCGAGACCGCGGCCGGGCCACAGCGCGCCCGCCCTTCTCCCTTTGCCGCTCGCGACGCGGAGGGCGAGCCATACCGCGGCGAGGCACTCGGCGACGAACAGGGATTCGGCCAGCGCAAGGCGCTGGTAGAAGGCCGCGAACGGGCAGAAGACGGCGAAGAGCGCGGCGCCGGCGCCGGCGGAGCGGCTCAGCTCCGGAAGACCGAACCGCTTCGCGGTTTCTCGCGCGACTCCCGCCGCGAGCCAGATCGACGCCGCTCCCGCTGCGACCGACAGAATTCGCCCCGCGAAAACCGGGTCCTCGAAAAGCGGCACCCAAAGCGCCAGGAACCAGAAGTGAAGCGGAGGCTTCGGGTCCTGCAGTGACACGAAGGCAGCGGCGAAGGGGCGCGCGGCGATGAGTTGCGCCCAGTGGAGGTAGATCGCCTCGTCGCCGAAGATGGGGAAGGCGCGAAGTCCCGGCAACCGCGTCGCGACATATAAAACCGTTAGCCCGAGCAGGCGAAGTCGCTCGACGCGGCGTCCGGGCGAATCACTGCGAGGCATCGGTCGCTGCCCGGTGCGCGGCTCCCGGCCCCGGCCCGTCCAGCCGCGCCCCGAGCACGAGAGTCAGCGCCGGGAAGAGCGTCAAGGCGATCCGGCGAAAGGCACCGTCCACCGCGTACATCGGATCGAACGACGAGACAGAGAAGGCGAGGAAGTAGAAGACGATCTGGACGGTGAGCGCGGGCAGGATCGCGTCCGCGAGGGAGCGGCGGGTGACAAGCAGGAAGAGAACGATCGCGGCGAGAGGCACGGCGGCCTCCCGCGCTTCCGTCGTGGCGACCCGCTGGACGACGTCTGCGAAGCGATGCGCCAGCGCCGCCCAACCTCCGGGCTCGAAGAAATGAAAATCGAAATCACGCCGCGTCTCGGGTCCGCGGAGAAGAAAGAGCAGGATCCAATGCGCCGCGGGCGGAAGGGCGAACGCCGCCGCGCTGAGCATCGTGCCGCGTCGCCTGCCGTGTCGGCGGCGAAGGAAAAGAAACGTCAGACCGAGGAGCGCGGCCCACAGGGTCCCCTCCTGCTTCGCCGCCGCGCAGAAGAGCGCCGCGACCGCGACACGGACTCGCGCATCCCGTCCATCGCGCTCCAGGAGATCCAGGAACGCGCAGGCCATGAGCACGGCGCCCAAAGCGAACGGCACCTCGGCCGTTCCCGCGTTCACCGGGTGGTAGAGACGGAAGCAGAGGGCGGCGAGAAGGGCGGCGGCGGCTCCCGCGGTTGCCCGGCCGCGCCGCGACAGAAAGCCCGATATGGCGAAGAGCGTCGCGAGCGCGGCCGCCGGGAAGAGGAGGGCGAGAGCCTGGTCGTTCCACTCCCCCGCGAGTCCCGCGAGCGCGGCGAGCGACAGAGGCACCAGGAGCGGATACTCCCGATGCGCCCAGTAGAGCGCCGGATCGCGGAAGAGACGCGCCGGGAGTCCGTCCGTCTCGAAAATGGTTTTCCCCTTCAGCCCCCAGATGGCGAGAAAGTCCGTCGACCACATCGGCTCGGAAACCGCGGAGAGAAAGAAGAGTCCCCACGCGGAGAGCGCGGCGCCGAAGAGAATCCGGGTGAGGACCGCCGCCCCCGGCACCGGCGGCGGGAGGGTGGCGGCCTCCGGAGCCCGGCGGATCCTCGAACTCGAAGCAACCGCCAGGCCGATCAGCAGGAGAGCCCCCGCCGCGAAGAGGCCCGGCGGGCGAAGCGACAGGCCCGCGGCGGCGAAAAGCAGCACGAGGATCGACTGCACGAGAAGCCCGGTCGCGAGCGCCCACGCCGTTCTCTCGGTCGCGCGCAGCGACCGGGTAAACCGCATCGACGCGGCGAATCCGACGAGCGTCGTGCCGGCAAGGGCAAGCAGGACCCGCGTCGCGGAACCCACGATCAGCGGGCGAGGAGACGCCCGCCGCCGACCGGCACGCCTCCCGCCAGGCGGTCGCGTTCGCTGCCCCACGCGGCGACCCAGCGCGCCTCGGCGAGGCGCTCGGCGTCCACGACGCGCCGCGGCGCGAGCCTGTACACGGCCTGGAAGCGATAGGCGTCCGGCCGCTCGGGGACCAGCATCGCGATCGTGGCGTGGACCGGCGTGCGGCGCGCCACCTCGTCCAGGAAATCGCTGTAGGCCGGGTCGAAGTAGAAGCCCATTCCCGCGCTCCGCGGCGGCGGCGCGCCGCGGAGAGTTTCCACAGTGCCTCGAAGCCACTTCCCGACGTCTAAGACCCGCAGGGTGCGCGCCTCCCAGATTCCGACGACCGCGAGCAGGAGGCCCGCGAGAAGCCGGCGCACGCCGTTCAGACGCCGGGCTCCGAAGGACGGCCGGCGACCCGGCTGCGCAGGACGCCGACGCTCTCGATCTCCACCTCGACGGTATCGCCGGGAGCGAGGGGACCGACCCCCGCGGGGGTGCCCGTCAGGATCAGATCGCCCGGCTCGAGCGTCATCATCCGGGAGATGTAGGCCACGAGGAATCTCGGCGAGAAGACCATCTCGGAAGTGCGCGAGGCCTGCTTCGTCGCGCCGTTCACCCGCGTCGTGATCGCGAGATCCGAGGGGTCGAGCCCCGTGGCAATCTCCGGGCCGATGGGGCAGAACGTGTCGAACGACTTCGCGCGCGCGAACTGCCCGTCCTTCTTCTGGAGGTCGCGGGCGGTGACGTCGTTGGCGCAGCAGATTCCCGCGAGCGCCTCGAGCCAGCGCTCTTCCGGCCAGGCCTTGATGCGCCTCCCCACGACGAGCGCGAGCTCGCCCTCGTAGTCGACCCGCGCCGACTCGGGCGGAAGCACGATCTCTCCTTCGCCCCACACGAGCGCAGACGGCGCCTTGAGAAAGAGCAGCGGCTCCTGCATAGGCGCCTCGTTGCCGAGCTCCTTCGCGTGATCGCGGTAGTTGCGCCCCACGGCGACGATCTTGCTCGGCCGCGGCGGCGCCTCGGGCGAGCCGAACGCGATGCGTCCCGGCGGGCTCATGCCGACCATGCCTCCTCCGTCAGCTCGCCCGAGAAGATCTCGCGGGCGTCGCCGGTCAGGACGGCGTTCGAGACGACCCCGTCCGCGTCTTCGAACGCGACGGTGAAGACGGCCCCGCTCTTCGTCTCGCACGCGACCGGCGGGCGGACGAGCCCCGCCCGCGCCGCCACGACCGCCGACGCGACGGTTCCCGACCCGCACGCGAGCGTCTCGGCCTCGACGCCCCGCTCGAACGTCCGCACGGCGAGCCGGTCCTGTCCGACGACCCGCACGAAATTCACGTTGGCGCCCTCGGGAAGCAGCGGGTGATGGCGCAGCGCCGGCGCGACCCGGCCGACTTCGAGCGCGGTGAGGTCCATGTTCTCCGGGAGAAGGACGACGAGATGCGGGACGCCCACGTGCATCGGAACGGCGGGCAGCCCGAAGCCCTCCGAGGACAGCGGATCGCCCGGCATCGGAAGCGGAGGAAGAGACAGGGAGACGCGGTCGTCCTCGACGGCGCACGCGATGGTCGCCCAGCCCGTCTCGAGAACGGGCCGCCGCCCCGAGACCAGCCGCCGCGTGACGGCGTAGCGGGCGGCGCAGCGCGTCCCGTTGGCGCAGAACGAAGCCAGCCCGCCGTCGGCGTTGTAGTAGTCGAGGTGGATCCGCGACGCCTCGCCCCCCGAGAGGAAGAGAGCGCCGTCCGCGCCGACTGAGAGCCCGCGCCGGCAGAGGAGGGCGAGGCGCAAACGGTCCTCTTCGGAAAGCGTCCGGCCGTCCGCCTCGAAGACGAGGAAGTCGTTGCCGCCGCCGGCCATCTTCACGAACCGCCGCGGGAGCGCCATGGCGCGAAGTCTAATGCGCGCGGGATCGGGAATCGCGCATCAGAAGGGCTCGGCCGGGGCCGGCGGGGACGGGGCGCTCTCGTTGCCGGCGCGGTCGTACGCGCGGACCGTATACGTGTACCGCCGGCCCCGCTGTGCCGTGGCGTCCTCGTAGAAGCTGTCGCTCACGAGCCCGGGCGTCAAACGCGACGGAGGCCCGCCGTCCTGCGCGCGAAACACGGCGTAGCCGGCGAGGTCCGGGGCTCCGACCGGGTCCCAGACGAGCCGCACCAGGGAAGCCTCGGGCAGGGCGTCCAGGCGGGCCGGCGCCGAAGGCGGGAAACGGTCGCGGTAGTCGACCGCGGCCTCGACCGCGGGAGCGCCCTCGATGCGCGGCTTGCCGGGCACGATGGCGCGCATCGTGTAAACGAGCGAGCCGTACGGCGGCGCGACGTCGACGTACGCCGTCCCGTCGACGGGCTTCGCGTTGACGGGCTCGCCGTAGTCCTCGTCCGGCAGAGCGCGCCGATACACGAAGAACCCTCCCACCTTCGCCCCGGGCTGGCCGAAGAGATCCCGGTCGGGTGCCAGCCACTCGAGGCAGATCCGGCCCTCCTCGGGCGTCACGGCGAGGAACACCGGAGCGGCCGGCGGGATCTCCGGCGCGATCGTGACGATGTTCGAGAGCGGGCTGCGATCGCCTCCGCGTCGAACGGACACGACGGCGTAACCGAGCGATTTCGGCGAGGGCCGGCGTGCGATGACCGGAGGGAGCGAGTCCTCGAAGACGATCGTCGCGCCGCGGGTGCGCCGCGCGAGCTCCCCGACGGGCAGCGTCGCGATCCGCTCGGCGCCGCGGTAGAACGTCTCCTCGGCCACGCGGAGGTTGACGGCCGTCTGGCGGCTTCCCGCCGCGGGCGCCGCGTCGCCCCTCGCGGCGGCGGATCCCCCTCCCGATGGGGCTTTGCGCGGCGATGTGAGGGCCGGCGAGGGGTTCAGGACGCGGTACACCTCGATCGACGCGAGGTCGGTCAGCGGCGATCCGTTCAAGAGCCGATCGGGATACGAGAAGGTGAGCACGGCGTCCGCCGCCTCCTGCTCGACGGCCATGTCGGTGATCGCGCGGGGGCCGCGCGGAAATGGCGGCTGGGGATCGCCCTTCTTCCCGCATGCGGAGGCGGCGCAGATTGCCAGGAGGGCCGCCGCCGCGAGAAGGCCGCGCGATCGAATAGATCGGAGCGCTCGGAATCGGGTCATCGGGTCACCCGGCATCGAGCGTCGGGCACCGGCATCGGGTCGTCGACGAGGCATGGGAGCGGCCGGGGGTGAGACAACCCTCACCGCGCCGGCTCAGAGGACGTAGCGCGAGAGGTCTTCGTCCTGGACGAGGTCGTTCAGCGCGGTCCGGACGTCATCGACCTCGATGCGGATCGTTTTCCCCGCGTTCTCCGGCCCCTCGAACGAGATGTCCTCCAGCAGGCGCTCCAGGATCGTATGCAGGCGGCGCGCGCCGATGTTCTCGAGCGAGCGGTTGACGCGCTCCGCGTCCCGGGCGATCTCGCGGATGGCGTCGTCGGAAAACTGCAGGTCCACCTTCTCCGCCGACAGGAGCGCGTGGTACTGCTTCAGGAGGGCGTTCTCGGGCTCGGAGAGGATGCGGACGAAATCCTCTTCCGTCAGCGAGTCGAGCTCGACGCGGATCGGAAACCGGCCCTGGAGCTCGGGGATCAGGTCGGACGGCTTCGAGACGTGGAAGGCCCCCGCGGCGATGAAGAGCACGTGGTCGGTCTTTACGAACCCGTATTTGGTGTTGACGGACGTGCCCTCGACGATCGGGAGGAGGTCCCGCTGCACGCCCTCGCGCGAGACGTCGGGACCGCGGCCCGCCTCGCGGCCGGCGACCTTGTCGATCTCGTCCAAGAACACGATCCCCGACGACTGCGCCCGCTCGACGGCCTCGCGGGCGACGACGCCCGGATCGACGAGGCGCCCTTCCTCCTCGGCCTGGAGGATCTCGCGGGCCTCCGAGACGGTCGCCTTGCGCCGCTTCTTCTTGCTGCCGAAGAGGCCGGGGAGCATCTCCTTGACGTTGATGTCCATTTCCTCGACGCCCTGGTTGGTGACGATCTCGAAGGACGGGAAGGTCTTGTCCGCGACCTCGACTTCCACGAGCCGGTCGTCGAGCTTGCCCTCCTGAAGAAGGCTTCGGAGCTTGGCGCGCGTTTCCTCCGCTTCCTGGTCCGCGAGCGGCGGCATGAGGAGGTCCACCAGGCGCTGCTCCGTGCGCGCCTTGGCGCGGTCGCGGATTTCCGCGGTCTTCTCTTCCCGCACCATGTGCACGGCGACTTCGGTCAGGTCGCGGACGATCGACTCGACGTCGCGTCCGACGTACCCGACCTCGGTGAACTTCGACGCCTCGACCTTGAGAAAGGGGGCGTCCGCGAGGCGGGAGAGGCGGCGGGCGATCTCCGTCTTGCCGACGCCGGTCGGCCCGATCATCAGGATGTTCTTCGGAAGGATCTCGCGGGACATCTCGGGCTCGAGCTGCTGGCGGCGCCAGCGGTTCCGGAGCGCGACCGCGACGGCCTTCTTCGCCTTCTTCTGGCCGATCACGAACTTGTCGAGCTCCGCGACGATCTCGCGGGGCGTGCGCGCGGCGGGAGCCGTGGCCGCGGGCGCCGCCTCCGCCTTTTCGCCGGGCATCAGGAAGACCATGGCCTAAGGATAACGGTTCCGCCGGCCGGGCGATTTCCCCGCCGTCCCCGCCCGGAGACTCCGGCTTCGCCTCCCCGCGGCGTCCCTCATATCTCTTCGATCGTGATCCGGTCGTTCGTGTAGATGTCGATGGTCGACGCGATCGTCAGCGACTCGCGGGCGATGTCCGCGGCGCCCATGTCCGGGCGGTGAAGCATGAGAGCGCGCGCGGCGGCGAGCGCGTAGGGTCCGCCGGAGCCCACGGCAAGGAGCCCCTCGTCCGGCGAGATGAGGTCGCCCGTTCCCGACAGGAGCAGAGAGGTCGTCTTGTCGGCGACGATGAGCAGCGCCTCGAGCTGGCGCAGCATCTTGTCGGTCCGCCAGTCCTTCGCGAGCTCGATCGCGGAGCGCTCGAGGTTGCCGCGGTGCTCCTCGAGCTTCGCCTCGAACCGGGAGAAGAGGGCGAACGCGTCGGCGGAAGACCCCGCGAAGCCGGCGATCACTTCTCCACCCTTCAGGCGGCGGATCTTCGCCGCCGTCTGCTTCATGACCGTGGTCCCGAGCGTGACCTGGCCGTCGGAGGCCATGGCCACCCGGCCGTTGTGTCGGACGCACACGACGGTCGTGGAGTGCCAGACGGGCTTCTTCATGCTTCGAGGATAGCGGAGTCGG